>CACWXP010000008.1 GCA_902764875.1 uncultured Eubacteriales bacterium
TGGAAATATCTGTCCAGTTCGTTCCGTCCAGGCTGTACTTCATCCCAGCAGTTACGCCAGAGAGCGTTCCGGCATCTGCTCCAGTCGCTGTAAAAGTTGTAGTGGGCGTAGTTTCCTTGGTCTTTGCATCCGCAGTCTCAATCGTAAAGACTATCTTTAACACTCCTCCCATATCATAAATGCCACCACCATACAATACGCTGGATGATGCATCACCTGTCCAAGTCTTTTTGCTTAAATCGCCCGACCAGCCTGTGCCGGAGATGCTAACATAGTCGGCAGTTACTTCGATCTTGGTGAATTTCCCTGATGCAATCGTAAATGTTCCGCCTCTATCGAAATATTTACGCTCGAAATCTGCTAGTCCGGGAGCAAAAGTAATATCGTCTTTGGTGAAAGATTCAGCCCTCGGATCTTCGGGATTTATATCACTCGCATTCCATGTTACAGTAGTTGACGCCGCATACGCCGTCAAACTCATCCCAGGCATCAGCCCGACGACCATCGCCAGCGTGAGCAAAAAACTCAGCAGCTTCCTTCCTGTTTTCTGTTTCATTCAAATTGCCTCCTTGTGATTTATTTTTATATGATAATAACCGCCGAACCTGACAGGGTATACTAACCCCATCAGAATCCGACGGTCATCCATCTCGAATGTAATATGCAGTTTCAAGCGCCCCGCAATCGCAAGACGCAAAAAGGGCACAGTTAGCCCATGCTCTGCTCTGCTCTGCTCTGCTCTGCTCTGCTCTGCTCTGCTCTGCTCTGCTCTGCTCTGCTCTGCTCTGCTCTGCTCTGCTCTGCTCTGCTCTAAGGAGCTGAGAAGAAGTTCTCTCCTCATGTATCGGCCTGCCAGCGCGGATTCTTAACCCCTGCACGTGAGCATAAAGATACGCTTATATTATAGCAAAACCCGGGACTGATTTCAGCGGATTTTTCAGAAATTTACCTGAATTTTCCTGAATTTTTCTGAATTTTCCTGAATTTTCCTGAATTTTCATGAACGAGAAACAGGCGAAAACCACCGCCTCGCCTGACGGTAGTTTAGCACAGGCGTAGATATAGCAGATTTGGCGCGTGTGGTCATGAAGCCAGGGCAGGCACAAACGCAAAAAAGCGGGCAGCCACACCACCATTTCCACAGTGATATGCTGCCCTGTGTTCCCGCTCACACTTCGACCTCCACGGTCACGCCCGCCCTGAATGCCACCTCGTAGCCGTCATCCTTCACGACCACCCTGTCCAGATAGCGGATGACCAGGTCGTTATCGAAGGCTTCCATCCGCCCGTTTTCGTCCAGCACCCCCTCCGGCACCGTGTACTTCGTGCGGTTGAAGAAGTCATCATAGTCACGGCAGGCTCCGGTCTGTTCCACTTCCGGCTGGGCTTCTCTTGCCATCCACTCCGGCAGGCTGTTCTTGACCATCTCGTCTACCAGCTCCAGCAAGAGCCTGATCTGTACTTCACGATTCGCCTGCTCCGCCCGCTCGGCGTAAAGGCCATCCTTCCGGCGTCTTATTTCCACGATCTGGCTTCGCAGAAATCGGTGCCTTCCACAAGCACATGTATCGAACATGTGGGAACCTTCTCCGTTCCAACATCGCATTGTGACTGAATGATAAAAACAGGACCGGTTTCCCAGCCCCGTCCGATTCATTTCCGTTCCCGCTTTTTCTTCATTTCTTCTGCCCCAGCCTTTATCTTAGCCCAGGTCTCCGGTTCTTCCCGTTGAATCTGCCTGATCTTGTCAAGGATCGCTTGTCCCAGCTTCCTGCCATTGTATTCTTCCCTGGCAACCTCTTCATCGTAATTCACTTCCTCCCAGTGGTCGATCGGTTCTGAAAGCTGATTTCCTTGAAAATCCAGTGAAACTTCCCGCAAACAGCGGTAATACTTGCCGTTTTCTCCCTGATAGAAGAAGTGCCCCGGTACCCTTGTGAGCTTCATGGTGTGTCCTCCTTTTCGTCCAGCTTATCCGCCGGTTCTTCGCCTGTCATTATAAACCGGCAGTAGGCAGACCGGTTTTCTTCGATCCAGATCACGGTCTTATAGTATCCCAGCTCCATCGCTATCCGCTGAACAACCGGAATTCGTGATTTCGTCAACCGCCTGCGGCGCCTGAAAACTCTCCCATTTGTGGCGGTTTACATTCCCGCCTGCGGCGGTCTGGTTATCCCCTGACGAGCGGTCTACATCCTAATGACAATCGGTGTAAACAGAGTATGAGTAACCATTGCCGTCCATCTTGTCCTGGAGGTTGACAGCACGCTGCATCCATACCGCCCTTTTTCGCGCCAAACGGCCAAAAAGAAAAGAGCGCTGAAGCGAATAGACGCCCCGCGCAGTGTATTCCTCTCCTATTCTTCCGCACCGGCAGGAAGATTGACAAATTCCTGCAATTTCTTACGCAGCACATCTTTATCAGGTAAATGAAGCTGGTATTCTGCTACCATCATGGGTGAAAGCGTTCGGCTCATCCGGCCGCAGAAAATTATAGGTAAAGATGCTAATTATTTATTTCCTTTTGCCCGATTATGTGTTTTACAAAGCATCTGGCAGTTAGACATCTCCGTAGCTCCGCCATGTGACCAGGCTGTCACATGATCGGCGTCCATTTCGCTGAGTTTGTAAATCCTCTGCTTGTTCGCATCATGACCGATCGCACACAGGGGACAGTTTGATTCATCCATAAAAGTAATAGGTACACCCATCAATCCATCATAATCACATGGAATGCATTCAGTAAAAGGAACTTCTATGGCATCGTAATTATCATAATGTGGATACTCAATAATACCAAAATCTTTTTCCAGTTTTTTTCTTAAACTCTTGTTGAATTTTAGATTATGGGCCATTGTGTCAAGCTGCAACGGCTCATGCCGTCCACCATGATCTATATTTGTAAACCAGCGAACACCTTTCACACGAATAAACTTTCTTCCATCTTCATCAATACCACAGCCAGCAGCCATCAATGGATAGTCATCAGGCACATTAAACTTCCGATCGCCAGAATGAATGGAATACCCTAACCATACGAGGTTATCCATCATTAACGTAAAAACTTCTTTATATGTGATAGCGTTTTGGTTTCCAATTATGGCGAACTGTTTCTTGCCCTCCATGATCCAATTCAAAAAAGGTCGGAACAGGGAAAAGGGCGGATTAGTCACAATAATATCTGCTTCATCCCTTAATTTGCATACTTCGGCAGACCGGAAATCCCCGTCTCCGTTCAGATATCCGTCAAACTCAATATCGTCTGTATCAATGTTGCCGGAACCGTCCTTGTCCCGGATGATAGTAAACACCTTCCCATGGGTATCATGCTTCTCCATATCAAACAGCGGCGATGATTCTTCGAACATCGTCAGTTGCTGACTGCCTGAACTCTTTGCATACGAAGTAGAAATCAACTTCTTAAGTCCAAATCGTTCAAAGTTCGACGCAAAATACCTTGTGAAGTTGCTCCATTCCGGATCATCACACGGTAATAAGATCGTCTTATCGCGGAACACATCCGGATTGTACTCCACATATGCGTTCATTTCCGCTTCTATATCGCTATACTGCGTATAAAACTCATCATTCTTTGCATTTTTAGCAGCGCCGAGGCTTGTGTTATCCGCCATTATTCTCGACCCTCCTTCTTCAACTTGTCCGCCAGCCATTGGCGGATTAATGACGAGACGGTCGTATCCTGATCCAAAGCCATCTGCTTTAATGCTTTTCGTTCTTCCTTCGTCATCGTAACGGTCAGATTGATCATGTTCCGTTCAGCCATCGTATGTACTCCTTACACTCAGTGTATCTGTGTAATAGTGTACCACAAAACGCGAAAAATTCAAACACATATATCTTTATACTGTCACCATATCTTGCTCCATTATAAAGAGCGCCCGGCCACAGTTAAAGCCTACGGCTGACCACACTGCATTCGAGAAAATACCGCACTCTAATTCTATTCCTGATCTCCATCAGAATCTCTTCTCCTTAATCGCCCGGAACATGACACCATCCTCCGCATACTCCATGAATTTTTCACGGCAATACTTTTCAAAGGCGGATTCTTCCAGACCGGAAAGCCTTTCCAGTTCTTCCAGGATTGCGCTGAAACGTTCGTTCTCCCTTCTCATGGCTTCCAGATCGAAGTCCTTTTTCATCGACGTCAGAACATAATTCGCATTGTAAGAGACGGAATAGAAAGTCATGACGGACAGGCAGAGTGTTTCATGCTGGACATCCCGGATTAGCGGGCTTTTTTCCGCCCCGTTTCTTTCCATCAACTGCAGCCGCCGGACAATATCCTCCAGAAAATCAAGCGCTTCCTGCAGGTTCTCCCGGCTCACCGCTCCGTGGACACGACTGTACAGCTGCGACACAAGCATATAATAGTCGCTGAAGTTCCGGCCGTAAACCATTTCCACCACACCATGGGCCCGGTTCAAGGCCTTCCATTCTTCTTCCGTCAGATCCGTGGCGTTTTCTTTATAAAGATCATGAATCGTTGCAATGATTGTGTCTGTGCACTTGAAGATCAGATCCTTCCGGGCTTCGATCTGTTCCGCACCCTCCAGGGTATCCGGCAGGATCATTTCACGGCAGTGATTCATCTCCGGTGCGCTTTCCATCAATTCTTTTGTGCGTTCCTTATTATTCAGTTTCGCGTGATAATCAGCCAGAATGGAAGTGTAGGTTTCGGTCGTATGTGGATCACAATCGTTATCAAGGATATCCTCGATCAGGGAAATCTGTTCGCGGATCACCGCCGGATCTTCATTTGGCCCTTCTATGATGCTCTTCGCCGAAAGAATACCTACCAGGATTTTTTTCAGACTGTTATCCTGCGGAAAGCGGCGGATACCGTCCCGAAGTATTTCTATCCTCTCGTCGTTAGCGGAAGCGCTGTTTTCCAGAATGCCCACATCCAGCATTTTGTGGATCACGCCCGTAATCTGTTTTTCTGTTTCCTTCACGTTCACTTCCAGCAGCGTATCCGTCGACACACGGAACACATTCGCGAGAGGCACAAGCTGGCTGATATCCGGCATGGCGGAATTATTCTCCCAGCGGGAGATCGCCTGGGGCGTCACATTCAGCAGATTGGCAAGCTGGTCCTGGGTAAAGCCTTTTTCTTTCCGAAGCCGTTTTATCGTTTCACCGAAAGACATAATCGAAATCCTCCATCTTTTTTCGGATGCAGCGCGCTCTGTTTCCGTTCATGCTCAGTATACCGGTTCCTCTGCCGTTTGTCCTGGCCTTTGATCGGAAGCCGGACTCAACCGGGAGTTGAGTTGGGCATGACCCCCTTCGTTATCCGTTCCACCCTGAAGATTTCAGGAACGTGGAATCCAGATCTCCCGGCATGCGCATGCTGTGGCCCCGATTCACCATGCTGAAGAGCTTAAACTGGAAGAACGGCGCGGGAATCAGCAGGTTCTTCGCCACATCCAGGAAATTTCCGTCGCTGGTTTGTATCTGGTCCAGCACGGCTTCGTCGTCGATCAGAAAATCCGCCGCGAAGAAATTCGCCTGCCGCTCCAGGCGGCTCGTCACGTTGTAAACCCCGAAATCCCGCATGGCCCCGGCCTTCAGCTGGTCCATATGCAGGATCAGGTGCGCCGCCTCATGGGCGGCCACCACCCGCTGTTCCTCCTCCGGCTGTTTTCCGTTGATCACCACATAGCGGATCCGGTTCATCAAGGCGCAGAATCCCCGGAGGCCGTCGCGGGGATACATCTCGCTGAACTTCAGGATCACGCCCATACCGTCCAGCAGTTCGAACGGATCCGAAGTATGAAAGCGCTTCCGGTACCGCACGGCCTCATTGAAAATCACATCGGTCATAAGAAAGCCTCCTTCCCGGGTGAAAAATTCCCCTGTTCCCTTCCCCGGCATCTTCAGTCTACCAAAAAGCATGGCAGTTTTTTTTTCACATACTCAGTATACCGGATCGGATGTCAGTTTTTTCTGACACACCCAGTATACCGGATCAGATGATGCATTTTTGCGTCATCTTTATGCCGGAGGCAGGAAAGCAGGGAAAATCATTCCCCGTCGTTTTCCCGGCGGTACCGGATGGGAGTGAACTTCTTCGCCCTCTGCTTGGAATCGAGGAAGAGCTGCTGCATCTCGGTCAGGAAGGCAATCTGATCCTCCTCGGACAGCTCGCCGCCGGCAAAGAGCTGACGGGCTTCCTCCAGGATGGCGGTAGCCTGCCGCTGGCCGCGGGAACCGAACTGCTGTCCCACGTCCTCAAGGAACTCCTCATCCTCCGTGCGCAGATAATTGACGTCCACACCCAGGGCGGCGGCCAGGGCTTCATAGACCTCCTTATGCCGGGGATAGGACGTTCCGGCCTCATAAGAGGCCACGCTCCGGGCGCTGACGCCGATCTTCGCCGGCAGCAGCGGGCGGACATCGCCGCGGAGCTGGAAGCGATAGGATGCGAAGTGACGCGGGACGCGATCGACTGCCGGCTGGACGGGATCTGGGGCAACCGGTACAACATTCACATTGACGCGATCAATTGTGACACGGAAGAAGAGAGCGCCCTGGGGAAATTGCTTTGCTTCGCGGACGATGATGCCGAAAAGGCTTTCCGCCGGGCGGAATTCGACGAGATCGAGCTGCTGGAGAAGATCGTGGCGGGCTTTACGCCCCGGCAGAAGGAAGTTTTTGACCTGATGCTGGACGAAATGCGCGGGACGGAGAACTGCGTCGGGCGCTGCATGGAACTGAGCACGAAGTACGGGATTTCGCCGGCGGCGATTACGAAGAGCAAGAAGGCGATCCGGGAGAAGATCCGGAAGGCTTTTGAAGGGATGATGTGATTTATCGACGGAAATCCGTTTGTTCCCCTTGATTGACAAGGCTTCCTGTGATATATTCTGTGTGTGGATTTTATTACATTTATATTCCTTCTACGGAATATCACAGGAGGTACTGCAATGGACATGGAAGAGCGGGCAAAGAGATTTGAACTGGCGCGGACCGGGCTGAATCAGCACGGAAAGCAAACGAAGAACCTTGTATACGAGCAGACGGGCGTACCCTCCAGCGCGCTTTGCGACTACGAGAATCCGAAGAGCAAGCGGCCGCTGAGCGTGGACTATGTGATCCGGCTGGCCGGGCATTACGGCGTAGCCATTGACTGGCTGCTGGGCGTTTCGGACAGCTGGAGCACAAAGACCGACATCCGGCAGGCATGCGACGTGACCGGGCTTTCCCCGGAGGCGGTGAGGGCGCTGCAGGAGCTGACGAAGGACGAAGGCAGGAAGGCTTTCATCAACGCTTTCCTGTCCTCCCCGGAGTTTGGCCGGATGGTTCACGCCATGCAGGGCATGAAGGTGGAGCATGTTTCGGACTCCGGCGCGGGCGTCGACTATTTCAGCCTGATGAGCCGGGCCAACGATGCGGAGGACGTTTCCTTCTGCGAAAGTGACTATGAAGATCTAAAGATTTGGAAAGCCAGCAGGGCGCTTGAGGCGGCACTGCGGAAATACGGGAAGATGGACGACTGATGATCCTTTCCTCGCCTTCCGCAGGCCGGGCGCAGCTGCGGAAAGAGAGGAATATATGGATAAAATCGACACTTCCACTTCCGGGTATACGTTGATCTCTCCTCACCAGCTTTACGAGAGAATCAACCGGGAACTGGACGAGCCCCTGGGGCTGAACACGATTTACAAGCTGGTCAAGGAGAAGGACTTCCCTTCCGTCAAGATCGGCGGGCGGTTCTATATTATTGAAGAAAAGGTTGCCGGTTGGCTGGACGGGCTGGCCGGGAAGCGGAAACGGTAGAAAGGAGCAGAAGGCAAAATGGGCAGAAGAGTCAGGGGCGAAGGGACGATATACTATGACAAAAATCGTCAGGAATATGTCGGCTGTATTAAAGGCGGTCTGAGAGCCGACGGGAAGCCAAACAGGATCATGTTTTATTCCGGCAAAGGCGGAACGCAGACCGATGTCCTCAAGAAAATGCAGGACTGGCGGTTGCGCAACGATCCGGAATACTCGAAGTCAAATAAAATTCGCCTTGAGGACGGAATCAAGGCTTGGCTTGAGACCTGCAAGAAGTCGGAGCTGAAGCCGTCCTCCTATGACCGGCTTGAATCGACGATCAAATGCCAGGTGAATCCCCGGATCGGCGACCGCTATATTGACGAACTGACAGACTCCATGATCCAGAAGGAACTGATTTCAGCAATCATTGATGACGAAGGACTGGCCGTCTCATCGGGTAAGAAAGCGTATGATGCGTTGAACTCTTATCTGAAATACGCAGCACAGAAGAAAATGATTCCATTCAACCCTATGGGAACGATGAAGGCACCCAGGCCGAGCTCTACCATTGAAATCACGCCGGAGATGTACATCATGGACGACAGCGAGAAAGCGCTTTCAAAGGAAGAGACCGAGAAGCTCCGTGGCATCCTTTATTATCGGTGGAAGCGGAAGCCGCACAATCGCCGGTATCCGAACGGTGGAGCGATGGACCTGATCCTGAACACGGGCCTTCGGATGGGCGAAGCCCTCGCCCTTCAGTGGAGCGATATCAACTTCGAGAAGAAAACGCTCAGCGTGACGAAGAATCTGATCCGGATCAAGAACCGGGACGGAAAAGGTAACAAATACAAGCTGATTATCCAGGATCAGCCGAAGACAACGAAAAGCCGGCGTGTGATTCCGCTGAACGCAGCCGCAATTGCGGCACTGGAAGACCTCAAGACGACGCCGGGATACAAGCCCAGGGGATTCATCATCCACACGGACAACGGATCGGCGATGGAGCCGAGGAATTTCGAGGCGACACTGGGGCTCATGTGCAAGGCCGCTGGAATCCGCCAGGTCGGAGTTCACGCCCTCCGGCACACATACGCCACGCGGTTGTTTGAGAAGGGTGTGGACATCAAGATCATTTCAGAGCTTCTGGGGCACAGCTCCACGGAGATCACCTACCGGATCTACGTACACGTGATCGAATCGCTGAAGGCTTCGGCGGTCGAGGGGTTGGATTTGTATTGAGAGCGGGTTTATTGGAACAGCCGGTTGCGACATGCAACCGGCTTTATTTTTTTGTGTCGCAAGTTAATATTATTGAGCTTCTCCTTGCATATTTCATCCTTCAAAGGGTAATTACATGACAGCTTTTTGACGTCCTATGACGTCTTATCTTGAAAAAAAGACGAAAAAAGTGGGTGATTTTTGGTGATTTTCGGGGAAAGCCTGTCGGATCTGGTAAAACCCGAACATTCGCCAAAATGCTTGAAACCCCTTGAAACTCAACGGTTTCAAGGGGTTTCTTACAAGCAGGGGCAGAAGGATTCGAACCCTCAACAAAGGTTTTGGAGACCCACGTGTTACCATTACACCATGCCCCTAGGGTCGCAACAGATGGAATTATACGGGAAAGATGTAAAAATGTCAAGCATCTTTTTCAATCAATCCACCATTCCGGCGTCAGTTCGCCCAGTTTCATCACCCGGCCCGCGGCATAATCAATCATGATATCATTGTCCTGATACTTCCCGGGCATCAGCTGCGTCATCAGTTCACGGCAGGCGCCGCACGGCGCGCCTTTTCCTTCGTTCGGCGGAATGCACAGCACCCTGTCGATTTCATACTCTCCGTTGGTAATCATGTTGAAAATGGCGTTCCGCTCGGCACAGATGCCGAGCGTGGAGCAGGTATCGATACATACTCCCGTATAAATCCTTCCTGATTTGGACCGGACCGCCGCCGCAACGCCGCCGGCCGTCACATAATCCGAAATGACTTTTTCGCCCATCACCGCTTTTGCGGCGTCATACATTTCAACCCAGATCTGATCCATCAAACCATCCCTCCGTTCTTTTTGTTCCCTCTCCCGTTTGTCCAGCCGAAGTTCATAAACCGGTTGTTCCAGGGGAACCAGCGTTCCACCATCCCGAACATATTGTTCATCGTCTGTTCGTGCATATACCGTATCAGTTCGAGATCCTCGGCAATTCTGTTCTCGTCCGCGAACGGTGTACCGTTCTTAATACTCTGAACCAGGTTCTCTCCCTGCGCCCTGTTTTTGAAATCGGTGGTAATGCTGTTGAGAACCTGTTCGACGATGTCTCCCGGATCGCTTTCAACGAGCGTCAGCCCGAAGGCCTTCAGCCGTTCTTCCTCGTGGATCTGCTCCACCGTGAAAATCTCGCCTTCAACCTTGCCCTGGTTCAGCTGTGCCATGTCGATCTTGCCGTTGGCGTTCCTGGGGAATTCTTCCACCAGCTGTACCCGGCTGGGAATGCAGTCCTCCGGCAACGTCTTCTTCTCGATGAACACCCGGGACAGGGCCCTGAGAATGATTTCCTGTGGATCGCCGGCCCCCTCCAGGGTTTTGACGCAAAGCATGGGCAGGGTATCGTGGGTCACCTTGTGGTACACCGGCACAATGGCGCAGCCCTCGAGATCCTTCATCCGGGAAAACTCCGTCTCTACCCGGCCGCTCTCGTATTTTTTGCCTTCCTCGCGCATGAAGAAACGGTTGGCCCGGCCCAGGTAGGTAATCCGCCCGTCCGGATCCATGCGCACCAGGTCGTTTGTGCACACATAGGGTTTTCCCCCGATGGTCTCGACCTTGATGACTTCCTTCCCGTCCAGTTTCGGCGCGGCCATGGACCGGGCCGTCATGTACAGCACGCCCTCGCCGCCCTTTCCCCTGGGCGAGAAGCAACGGCCGGTTTCCTCGTCACGCAGCCGCACGGTGATGCCCGGCATCGCGTAGCCGATGGAATCGTCGTCCAGGTCCGGCGAGGACAGGCAGCACGCGCCGCCCAGTTCCGACAGGCCGTATCCGTTCAGGATCGTCACGTTTTTGCCGCCGTGGGCCTCCAGGAACGCGTGATACCGTTTCTTCTCCTCCGTCGATACCGCCGTGCCCCCCAGGGCCACGAACTTCAGGCTGGAAAAGTCGAAAGGCGTATCTTCAGGCAGTTTCAGCCACCGCTCGAACATGGAGTTGACGCTGAAAAAGAACGAAACGCGATAAGTCGAAATAATCCTGTAGAACCAGGGGTTCAGGAAGCCCAGCGGAACGGTCACCACCGTCGCCCCCATCGCGAAGGGCAGATGCACCTGATCGATGATGCCGTAGGAATTGCTCAGGTCCACCATCGTCGAAGACACCAGATGGTCAAACGGCAGGGCCAGATCCTTCAACCGCATGAACCGTTCCACCGCAGCGTTCAGTGCGATATCCGAAAGGGGCACGGGCTTCCCCGCCCCGCTGGTGGTGCCGGTGGTATGGATAATGAAGGCGGTATCGTCGGTTTCCTCCCGGGGATCATATACTTCTCCGCTGCCGAAGGACGCCAGCAGCGTCTCCATACAGATCGGCCGGTTGATCGCGCTCATGAACGCGTACTTGGTTTCCTGCGCCGCCGCCAGCATCGGGTTGGAAGCGGCGCCGCCTACGTGCACGTGCATCAGGATCACATGGCGAAGCCCCAGTTCTTTCCGGCGAAGCAGCAGCTCCCTCACCAGATCCTGCTGGGCCAGGTCGTCCGTCAGAATGAAATCCGTCAGCTTCTCGTCCAGAATGGTCTGCTTGATCCTCTCGGCATTAAAGGCCGACCAGCTCGCCACCAGTGAAACCTGCGCGCCAACCCTGTTCAGGCCGTAAAATGCAAAAATCACTTCCGCGCAGGTTGAGCCCAGAACGCCCACCCGGGCCTGCTGCTCCTCCGTCATATCCAGCGCAGTAAAGACCGCGGCATAGCGTTCCCATTCCCGGAACATGGCGTCATAGGTGAACTTTCTGTTCCCGTCGATCACCGCCGCCCTGTCCATGTCGCTCTCGTTCAGGCTGCACAGCTCCCGAATGTATTTCCATGATTTCTGTTCGATCGAAATCTTTCGCTTGGCAGCTGTCGCCTCATAGATGCTGACTGATTCCATAGAACCTTCCCCCAAAAAAGAGTTTTCCAAAATAGCCCGGTTCATCTTTGCGTACAATATGTGATTTTATCATAATCCCCGTCTCCGGCGCAATAGTGCCGCCACGGCTTTTCCCGTTTCCCGTTTGCTGTTCCCGTTTGAGTCTGTTCCTGCAGTCAGCGGTCTTTCACCATCCAGTAACACGGCAGGGCCTGATAATCCAGGCTGAATCCGGGCCGTGTCTCCCGGATGCTGAATCCCTTCTGCCGGAAGAAAAGAATGGCTTCCATATTATTCGACAGAACATACAGCTGATAGGGGCCTTTTTCAGCCTCCAGAAAAGTGTCCATCAGCAAACTGCCGATCTGGTTCCCCCGCTTCTCTTCCTGTACGCTGATCCGGATCACCGAAGCCGTATCCGGCGATGCTTCCGTAAACAGATTCAGGTATTCCATGGCAACCCGGTCAATGTACTGCGCCTTGCCGCCGCATTTTTCATAGATCTTTTTATCCCAGAACATCGGCCCCCGCATCCATACAAGGACGCCGACTACTTTCGTTCCTTCCAGCGCAACAAACAAGTTTTCCCTCCGGAACATCTGATCTCCCGCGCGGATCATCTTCGGTATGACGGTCTCCGCCTCCTGCCTGTTCTTAAACATGGCAGGATAAATAAACGGATCGGAATCGTAGATCAGGCCGGCGATTGTTTTCATTTGTTCTTCAGACAAAGGCTTGTCGGCCCTTCGGCATTTTATATTTTTCAAGCCGTTCAATTCCGCCATTCCGTTCACCCTCTTCTGCAGGCCGGTTTATCCGCAAAGCCATCCGTTTTATCTATTATACCATATTTTTCCTGCAGTTGCCAGTGCTTTACTGCTCCCGAACACCGAACACCGATTTCTCCCGGTGCGGAGGCTGTATTTATCTTTTTTATTCGTTTCGGCGCTCTTTTGCAGCATCAGTTCAGATGTTTCAGATGTTCCAGAAACTCAGGCGTCCACCGTTCCCGGCGTGCCCCTCAGCGCGCCCATCATGGCTTCAGCGGCATGCCGGACATCGTCAGCGCGCGCCCTGATCACTTTCGGATTTTTGCCCCGAACCTCATCCAGCGCCTTTTCATAGTTCATGATGAATTCTTCAATGCTTTCCATCATCATGCTCAGAGCACAGCTGCCGTTGTCATCGGATACGATCATGTTCTGCTTGGCCAGCTCGCTGAAATCGGAATGGCTCAGTTTATTCCGCACCATACCGAGCCGGGCATAGGCATACATCACATCTCTCACTGTTTCTGTGCTGTCGCAGGCGGTATAGCCCGTAATTTTTTCCGGATCCTGGTTCCCGATGGACTCAGCTCGCCTCGTCGCATACGCAAGCGCCCTGTCATCGGCGTTGCCGGCCCTGATGCCGGCCCGGTCATAGTTCTTGAGAAAATAATGGTCCAGATCATCCATCTTATAATACTCGTATGGCTTCAGTTCCAGCCGCTGCCGCGCAAACAGATTGACGACCTCAGGCATATGCTTTGCATCATCGCAGTAATAAAAGATACCGCTGCCGACCAGATGGCTCGGGGCATGGGCCTCGATCAGTGTCAGCGCCTGCTGGAAGAGCTGATGCCGATAAACCCATTTGATCAGCCTGATGAATGAAATGGTGCCGTCCTCTTCCAGCAGCTGACCGTAGTCCGCCGCTATACAGCCGGCAATCACGCCGAACAGGAGCCCGTATTTGCCTTCTTTCATCCACGAGTTTTTATCCGCGACCAGCGTGCGCACCTGGCGGATACCTGCCTGAACCTCCAGAAGATTGCACATGGAAATCCCCAGGTCCACATGCCGTGCAGCGTAAACCAGGTGGCTGATACACTCATTCTCTTCCCCGGAGTTTTCCCAGAAATCAATCAGCATATCTGTCTTGCCGTAATTCAGGAAAGCATGCGCCGCGGAGGCCAGATATGAGGAGCGGGAAACGGCGGTATGATCTTCAATGAGCCCCGTCATGCTCACGGCAGACTCGTAAACCTTCCAGGATTTCAGGTGAATATTGTTTCCGGGCGCTTTGAACATGATGCTCAGAATACTCAGAACAACATGTTCAGACACCGCCGGACTGTCGCCCAGCGCGACATAGAGATTGATCTCGTCCTCACCGTCGGGAACAGGCTTTTTGACGGCCAGCACTTCTCTCATCCAATAATCCCTGTCCTCGAACGTTTCTGTCGGAACGAAGCGGATACGGCAATTCTCATTTTGCGGAAGAATTTCAAACCTGGCAGAAGGCTTCACGTGGGTATACAGATAGTTTTTCACCCACAGGATCGTAAGCAGGGCTTCCTTGCGGGTTTCCGGCACGGCGGTGAAAAGCTCCTTCATGAACTGCTCATAAGCCTTTGAATCGGATGCCAGATCGTCAAAAAGGCTGTTGAGTTCCTTCTGCTGCTGCTTCAGGTAATCCCCGATGAAATCAGTAACCCCGGCGCGCAGATCATCGGACAGAAACGCGTCAACCTTCTTCTGTTCCAGGCTCAACCCATCCGCAAACTGGGCAATCCGGGAACGGTACAGACCGTAAGCGGAGAGCGTAAGCGGATCCGCCCCGTAAAGGGCGCCCGCGTCTTTGAGGCACACGGGTTCTTTGTTCTTCGCGGGGTCGAGGGGATCTTTCCCGTCCAGGACGATGATCTCGTCAATAGAAAAACGGGACAGAATAAACCGGGTACTCGCCTCCATGCTCTGCAGCGCTTCACAGTAGCTGCGGCCGGATTCAGTCTGTACGGAATAATACCGCAGAGGTCTTTCGATCCCCAGTACGTCCGGTGATGTCAGAAGAATATTACGGGTCATGGCTGTACCTCCTTGATTGATGATCAGTTTCACATTCTCAGTGTTCCCGCTTTTTCGCAGGTGTTCTGTTCCGGGCCATTTGGGTGCCTCTGTTATGATAAGTCCTTTTCAGACCTGATGTCAAATGGAATCTCTCGTCACTCCACACCCTTCAATCCCTCTGTTAATTCATTGATATGCGACTCATACACTGTGTCCTCCGTCCGGCGCAGCATGCTGACCTCCACCTTTGCTTCGTCCAGCAGCGCCAGATAATCCGCGTAAAGCGTCTCCAGGCTTTTTCCCGCGAAGGCTGCCGGTATCCGGTAGTATTTAGCTTCGGATTCGGGAGCATATTGCAGAGGATATGAAATAGAAGGTTCATTTGTGCGGAGACTAAAACGCCGGACTGCATTGTTAAGGGTAAAAATGTATTAAAAAAGGAGATTGTAAGAAACCGCATAAACGAGGTTCACAATCTCTTTTTTCAGTGGGATGTTTTTACTTCTGGGCGGCGCGGAGTTTCTCACGTGCCTGACGGGCCAGTTCCGCCTGCATCTTTTCGGCCTCTTCCAGTTCTTTGGAGATAACCTCAGCATCATAGCGGATGATGACCGTGTTGTACTTCACCATGGCGTGGTCCAGGATACCCTCGTCTTCCTCTTCCACCAGGCCGATCAGGGCGATGTCACCCTCTTCCAGCTTCTGGGCTGCCTGCTCAATCAGCGCTGCGCTTTCATCCCTCTTGACGGCTTCCTTGGCGTCCCCAAGCATCGCACCGGCAGCGCCGCCCAGCAGCATGCCGACAGGGCCGCTCAGCAGGCCGATCAGGCCGCCAATCAGGCCGCCTTTCGCAGCATCGTCGGATTTGAGATATTCGGAAGAGAAATTGTCACACAGCCTGAGCACGCCTTCCTTGCGCTTCACCAGCGACATCTGATAGATGGTGGTGCCGTTGATCTTCGGGGTTTGGGACAGGGCGGCCAGCGCCTCACGGGCTTCGTTTTCTTCAGTGAACAGGGCTCCTACGATGTTGAACATGTGCTGAGCTTCCTTTCGTATTGAATTTCGGCGGGAAAAAAGAGTACGTTCCCGACTTTACTTTTATTATACATAAATAAATATCATTTAGTCAACTTTGAATAAAACTCCTCTGTGTGCTATAAACCCCGGTCGCCTTGATTCATAAGGCTTCCGGGGCACTTTAGTCTCGTTTTGACTTTAATCCTCAGGCGGCCACGGCATATCATCACGTCCGCGGCAATATCTGCATTCTTTGGATGGCCGCCATCCGCCCGGATAGCCTTTTATGCACCTTCCGTTCGGCGAATCAGGGCACTCACCGCCTAATACCACTTCTTCCGTGTTTCTTTCTTCGTTGTCAGCCATGATGGTTTTCCTCCTGTTTTTCATTTTCGTCCATCTTTCGCAGTAAAGGAACCTGAAATCTGTTCACAGTATACCATACATCTTCCATTATTTACAAGATGCTTTTTTGAATGGCCCGGGGAGCATTGGGAACATTCATACTCCCTGAATGGCGTGGATCACGCTCTCTTCCTGCCAGATCCACTTCCATTCCCGGTGCCCGCAGCACAGTTCTTCGAGCATCTCCGGCCTGAGATCTGCGCTGTTCAGCCTGTTCTTCTTCAGCATGCGGAGAAAGCCCTCTCTCAGCGGCTCTCCGTGCAGGCAGGTTCTGATCCTCGCGGGCAGGCCGCCGTCCGCCGAAAACGATGCGCAGAGGCTGTTCGCCGCTTCGCTCCCGTCTTCCCCGCCCGCGTGATCCGACGTCTGTCTTACAAAGCGGATCAGTCTTTCGACAGTTTCCCGGTCCGTTTCACCGATGTCCGCATAAAGCGCCGAAACGATGGGATAAGGCAGGCCTTCCATGGCATGGCGTATTTCAGCCCTCAGCTCGGGCAAAAAGCACACTTTCTCCCTGTCCAGGCTGAAGATTTCGCACGCCGCCTCCCGGAACACAGCCATTTCCTGATCCGGCAGCATGATATAATCCGTCAGGGCATTCGGATAAAAACTGCGCTGGTTGTGTATGCCATTCTCCACCATGGACAGCAAATGCGCGTCGTCCAGCACGTCCTGCTGGAAGCCGTTGGTCCAGATCAGGTTCCGATTCCGCCAGGTCCGGAAGAACATTCCCATCAGGATGGCCCCGATGATGTTCGGAATCAGTCCGTACGGCGGTTTCCGCATCGCCTCGAAAATCCCGGTGAAGGAAACTTTCTCCCCCTTTGCCAGCCGGTCTTCAAGATAAGCGTCAAAGGCCTTCTTCAGCATGACGATCTTTTCGCCGGCGTATCGGGGATCGTCCCAGGCACTGTCGTCGCCCCAGGCGAAGGCAAAAAGCCGGTCCGGCGTCCGATCGGGATCGGTGACACCGTCCCAGAGAGAGATCCTCTGCCCATAATATCCGTCACTGACGCGGAATCTGGCCGTGTGGATCCAGTAGAAAAACTGATCCAGATCCATCGTATCCGGCGAAACGGGATACGTTTCGCAGATGTCCCGCAGCACCCTGTCGAAAAAGTGTTGAAGCGTGTCGAAGGCAAAGCCCTCCGGGTGTCCCCCGTTATAAACCGTCACCGGATAGGAAATCAGCCTGTCCGTCCACGGCCGGAGTGCTTCGTACGCCCGGTCGAGATATTCCCGGCCTTCCTGATTTTTTTTGCCGCCCGCCTGATTGAAGGCGGCCATGTGGAAGGCGTATTTTTCGTTGCATTCCTGTATCATCGGAGCGGCCGTCGCATCGATCACGGTGATCCCGCCCCGCGCCATGCTGAGCAGGGTTTCGTCGATGCCCGGTTTCTGACCGGGGTAGGCAAAAGCAAACACAAAGGGCTCAAAATCTTTCTGGAACTTCAGCCTTTTCTCGATGCCGCGCTGCGCCCTGTCGATTTCCTTCTGCCTGACACCCGCGTAGAAGAAATTGTATCTTGCAACGATCCGCTCGTCGATGTGCATCAGCCTTGTAAACCGGAAATCGGTCCCGATGGAGGCGGCCGTCAGACCGGAAAGCTCCATCGCCGCCAGCCTCTGTAATTCCAGATTCTCTGTATCCATCCCGCTTTTCCTCCCTTTTTACAGCACCCGGTCCACGCTGTACCAGGAATCGAACGCAAAGCAGCTGCGGATATGGTTATGGCACTCCGCACAGTGCAGGCAGCTGTCATCAATCACCGGCTGTCCGTTTTCAAAATGCAGGTGGCCGTGCGGGCAGCCCACCTCGCAGGCGCGGCAGGCGACGCAGGCCGCCGCTTTTCGGAACACCTTTTTGACCAGTCCCGTAAAGCTTTCTTCCCAGGTTTCCGGCAGGGATATATCCATCCGCCCACCGTCTTCCCGAACGGTGAAGGCGTACTCCTTCCCGCCGCGTTCGAGCACATAACGGGTCGTTTCCGGGCCATCCTGCGTTCCTTCCGCGGATCGGAGCAAGCCCAGGGTCCTGAACCATTCTTTCCAGTTCGTGGCAGGATTCCCGATCTCCAGATGGAGGCTGCCGTCCCGCAGAACTTCCCTGTAATCCACGCTGTATTTCGTATGGTCCGAACCTTTCCGGAATCTCCACTCGCCCCCGTTGACATATCTTTCCAGCGCGTCCTCGCCGTCAAAGCTGCCGCGGTAGGCGGAGCGGATCACGTTGAAATACGGTTCCAGTTCTTCGCGCCTCAGCCCGTAGGAGCTGCCCAGACTGATCGTGCTCGCGAGGGGGCAGAGCTTGCACCCGATCCGCATCCAGCCCTCCCTGTAGGCCGGGTTGAATTCGATACCGTTCATCATCAGATACAGGAACACCTCGAGGCTGTTCCAGTTGATGATGCCGTTGATATGCACCTGGTCTTTTTGCTTGATGCCGATTTCAACCAGCGTGTTGTTCTTGCGGCGGTAGCCTTCATCCGCCCGGTTCCCGACGAAGAGCAGGTTTTTGGCGTCCGCTCTGCCCACGTATTCCATCATCTGGAGGATCTGGGGCACGGATTTACGCACGGAGCAGCACCAGCGGTTATCAAAGGAGGGCGGCCCGATCCGCTCCCAGTCTTGAACGGGATCGTGGGGCGACCGAATCACAAAAAACCGGATCCCTTCCGCCTCGCAGCGTGCGCGCTCTTTTTCAACCGTCTCGACGGACATCTGCAGCTCCATGCCCGTGTCGCCCCAGGTGACAAAAAAGCAGTCGTGCGGAATGATGCGCTTCACCAGGTCCAGCAGCACCATGCTGTCTTTGCCGCCGCTGTAGGCGACGTTAATATAGTCCACCCGATCCTTCCATTCCGTATAGGCGCAGTAAATCCGGAGCAGCGTGTCCTGTACCAGCTGGTCCATCAGCAGCCGGTTCTTCCGGAACCAGAGATCCATGTCGATCGGCTCAAGATGACAGCCCAGGATGGTGTCGTCCAGAATCCGGACCGACGGAAGGGTGAGACAGCCGTTGTCGGCCAGCTCGGCGATCAGCCGGCCCCGGTAGAAATAGCGATACCGAAAGGCCCAGAGCACCGGAGCGGTGCCACTTTCGTCAAAGGAGAAATACTTATCGAAGCCGAAATTCTTCAGCTCTTCCGGGAAAACCGGCCGGTACTCGTTATTCAGAAAGGCGTTTTCATTTTTCAGAATCAGCAGATTGTTCTCTGTATCCCAGTCGATCTTATACAAGGCGAACCCTCCATTTTTTATATGCGGAAACGATGGA
Source organism: uncultured Eubacteriales bacterium (assembly GCA_902764875.1). GTDB lineage: Bacteria > Bacillota > Clostridia > Christensenellales > Aristaeellaceae > Aristaeella. The sequence goes on from CACWXP010000008.1 coordinate 19,441, forward strand.
GCAGAATTCCGGCCGCGACCGCAACGTTCAGCGAGTCATTGTTCTCCATCTCGATCCGGCAGTTCACGTCGGTCTCCTGCAGCACTTCCTCCGAAACCCCGAAGTGCTCGTTGCCAACCACAAAGACCATTTTGTCTCGGGCGGCGATCCCGGACATCGGCACAGCATCCCGCAGGCTTGTCCCCACGACGTACCAGCCCTCCGCCCGCAGCTCCCGCAGCTTTTCCGGCAGAACGGCCGGGAGCGCCGGCAGAAAGAGGGACGCGCCCTGCGATGTTTTCACGATCGACCGTGCGTGGTAGTTGGTGCCGTCCCCTTCGCTGTAATAGACCAGATCGACACCGAAGGAGAATGCCAGGTTCATGATCCGCCCGATGTTTGCCCGGTAAGTCACCTTGTCCAGCACCAGAATCCGGTGCAGCTCCCCGGAAGGGATCGGAATCTCAGCCTTTTTGCAGATGGCGACCATGGAGTCTTCCTTTCCCCGGGAGATATACGCCATCACCTCGGGGGTCACCTTCGTTTTCTTCACGAAGGGGATCGGACAGTCATTTACGTACAGCAGTTCCGTCACGATGCCGGCGTTCACCGCCTGGCGGATGATGTTCTCCCCGACCACGCTGAAAACGTCTTTTTCCTCCCATCCCTTGTATATAAAAGCCTGATGCAGTTTTCGTGCCCGTGAACTGTTGATGGATCGAAGCATCGTTACTCTCCTTTCAGATTTCTGCAGGAGTACATGATAATCGCGGCTGCCTCCCCCATAACGGTCGGATCGCTGCAGTCCAGCCCCGGATCGCACACGATATCGCTGACCGCCAGCAGCGACGCGGCGGAAGCGTCCGATCCGGAGATCAGAACGGCTATCCGCTCACCGGCGGGGATCTGCTCCACGGGGACGGTCTTTCTCTTTCCGACCGTCACAAACATCACCTGCTGTTCCCGCAGCATCCGGATCGCGTCCGGAAACGGCATGCTCAGGATGGGGAGCTCCAGCAGATTGTCCATGCCGCTTCTGGTCACCGGCCTGTCCCATGGGTCGGCCGAATCCCCGGTCAGCAGGATGCCGTCAAAGCCGAAACTGCGGGCGCTGCGAATGACGGTGCCGAGCGCGCCTGTTTCGTGATAATTGTCCAGCACCAGAATCCTCTCAAACTTTTCGAGCTTCAGCTTCGGCTTTTTCACGACAGCAAACCAGTATCCGCTGTCCATGCCGATTTCCGCGGCAACCTCTTCCGAAATCCAGGTCCTGTCCATATCTTCGAACAGCCCGTATTCGCGCACCTTCTCATGGATCACAAATTCCGTCAGAAGGTTGCGTTCGACTGCCCCGTTCAGCATGCGCAGACTGTTCGTAATGAAATATTCGCAATCCCTGTCGCCACCCGCATACAGTTCTTTCCATTTTTTTACTTTCGGATGGCGTGCCGAGCGAATGTTCATAGGGATTCCTCCGTTTTTATTCCTGTTAATAAGCGAATACCTTGTCTGAGCGGAAACCCCGACAAGGTATCATGCGTCGGGGGAAAGAGCTGAAAAGGACTACCTTCGAAAACAGTCCGCGGTTTCGGCTGCCCGTAAAGCCTTTTCAAGGAAACCGGGACGGTTTTTTTACGGACGCGCCGGTTTAAAAGGCGCACCCCCGACGAAATGATTATCCCATTTTTTGGGCATTCTTGCAAGCTCTTTTCTTTCTATTTGATCCGTCTTTATCCCGCGCGTCATATCACGCCGCCTCGCAGAACCTCTTTCCGTTTCTCCAGGCGGCTGTAATACGCGCGCACAAGCGGCACATATCCGGTTTCCCTGATTTCCGGATAGCGGCAGCGGTATTTGGCGTTGGTTCGTCTGCCGGTGGCGACATACCGCAGGCATTCCTGGGACAGGTGATCCAGGCGCTTCAGGCGTTCCGTCGTGGTGATATAGGGGAAGAACCTGTCCGTCCAGCTCACCCAGTCTTCCTCCCCGGGGCCGTAAAAGTATTCGTGGATATGCATCGCCATCAGTTCCACTCCCTTTTCCCTGGTAATGCGGCCCTCCTTTACGCTGCGGCAGATTTTATCGGCGCGGTGCTTCATCCTGCCGCATGCCTTTGCGTAGGTATTGTCGGCGATATCCATCGCGTTCGGCGTAAATCGGATCCCGAGCAGGTCAAACGCTTCGCCGGGCGAAACGATGCCGCTCTTCTCCTCGTTCAAGCTCAGCCCGAAGAGAGCAATCCGCTCCCTCAGCTCATTCATCAGCCGTTCGGCCGTCCCGGCATCCTCGCAGAGCATGAAGATGTCGTCGCAGTAGCGGCTGCAGATGCGTACGTTTTCCGCCATAAGCCGGTCGATATCCGTCAGAAAGATGTTTTCCAGGAAAGCAACGGTGGGATTGCCCGGAAGAACGGAGGTGAAGCCCTTTTCCAGCTTTCCTTTTCGCCGATAAACGTTCCTGGTCACCAGCCACATGATAAAGCGGCGGACTTCCGGCTCATCCGAAAGCCACTGCTCCAGCGTTCCTTCCAGGATTTCCGGATCGATGGATTCCCCGAATTTGTGGATGTCCGCCTTGATCACATATTTCTCCCGATGCGGATCACTTCTGCGGACGGTACGGTACATCTGCCAGTACGGTTTGTTCTTCCGGGAGGAGTAGAGCGAGTCCGGAAGCTGTCCGTCATAGCGATTCAGCAGCATAAAAGCCAGATACTGGAGAATGATCCTGTTTTCGTCTGTAAAGCTGTACACTTTCCGCCTTTTCTGGCTCTTTCCCTTCCGAAGCAGGATCAGGTTCGGCGGTTCAAAAAACCAGTCGCCTTCGGTCAGCCGCTGAAGGTCCGCGTCAAAGCGGTCCGTCAGGATATAAGCCGCCATGGCTTCAACTTCCGCCGGGTCGCTGTTCACGGCTTCCCGGCACCGGCGCAGAAAGGCATCTTTCCGCTCCGGATGTTTCATTTCCTCGAATATCATTGTGCCTCTCTCACGATCTTTTTAATCCTCGAACAGCGTACATCCGCTCTCTTTGAAATACTCGATCCTGTTCTCCAGGTCCTCCACGGTCACGCCGAACTCCTCGGCCATGCACTCCAGGCAGAGGAATTCCTCTGTTTCCAGACCGTTGAGTTTTTTGTTCAGCGCAATCTCGTCCCGGATCAGCCTGCCGCCGCACACTTCACAGTTGATCATTTCCGTACCAATCATACACATTTTTCTCCCTTACCGAAAGCGTCACATTCCCGCATTCTGTCCGTTCTGTTCTGTACGACATATAATATTACAGATCCTTTCACTCCTGTCAATAAGGGTTTTCGGCCAGCGTCAGCGCGCGATGGATCGGGACGGCTTTATAGGCCGCAACATGAAGGGTTTTGCCTTGACAAAAGAGCTGAATTTCCATATCACTAAATTTACCATATTTTTCTGTCTCCGAGAAGAGGGGTATCGGGATTGTCAAACTGCATTCAGGCCGCAGAAGGCAAAATCGACCTCCGCACAGGTGGAACGATCATGAGGATTTATTCGGGTTGAACAAGGTGGTCTTCCCGGATGGATTTGGCCAGGCCCTCATTACGGGCGTATTTGCTGTTCAGGGCCATGATTTCCGGATTCTGATTCAGGAAGTCCAGAATGTCCCTGTAGCCGAAACTGTCGTTCTTTTCCCCGATTTCGAAATGTTCATAGACCTTTGTAACCAGTTCGAAATCTTCGGGTTCATCCACCGTCCAGCGGTGGTTGCCGAAGAAACCGATGGGAGATTCAAAGTTCTGGAGCCTGAAAATCTCCGGATGGCGCTTGATGTATTGGGTCACGTGCTCCCGTTCAAAGGAATGCACCGCTTCCTTCCAGGATTTTTCCAGGGCCGCATATTTCATGATCTCCAGGTCCAGCCCATCAGCGAAGGATTCAGTGATCATGCCCATATAGTCGGCATCCGGTTCCATCTGGCTCAAGGCCAGATCCAGCAGTTCCGCGTCGAAGCAGGGGCAGTCCGCCGTCAGGCGAATTACGTATTCCGGCTTCAGCAGCTTCGCCGTCTGGTAATAACGGTCCAGGACATCGTCCTCTGCCCCGACGCCGCAGCGCACGCCCAGGTCCGCGCAAAGGGCAAGGATCGGGAGGTTCTCCTTGTTGATCGAAGTAATCACCATCACCTCGTCGACAAGGCTGCTGCGCTGCACACGCTCGATCATCCGCTGCAGGGCCGGTTTGCCGCAAAGGGGTTTCAGAACCTTGTTCGGAAGCCGCGTGGAACCGCAGCGGGCCTGAATCATCACAACATATTTCATTGGTTTTCCTCCTCCATTTGAATTCCGTTTCACGATACACGGAAAAAGCGCTTCACATCCTTAAACAGATGCCTTTTTGCAGACAATTTCTTTTTCCGAATCTTCCACCTGCAGCCGGTTATTCGGATCATTGATGCGCGCCCGAATGGGTTCTGCTTCATCCCGCCGATGCGGTGGTTCAGCACAACATCCGCCAGCGGCCGGATTCCCACCCGCTTCAGCGCGCTGACGCAGTCAATATATTCCTCGGCTGTTCCGTATTTGGTTCTTACCGTTCCCTTTTGGTTGAATTCTCCCAGATCATACAGGTCATAGACAGCATAGCCGACTTCACGGTCTCCCAGTTCTCCCTTGTAAGCCGGCGGCAGCCAGACCGCAGTAAAGCCCCGGAAGGCCAGCCAGCGCGCCATCCGGGACAGTTTTTGCCAGTGTTTTCCATCCGCAGGCAGGTACCATTCGAATCCCTGCAGCATCGTTTCGTTGATCATCTTCACACATCCATTCCGGGGCATTTGGGTTCCTGCGCTATGATAAATCCGTTTCAGACCCGATGTCAAACGAAATCTCCCGCCGGATCCGGAAACCTGCTTGCATTGAACCCGCAAAATAGCGTAAAATAAGAACTACAATCAATGACGGAGGTTTACATTTATGAACAGCAATACTCAACCTGCTTTAAATCAGCCCATGCAGACGAACGATCCGGTGAACATCGATCAGTACCTTGAGCAGCTTCATGCTGATTTTGATCCTGTTTACAACATGCTGATGGATTATCAGTGCGCTATGATGGAAGTGGAAACAAGATTCAATATTCTGAACAATCGCCTCTCCATCCAGGGAGAACACAACCCGATTGAATCCATCAAATCGAGAGTAAAAAGCCTCGACAGTATCATTCGGAAGCTGGATAAGCTCCACTTGCCAATTGAGATCGAATCGGTTGAAGGAAATATAAAGGATATTGCCGGGGTGCGGGTCGTCTGTTCTTTTGCCGACGATATTTACAGAATCGAGGAAAACTTCCTTGCCCAGGAGGATATCACGCTGATTGAGCGCAAAGACTATATCAAGAATCCAAAGCCGAGCGGCTATCGGAGTCTTCATCTTATCATTAAAATACCGATCTATACGGAAAACGGGAAAAAAGATATGTTCGTTGAAGTGCAGATGCGTACGATCGCAATGGATTTCTGGGCAAGTCTCGAGCACAAACTGCGGTATAAGAAAAACCTTAATCCGCAAACAATCGAAGAGCTGGCAAAGGAGCTGGAGGCCTGCGCGGAAGAAAGCGCAAAGCTGGACGAAAAAATGCTACGGATTCGGGAGCGTATTGCAGCGGATATGCAATAAGCAGCTGAATCCGGCAAAGGATACCAACGACGGGTTTTTGCAGCGTTCATTCCGAAGGCAGGGGAACAATATTTTTTTGTTCCCCTTTACTTTGTCCAATATTATGATACAATTACTCTCAGAATCCATGAATTCCGGTTTTCGCCGGAGTCATGCGCGAATACGGGAGGTAAATTCATGATCGCCGGGAAATCCGCAGTGGGCATTGTCGGAAAACAGCCTGAATGGTTTTGGAAACCGTTTATTCCCGCCGGAAGGGTGACTCTGATTCAGGGCAACACAGGCATCGGAAAGACCAGCCTGATGCTGAGAATCGTTGCCGACAGCACCAACGGGTTGAAACCGCCGACACAGTTTCACGGAGAACTGCTGGAGCAGGAGAAAGGCGAACCTATTACTGTTTTCTACATTACAACGGAAAACGGCATTGAGGATACACTGATCCCGATGTTTGACCTTTACGGCGGGAAACGGGAACACCTGTACTTTCAGGATGAAGACGAGGGGCATTTCGTTCTGAAAGAAGAGGATATCCGTGGCATTATTGAACGGTTTGACGCCAAACTGATCGTGATCGATCCCTGGCAGGAATTCCTGGACGATATTGCGTCCACATCCAACGAAAAACTGCGGTCCATGCTGCTGCGCATTCAGAAAGTCGCCGAAGAAACCGGTACAACGATTGTGCTGTGCGGAAACTTTTCCAAATCCAGAAGCGGATCGGACCTGGCAAAGGGACTTGGCGGATCGGAAATGATGATCACGCTGCGGAGTATCCTGACCGTAACGGAAGATCCCTACAAGAATCATCTGGTTCGAATGTTGAAAACATCGAAGATGAGCTTCAGAGAAAAAGAATTTTTTCCGGTCGGACTGAAGCAGGAAGACGACTATACCCTATCCTACTTTGCATGGCGGGATTATACGGCTGAAAAAGAAAACGAAGCTCACACCGGAAACACAGGACATAATCCAGGCGACCAGAAAAAAGTAACCGACAGCAGCAACGACGGATATGCTGATATCAGGATCAAAAAAGCAGTTGATTTCCTGAGAAATGTACTTCAGGACAGTCCCATGGACAGTATTGCTCTATATGATTTGGCCAAAAGCAGAGGAATTTCACGGTCAACGCTGAACAGAGCGAAGTCTTTGGCGGGAGCGTACAGCAAAAGGCAAGGAAACAGATCAAGCCTTTGGAAACTGGGAATATGGGACTGATCGACTCCGATTCCATCGGGTGTGTGTGCCAAATCCCATGGGATTTCGGGATTTGGGATCTGGCTCATTTCAGATCGGTAGGTTCCCCTCGAATCCGGTTCCCCTAAAAAGCAGCTTGTAGCCTTATAAATCAATGGGTTCAGCAAATTCAATTCCCCTCAGCACGGACCATATGAAGCAGTTTTTTCAGCATGGATGATGAAATCTCACTTGAAATCTCACTCGGAATTTTGAAATTTCGCTCCGAAATTTGAAATCTTACTCCGTTTTACAATGCATGAATCGAAGCGACCGTCCCTTTTACCGGGATTTGATCAGAAGTTTATAGTTTCCGACTTTGCCACTAAAACTCTTTGGCACAAAAAACCGCTATGAAGCCAACAATATCAGGGTGACCAGGGAATTCTTTGCCCCTAAAGCAAACGGATAATTCCCGGATCCTTATTCACAAGAGCCTCTCCCACTCTCCCACTCTACCACTCTACCACTCTACCACTCGTCAGGAGTATAACAAGGCGAACATCTGGCAGGCTGTTGTAAGCAAGGTGAATCAATGCTCACAGGGGATTTCTTCCGCCGAAATCCGGCATGTCCTAAAGCCGCGCGGAAAAGTTGCACTCGAAAAAAGTTTCACTCAATATGTACGTACAACAGTTGGTGAATAACACTTTGCCCTCAAAACCTTTGCCCTCAAAGCAAAAAACGTTTATAAATCCTTATCTGCAGATCAAAATGACCTTTGCCCTCAAGGAATTCCTGAGGGCAAAGGTTAGCTTTCCCGGTGGTGCACTTAAGATCCTGTGCACTTAAAACGGCCTTGACGCCAGAAATCTTCATGCTTCCGGGGATTTTCGGTGCACTCAAAGTGTTTGGAATGATTACAGGAAGAACAGCGGAATACCGGCTTTTTCTGCCTTCGCCTTCACGAAAGCAAGCGCTTCTTTCTCCGAAGCTTCACAGCCGTGCGCCTTCATAAAAGCGCCCAGTTTGCCTGCCTGAATCGCTGCGATACCTTCTTCCTTCAGTTTCTCGTCCTTCTTGACCTCTTCGAACAGTTCCTCAATCGTTTTCATTTTGTTTCCCTCCTTTTTTTGTTCTTTTTTCCAATGTGGTACCTGAATGTAAGATTACCATGTTTTTGCGTATTGCACAAGAGGGGCACAGTTATCCAAGCATCCGGATCTTCCCCGTCCAACCGGATGAGAGGCAAGTTTGCCCCTAATCCTTCTTCGCTATCGGGCTTTCCTTCCCGTCTCCTCTTCCGAACCAGAACGTCGCCGCGGCAATGACGGCCAGGAGCGCAATGCCACCGATCCATCCGAGGTTGACAGGAAGCACGATTTTATCAGAAACGCCGGCAACCACCAGCACGGCGAGCAATCGGACGTCATTTTACCAGAAATTCAATGCCATTCTTCTCGCAGTATGACTTCGCGCAGCTGTCCGGGCCGCAGAGGACCACCAGGTCTTTTGAGCAGGACTCGAAAGCGTATTCACCGATGGACTGCACGCTGTCCGGAATCCGGACCTTTTCCAGGCTGCTGCAAAAACTGAATGCGGAGTCCCCGATCTCCGTAACGCTTTCCGGGATATCTGCCTCGTACAGGCTTTCGCATTCGTAGAACAGCATGGGGGGAATCCGTTTCAGGCCCGCCGGGAGTACCACTCTGCTAAGGTATTTGCAGGTATCAAAGGCGGTGTCCCCAATCTCCGTAACGCTGTCCGGAATGATGAGGCTGTCCAGACTCCAGCAAAAGCCGAAAGCCTGGGAGCCGATAACCCGGAGGGAATCCGGAAGAAGAATTTCCGACAGGCATTCCACGCCTCCGAAAGCGCCACCGCGGATGATCTCCGTTCCTGCCGGAACCTTATATGTCACAGGCTCATAATCATCTTCATCCCCGTCTTCATACGGATCCGCCAGCAGGTTGGGGAAGCATACCAGGGAATGGTCATCCCGGCAGAACAGGACGCCGTCCTCCATATAAAACACGGGGTTTTCCTCGGCGACCGTAATGGTTTTCAGCGACGTGCAGTAGCCGAACGGATTGTCTCCCATGCTGACCACGCCCGCCGGGATTACAATTTCCTCCAGGTCGGTCATGGAAAAGGCGTAGGAGCCGATATGCGTAACCGAGGCCGGAATGGTTAAATCTTCCATGCTGTATCTGTAATTATAGAAAGCTTCATTTCCAATCGATGCGACGGGGCAGCCGTCCAGCGTTTCCGGAAGCACCAGAGTAAGCTCTTTGCCGGTATATGCCAGAATCTCAGCCGTTCCGTCCTCCAGCAGGCGGTAGCGGAAACCTTCAGATTCCGGGGCGGGTTCTTCCGTGTTTCCCTCCGCTGACGCAAGGATCATCAGGCACAGTGTGAGACACAGCACTGCGGTCAGGAATAAAGCGATCTTTTTCATGTCAGGTTCCTCTTTGCTGCAGGTTCATGTTCTGTCTCATTCTTTCGTAAGTACGCCACATTTACGGGGTATTTTCGGGTCCTTACTTCAGATAACTGCCAAGTAACTTGTTCGTCTCTTCCCCGCAGACAAACGCCTGACAGTTGAAGTCGACTCCCATCATCATAGTGGTCATGCTGGTGACGGATAACAGGTACCATCTGTCTCCGTAACGCGCAATCGTCGGGCAGCAGGCAAAAGTTTCCTTCCCGACATCCGCAATACCGATGATGTTGACAACCTCATCCGCGTTATAATAGGCGGTCTGTTTTCTGAAACTTTCCTGATTCCTTTCATTGGAAAAAAGATTTCCCGTCACTTCGTCCGGAGAGAGAAAGCGGATGTTGGTCATTTCGGTGAGTTTTTCCAGTCTTCCGTTATCAAATTTTGCGAGGAAAGACGGAATCGCTTCCGGGTCGTCTTTATCGAACGGGATCGTCATGCCGTGCGGCGCTTCCTCGCCCAGAATATAGTATTCAATCGCCGAATACAGATATCTGACCTGGTTGGCACGAAGCGACTCCACATTTGCCGAAGACATAAAACCATTGACGGAAGGCATCCTGGGCATCACAGCAGGCGAATAAGCCGTCATCCTTTCAAAGTAGGTCTGAAGAGACATCCGCTCAATCTGGGTTTCCCACGCAAAGGCTCCGAGAATCTGACTGAAATCCAGGTTTTTAAAGCCTTCCATATAAAAGCTCAGTGCTTCTTCCGGCGTTGCGAAGCCTTCGCCTTCATATTTTCCTGAAGATGAAACGGTCTGTTTCAGGCTGGCCCCACAGTTACCACAGAATGCAATCCCGCCATCAGGTGGAAACTTCGCTCCGCATTCCGGACAAAGGATCTCCTCAGGCTTTTTCGCGCCGCATTTGAGGCAGAAATTCATCGCGTTGGCTGCGCCGCAATCCGGACAGACCCATTCGTCCCCCTCGGCAGCCGCACAGGCACAGGCAAATGCCAGCACAAACGCCAGCATGACAGAAAGGCAATTCCTGACGGTTTTCATCTGTTTCTCCTCCTGTAAAATCAAGCTCAGTTCTTCCGGATCGTTCCCGGCTCACCCTATATTTTACTGGCTTTTAGGTCTTTTGGCAATCATTCTGAAGTTCCCGGAAACCCACTTGCATTGAACCCGCAAAAAAGAATATAATAGAATATATGCTTTCTGAATACTGATCCATCGAATCCCTGATCTAATGAAAACACAGAAAGCAGGGGAGTGATAAAGGATGAAGCGAATGGTTTGTCTGATCCTTGGGTTTTCACTGATTTGTCTGCTGGTTTCTTCTTCTGCCGGGACGATCGGGCTGACCTGTACGGTAGCGGAAATCAGGAACGAAAGCGAAGCGCAGCTGGACATCACGCTGAAGGATCTGGAGAATGCCGACTTCGAACTGGGAGATATCGTCACCGTGAAATTCGGTGACTTTGAAAAAGACATGCCCCTGTTGAACGGCTATTATGTGGATCCCGGGGAATACCAGGTGATCGCCCATCCGATGCGTACCTATATAGAACTGTGCATAAACAACAAAAACTTTGCCGAAACAACTGGCATCCGGGCCGGCGACACGGTTACGCTGACCATGAAAGAAAAAGGCGGGTCACGCAAGCTTCAGGAGCTTAACAATCTCGTGTATACCGACAACCGGGAAGATTATGCTTCCGACGAAATCTTCGTCAATTTCCGTGCTGTGATTCCCGGAAAGCTGTATCGGTCCGCTTCACCGATTAACTATAGACTCAAAAGAACCGCGATTGCGGACCGCCTGATGCAGGAAACCGGGATCAAAACCGTTCTGAACATGGCAGACAGCGAAGAAGAGGTAACCGGATATATTGCGGCCGAAAGCTTCGCTTCCCCGTATTACGGGGAACTGTATTCATCCGGCAGCGTGCTTGCAATAAGAATGCCCTTCTATTACGGATCCGACGAATTCGCGGAAGGAATTGTGAAAGGCTTTACTTTCCTTTCAGAGCATGAACCGCCCTACCTGATCCACTGCAACGAAGGCAAGGACCGAACCGGGTTCGCCGCAATGCTGCTGGAAATGATGACCGGTTTTTCCCCGGAAGAGATCATCGCTGACTATATGCTCAGCTATATGAACTTCTACGGCACTGAAACCGGGACCGAACAGTATGACTATATTGCCGAAAAGAACATCATGCGCATGATCTGCACGGTCGCGGAAAAGGAGCGCGGAGACGACCTTTCAGACGTTGACTGGAAAGCCGCGGCGGGAAAATATCTGACCATGCACGGCATGACCGCGGAGGCCATTGAAACGCTGAAAGCAAAACTGAAATAAACACGATTTGATCATACGCTTGTGGAAAAATGCAGTAAAAAGAAAAACCCTGTGAACGTTGCTTCACAAGGTTTTCAGGGTGGTATGCCCGGCAGGATTCGAACCTGTGACCTTCAGAGTCGGAGTCTGACACTCTATCCAGCTGAGCTACGGGCACTCAACGGAGGGTATAATACCACAGGCCGGAAAGAAAGTCAAACGGGAAATTCCTACTCCGCCGGGCGTTCCCTCTTTTTTCTTTTTTACAAGCCTCGATAAAAATGTTATAATAATAGTTGATTTCTTTTTGGAGGGCGCTTATGCGAATCATTGTGATCGGTGCCGGAAAGGTCGGATACACCCTGGCGGAACATCTGACCCAGGAAGAGCACGATGTCACCGTTATTGATAAATCCGATGAAGTTATCGAACACTGCTCCGGCTCGCTGGACGTCATCTGCCTCAAGGGTAACGGCGCCAACGCCAAGGTGCTGCTGGAAGCCGGGGTCGACAAGGCCAATATCGTCATCGCCTCTACCGAGTCCGATGAAAGCAACATGCTGGCCTGCCTGATCGCCAAGCGTCTCGGTGCACGGTATACCATCTGCCGCATCCGGGATCCGGAGTTCAACGAAAGCCAGACCTTTCTGCAGAACGAGCTCGGCATCGACGTCGCCATCAACCCGGAGCGGGCCACCGCCCTGGAAATCAGCCGTCTGCTGCGCTATCCTTTCGCCGGAAGCATCGAGTCCTTCGCCCGGGGTCTGGTCGAAATGGTGGAATTCCGCGCTCTGGAGAAGGACCGCATCATCGGCATCCCCATGAAGGATCTTCATCAGAAGGTCCCCGGCCTGCCGCGGATCCTCTATGCCATGGTCGAACGGAACGGCAGCGTCATCATCCCGGACGGTAACTTTGCCATTCTCCCAAACGACAAGGTCTTCGTTTCCGGCGATATGGTCACCATCACCGAATTCTTCCGCTTCCTCGGCCGCAACAATCAGAAGGTCCGCAGCGTCATGGTCCTCGGCGGCGGCAGAATCTCCTATTATCTCTCCCGGATCGTCGTTCCCATGGGCATCCATGTCACGCTCTTTGAGCTGAACCCCGAAAAAGCCCGCCGTCTCAGCGAGCTGCTTCCGAAGGTGGACGTGGTCCTCGGCGACGGAACGGATCAGGAGCTGCTTCAGGAGCAGGGCGTATCCCAGGCGGACGCCTTCATTGCCCTCTCCAACCGCGACGAGGAAAACCTCCTGACCGCGCTGTATGCCTCCCGCTCCGGCGTCCCGAAGACCATCGCGAAAAACAGCCGCATGACCTATATGGAGATTCTGAACGACCTGGGGCTCGATTCGGTGATCTCCCCGCCCTATATCACAACCTCGACCATTCTCCGCTATGTCCGCGCCCGCGAAAACGGCAGCGGCACCCATGTGGAGCGCCTCTACCGCCTGATCGACGGCAATGCCGAGGCTCTTGAGTTCATCGCCCGCAATGGGGATCCCTATATCGGTATTCCCCTGAAGGATCTGACCAGCCGCAAGGGTTCCCTGGTATCCGTCATCGTGCATCAGGGCAAAATTATCATCCCCTTCGGCAACGACCGTATTGAAGAGGGCGATCACGTCGTCGTCATTTCCAGCAATCCCGGTATTTCGGATCTGAATGAGGTACTGTATCGATGAACCGAAAGCTGATCGTCCGCGTTCTCGGCGCGCTCCTTGCCATTGAAGGGCTGGCCATGATGCCGGCGTTCCTGGTGTCGCTGTACTACCGCGACGGGGATACCTACGCCCTGGCCAACAGTCTCGTGGCAACGCTGATCGTCGGCAGCGCGATGTATTTCATCCCGAAAACGGAAAAGAAGAGTTATCTCCGTCTGAAGGAGGGTTTCCTGATCGTCGCCGTCGGCTGGCTGGTCATGTCCTGCTTCGGCGCGCTGCCTTTCATGCTGTCCGGTATGTTCACACGCTTCGAGGACGCCTTTTTCGAGGCTGTCTCCGGTTTCACAACCACCGGCGCCTCCGTCTTCGAGGGCTTTGACAACTATATGCACGGCGTGGTCTTCTGGCGTGCGACGACCCATTGGGTCGGCGGCATGGGCGTGCTGGTGCTCACCCTGGCTCTCCTGCCGAAGCTCACCGGCCGCACCGCCCATCTGGTCAAGGCCGAAAGCCCCGGGCCCTCCCTGTCAAAGCTGGTGCCGAAAACCGGCACCACCGCCAAAATCCTCTACCGGATCTATATCCTCATCACCCTGCTGGAGTTCGGCGCCCTGCTTCTGTGCGGCATGGATGCCTATGACGCCGCGGTGCACTCCTTCGCGACGGCCGGCACCGGCGGCTTCAGCAATTACGGCACTTCCGTCGCTCATTTCGACAGCGTCGCGGTGGATGCCGTCATCACGGTCTTCATGTTCATGTTCGGCGTCAACTTCGCCCTGTATTACAAGTGTCTCATCGGCGAACGGCTGAAGGCCTTCTGGCGCGACGAGGAGTTCCGCTGTTTTCTCTTTATCGCCCTCACCTTCATGCTCCTGATCACCTTCTTCAACATCGGTTTCTATCAGAATGAACTGGTCTCCGCCGGAAAGGACGGTTCCTTCGGTCCGGCGCTGCTGACGTCCCTGCGATACAGTTCCTTCCAGCTGTCGTCCATCATCTCCACCACCGGCTTTGTCACCTTTGATTTCAGCCGGTGGCCCGCGGCGTCCCAGATGCTCCTGCTCCTGGCGATGTTCATCGGCTCCTGCGCCGGTTCCACCGCCGGCGGCATGAAGGTCATCCGCGTCAATATGCTCTTCAAAATGTCCCGGCGCAACATCCTGTCCACCAGCCGTCCCCGCAAAGTGGACGTCATCCGGGTCGACCGCAGGGCCATCGACGAAACCATCGTCTCCCAGGTGGCCCAGTTCGCCGTCATGTATGTGGCCCTGGTCTTTATCGGCGCTTTTCTGGTGTCCCTGGACGGGAAGTTTGACGTGCTCACCAATATCACCGCTTCCCTCACCTGCGTCAGCAACGTGGGTCCCGGTCTCGGCGCCGTGGGCCCGATCTACAACTTCGCCCAGTATGGGGTCTGGGGCAAGGTGGTCCTTTCCTTCCTGATGCTCTTCGGCCGCCTCGAGCTGCTGCCCATGTTCATTCTCTTCACGCGTTCCGCCTGGAAGAAGTATTGATAGAAAGGATGATATGATGGCCGGACAGGCTAAATCCGTCGCCAAAGGCATCTCAGTCCTCGGCATTTCAGGCATCATCTGCAAGGTCGTGGGCGTCCTGTTTTCCATCCCCCTGGCCCGTATTCTCGGGGACAAGGGGCTCGGCCTGTTCCAGACGGTCTTCCCGACCTACAACCTCCTCCTGACCCTGTCCAGCGCCGGTCTTCCGGTGGCGGTTTCCCGCATGGTGGCCCATTACCTGGCAAAGGAAGAGCCGCAGAACGCGTCCCGGGTCTTCCGCATCGCCCTGCAGATTCTGTTCGTCATCGGCCTCACCTTCTCCCTGATGATGTTCTTCTCCAATCACCTGCTAGTCTCCCTGGTCGGTGTGGAGGAGGCTTCCCTGGGTTTCCGGGTCATTGCCCCCTGCGTTTTCATCGTCTGCCTCCTGTCCGCCTTCCGCGGTTATATCCAGGGCCATCAGAATATGGTCCCCACCGCAATCTCCCAGCTCATCGAGCAGGTCGGCAAGGTGGCGATTTCCCTGCCCCTGGCGGCCCTGGGCATGCAGCGCAGCATGGCTGAAGGCGCCGCCGGCGCCCTGCTGGGCATCACGATTGTGGAAATTCTGGCCCTCGTCTACATGATCGTCTATACCGCGCTGCAGCGCCGCAAGTCGGATCCGCAGGCCCTTGCCGCTCCCGCCACTGCCTCCTTTAAGGAGCTGACCCGGCGCCTGGTGGCCATTTCCGTTCCGATCACGATCAGCGCCTGTATCATCCCTCTGGCCCAGTTCATCGATTCCGCCCTCATGGTCAACCGGATGGTGAACGCCGGCCTCACCCGGGATACAGCCACCTCCCTCTACGGCATCTTCTCCGGCATGGTCATCCGCCTCATCAATATTCCCACGGCCCTGGCCCTGGCCATCTCCATGAGTCTCGTGCCCGCCGTGTCCTACGCGAAATCTCTGGAGGACCACGCGGCCATCGTCCGCGAGTCGAACACCGGCCTCCGTTACGCCGCCCTCATCGGCTTCCCCTGCTCCATCGGCATGAGCGTCCTTGCCAAGCCAATCCTGGCGTTCTTCTATTCGGGCACCCTCACCGCCTCTCGCCTGCAGACCGCTTCCGAACTGCTCACGGTCTCGGCGCTCACGGTCTTCCTCTTCACCATGGTTCAGGCCACCACCAGCATTCTCCAGGGCCTGCATCACCAGAAGATTCCGATGTACACGATGATCGCCGGCGTTTCCCTGAAAGTGCTCCTGAACTACCTGCTCATCGGCACCCCCGGCATCGATATCCACGGCGGACCCATCGCTTCGATCGTCTGCTATTCCACCGCCATGATCCCGAACCTCTTCTTCTGCTGCAAATACGGAAAGATGAAGTTCAACTGGCTCGACTGGATTCTCCGTCCGGGCCTGGCTGCCGGCGCCATGGGCGCCGCCATCTGGGGGCTGAAGATGCTTCTGCCCGCCGGCCGGATCACGACGATTCTGCTGGTCGTCGCCGGCGTTCTCGTCTATGCCGCGGCCGCGGTGCTGCTGAAGGCCGTCTCGAAGGAGGATCTCTCCGCCCTGCTCAGGAGGAAAAAGAAAGCATGATCACCGTCGTTTCCATCGGTCCCGGCGACCCTTCCTTTCTGAATGTAATCACCGTCCGTACGCTGCGCGATGCGTCGCCGCTGGTGCTACGCACCGGCTGCCATCCCCTGTCCGTCTGGCTGGAGACGGAGGGAATGGCTTTCCGCACCCTCGACCATCTCTATGAAACCTCCGATGATTTCGACGCGCTCTCCCGCGCCGCCGCGGAGGAGCTGTGGTCCCTCTCCGGAACCAGCCCGTATCTTGTGTACGCAGTCTCCGACGTTCTGACCGACCGCACCGTGGACGCGCTGTTCTCGTCCAGGCCCGAAGGCGGCGAAGTCCGGCTCGTACCCGGCTTTTCCTTTGCGGATTATTATCTGCCCGCCTGCCGGCCCTTCTTTTCCACCGCCGATATCCGGATCTGCCCCGCCGCTTCCTTTGACGGAACCGGTCTGCAGCCCTCCCGTCCCCTGCTGATCACTGAGCTGAACGATGAAATCACCGCCGGCGAAGTCAAACAGGCGCTCGCCGCCTGGATCCGGGACGAGGAAACCGTGCTGTTCCTGCCCGGCGACGGCAAAGCCCTGCCGGTTCCCCTCTACGAGCTGGACCGTCAGCCCTTCTATGATCATCTCTCCGCCGTGGCCTGCGGACCCTTTTCCTATGAGCAGCGTTCCCGAAAAAACCTGGAGGATCTTATGGAGATCATCGACCGCCTCCGGGCCCCCGGCGGTTGTCCCTGGGACAGGAAGCAAACCCATCAGTCCCTGGAGCCCTATGTGGTGGAGGAAGCATGGGAAGTCGTCGGCGCCGCGGAGGAAAACGATCCCTTGCATCTGGCCGAGGAACTCGGCGATCTGCTTTTCCAGGTCGTCTTCCACACCTCCATCGGCAAATCCTTCGATGAATTCACCATGGACGATGTGCTCTCCGCCATCTGCCAAAAAATGATCCGCCGCCATCCCCATGTCTTCGCGCCGGCTTCCGGTTCCGGAGCGACGGGCGCCGCGGTGGAGCTGCCGGAGGCAGGAACCCGGATCACTGCCGAACAGGTGACCGACAACTGGGATAAGATCAAGCAGGCGGAAACCGGCAGCAAAACACCGCTGGAGGCCCTGAAGGATGTTTCCCCCGCGCTGCCTGCCCTTCGCTATGCGGAGAAGGTGCTCCGGAAAATGAAGCACGTTCCCGCGCTTCCCGATCCCGCCCCGGCGGAAATCACGGAAAGCATCCGATCCCTGGCCGAAGACCTGGATCCGGCCCTTCCCGTTTCCGAGCTGGAGAAGCGTTTTGCCGCCCTGCTCTTCGCCTGTTCACGCCTTTCCGCCGCCCTGGGGCTCGACAGCGAGATTCTCCTGCATGAATTCACCGCCCGACTCATCCGCGACTGCCAAGCCCTTGAAAAATAAGGAAAAATTGGCAGGAAACGCCGAAAACCATTGACTTGCAAGGTTTTCCGTGTATAATAGGGTTATGTTGAGGGCTGAATTGAATAATGAAGTTCTTGGCAGATTTATATTATCATGCTTCACGCATGAAATAACAAGGAGGAACCCCATGAACAAGACCGAACTGGTGGCCGCGCTGGCTGAAAAAACCAAATTGACCAAGAAAGAAGCTGAATCCGCTCTGAGCGCTTTCGTTGAAACCATCAGCGGTGCCCTCGTGAAGGGTGAAAAAGTTTCCCTGATCGGCTTCGGAACCTTTGATGTGAAAAAACGCCCTGCCCGCACCGCCCGCAATCCGCGGACCGGCGAAGAAATCAAGATCGAAGCCTCCACGGCTCCTTCCTTCAAGCCCGGCCTGGCCCTGAAAGCCAAGGTCAACATCCCCGAAAAGAAATCCAAGGCCAAGAAATAATTTTCCTTGATATTTAAACCTGCGGGATTTTTATCCCGCAGGTTTTTACAACCGGAGGTTTCCGATGCGAATTGACAAATATCTTAAAGTTTCCCGCCTCATCAAGCGCCGCACCGTCGCCAATGAGGCCTGTTCCGCCGGCCGGGTCACCGTCAACGGCAAGGTCGCCAAGCCCGGGACCGACGTGGCGCCCGGCGATCTCATCACCATCCGTTTCGGTGAGCATCTGGGCCAGTATGAAATTCTGAGCACAGCCGAAACCGTCCGCAAGGATCAGGCAGCAGAGATGTACCGTGTCGTTCAGGAGGACGCATCCATGAATTCGGAGCGGAATCAGGCATGAGCGGAAAAGTTCTTGTCGTACTGGCGGCCGGCGGGTCCGGAACGCGGATGAACGCCGGTGAAAACAAAATCTTCCTGAAGACAGCCGGCGTCAGCGTCCTGGTCCGCAGCCTCCGGCTTTTCGAAGGCCTTGCCGACCGCCTGGTACTGGTCTGCCGGCCGGAGGAAGAGGATCGGATTCGCGCCGAAGTCTCCTCCGCCGGCGTTTCCTGTGCCATCTCCTTCGCCCACGGGGGCAACACCCGCCAGCGTTCTGTCCTGAACGGACTGCTGGCGCTCTCCGCGGATCCGGACGATACGGTGCTTGTCCACGACGCGGCCCGCTGTCTCACGCCCCGGGAGGTCATCCGGGCCTGCATCGCTTCCTGCCGGGAGACCGGCTCCGGCGTCGCCGCCGTTCCGGCCGTGAACACCATGAAATACGCGGACCGGGAAGGCCTGGTGCTCAAAACTGCCGACCGGACGGATCTCTACGAGATCCAGACCCCCCAGGGCTTCCGTTTCGGCTCTCTGCTCGAAGCGTATCAACAGGCGGAGCGGGACCGTTTCTCCGCTACCGACGATGCCTCCGTCATGGAGCATGCGGGTTTTCCCGTGCGGCTGGTACCCGGTTCAAAAACCAATATCAAAGTTACGCAGAAAGAGGATCTGGTCATGATGAACGCGCTGCTACAGCCTTCCCCCTCCGGTTTCCGGGTCGGTATGGGTTATGATGTGCACCGCCTGGTGGAAAACAGGAAGCTGATCCTCTGCGGCGTGGAAGTGCCGCACACCCTCGGCCTCCTGGGTCACAGCGATGCCGACGTCGCGCTCCACGCCCTCATGGACGCGCTGCTCGGCGCGGCAGGCCTCGGCGATATCGGCATTCATTTCCCGGATTCATCCGCCGCCTACAAGGATATCTCCTCCCTGCTACTCCTGCGGGACGTCATCGGCAAAGTCCGCGCCGCAGGCTATGAGCTGGTCAACGCAGACATAACAATAGCGGCGCAGAAGCCGAAGCTCGCGCCGCATATTCCGTCCATGGTCAAAAAAGTCTGTGAAACCCTTAAATGTGCACCCTCCCAAATCAATATCAAGGCCACCACCACCGAGCGTCTCGGTTTTGAAGGCCGGGAGGAAGGCATTTCCGCCCAGGCCGTCTGCCTGCTGAGCACGGTCGCCGTGCCTTAATTCAGCCGTAGCAGATCCACCGCATATTCCGCCGGAACCGCCCTTTAATACACCGTCTGCAGATCCCCCGCGTATTCCGCCGGAACCGCCTGCATCAGCACGGCCAGCAGTGGCAGCATCTTCACCGTAATCTCCGTGCTCAGTCCGCTGTCCGCAGTCAGGCTTTCCGTGTTTTCAAGCTGAATCGTTTTCAGTCCTTCCGTGTTCACGGTCGTTTCGGAAAGCTGCGCATTCAGTGTCATCGTCGCCTTGTCCCAGTCCCTGAAGCCGATGTTCATCTGCAGCATCGGCTTGTTTTCTTTGCCGAAGCTGCCGCTGATGTCTATCGGCGTCTTGCCGTTCCCGGGCAGCACTTCTCCCGTAAACCGGATTTCTTTCCGGTCTTCGCTCAGCCGCAGCTTCCAGTTTTCCGCAACCACCGGCCGGTTCCGCATCACACTACGGTATCCGGCTTTCCGCGGGTCGGCAAACAGCGAGGCCGTGATCGTCATTTCCTCCGTCGTCTGCACTCGAACTTCCAGCGCCCAATAGTAGTTGGTTCCGTTCTCCGCGTTGCCGATCAGGGCTTTCAGCCCTTTCGGATCGCTGAAATCAAAGGAGGCCGTGCCCACCGTGTTTTCGTCCTGAAGGAAGGTCAGCGTCAGGTAGTTTCCGTTGTCGTACATGGCATACCGGATCCGGATGCTTTCCGGGTCCGTTTGGCCGAAAAGCGCCGAAATGCCGTTCTGCAGAAAGCTGCCCGCCGCTTCGCCGCCAAGTTTTTCGGGAATGGCCAGCAGATCGTATATGCCGCATTCGCCTTTTGAAAGTGTATACGCCTCGTCAAAAAGGTCACCGGTAAAAATGCCTTCGCTCGTTTCCGGATTCAGCACCTGAACAATCCCCGGCAGCACCGTGCCGATGCCCGGCAGATAGAACGGTCCGTAGGATGCGGCTTCATCCGCCGCCGCGGCCGCAGCGCCGTCGCAGGGCAGGCTCAACGCATAGCTAGGGAACAATCCGCTCAGCACCACAATCTCTTTCTCCCGCAGCAGCAGATCCGCCGTCACGGCCGTTTCGCTGTCCCCCTGATGAATCACAAACTGTATTTCCGCGTGCTGCTCCGCGGCAAACGCGCTCCCGGTCATCAGGAATAGCGCCGCCAGGAGGGGCAGGATTCTTCTGATCACAGTTCTGTTGCTCCTTTGTTACCCGATTGGTTCATTTTCTTTCGTTTCTTCCGGTGAACCGGCCTCTTCGGCCGGTTCACCGTCTGCCAGCGGCTCGGCTTCCGCGTCGTCCTCCGTCTCCCGGATCTCCGGCGTGCCTTCGCCTTCCGCCGTTTCGGTTCCGCTCTCCGTTGCCTGCGTCTCCGCCGCTTCCGGATCTTCCGCGTCCTCCACCGTCGCTGTGCGGGTGAGCTTTTCATCCGCGGTTTTGACCCATTCGTCCTTCAGTGCCTGAAGGTTGTCCAGGGTTTTCAGGCTCTCCTGCGCGTTTTCAATACTGAAGGGAGAGAACACCCAGGGAGAGGAAGTTTTCAGCTGCCCCTCCAGGTCGAAATCATATTTTCCCTGCTGCACCCTGCAGCGGATTTCAAGCGTGGTCGGGCTGGAAAGCTGCGTCTTGCTTGTATAGTGGATCTCAATCGAAGCGTCCACCGACGCCATATCGGGAATCATTTCCTCCGTAACACCTTCCGGCAGATTTTCGGTGTCGCGCCTCATCGCCAGCGTCCAGGTTTCCCGTTCGTGAAGCCGGCCGTCCTCCGCGGCTTCCGTCTTCTCGCCCTTCTTGTTCAGAAGAATCTTCAACGCCACGTTTTGGACCGTCCCTTCGGTATTGTCGGTCAGCACGAAGCGGATATCCTGGTTTTCCAGGTTCTCCTCGTTCAGGTCAAACTCCGCCGGCAGCTCCAGGAACAGCGTGCCCCTCGGGCCCGTGAAGAAGATGCTCTTTTTCTCTTCGTCGTTCCGGAACACTGCCGTCCGGTATCCGGTTTTCTCCGGATCCAGCGGAAGCACCATGGAGTTTTCAATCAGCTCACCCAGGGTCGAAACCGTCCGGGAAAACTCGATGTCGCCCTCCAGATTCAGCTGCTTCATCGCGTCGATATAATAGTATCCCAAGTTCGGATTCAAATAAACGTCGGTCTGTTCCTGGTTCAGGAAGTTCTTGAACCAGCTCAGGGTATTTTCGTTGGAGCCGATGATCTTCACGATTTCCGCCGTGATCGCGTACATTTCCTCCACCGGGATTTTAAACGTCTGAGTCAGCCGCGGGGCGCCGTCCTCCGTCACCACAGAGCTGTCCGTGCTGAACGCGTTGATCCATACTTCCAGCTGCCGCTCCAGTGCGTCGGTGGTCATACCCTCGTCCTCCGCGCCCTTCAGCATCATCCGCAGCAGGTCCGGAAAAACGGAAGGATTCTCCCCCGCTTCGGAATGGAACCAGGCGTTGATCAGGCTGTCCGCCGTCGGAAGCAGATACACGCCTTCCAGAAAATCGCTGCGCAGATAAGCTTTCCCGTCCGCCGTGCAGATTTCCGTCAGCGCGCTCATGGCTTCGTTTTCCCCTGCCTGATAGATGTAGTAATGGCTGTTGCCTTCGCTCTGAATCCCGCGGATTTCAAAGGCCGCGTTCTGGAGCGCATGCACGACGGGACTCAGTTCCGCGTCCGCATTGGCCCGGATCACAAAGGAACCTTTCAGTCCGCTTCCGACCTGAAGCTGGCGTTCCATTTTTTCCGGCAGCGTATAGCCCGCCGCGGAGGCCGCAATGCAGGCGGTCGTCAGAACAAAAACCAGAAGGATGCTCAGAATCTTTTTCATGTCTCGGCTCCTTTATGCTTTCAGTCGTTGGGAAGAAGGGTCCGCAGGGTTTCTTCCGGAATCCCCTCCGTCAGGAAAACCAGGTCTTCCGGATCCAGGCGCATCAGCCGCCCGACGATCTTCGAAATCAGCTCCTGCAGGTTTTCACCGGTGATCTCCCGTTCCGCCCCGGCGGTCTCGCCCTCGTCCTCCGTCACTGCCGCGGAAGCATCGCGGCGAAGGGAAATGTTCGCTTTCAGGCGTCCCGCTTCTATTTTATCTTTTTTGCTGATTATTTCAAGTGTTCCCGCAGTATTCGAAGCCGTTTTCCCGGACATTTCAAACCGGATTTCGCAGCCCTCCGCGTTCTGCCGTACGGTCCGTGTCGTAACGAAGCTCCCGGCCAGGATGCCGTTTTCCGCTTCCGCCGTGCATTCGCTGACGCCCCGTGTCCGGATGCCCTCCGAAACTTCGTCCGTCTCCGCCTTCCACTGGAAGGTTTCCTTCCCGTCCTCGCTCTTCCGGCGGGTATGGGCCAGAATCAGGTTGTTGCGGTGCGTCCCGGCACTGTCCGGCGTCTTCAGAGTCATTTCGTCCCGGTCCACGCTGTCGCTCCGAACCGTCTTCCAGTCCAGCCGTACCGTGCGCAGATCCTCCGCGTTCAGCCCCGCCTTCCCGCCGTAGCGGATCTTCAGGGCCTTTCCCTCTTCCGTCATCAGCATCTCAAAGTCCTGCCGGCCTTCAAAAACAATCCCGCCGAGGTCCGGAAGGCCGTCCCCCTCCGGAAGTTCCGCCCGGTGGTCCCGGACGCAGGCAGTCAGTTCCTCCGCGCTGATCTTCACGCTGACTTTTTTGACGGCTGTGCCGTAGTCTTTATACTTTTCGTTCATCTTCGAGGAAGCGACGGCCTGGGGAAAGCGGTCCGGCAGTTTTTCAATGAACGCCGCGACAGCCCCCAGGCTGTCGTAGCCCTCCAGCTGCCGTGAAATCTCCCCGAAAACGTCCAGGAACTGCGTCACGCTGTCTCCTGCGTCCCCTTCCGTCTCCGGAAGGAGCCATCTGCGTTCCCCGTCCGGCGACAGCACAGTTCGCTTTTTCCCGCCGATGTCCGAAACCGCAACGGAAAACAGCGGATCCCCGTCCGCGTAAACCGTCAGGTCGGAGACTCCCGCCTCCAACTGTCCGCAAAACCGGATGTGCCGCAGCAGCCGGTTCAGCTGTTCGCATCTGTTTTCGTCAAACTGCGGCAGCTTTTCGAATGCAGCGGTGATTTCAAAGGAGACCGCTTCCCAGTTTTTCAGGAGACCGATCGTCTCCCGGATCCCCTCCGCACCGGCGCCCACCCAAAGAATCAGGCAGACCGTCCATGCCAGGAGGATTCCAAAGATTCTTTTCCAGTTCATTCACCTTCGACCTTTCCCTGCGCTTCCGCTTCTTCAAAAAAACGCTCCAGGAGCGCAAAAACTTCCCCGGCATCTCCGCAGCGGTTGATCTCGTTCCGGATTTTCGCCGATCCACGCATCCCGTGCAGGTACCACCCGATGTGCTTGCGCATCTCCCGGATGGCGATATGTTCCGGCCGGGTTTCCAGCATCATCCCGTAGTGACGCCGGATCATGCCGTCCCGTTCCCGAAGTGTCACCTCCGGCACGGGCTCCCCGTTCAGCGTCGCCCGGATCTCCCGGAAAATCCATGGATTCCCCAGGGCGCCGCGGCCGATCATCACGCCGTCTACCCGGCTTTCCCGCATGCGGTGCATGGCAGTCTCTGCCGAAAAAATGTCTCCGTTTCCGATCACCGGAATCCCGACGGCCTCCTTCACCTGCGCGATCACGCCCCAGTCCGCCTCTCCGCTGTACTGTTGCTCCCGGGTTCTGCCGTGCACCGTGATTTCACGGATCCCGCTGTCCTCGGCGATCCTGGCGAATTCCACCGCGTTGATGTGATCCCGATCCCATCCGATCCGCATTTTCACCGAAACCGGCAGGCAGGAAGCCTTTACCGTTTCCCGCATCATCCGTCCCGCGAGGTTCGGATCCTTCATCAGTCCGCTGCCTTCACCGCTGCAGGCCACCTTCCGGGCGGGGCAGCCCATGTTCAGGTCAATCCCGTCGTAGATTCCGGTTCCGCTGATCCTGCGCGCCGCCTCGGCCACCGTGGCCGGATCCTTCCCGAACAGCTGCAGAATCAGTTTCCCTTCCGCCTCCCCGCGGCGCATCAGTTCCTTCTGGGCACGCTGATCCGGGGCGCAAAGGTATCCCATGGCGCTGATCATTTCTGTATACGCGCTTTCACACCCCTGCTCAAAGCAAAGGGTCCGGTATACGTGATCGGTCACCCCGCAAAGCGGGGCCAGACGAATTCGCTCCATGTAAGATCCTTTCCGGCCGAAATGCTTTCTGAGAAAAAGCATCAGCCTGCAAAACCGAATCCGGTTCGGTCATTCAGGCTGATGCAAAATCATTTCTTCCAAAACTTGCGATCACTGTACCCAAAGCCGCGAAGCGGCTTTGACAGCTGCAGCGCGGAACGTGTTATCCAAATCAAAGCATTGGACGCGTCCTCGCAAAAAATCTGAAATCACTTGGTTCCGAACAGCCGGTCGCCGGCGTCGCCCAAGCCGGGAACAATATATCCGTGGTCGTTCAGGTGGTCGTCCAGCGCCGCCACATAGATGTCCACGTCCGGATGATCCTTCTGGATCCGCGCGATGCCTTCCGGCGCGGCGATCAGGTTCACCAGGCGCATATGATTACATCCCCGCTGCTTGATAAAGTTGATGGCTGCGCTGGCGCTGCCGCCGGTGGCCAGCATGGGATCGAGAATCAGCAGTTCCCGGTTCTCGCTGTCTTCGGGAAGTTTGCAGTAATATTCGACGGGCTCAAGGGTCTTTGGATCGCGGTACAGGCCGATGTGCCCGACCCGCGCCGCAGGAACCAGGTTGATCACGCCGTCCACCATTCCCAAGCCGGCCCGCAGGATCGGGATGATGCCCAGTTTCTTCCCGCTCAGCACGCGGCATTTGCAGGTCGTGATGGGAGTCTCCACTTCCACTTCCTTGGTTTCCAGATCCCGGGTCACTTCGAACACCATCAGCATCGCAATCTCACTCAGCAGTTCACGGAATTCTTTGGTCCCCGTGTTCTTGTCGCGCATAATGCTCAGTTTGTGCTGAATCAGCGGATGATCAAATACGACTACCTTGCTCATAGTTACCTCTCCCTCCGGCGCCCGTTGCGTCCTGTTTTTCTCAGGATATTTTATCAGAAAACGCTGCTTCTGACAAGAATCCGCCTGCCCCTTTTTTGTTTGATTGACACACTTCTTTTTCCTTTCTATAATGAAACCGGATCCCTTAAATCCTACCCTCAAGGAGGTCCTATGGCCACCGCTCCTTCCAGGCTGATTTTCGGTCTGATCCCCTGGTACAGCTTTCTGATCGTCACGGGCGCCGCGCTGGCCGTTTACCTCGGCGCGCGGGAAGAAAAGCGCGCCGGTCTCAAAAAGGATACCGTCATCGATTTTGCCCTGTGGGCCTTGCCCATCGGCATCATCGGTGCCCGGATTTATTATGTTGCCTTCTCCTGGGATTCCTTTAAGGACGATCTCCTTTCCGTGATGCGAATCTGGGAGGGCGGCATCGCCATCTACGGCGGCGTCATCGCCGGCCTGATCACCGCCTGGTTTTTCTGCAAACACCGAAATATTTCCTTCTTTACCCTCTGTGATGTCATCGCCCCGGGTCTCGTCCTGGCCCAGGCGATCGGCCGCTGGGGCAATTATTTCAATCAGGAGGCTTACGGCCTGGCAGTGAGCAACCCCTCTCTGCAGTTTTTTCCCTTCGCCGTGTTCATCGAGGCGGACGGTCTCTGGCATATGGCCACGTTTTTCTATGAATCCCTCTGGAACCTGCTGGTTTTCCTTTTCCTCATCCGCGCCCGGCGCGTCTTTTTCCGGTATCGGGGCGATGTGATCTCTTTCTACGCCCTGCTCTATGCCTGCGGGCGCCTGATCATCGAAGATTTCCGCATGGATTCGCTCTACGCGGCCCAAGGCCTTCGCATCAGCCAGCTTCTCAGCGTCGTTCTCTGCCTGTTTGTTCTCGGGCGCTATGTCCGTCTTTTCAGGGCGTGTCCGGCGTTTGCGGGCCTGCCCTGCCGCCTTTTTCTCTGTGCCGCCGGCCTTTGCGATCTCGCCGCTGCGGCGTGGATGCTGAACCTCATCCCGTATACGGCGCCCTCCGTTTTCGTCCGTTTCCTGCTGCTGTCGCTGTGCAGTGTTCTGAATATGCTGGCGCTTTTCCTGCTCTATGGAAAATGTGCCGAGGGAGAAATCATCTATGCCGACCACCAAAACTAAGAATCTCCTGTACCGTCTGGCCCTGCCCGTGCTTTCGCCGTCCGTTCCGAAGCATCCAATCGCCGCGGTTTCCGGCCATCCCCTGGCCGCGGAAAAGGCGCTTTCTGCCGTTCTGCGCCGCAATCATATATCCGGCGCCGCTATCGGCCTCCGATCGGGAGCGGACAAAACGTCCGTTTTCACCAAAGCCGTTCACACCGACCTGATCCCCGATGAAACCACGTATTTCCGCGCCGCTTCCATCACGAAAACGGCCGTCGCCCTGCTGTGCGTCTGCCTCATGGATCAGGGTCTGCTGGATCCGGATGCCCCGGTCACCGATCTTCTGACGGACTGCGGCAGCCTTCCGGAGCTGGAGGGGGTCACGCTGTCCCATCTGCTCTCTCACACCTCCGGCCTCGCCGATCCGCCGGACTATGAAACCGTGATGATCAAAAAGACGCCGCTCCCGGAGGTGCTTTCCGGTCGCCGTATCGCCGCCCCCGGTGAAAAATTCCGTTATTCAAACCTCGGTTACGGCGTCATCGGCTGCGTCCTCGAGGTCCTGCTGAACAAGCCCGTCCCCGCCGTTTTCAGCGAATATCTCTTCACCCCGCTCAGCCTGCGTGCCTCCCTGGACGCGACCGTCCTGCCCTATGAGGAAATCATGCCCGTCATCCGAATGCTGCCTTATCGGCCCGGTACCGGCCTACGCGTCACCCGCCTGGGCCGTATCCCGCTCACGAAGCCGGATCCCCTCCGTCATTACGGCCACACCGCCGGCGCCCTGTATATCGATCTGCCCTCTCTCGCCGAACTGATCCGCTGCGTCCGCGACGGTGGCGCGCCGCTGATTTCCCCCAAATACAGGGATTTCATGCGCACGCCCGTTTCATCCTACGGTCCCGCCTCCCCGACCCTTTCCTACGGCCGGGGCCTCCTGATCGTCGATGACCGCCGGATTTCTCCCGGAAAAGTCCTCGGCCATCAGGGTTTTGCCTACGGCTGCGTGGATGGCGCCTTCTGGGAGGAATCCACCGGAAATATTCTGGTTTCCCTGAACGGCGGCGCCTGCGAAGCCCGTTCCGGCCGCTTCGGCATCGCCAATCTCGACGTCTGCCGCTGGGCTTTCCGAAAGGAGCTGCCCCTATGGAATTGAGACCTGAGCTTTTGGAACAGTACCGTCCGGCCCTGGACCGCGCCGTGGGCCTGCTGGCCATCCGGGCCCGCAGTCGGCGGGAGATCGAACAGCGCCTCCTCCGTGCCGGCTATGATGAAGAAGTCGTCTCCATGGTGCTGTACAAGCTGGAGCGGGAAAAGCTCCTTGACGACGAAGATTTTTCCGTCCAGTGGGTGGAGTCACGCAAGCGGAAATACGGTTCCACCCGCATCGCCATGGAGCTTCGGATGAAGGGCGTCGACCCGGAAACGGCAGAAGCCGCCCTCGCCTGCTGCAGCGAAGAGGACGAGCTGGAAACTGCTGCCGCCCTGGCCCGGCGAAAAATCAAATCCGACCGGGACTCCTGCGACCGCCGGAAGCTCTTCCAACGCGTCACCGCCTTTCTGGTCCGCCGCGGCTACTCTTGGGACATCGCAAAAAAAGCCTTTGAAGAAGCCCTCGAAGAACCCTCTGGCGACGACTGGTAACCGACCGCAAGGGGCGCTGGTCCCGGTGGTGCCTGACCGAATAACTCTCGGCGCAAACACGTTTTTTCCTCATGTAAAGACCCGGCAGCAAACGCTGTCGGGTCTTGTTGTTCCCTTGATTAAACTCAGGCTTTCTTGTCCGCGATGGCGGCCTGGGCGGCAGCCAACCGGGCGATCGGTACGCGGAACGGAGAGCAGCTCACATAGTCCAGGCCGATCTTGTCGCAGAACGCCACGGAACTCGGATCGCCGCCGTGCTCGCCGCAGATGCCGATGTGCAGGTTCGGATTCGCGGGACGACCCAGCTGGATGGCCATTTCCATCAGCTTGCCGACGCCGTTCTGGTCCAGCTTCGCGAAGGGATCGTTCTCGAACACTTTGGATTCATAGTACGCGGTCAGGAACTTGCCCGCGTCGTCGCGGCTGAAACCGAAGGTCATCTGGGTCAGGTCGTTGGTGCCGAAGCAGAAGAAATCGGCTTCCTTTGCGATTTCGTCGGCAGTCAGCGCAGCCCGCGGGATTTCAATCATCGTGCCGACTTCGTATTCCAGTTCGATGCCGGCGGCGGCGATTTCGGCATTCGCGGTCTCCACGACCACGTTCTTCACGTACTTCAGTTCCTTCACTTCGCAGATCAGGGGAATCATGATCTCGGGCTTCACGTTCCAGTCCGGATGCGCCTTCTTCGTGGTGATGGCGGCGCGGATCACGGCCCGGGTCTGCATCTTCGCGATTTCGGGATAGGTCACGGCCAGACGGCATCCGCGGTGACCCATCATCGGGTTGAATTCGTGCAGAGAAGCGATCAGGTTCTTGATCACCTCGATGGGCTTCTTCTGTGCCTTGGCCAGCAGTGCGATTTCCTCTTCCGTCGTGGGCACAAACTCATGCAGCGGCGGATCCAGGAACCGGATGCAAACCGGATAGCCTTCCAGCGCTTCATACAGCTTCTCAAAGTCGCTCTGCTGATACGGCAGAATCTTGTTCAGCGCGGCTTCGCGCTCTTCAACGGTATCTGAGCAGATCATCTCGCGGAAAGCGGCAATCCGCTCCGGCTCGAAGAACATATGCTCGGTTCTGCAAAGGCCGATGCCTTCCGCGCCAAGTTCGCGGGCCTTGCGGGCGTCTCTGGGAGTATCGGCGTTGGTACGAACCTTCAGCCGGCGATACTTGTCGGCCCAGGCCATGATCCGGCTGAATTCGCCGGCGATCTTCGCGTCCACCGTGGGAATCAGTCCGTCATAGATGTTGCCGGTGGTGCCGTCGATGGAGATGCAGTCGCCTTCATGGAAGGTCTTGCCCGCCAGCGTGAATTTCTTGTTTTCTTCGTCCATAGCGATCTCGCCGCAGCCGGAAACGCAGCAGGTGCCCATGCCGCGGGCCACAACTGCGGCGTGGCTGGTCATGCCGCCGCGCACGGTCAGGATGCCCTGTGCGCTCTTCATGCCGGTGATGTCTTCCGGAGAAGTCTCCAGACGGACCAGCACGACCTTTTCACCGCGGGCAGCCCAGGCTTCCGCGTCTTCCGCCGTGAACACAATCTTGCCGCAGGCGGCTCCGGGAGAAGCGCCCAGGCCCTTACCGATGGGTGTCGCCGCTTTCAGCGCGGCGGTGTCGAACTGGGGATGCAGCAGGGTGTCCAGGTTTCTCGGCTCGATCATGGAAACGGCTTCCTCTTCGGTCCGCATGCCTTCGTCCACGAGATCGCAGGCGATCCGCAGGGCCGCCTGGGCAGTCCGCTTGCCACTGCGGCACTGCAGCATGTAGAGTTTGCCGTTTTCAACGGTGAATTCCATGTCCTGCATGTCGCGGTAGTGCTTTTCCAGGATGCCGCAGACATCGATGAACTGCGCGTAGGCTTCCGGGAACTGCTCGGCCATCTGGGCGATGGGCATCGGCGTACGCACGCCGGCCACCACGTCTTCGCCCTGGGCATTCACCAGGAATTCACCCATCAGCTTGTTCTCGCCGGTGGCGGGATCGCGGGTGAAGGCCACGCCGGTGCCGGAGTTGTTGTTCAGGTTGCCGAATACCATGGGCATCACGTTCACGGCCGTGCCCCAGCTGTAGGGGATGTCGTTGTCGCGGCGGTATACGTTGGCCCGAGGGTTGTCCCAGCTGCGGAAAACGGCCTTGATGGCGCCCATCAGCTGTTCCTTGGGATCGGAAGGGAAATCCGCACCGATCTTGCTCTTGTATTCGGCCTTGAACTGGGCAGCCAGTTCCTTCAGGTCTTCGGCGGTCAGATCCACGTCATAGGTGACGCCCTTCTTCGCCTTCATTTCGTCAATCAGCTGCTCGAAGTACTTCTTGCCGACTTCCATCACAACGTCGGAATACATCTGAATGAACCGGCGGTAGCTGTCGTAAACAAAACGAGCGAACTTGGGATCGTCGTTCCCCGCGATCATGGCGGCCACCACTTCGTCGTTCAGACCCAGGTTCAGGATAGTGTCCATCATGCCGGGCATGGAAGCGCGGGCGCCGGAACGCACGGAAACCAGCAGGGGATTCTTCATATCGCCGAACTTCTTGCCGTTGATCTCTTCCATCTTGGCGATATATTCCATGATTTGCGCCTGGATTTCATCGTTGATCTGCCGGCCATCCTCGTAATACTGGGTGCACGCTTCCGTGGAGATCGTAAACCCCTGCGGCACAGGAAGACCGATGTTCGTCATTTCCGCGAGATTGGCGCCTTTTCCGCCCAGCAGTTCACGCATGTTCGCGTTTCCTTCGCTGAAGAGGTAGAGATACTTCTTGGACATATAATTTCCTCCCCGTATATTTTCAGGCATGATTACATCGCGGAGCGATTCCGCAATATTCCATACAACTGATTTATTATATCTGTACGGACGAAAGTTGGCAAGCTTTTTTGTGCGGATCCCAATAAATAATCGGTAAAAATCAGATTTCCCTTTTCCGGCGATCCGCAGCTTCGATCATCTGACCGGCATATTGTTTCGCGTCTTCTGTAATGCCTTCGGCGCCGCTGATCATCCGGGCCACCTCCCGGATCCGCTCCTCCCCGGTCAGTTCGTCCGTCTCTGTCATCGTTCTTCCGTCCCGCACACCCTTGTGCACCAGGATCTGATGATCCGCTGCCGCGGCGATCTGTGGCAGATGGCTGATGCAGATCACCTGCTGCCGCCGGGAAATCAGGATCATCTTCTCCGCAACAGCCTGGGCCATCCGCCCGCTGATGCCCGTGTCGATCTCATCAAATATCATCGTCTGAGTGCCGCCCCGGCCAGCCTCAATGGTCTTCATCGCCAGCATCAGCCGGCTCAGTTCGCCGCCGGAGGCAATTTTCGCCATCGGCTTCAGCGGTTCGCCCGGGTTCGGGCTGATCATGAAGCACACCCGGTCGTCCCCGCCTGGGGTCGGCATCACCGGTTTTCCGTCCGTCTTTTCCTCAAAGGCGACCTCGATCACGGTGTGCTCCATCCCAAGGTCCTTCAGTTCCTTCATCATCTGCTGTGTGAAGGTTTCGGCAATCTGCTTCCGGCTGGCTGTCAGTTCCCGGGCGGCTTTCCGGTAGTTCGAGAGCAGCTTTCTGTGCTCCGCTCCGGTTTTTTCGAGTTTTTCGTCCAGTTCCAGCAGCGTCTGAAGCTCCGCTTCCATCTCTTCCTGGTTCTTCAGCACGTCCTCTTCGGAAGGCCCGTATTTTCGGGTTGCCTTCCGTATAGACTCCAGTCTGTTTTCGGTTCTTTCCATCGCAATCGGGTCAAATTCATAGCGGTCGCTCAGCCCGTTGATGCTGTAGGCAATCTCTTCCAGCTCATAGGTCAGGCTTTCGCAGCGCTTCGCGGTTTCCGCAAATGCCGGATCCTCGCCTTCAAGGCTGCTCAGCTCCCGCGCCACTGTCTGAAGCTGATGCAGTGCGTCTCCGCCTTCCTCGCCGCCCGAGGTCAGTGCGCAGATCCGGTCCAGTTTTTCCCGGATTCTGGAGGCTTTGTGCAGGCGGCGGCTTTCCTCCGTCAGCCTTTCCTCCTCCCCGGGCGCGATGCCGGCCCGGTGAAGCTCGTCCAGCTCCCGCCGCAGGCTGTCGATCCGGCGTTCCCTGCCGTCATTCATCTTCACGAGTTTTGCGTAAGTCCGGTGGTTGGTGATGAATCTGGAATAGGCTTCCTTCGTTTCCTCCATGCGTCTGCGGTGTTCCGCGTCGCCCATCATGTCCAGATAGCTCAGGTGCTTTTCCTCGTCCGCCAGGAACTGATGCTCGCTCTGCCCGTGCAGGTTCAAAAGCGTCACGGCCGCCTCCTTCAGCACCGCCAGCGGCACCATCACGCCGTTGATCCGGCAGATGTTTCTCCCGCCCGCCGTCAGTTCCCGGTAAAAAGTCACGCTCTCACCGTCAAATTCGATGCGTTCCCGGTCCAGGATGTCCCGCAGGCCTTCCGCGCTCCCGGCGGCAAATTCCGCCTCCACCGAAGCCCGCTCACATCCCGTCCGGATCAGGTCCCGGTCCGCCCGTCCGCCCAGGATCAGGGTCATTGCGTCCACGATAATACTCTTTCCGGCGCCGGTTTCGCCGGAAAGCACGGTCATCCCGTCGTACAGTTCAACCCCGATGTGTTCAATCAGCGCAATGTTATGAATCGTTAGGGTGCGAATCATGATCCGTTCTCTCTTTTCTGCCGTTATTCCTTCCCGGCCAGTTTTCTGATTCTTCCGGCGATTTCCGCTGCATCGCCGCTGTTCCGCACCGCCAGGAAGATCGTATTGTCCCCGGCGATCGTGCCCAGCACCTCATACCAGTTCATGTTGTCAATCGCTTCCGCCGCCACGTTGGCGGACCCGCTCAGGGTTTTCACCACCACCATCTGCCCGGCATAGTCAATCTCCGTCACCGAGTCGCTCAGCAGCCGGATCATCCGGTCGTTCAGGGCGCCTTCGTGGCGTCCGGGGCGCGCGTACCGGTAGGCGCGGTGCCGTCCGGCGATCTTGATCAGCCGCAGTTCCTTGATGTCCCGGCTCACCGTCGCCTGGGTCACTTTGTGCCCCCGTGCCCGAAGGCACTCGGCCAGTTCCTCCTGGGTTTCGATTTCTTCCTCTTCGATGATCCGGAGGATTTCTTCCTGTCTGTTTGTTTTCATCGGTGCCTCCGTCTGATCCTGTTCTTACCCATCGTTATTTGCTGCCCCATTCGGTCAGCTTGCCCTGCAGCCGCGTGAAGAAACGGTACGGATGAATCCGCAGCAGTTTCAGTTTCCGTTCCGATCCGGTTACGATCACTTCGTCACCAGCTTTCAGCAGACCCCGGTCTATTCCGTCGATCTGCAGCTCGGCGATCTGCTGCCGGTCCGGGTTCAGCCGGAAGCGGATCTCGCTTTTTCCGCCGACGATGCACGGACAGATCTGAAGCGTGTGCGCGCAAACGGGAGTGAGCACAATGCAGTCCATATCCGGCTGAACAATCGGTCCGCCTGCGCTCAGGGAGTATCCGGTGGATCCCGTGGAGGTGGCCGCAATGATACCGTCCGCCAGGATCCTGCTGTACAGTTCCCCGTTCACCGTGCATTCAACCTGGATCATCCTGGCAAACCCGCCCCGGGTGACCACGGCGTCATTCAGGGCAGTGAATGTTTCGCCGGATTGTAACCGAACCTCCAGCAGGGCCCGTTCCTCCATCCTGTATGCATGGTTCAGGATGGCCTGCAGGCATTCTTCCAGCTGTTCGGGCTCCGCTTCCGTCAGAAACCCGACGGTCCCGACGTTGATGCCCATCACCGGAATGTCGTGGGCCATGGCGATCCGTGCGCCAGAAAGAAAAGTCCCGTCCCCGCCGAAGGTCAGGATCAGATCCGCCCCCGGTGCGTCTTCTCTGTCCCGCTCCGGGCACACTGTTCCGATGCCGTTTTCCGTGAAAAAAGACGCGGCAACCTCCGCCAGCCGGATCGCCTCCGTTTTGCTTTCATTCAGGATCAGCCCGATCTTGGCGAACAAGCAGGCATCGCCCCTCTCGTTGTTCTTACCGCAAATTGTATCATGAGATGCATATTTATGCAATTATAAAAGCTTTTCATGCGCTTCCGTGACGATGGCGTGAATCGTTTCCCCGCTGATCACCGGCTCTTCCCCGCTGCCTTTCGCAATCTCCGCAAGGAATTCGATGTTTCCCTCCGGCCCGGTGATCGGCGAATAATCCATCCGGAAAACATGCAGCCCGCTCTCTTCGGCAAACCGCACAATCCCGCCCAGCACTTCCTTGTGCACTTCCGGGTTCCGGACCACGCCGTTCTTGCCGATCTTGTCCCGTCCGGCCTCAAACTGCGGTTTGATCAGCGTATACATCCTTCCCGTATCGCCCATGATCGAAAACGCCGCCGGGATGATCAGCCGGATGGAAATAAAGCTCACGTCCATCACCGCGATTTCCGGCCGCTCCGCGAACATCTCCGCCGTCAGATACCGGGCGTTGGTCCGCTCCATCACCGTCACCCGCGGATCGTTCCGCAGCTTCCAGTCCAGCTGCCCGTATCCCACGTCGATGGCGTAGACATGCTTTGCACCGTTGCGCAGGCAGACGTCCGTAAACCCACCCGTGCTGGCCCCGATATCCATGATGATCCGGCCGTTCAGGTCGGCGCCGAAAACACGCACGGCTTTCTCCAGCTTGTGCGCGCCGCGGCTCACGTATTTGTCGGCGACCCCCCGCAGGGTGAAGTCCTCCTCCGGTTTCACGGTTTCCGATGCCTTGACGATCTTCCGCTCGCCGATGTAAACCTCCCCGGCCATGATCATGGCCTGGGCCTTTTCACGGCTGGCCGCCAGTCCCCGCCGAACCAGGGCGATGTCCGCACGCTCCTTTTCGCTCAACCGTCTTTCCTCCCGGCCAGTCCTCTGATTCTTTCCGCAATCCGCGCGGGGCTCAGTCCCGCCTCTTCCAGCAGCTGTCCGTGGCTTCCGTGGGGAATAAACCGATCCGGTACGCCGATGCACGCCGCCGGTCCCGGAATGCCGAGCTCCCGGCACCGTTCCGCCACATACGCGCCGAATCCGCCGCTGGTTCGGTGTTCTTCCATCGTCACAAACGGAACTGCAGGATCCATGTTTTGAAGGAAATCCTCGTCCAGGGGCTTCACGCTCGGGCAGTTCACGACGCCTGCGCGGATCCCCGCCTCACGAAGAAGATCGCGCGCCTTCAGCGCGATCCGCACCATGCCGCCGGTAGCCAGCAGCGTAACGTCCTTTCCTTCCGAAAGGATTTTCCACCGGCCGGGCACAAATTCGTCTTCCCCGGTTTCGTCCATGCATTCCCCGTCTTTCCCGTAGCGGATGGCCACCGGCCCGTCCTGGGTGATCGTCCAGCGTAGCATGGCGCACAGCTCGTTCGCGTCGCAGGGGCTGAGCACCGTCATCCCCGGTACGGGGATCAGCGCAGCAAAGTCGAACACGCCGTGGTGGGTCTGTCCGTCCTCCCCGCCGATACCGCTGCGGTCCAGCAGGAACACAACCGGCAGCCGCTGCATACACACGTCGTGAATCATCTGATCGTAACACCGCTGGAAGAAGCTGGAATACACCGCGAAATAGGGCCGCATCCCGCCGGCAGCCATGCCTGCCGCCATGGTGGCCGCATGCTCTTCCGCGATGCCCACGTCTATCAGCCGGTCCGGGAATTTCTCCGCAAAGTGGTCCAGGCCCGTGCCCAGCGGCATCGCCGCCGTGATCGCGACGATCCGAGGATCTGCCCCGGCCATCTCGCTCAGCTGGTCTGCCATCCGGTGGCCTGCGGAGGGATCCTCCGGCTTTTTCAGCCGGTCCCCGCTTTCGATGTAGAAGGGCGGCGTCCCGTGGAAGGTCTCCGGACGCTTCTCCGCCTGTTCGTATCCGTATCCTTTTTTGGTCAGCACATGGATCACACAGGGGCCGTTGCACAGTTTCGCCTGCCGCAGCGTCTCCTCCAGACTTCTCAGATCGTGACCGTCAATCGGTCCGAAATACTGGAATCCCAGCGCCTCAAAGAAGCCCACGTCGTTGTCCCGCATCATCATGGTTTTCAGCAGCCGTTTCGTGCTGTGAATCCGCTGGTAGGCCCATTTTCCGATCACGGGAACCCGTTTGAGTCCGCGCACGCGCTTTTTGGCACTCTGCCATCCTGCGCTGATCCGCAGATGGGTCAGATAGCCGCTCAGCGCGCCCACGTTCGGCGCGATGCTCATTTCGTTGTCGTTCAGGATCACCGTCAGCTGCGTCCCGGCGTTCCCGGCGTCGTTCAGCGCCTCATAGCACATCCCGCCGGTCATAGCGCCGTCGCCGGTCAGCGCGATCACGTGATAGCTTTCCTTCCGGAAGTCCCGCGCCCGGGCCAGTCCCAGCGCCGCGGAAATCGACGTGCTGGCATGCCCGGTTTCAAAGCAATCGTATTCGCTTTCCTCCCTTTTCGGAAACCCGGAGATCCCGCCGTATTTCCGGAGCGTTCCAAATTGATCATACCGGCCGGTAATCAGCTTGTGAACATAGCTCTGGTGCCCTACGTCGAAAACGATTTTGTCCGCCGGCGTGTCGTAAACCCGGTGCAGCGCCACCGTCAGCTCCACCACGCCCAGGTTGGAGGCCAGGTGTCCACCGTTTTCGGAAACCGTCTGAATCAGCTCATGCCGGATTTCGGCGCAGAGTGTCTTCAGTTCGTCGTTGTTCAGTTGTTTCAGATCTGCAGAGGACTTGATTTTCTCCAGCATGTTTTTTTCTCCCCCGCGTCTTTATTGCCCGTCCCGCGCCCGTTACGCCTTTGTCCCGGGAGCGCCCCTCGCACCCGGCGCGCCCTTGGCGCCTTTTGCACCCTTGGAGCCCTTTGCTCCGAGGGCCGCACCTTTCAGAATGTCGCTGGTGTAGGCAAAATTGGTCTTGTTCTTGTCGGCATAGGCCTTTTCGGCATAGCCGATCATCCGGTCAATCAGCTCCCGGTACGACATCCCGGCGTTTTCCCAAAGATAGAAGGCCAGGCTTCCTGGAATGGTGTTGATTTCTGTGATAAAGAGTTTTTCGCTTTCTTTATCGAACATATAGTCGATCCTCACCACGCCCTTGCAGTCCATCATCCGGAAGATGCTCCGGCTCATCTCCTGAATCTCGTCACGCAGGCTGTCCTCAATCGGCGCCGGCAGAACCCGGGACAGGCTGGCCATGCCCTTGCTGCCGCCGCCGCCCAGATACTTGTCCCGGAAGTCGAGGAATTCGGCATGGTTCAGCGGCATCTCGATCGGCGAAGCCGTCACCTCGTCGTCGTATCCCAGCACGCTGCAGTTCAGTTCAATCGGCTTGTCCAGCCCTTTTTCCACCAGCACCCGCCGGTCGTATTCAAAAGCCAGTTCCAGAGCGTCCTTCAGCTCCTCCTCGTCGTCCGCCCGACTCACGCCGATGCTGCTGCCGAGGTTCGCCGGTTTCACGAAAACGGGGAAACCCAGCTTTTCCTTCACGGCCGCGACCACCTTCCCGCTGTCCGCCGCGTAGGCGCTCCGGGTGAACCATTCGCCATCCAGCACCGGCAGCCCGGCGCCCCGGAAGAAATGCTTCATGGCAATCTTGTCCATACCCACCGCGCTGCCCGTCACCCCCGTGGAGGTATAGGGAACGTTCGCCAGCTCCAGCAGCCCCTGCAGCGTGCCGTCCTCCCCGTTCATGCCGTGCATCACCACGATGTAGCAGTCAATCCGCGCCGCAATCTCGATCTTTTCCCGCGCCAGCAGCCCGCTGCCCCTGTTCACGTAAAGCAGCGCCCCGCTTCCGCTGGAAAGATCCGGAAAAACCTTCCGGATCCCTTTGGCGTCCGGTCGGAAAGGCTTGTAGCTCTGAATGTCCTTCAGGCATTCGCCGGTGTACCAGCTTCCCTGCTCGTCGATATACACCGGGATAATGTCGTATTTTTCGCAGTCCGCATAGCGCATCAGCTGCACCGCGCTGATGATGGCCACTTCCCGTTCGCAGCTTCTGCTCCCGAAAATCACGCCGATCTGCTTCTTCATAAGCACCGTCCTCCTCGAACGCAAAACCCTTTAGACATAAACCTTAAACGCTAAACCCAAACCTATATCCTACATCCTATTGTCCTATATCTTAATAATTGTCCGGCAAATCGTTCTCAAACAGCACCGTATCCCCAGGCTTCACCCGCCCACGCAATTCCGCCGTGGCCTCGTCCAGGCTGTTCACCACCAGGATCTTCTCCGCCGGGAATCCGCCGTCCTTCAGGCCCGCAGCGATCGCCTCGCTCCGCTTTTCGCCGATCAGGATCGCCAGGTCGCAGCAGTCCGCTGCCGCCCTGCCGAAGGCCCGGTTCATTTCTTCCTCCCGGCTGCCCAGTTCCACCATACCCGGCGTCACCAAAATCCGCTGTCCCGGCATGTCCCGCAGCACGCGGAAGGCCTGCTCCGCACCCCGGATATTGCTGTTGAACGCGTCGTCGATCACCGTCATGCCGCCCGGGTTGGCCATCAGCTGCAGCCGGTGTTCAATCGGCTGAATCTTTCCGATCCCGCGAGCGATCTCCTCCGCAGTCATCCCCAGTTTCAGCCCCACGCAGGCGCACACCAGAATGTTCCGGATGTTCAGTTCGCCCAGCAGCGCCGTGCGGCAGGGAATCCGCTGCTCCCTTGTGCACAGGTCGAAGGTGCTCCCCTCGCCGCTCACCGCGATGTTTTCCGCCCACACGTCGTCCGCCGCCGCGTCCAGCCCGGAGAGCATTTTGTCCAGGGTGGTTTTCTGCCAAAGCCCCCGCACGATGTCCCCGTCGTCCGCAAAAACGGCCAGCCCGTCCTCCGGCAGTGCGTCGATCAGCTCATACTTGGTCTTCGCCACCCGCTCCACGGTTTTGAAGGTGTCCAGGTGCTGCGGCCCGACCGAGGTCAGAATTCCGATCATCGGGTGTACCAGCCGGCACATCTCTTTGATATCCCCTACGTGGCGGGCGCCCATTTCGGCCACGAACACCCGGTGTCCCGGTTCCAGCCGGCTCCGGATCACCTTCGTCACCCCCATGGGGGTGTTGAAGCTGGCCGGCGTTACCAGCGTGTGATATTTCTCCTCCAGGATCGTCCCCAGGATGAATTTCACGCTGGTTTTTCCCCAGCTGCCGGTGATCCCGATCTTGATCAGGTCCTTCCGTTCTTTCAGAATCCGTTGGGCGTCCCGGAAATACAGCTCGCTGATGCCTTTCTCAATGGGCCATGCCAGCAGCCCCGCCAGCGCGATCCACAGTGGCAGGAAAACGGGAAAGGCCAGCACCAGAACCGATGCAATCTTTCCCCACAGGCTGTCCGTTCCGCTTTGCTCGGCCGACATCCCCAGCAGCAGCAGAATCCCGAAGAACAGCACGGCCCCCATGCAGTACAGCCGTTTGATCCGCGGCGTGAAAATCAATGCTTTCTTGGCCTTCTTCTCTGCGCACAATCTGCCGATGAAAAAGCCGCCGCACACCGCAACCACCGCCAGAATCGCGTAATGAACCCACGAAAAATCCCGTGCGATCACGCTCATCGCGAAGAAGGAGGCCGCAAACAGCAGCGCCGTCAGCAGTCCCGGCAGCAGCGCCTTGCGCAGGTTGCGTTTCAGCGTGCGGAGATACCCGGGAAACTGATAGCTTTCCAGCTGAAAATAATGAATCAGGAGCCTTCCGGCCAGCAGGCAGCCGGCGGCGAGTCCCGCGTAAAGAAGCACGGCCATCCTTATGCGTCCTCCTTCAGAAACTGCCGGGCAATCGTGCAGAAGCGGTCAATCTGTTCCAGATAGGCAAAATGGCTTCCGCCCTCCAGTATCACCAGCCCAGCGTCCGGGATGAGCTTTTCCATTTCCTGCCCCATCCACAGCGGGGTCTCCGTGTCCTTCTCGCCCCAGATCAGCAGCGTGCTGGCTTTGAATTTTGCATAGAGGTCCGTCAGGTCCTCGTTGACCACCTTCACAAAGGTCCTGCGCATCTCTTCATCCAGCGCGTTGTAGTCCCGGCTGCCGTATTTCTTTCGCAGCGCCTCCTCCGCTTTTTCGGCGACGGCGCCCATCAGCGGGATTTTCCCGACCGACTCGCAGATGTCCTTCAGTTTTTTGTACCGGGCAGTGCGCGCCTGCGCCTCCGGGGAAGCCTTCGGGCGGATCCCCGCTGCGCCGGTGAAAATCATTTTGCCGACCGTCTCCGGGTGCTCCGCCGCCAGCGTCGCCGCCATGCGGCACCCGAAGCTGTGGGCAATGATGTGGCAGG
Organism: uncultured Eubacteriales bacterium; assembly: GCA_902764875.1. Classification (GTDB taxonomy): domain Bacteria; phylum Bacillota; class Clostridia; order Christensenellales; family Aristaeellaceae; genus Aristaeella. Next base: position 60,130 of record CACWXP010000008.1, read on the forward strand.
GCGCGTATCCGGTCTCTGCCAGCAGCAGCCGCAGCCACTGCGTGTAATCCCCAACGTCCCAGGGTTCCGGCGGCCGTCCGCTCTTCCCGTGCCCCGGAAAGTCCGGTATCAGGATCCTGAAAAGGTCCTGCATCCGGTCCGCCACGGGCTGCATCAGGCTCCCGTCGCATCCCCATCCGTGCAGCAGCAGCAGGTTGGTTTTCCCGCTCCCGCATTCGGTCCATGCACATTCCGTGCCGCCCAGTGTTTTCGTCATATGCCTTCCCGTTCTTCCGCGAGCAGCCAGATATACCGGCATTTTCTCGCGCTGATGTCATATTTCTTCTGCAGATCCTCCGGCACGTCCGTCTCGCCTTCAAACAGGCATCCCAGCCGGATGCAGGTCTGCCGGCTCGGTCCGTTGTCCGGATCGCAGGTGATCACCGCCGATTGCTTTCCGCCCAGTAGAATTTCGTCCCGCAGCAGCAGGCAGGCCCGCCGGGCATAGTGATGCCCCCGGTAGGGTTCGTCGATGTGATAGCCAATGTGCCCGAAATAATAGATGCAGCGGCTTTCCCCGTTGCGATAGCTGATCTGCCCGATCTCGCCCCGGCTGTCGTGAAGGGTAATCCGCCAGATCTGCTCCCTTCCGAACCCCATGGCCGGATCCGGCGGTGTGAAGTGAACCGGCACCAGGTCGATCACGCCGTCGGTGTATTCGGCCCTGTTTCTGTGAAAGATCATATCGCTTAAACTTCCTGCACCCGCACCATGTCCAGCAGCCGGTCAAAATCGTCTTTCTGCAGCAGCTGGTTTCCTTCCGTCATTACACAGGCCGCCCCGGCGGCAATCCCGTAGCGGAAAGCTTTCGCCATGTCCTTTTCCTTGGCATAGCCCAGCAGCATGCCGCCGATCATCGCGTCCCCCGCGCCGACCGTGCTCTTGATCTCCACCCGCAGCGCCGGTGAAAACAGCGTCTTGTCCGCGGAAACATACATTGCACCCATCTCGCCCATGGAAACCACCGCGTGTTCCACGCCCAGCCGCACAAACAGCAGCGCCGCGTCCCGGATGGTGCGCATCGTGCGCAGCTCGATCCCCAGCGTCGCTTCCATTTCTTTCAAATTCGGTTTGATCAGATACGGACAGGCGCCTTTGGTCGCCAGTTCCAGCTTCTTGCCCTCCGTGTCCAGAATGCACTTTTTCCCTTCCAGGATCAGCAGCAAATCCCGATAGGTGCTGTCCGGGCATCCCGGCGGCAGGCTGCCGGTCACCACGACCATCTCGCTATCCTTTGTCTTTTCCTTCGCCAGTTCGAAAAAGGCCTTCAGATCCTTTTCCTCCACGGTCGGGCCGGGCTCGTTCAGCTCCGTCACACCCTGGCCGCCGCTGATGATCTTTGTGTTCGTCCGCACGTGCCCCGGAATCTGCAGAAACGTGTGCGGCAGGTCTTCCCGGTCGATCAGGGCCGTCAGCTCCTCGCTGCCGTCCCGGCCCATCAGGCCGATGCACTCCGCCTCCAGGCCCAGGCGCTTCGCGACGGCGGCCACGTTGATTCCGTTCCCGCCCAGGTCCACCCGGGCGTCTCCGATCCGGTTCACCTGGCCGACCTTCAGCTCGTCAACCTTGACCGTCTTGTCAAAGCAGGGATTCAAACAGATGGTGGTAATCATGCGTACAGCCTCCGTCCCGTTCATAACTGAACAATTATATCATTCATCGGTTCCATCCGCAACTGACCCTCTTATACCACAATCCCGTCGCAGTGGTCAATCAGGTGCTGTACAAGCTGGGCCTGAAACCCGTCCAGCAGTGCAACATGTTCCTTCATGTTTCCATCCTGCCAAAGGAGCCGGATGGTTTTGTAGCGCACCACTTTCGTTGCCTTCCCCAGCAGAGGACATTCCTCTTCCGTCTCATATTCCCCGCTTTTGCTCAGGATCTTCGGATTCAGCGCGGCGATGACCATCGATCCCTTCGCGATGGCAATGATCCGTTTTCTTTCCCCGATCATCACGGCTGCCATGCCGGAAAACCGATCCAGATGGGCCTGCAGCGTGTCAATCAGATCCCTCGCGACGTCCACATCTTCTTCCGTTGCCCGAACGGATTTCGCGTTCAGCATCAGCGGATTCTGTACCAGTTCCCGAACCATGGCGTCTCCCTCCCGGATGTCAGTTATGCCTCCTGCTATTATAATGAAAGAAGGGATCGAATGCAAATGAAGTCGCCCGTCTCCGCCGCACGGGGTCCGTGAAAAAAATTGTAAAATCTTCGCAATCTTCGTAAAATAATTGACATTTACTGCCACATCGTTCATGATATACGTATACACTGATGACCGGCCCGAGCGGCCAGAAAAAAACAAGCCAACGAAGGAGGAACGAAACATGGATAATCAGGAACTGAATCTGGAACAGATGGAACAGGTTTCCGGCGGCAAGGCCATCGCCGGCGGTATGAAGAACAAACCCGCTCCGAAGGCCGGCTACACTGTGCACCAGATCACCGACTCGGATACCGTCTGGAGCCTGCATTGCAAGTACGGCGTCTCCATGGATGCCATCGTCGCGGCCAACCCGTCCATCGAGGATCCGCGGCTCATCCGCACCGGCTACTGGCTCTACATCCCGAAGAAGCTGAAGTAATACCGAATCGCCTTACCCCTGCGTTGGCAGGGGTTTTTTGTTTACTCTCACCTGTAAACCACTCCGCTGAATTCGATCAGCCGGCCGCAGGCAATATAGCTGCAGCTTTCGATGCCCCCCTGTCCGAGCATCTCCCAGAACCGGTCCGCGTCCGTTTCCCATAAAATTTCTTTCGGGCAGAAAAGGGTAAACCGTCTTTCTCCGGCCGCGGCCGCGTCGGCCGTGGCCGCAGCGGCGTCCTCTGCCTTCGTCACCGTCCTGGGCTGCTGATCTGCCATCAGGTGCTTTTCGAATATCGCATTTTCGGCCACCGGTGTAAACAGCGTGTCCGGATCCCACCGGTAGGAAGCCGAAGCGTCCTCCGTCCCGATATTGAAAAAAAGATATTCCGGTTCTCCGCCGTGATCTCCCCATGTCACGTCGCACATCAGCCAGCAGTCCCCGGCCCAAACTGCGTTCCACAGGTGGGAGGTATCGTCGTCCGCTGCCCGCTGCCAGGCTTCTCCGTGAATATACCTGCAGGGAATCCCGCTCAGTCCGCAGCAGAGCATCATCGCGTCCGCGTACCCGTCGCAGTCTGCCCTTCCGTTCAGCAGCGCGCCGATGGCGCAGTCCTTCTCCTCTCCGGATTCTTCCCCGGTCTCATACGTAATCCTTTCGCACAGTGCGTCGTAAATGTACCGTTCTTTTTCAAGGTCCGTTCCCTCAGCGCCGTCGCAAATCCGCAGCGCTTCGTTCAGCGTCTCCTTTTCCCGTTTGGAAAGCCTGTCCTCCTCTCCCCGCTCCCAGCGGTTTAGAATTGTCCATCCGGCATAGTATTCAATGTCGCTCAGTTTAATCTTATCGTCGTAAACCGTGTAGGTGAAGGATCCGGTCATACCGGCCTGCGTCAGCACGTCCGCCAGTTTGATCCGCCCGTCGTACACGGAAGATTCTTTCTGAAGTTCTTCGATGACGTCCTTCCTTCCCGAAATCGAGAAGGTATTCTCCAGCAGCCGCGAATGCTTCAGCGCCCCGTGGTAAAAATCCAGGATGCTGTTGGACCAGTCGTCCGCGCCGACCACGGGAATCATGAAAACCAAAAGAACTGCCGCCACAATCCAGCAGAGCACCTTTCTTGTCATGATTCTCACCGCCGGTTTCTTCCTTATGCAAAGTATTGTATCATGGATCCCGTCCGCTGTCACCTTCCGATTCTCGGTTTTTCTCTGCTTCCGCCTCTCCCTGTTCCCTTTGCGCGTTCTGTCCTCCTTTTCGCAGACCCTCCGGGTCTGCATCCTTTTTTCTTTGCGCATTTGCACAATTTATGGTATATTGTACCAAATGAATCGGAGGTTCCGTTTATGACGCAGCAGTCGGAAAAAGTGTTTCAGTCGGATATCGTGATCGCAGGGGCGGGGATCACCGGTGTTTCCCTTGCCCGGGAACTGAGCCGTTATGACGTCTCGGTTATCGTTCTCGAGCGCGCGGAGGATGTTGCCGAGGGCGCCACCAAAGCCAACAGCGGCATTGTTCACGCCGGCTACGATGCAAAGCCCGGCACCGCAAAGGCAAAGTATAATGTCCTCGGCGCGGCGATGTTTCCTGCCCTGTGCGCGGAGCTCTCCGTGCCGTACAGGAAGTGCGGCGCCCTGGTCGTCGGCTTTGATGACAATGATCGTCAGACTCTGGAAGATCTGCTGCGGCGCGGCGTCACCAACGGCGTCAAAAATCTCCGGCTGCTCAACCGGGAGGAAGCACTCGCTGCCGAGCCCTCCCTGAATCCGGAGATCGTCTGCGCCCTGGATGTGCCGGAAAGCGCCATCGTCAGCCCCTATGAACTGGCCTATGCCATGGCTGACGATGCCGCCCTCAACGGCGTCCGCTTCCATTTTGATCAGGAAATCAATTCCGTTTCCGCCGCTGCCGGATCCGGATGGCAGCTCGCCACAGCCCGGGGCGATGTTTTCCGCTGCCGGGTTTTCATCAACTGCGCCGGCGCGTCCGGTGCTGCCCTTCATAACATGATCTCCGATCAGCCGCTGCAGATGACCCACCGCCGCGGGCAGTATTATCTGCTGGACCGTGCCCCCTACCAGCCTTTTACCCGCACTGTCTTCCAGTGCCCCTCCGCCATGGGGAAAGGCGTCCTCGTGTCGCAGTCGGTCCACGGAAACCTCCTCCTCGGCCCGAACGCCGAGGATATCGACGATCCCCTTGACACCGCCACCACGGCGGAAGGCCTCGCCTCCGTGCTCGCCCGCGCGCAGCGCACCTGGCCGGCGCTTTCCACCCGTTCCAATATCACCAATTTCAGCGGCGTCCGCGCCCATCTCAGCACCGACGATTTCCAGATCGGCCCGGTTTCCGGCGCCCCCGGCGCCTTTGAGGCCATCGGCATCGAAAGTCCCGGCCTGTCCTCCGCCCCCGCCGTCGCCGTCGATCTGGCCGCCTCGGTGGCTTCCTTCCTGTCCCTGCGGAAAAAGGGAAACCTCGTTCCGCCCCGCCGGCCCAAAAAGCCCTTCCACGATATGACGGATGAGGAAAGGGCCGAAGCCGTGCAAAACGATCCGGCCTACGGCAACATCGTCTGCCGCTGCGAGGTCGTCACCGAGGCCGAAATCCGCGAAGCCATCCGCCGACCCGTTGGCGCCCGCAGCATCGATGGCGTCAAGCGCCGCACCCGGGCCGGCATGGGGCGCTGCCAGGGCGGATTCTGTTCCCCCCGCGTGGCCCAGATCATCGCAGAGGAAACCGGCGTTTGTCTTCAGTCCGTCACAAAGTGCGGCGGCGATAGCCTGCTGCTGGTCGATACGGTGGAATCATTCCTGAAAGGAGGTGCCGGCAATGACTGATCAGCATGTGGATCTCCTGATCATCGGTGCAGGCCCGGCCGGCCTGGCCGCCGCCATCGCCGCCCGCGAGGCCGGCATCGAGTCCATCCTGGTACTCGAGCGGGAAAAGGAGCCCGGCGGCATCCTCCGCCAGTGCATTCACAACGGTTTCGGCCTCCATCGCTTCAGTGAGGAGCTCACCGGCCCCGAGTATGCAAAGCGCGATGTGGACCGCGTCCGGGAGCTGGATATTCCCGTCCGCTGCGGAACCACCGTACTCTCCGTCTCCCCGGATCGGGTGGTCACCTGCGTTTCCCCCGAGTTCGGTTTCTCCCGCCTTTCCGCCGGTGCCGTCGTGCTGGCAATGGGCTGCCGGGAGCGCCCCCGCGGTGCGCTCTGCACCCCGGGTTCCCGCCCGGCCGGCATCTATTCCGCCGGCACGGCCCAGCGCTTCGTCAATCTTGAAGGCTATATGCCCGGCCGCCGGGTGGTCATCCTGGGTTCCGGGGATATCGGGCTCATCATGGCCCGCCGCATGACCCTGCAGGGGGCCAAAGTCCTGGCCTGCGTGGAAATCATGCCCTATTCCTCCGGCCTCAACCGGAATATCGTGCAGTGCCTGCAGGATTACGGCATTCCCCTCTATCTCAGTCATACCGTCACCGATATTCACGGCCGCGAGCGCCTCACCGGCGTCACGGTCTCCCGCGTGGATGAAAACAGGAAGCCCGTCCCCGGGGCCGAAATCTGTTTTGACTGCGACACGCTCCTGCTCTCCTGCGGCCTGATTCCGGAGAACGAGCTTTCCCAGGGTGCCGGGGTCGAGCTGTCTCCCCTCACATCCGGCCCGGTGGTCAGCGAAACGCTGGAAACCTCCGTTCCCGGCATCTTCGCCTGCGGCAATGTCCTCCATGTCCATGATCTCGTGGATCATGTGTCCGCCGAAAGCTTCCGGGCCGGTCGGGCGGCCGCGGCCTTTGTCCGCGCCTCTTCACCTCCCGCCCCCGTTTTCACCGTGAAGGACGGCCCCGGCGTCCGCGGAACCGTGCCCCAGAAGATTTCCGCCCGTCCGTCGGAGGATGTGTCGCTCATGTTCCGCCCCGCCGATGTTTACAGGAACGCCGCGGCTGTGGTGGAATGCGGCGGACAAGAGGTTCTCCGCAAAAAGGCCATGATCTATACGCCCGGCGAAATGGCGGTCCTCACCCTGAAGAAGGAAGTCTTCGAAAGCCTGCCGGACAAAGTCATCACCGTCCGAATGGAGGGGGAAAAGCAGCATGGATAAAGTCATCACCTGTATCAACTGTCCCGTGGGCTGCCGCATGACCGTCACCCTGTCTGATGCCGGCGCCTTCGTTTCCGTTACCGGAAACACCTGCCCCCGTGGCGCAAAATACGCCGAGCAGGAATGCACCCGCCCCCTGCGGGTCGTCACGGCGGTGCTCCCCGTCCCGGGCAGTGAAACCCCGCTTTCCGTGAAAACCTCCGCTCCCGTCCCGAAGGAGCTGATTCCCGAAATCATGCGCGTTCTGGGTAAAACGTCCGTGTCCCTGCCGGTGGCCGTCGGCGACGTCGTCGTTCCGAACGTCCTGCAAACCGGCGCGGATATCGTTGCAACCCGGGAATTGTCTTCACGCTGATTTTCCCCTTGTATCCATTGCACATTTTTGGTATAATAGGCATATTGAGTTTGAAAGGAGCGCACTCCATGTATTTAGACAAGATTCTTGGTCTCGGCGTCGCAGTTGCCGAGCAGGCTGCCGCCACGGGCGATGCCGCCACGCAGGAGGTCAACCCCGTCGTTTCCATCCTCTTCACCTTTGCTCCCATGGTCCTGATCTTCGTGGTCTTCTGGTTCCTGATGATTCGGCCGCAGCGGAAAAAGGATAAGCAGGTCAAGGAAATGCTGAACAACCTCAAGGCAGGCGACCGGATCTGCACCATCGGCGGCATCTATGGCACCATCACCGGCATTCAGGATGATACCGTCCGTCTTTCCGTCGGCCGCGACAATACCCAGATGGTCGTTGCCCGCTGGGCGATCCGCAGTGTGGAAGAAGTCCAGATTGAAAACGATGCCCAGGAACTGAACTGACCCCTGCTTCATATCAGGATATCAAAAAAGCAGCTTTCACGCTGCTTTTTCTTTTTGCCTTCCGACGTCAGTCACGGAGCTTTTTCAAAAGGCCGTGCTCGTTCTCACAGCTTGTCAACGATATCCACCGGTTCTTTCCCGAAGGTCTCGTAAAGCTGGTTGATATATGCCTGCTCTGAATTGTTCTCCGCCTTTCGGCTCTCCCCTGCCGCGGGTACTCCGGCGGAAAAGGCGTAGTCCGTACCCGTCACCGCTTTCAGTATGTTCCGGATCTCCGCCTTCTTCTCTTCCCGGTTCAGCGGGGCAATGAAGTATTCGGCACCCTCTGCCTTCAACGGGGTCCACCGGATTTCGTTCCCCTCGCAGGCGATCTTTCCCTGCGTCAGCAGCCCCCAGATCCGCGGGTCTTCCTTCGACAGCCGGTTCATGGCTTCTTTCCATGCCGCCTGCACGTCCGTCGCCACGGGTTTCGCCGCCGTGGCGGTTTCCTTTTTCACCGCTTCCGTTTTCTTTTCCCGCGCTGAAACTGCCGGAATCCCTGCAGCCGCCGGACCAGCCGAAGCCCCGCCCGCGGGCGCCGCCGGAATCCCCCTTGCAATCCGCTCGTTCAGTTCCTCAATTTTCTTTTCCAGCTCAGCAATCCGGTCGCTCAGCGCCTGGGCGTCGCTTTCCCCGGTGCGCAGACAGCATTTCAGGCAAACGTTCTCCAGCGTCAGCCGCTGGCTCGAGGAGAAGCGCATCTCGCTCTCCGCGTTCATCGTCAGTTCCAGAATGGTCATCAGCCGGGTCACCGTGAAGTCTTCCGCCTGATTCCTGAATTCGTCCGCGTCCTCGTCCGTCAGATCCAGGATTTCGCCGATTTCCTCCGGACAGCATTTCGCCAGCAACAGCGTCCGGATGTGATAGCTGATATCCTTGATGAACACGGAAGGATCCCGTCCGTTCCGCATCACCTGGTCGATCATGCCAAACAGTTCCCGCGTGTTTTCGGTGGCCAGTGCATTTGCGAACCGGAACAGAAAACCCTGGTCGCAGGTGCCCAGGATCCCGCGCACCATGTCCTCGTCAATCTCGTTGCCGTATCCGAGGCACATGTCCAGGATGCTCAGCGCGTCCCGCATGCCGCCTTCCGCCGCCCGGGCGATCACCATCAAAGCCCCCGGCGTCACTTTTGCGCCGCTGCCTTCCGCCGCTTCCTTCAGGCGGCCCTGGATGTCGCTCACCGCAATTCGGCCGAAGTCAAACCGCTGGCACCGGCTCAGAATCGTTTCCGGAAGCTTCTGCGGCTCCGTCGTTGCCAGGATGAAAACAATGTGCGCCGGCGGTTCTTCCAGCGTCTTCAGCAGCGCGTTGAATGCCGAAGTGGACAGCATATGCACTTCGTCAATGATGTATACCTTGTATTTGCCGTACTGCGGCGGATATTTCACCGTCTCGCGCAAATCCCGCATCTCGTCCACGCCGTTGTTGCTCGCCGCGTCGATTTCAATGATGTCCAGGCTTTCCTCGTTTTCCATCCGGATACAGTTCGGGCATTTTCCGCAGGGATCGCCGTTCTCCGGATGCTCGCAGTTGATGGCCCGTGCGAGAATTTTCGCCGTGGAGGTCTTGCCCGTTCCCCGGGAGCCGCAGAACAGATACGCGTGCGCAATCCGGTCGCTCACGACCTGGTTCCGCAGCGTTTCGATAATCGCCCGCTGCCCCACCATGTGGCTGAAATCCTTCGGACGCCACTGTCTGTATAAAGCGCGATATGCCATGTCAATCCTCGCTTTCACCGGAAAGGATTGTCAGCATCGGGCGGATGGCTTCCAGTTTGCCCACTCCGATCCCTTTTACCGAAATCAGATCCTCCGGATAAATGAACGGCCCGTTTTCTTCCCTTTCGCGCAGGACGGCCTCCGCGATGGAGGGCCCGATCCCCGGCAGGGCCGTCAACGCTTCCGCGTCACCCCGGTTCACGAGATCTTCCGGATCCAGCCGTGAAAGCGGAGGAGCGGAGATTTCCCCGCTCCTTCCCCCTTCATAGGCAGCCGTTTCCTTCTGCGGAAGCGGAAAGATGCCCGCGACGCACAGCGCAGTGGAAATAAGGACCAGTCCGATGCCGATCCCTTTCCGAATCCGTTCAGACATTCTTCCGAACCTTCTGGCCATTCTTTGTGTCCTCTACGATGTATCCCGCGTCCTTCAGCGCGTCCCGTAGTTCGTCGCTGCGCTTCCAGTCCTTGTTCTTCCTGGCTTCTTCGCGCTCCTGCAGCATCTGCTGAATCTCCGCAGGGATCTCATCCTCTTCCTTTGTCAGGAATCCAAGCACCCCGCACAGCGCCCTCAGGCTGCCCAGCGCCGTCTCCGCCGCTTCCTTCGAGCTCTTTTCGCCGATGGAAACGTTGGCGTCCTTCACCAGTTCGAAAACAGCGCCCAGGGCGTCCGCCGTGTTCAGGTCGTCGTCCATCGCGTCGTCAAACCGCTTCTCATAGCCCTTGATCCGCTCCGTAAAGGCCTTTTCGTCGTCGTTCATGGGCCGGTCTTCGCCGTTTTCCACGTAGAACCTCAGGTGGTTCCGCGCCGTGTAAAGGCGGTTCAGGCTGGCGTTAGCCGCTTCAATCAACTCCCGGCTGAAGTTGATCGGGCTGCGGTAGTGGCTGCTGAGCATGAACAGGCGCACGGCCTCCAGGTCGTATTCCTTCGAAATATCGCGCACCGTGAAGAAGTTGTTCAGGCTCTTGCTCATCTTCTGGTTGTCCACGTTGATGAACCCGTTGTGCATCCAATAGTGCACGTAGGGCTTCCCCGTGGCGCCTTCGCTCTGGGCAATCTCGTTCTCGTGGTGCGGGAAGAGCAGATCCTTCCCGCCGCAGTGGATGTCAAATGTTTCGCCCAGGTATTTCATGCTCATCGCCGAGCATTCAATGTGCCATCCGGGCCGTCCTTTCCCCCAGGGGCTGTCCCAGGCCGGTTCGCCGGGTTTTTGGGCCTTCCAGAGGGTAAAATCCTCCGGGCTTTCCTTTTCCGTTTCAACGTCAAGGCGGTCGCTGGCGCCCATCTCCCGCTCTTCCGTCCGCTGTCCGCTCAGCTTCCCGTATCCCGGGAAAGCCGAAACCCGGTAATAAACGTCGCCCGATGGCGTCGCGTAGGCGTGTCCGTTTTCAATCAACCGGGAAACCAGCGCAATGATCTCCGGAATATGCTCCGTCGCCTTCGGATGCACCGTTGCCGGCCGGATGCCCAGGGCTTTTGCGTCCGTGTAGTATTCGGCAATGAACCGGTCCGCCAGTTCCTTCACGGTGATACCTTCCTCGTTGGCCCGCCGGATCATTTTGTCGTCAATGTCCGTAAAGTTCTGTACAAACGTCACGTCGTATCCTTCGCGCTCCAGCTGCCGCCGCAGCACGTCAAAGGTGATGAACGGCCGCGCGTTGCCGATGTGGAAATAGTTGTATACAGTAGGGCCGCAGGCATAGATGCCCGCCTTCCCTTCGTGAACAGGTTTGAATTCTTCCTTTTTGCGGCTCAGGCTGTTATAAATATACATGCATTTTTCATCCTTTCTTTCGGGCGATTCGGTTCATTACAATGCGGATCACTGCCAGCAGCCAGATCACGCCCGCCGCGATCCCCACCCACAGGGTCCATGCGGCGAAATCTGCCTTCAGCTTTATCTTTCCGTCATCCGCTTCCGCCATTTCCGCCTTCGTGCGGCCGGCGGTCATCTTCTTCTCGGCCAGGACGGTCTTCCCGTCCTCCGTACAGATCCGGAAAGTAATCTCCACCTTTGTAAAGAAAACGTCGTCCGGTGTTTTCCAGCTGCCGATGAACGTCAGTTCGTCGGAATCCTCGTGGGTGATCGTGTATTCCGGCTTCTGTTTCTTGATCGTCAGTTTTTTCCCGTTCACCGTCTGAAATACAACCTGGCCCGGGTCGGTGGCTTTGGGCTCGGTCTCAATCTCGAGGGTCAGCAGCAGCTTCCCCTGCGGCATGCTCGCCAGGGATGCGCTTCCTTCAAAGGAAGCGATATTGTTCTTCTCCCATGTCCATTCCTTTTCCTGAAGCGAGAGAATGCTCTCTCCCTCCGCCCTGCAAAGGGCCGGGAAAAGCGTCAGGATCAAGGCCAGAATCACCAGGCCGGGCCTGAAGCGTCTCATTCGGGTTCCTCCTGTCGTGTCGGTTCAAAGCAATCCTTTGTCCCTGAAGTCATTCTTTGTCTCCGGGATCCTTTTTTTCGGTGCCCATCATCTGATCCGAAAAATCGTTCAGCTGTTTATCAAATTCGTCCGAAAACTTTTTCAGGTTTTCACCCAGTTCGTCCAGTGAACTGTTCACCTTGTCCATCATTTTGTCAACCGGCGGCATCTGTTCGAAGAGGTCATTGATGGCCGCGCTCATGGGACAGTCCGCAAAGTCTCCGTCGCCGTTCTTTTCATCCGGGTCGTCAACGCGGATCACGGGAACGTCCCGGTTGTCCCGTGCCGCGTATTCTGCGGCCACCGGCCCATCAAATCTTGGCATTTCGATCACGGGTGCCTCCCGGTATTCCGGCGCTTCCTTGTCCTTCTCGTCTGTCGCGGCCGCATCAGCTTCCTGCTCTGCAGTTTCCTGTTTCGCCTTCTCCGCCGCTTCCTTTTCCGCCCGGATCCGGTCCAGCTCCGCGCCGATCTCCGCCGCCTTCTTCAGATCTTCCTGCAGTTCTTCCGGAAATGCAACGCCCTGCTTCGAAAGTTCGAATACCTTGCTGCCGATCTCGCTGAAAACATCCTTCTTTTCATTCGCCAGGTTGTATTCTCCAACCTTCTGCTTTGCCCCTGCAGCCAGGTCGCTCGCCTTGTTGCCGATGGCTTCGATGCTCTTCATCACGATGTTCTTCAGGCTTCCCCCGAATTCAGACATGCCCTTTTCCTCCTTTTGAAAAAGCCCTTCCCGTCCTGAAAAACGGGAAGGGATCCGTCCGCACAGGTGTTTTTACAGACTGCTGCAAATGGTCTCGGCAATCTGCGGACCGGTCAGTCCGTATTCAACCAGCAGGTCGGCGGGTTTTCCGCTCTGTCCGAACTCGTCGTTGATGCCGATCTTTTTGAAGGTCTCAACACCCTTGCCGATCAGCAGCGGGGCAACTGCGTCGCCCAGTCCGCCGATCACGGAATGCTCTTCAACCGTAAAGACTTTCTTGCACTTCACCGCGTATTGGATTGCCAGTTCGTCGTCGAAGGGTTTGATCGTGTGGAAGCAAACCAGCGCTGCGTTGATGCCCTTCTTGGCCAGCTCTTCCACTGCGTTCAGCGTGTGCTCCAGCATCACGCCGCAGGTAAAGATCACCAGGTCGCTTCCGTCCTTGATCACGTTGCCCTTGCCAACTGTGAAGGGTCTCGGATCGTAAACAGGGGTGGGCAGGCGACACGTGCGGATGTACACGGGTCCGTCGATCTTCGCCGCCGCTTCGACGCACTGGTAGGTTTCGTTGGCGTCCGAGGGAACAAGCACCGTCATTCCCGGCAGCACCCGCATCAGCGCCAGGTCTTCAATCGCCTGGTGGCTTCCGCCGTCTTCGCCCAGCGTGATGCCGGCGTGGCTGAAGCCGAATTTAACGTTGAAATGCGGATAGCAAACGCCGTTGCGGATCTGGTCGTAGCTTCTTCCCGCAAAAACCGCAAACGTGGAGCAGAAGGGAATCAGGCCCATCGTGCTCATGCCGGCCGCCATGTCCACCATATCGGCTTCGGCAATGCCGCAGTCAAAGAACCGTTCCGGATAGGCCTTTTTAAAGGCGTTGGTCATCGTGGCGTTGGACAGGTCGGCGTCCAGCACAACCACCTTGTCGTTGGCTTCGCCGAGTTTCACAAGGGCCTCACCATAGGCAACACGTGTAGCTTTCTTTTCCATCTTTTCAGCCCTCCAGTTCTTTCAGTGCCTGCGCAGCCTGTTCCGCGTTCGGGGCTTTGCCGTGCCAGCCAACCTGGCCTTCCATGAAGCTCACGCCCTTGCCCTTCAGCGTGTTCAGCAGAATGTAGCGGGGTTTTCCGGGGCAGGCCGGTACCCGCAACGCGTCCAGTACCTGCTGCATGTCGTTCCCGTCCGCAACTTCGATCACGTCATAGCCGAAGGCAACCGCTTTCGCCTTGATGTCGCCCAGGCTCATCACTTCGTCGTTCGTGCCGTCAATCTGCATGCCGTTGTGGTCCAGAATCACGGTCAGGTTGTCCAGTTTGTAGTGTGCGGCAGCCATGCTCGCTTCCCAAACGAGGCCTTCCTGACTTTCCCCGTCGCCGATCACTGTGTAAACGTGGCATTTGTTGCCCGTGTGCTTAGCGCCCAGCGCCATGCCCACCGCGATGGAGATCCCCTGGCCCAGTGAGCCCGTGGAGGCGTCCACGCCCGGGCACTTCTTGATATCCGGATGTCCCTGCAGGATGCCGTGCAGCTGCCGGAAATGATCGAACTCTTCCGGTCCAAAGTATCCCTTCTCGCACAGTGTGCCGTAAAGCGCGGGTGCGGCATGTCCCTTGCTCAGTACAAAGCGGTCCCGGTTCGGATCCTTGTCGTTCTTGGGATCCACACCCTTCATAATTTCAAAATAAAGCGCCACCAGCGCATCCGTGCAGGAAAGAGATCCGCCGGGATGGCCCGCGCCCGCCTTGGATGTCATGGTAATAATGTCCCGGCGCACCGCCCGGGCTTTGGATTGTAAAGTCTGAAGATCCATTCCATTCCCTCCTGACTGGTTTTGTCCGTACTTAAATTATATGTTTTCCCCCTTTACTTGTCAATGACCATATGGGTCCCCCTTCATCTGTTCAATTCAACATCCCGCGAGGCATAATCGGCTTCGATCTGCTCTTTCCATTCTGCGCCAACAGTCTCACGGGCGCGCATTCTGCCGACCGTCATGCTCACCGTGTCATAATTCAGCGTCACGCCTTTTCGGTCGTTGTGAAACCGAACCGCTCTGTCCGCGCCGATGCCATAGTGTGCGGCGGTCTCCACCGCGTCTATATTTGCTCCCAGGAACAGGAATTCCCATCCGTACCTGTTCTTCTGCCGTCTGACCATTTTCTTCACCTCTTCACTGCTGTACCGGTGGCTGGCGTTCTCCATGCCGTCAGTCGTAATGACAAAGATGGTATGTTCCGGACGGTCCTCGTCCCGTGCGTACTTGTGTACGTTTCCAATGTGGTGGATCGCCTGTCCGATGGCATCAATCAGCGCGGTTCCTCCACCGACGAAATACTGGCGTTCTGTCAGCGGCTCGATCTTTCCGATGCTCACCCTGTCGTGAATGACATGACTCTCATTGGAAAAGAGAACCGTGGATACCAGCGCATCCCCTTCCTCTTTCCGCTGCTTTTCGATCATGCTGTTGAAACCGCCGATCGTATCCGCTTCCATCCCCGACATGGATCCGCTCTTGTCAAGAATAAAAACCAGTTCCGTCAAATTTTTCTTCATTTTGGTGCCCTCCTGTTTCTGATTGAGGAAGAATGATTCCTTCGCTCTGAGGGCATCATACCAGACTTCAGCCCGGAACAGGTCGCCTGCCGGGCGACAACTGATTTTCGTCAGATCATCCCCGCCCGGCACAGGCCGGATATATCAGTCACTGAGTGTCCTCCGTCAGCCTGCTCACCGTATCGATGCCCAGGGCACGGACCGCTATTTTCACCACGGTCTCCATGGAGTTCAGTCTGGATCCGATCTGATCGATCCTTGCGCGTACTTCGGATTTTTCCACATCAATTCCGTCCTTCAGGGTCGACAGGATATCCTTCACGTCTGCGATGATTTCCGCCGCGGCTTCTTCAAACCCCGAAATCTCCGCAGCATCGGCGAGCTCAGCAATCTCCTGGATGTCGAGCGCTTCACCGGTCTTTGCGGTGACCGCCGGACGCAGCAGCTGCCAGATCGCTCTGTAAACGGCTTCTGCCTTTTCCAGATAGACGGCCTGGGCATCCGCCGGAATTTGGTTGAATGCATCGGTCGCCGGATCGGCAACCCGGTCATCCACCAGCTGCACAGCCGCGTTGGCAGAGTCCGTTTCCGAAGCCGTGATCTCCCCGTATATGTGAACCATCAGATCCGAAAGATCCTGGCCCAGGGTCACAACGACGGTGAAGGCGATCTGCGTCTCTGTCATTTCCGATTCGTCCATCGCGGCGGAGGCCGTCCACATCAGCATTCACATCGTCAGCGCAAGCGTCATCCATCTGCAAAGTCCTGTCTGTCTGAAGGTCATCTTTCTTCATCCTTTCCGTTTGATTATTATTCCTGTTCATCGGGTTACAGACAGTTTCCGGCCATCATCCGTTCAAGCACTTCCGCCAGGGCAATTCTCCCGTGTGCAAAGGTCAGCCCGCCCTGCATGTAAGCCGTGTACGGCGGCCGCATCGGCCCGTCCGCGCTCAGCTCGATGCTGGCCCCGGCCACGAAGGTTCCCGCCGCCATCACAACCGGGTCGTCGTATCCCGGCATGTCCCAGGGTTCCGGCGTCGCCATGCTGTCCACAGGGCTGGCCGCCTGAAGCCCCTGGCAGAAAGCCACCAGCCGCTCCGGCGTTTCCATTTTGATCGCCTGGATGATATCCGCTCTGCGTTCCATGGCCGGCGGTGTCGTCTCCAGTCCCATGTTTTCAAACACCCGAGCCGTCAGCATCGCGGTCTTCAGCGCCTGAGCCACCGTATGGGGCGCCATGAAAAGCCCCTGATAATACGGTCGGTAGCTGGCTTCATAGCTCCCCAGTTCCCGTCCCAGGCCCGGCGCTGTCAGCCTGCCGGCAATCCGTTCAATATCGTCTTTCCGTCCGACCACATATCCGCCCGCGGGGGCAATCCCGCCGCCGGGGTTCTTAATCAGGCTGCCGACGCACACATCCGCCCCGAAATCCGTCGGTTCCAATTCCCGCACAAATTCTCCGTAGCAGTTGTCCACCATCAGCCGCACGCCCGGATGCTTCGTATGAACCATCTCCGCCAGCTCCCGGAACGCTTCCGGCGCCAGGCTCGGCCGCCATGCGTATCCGCGGCTCCGCTGGGCAATCACCAGCGTCGTGTCGTGTCGGATCAGGCTTTCAACCGCCGTAAGGTCGATCTTCCCGTTCTTCATTTCCGCGCAGTCAAAACTGACGCCCATTTCCTTCAGCGATCCCGGAATCTGCTTCTTCCCGATCCCGATCACGCTCAGCAGTGTGTCGTAGGGCATGCCCGTCGCGCTCACGATGTGCTCCCCGGGTCGCGTCAGTCCGAACAGCGTCAGGCTCAGCGCCGCGGTGCCGCTGGCGATGTGCGGCCTCATCAGTCCCGCTTCGGTATGGAAAATCCGCGCATAGATCCGCTCCAGCGTATCCCGCCCGATGTCGTCGTATCCGTATCCGGTGGTCCCGGCGAAATGCCGGTAGCTGACCCCTTCCTCCCGGAAAGCCGCCAGCACCTGCCGCGTCCGTTCCTCCTCGTTCCGGTCAATCTCCTCAAAAAGAATCCCCAGCTCGTCCTCGGCCTCTGCAATCATCCGTGAAATCCGCTGATCCATCCGTATTCCCCCTCCTAAACCCTATACCTGAAAAAATCGTTCAATCTCCGCGTAAGCCTCCGGCGCTTCGCTGTCCACGTACCGGATCCCCTCAATCCGTTTCAGGAAGGTCATCTGCCTCTTGGCATAATGCCGCGTCCGTTTCCGGATCTCTTCCAGCGCCGCTTCCATTGTGTATTCGTCCCGCAGAAAAGGAACCATCTCCTTGTACCCGATGGCCTGCATGCTCTGCGCATCCTCCGGGACGCCTTCGGAAAGCAGCCGCCGGACTTCCTCTGCAAGTCCACTCTCCATCATCCGGTCCACCCGTTCGTTGATTCTGCTGTAAAGGTGTTCCCGTTCCATGCAGGTGCTCACCAGGATCCACTCAAACGGGCTTTCCGTCATTGCTTCCGGCTGTGCGGAAAAAGGAGTCCCCGTGCTTTCCGAAACTTCGATAGCCCGGATTCGCCGCCGAAGATCGTTCAGCGGAAGCTTCTCTGCCGTTGCCGGATCGCATTTCCGTAACCTTTCGTCCAGCAGTTTCCGGCCCTCCGGCCCCTCCGAGAGCGCCCGCAGTTCCGCCCGCAGCGCTTCGTTCGCTGGTATGTTTCCGAGGCTCATGCCTTTCACAAGGCCTTCCAGGTAAAGCCCCGTTCCCCCGACAAACAGCATCTCCCGCCCGCGGGCCGCGATCTCCCGGATGCACTTCTCCGCATTCTGAACATAGCAGGAAACGCTGTAGCTTTCCCGCGGATCGCAGATGTCCAGCAGATGGTGCGGTACGGCCGCCTGTTCTTCCCGGCTTGGTTTGGCCGTTCCGATGTCCATACTCCGGTAAATCTGCATGCTGTCCATGCAGATGATTTCCCATCCGTGCGTCGCCGCCATCCGGAAGCCAATGTCGCTCTTCCCGCTGGCGGTGGGCCCGGTCAGCACCCTGCATACAATTTTCTTTTCCATCCCGTCAACCCTGAATCCGCCGGAGCGTCTGTTCCGGCGCCCCGCTCAGACTCTTTTCCGTTTTTTTATGTCTGAATCCGCTTGAACTTCCGGTCCAGCTCCCGGTGCGTAATGGCAACCACCAGTGGTCGCCCGTGCGGACAGGTCGGCGTCACTTTTTTCTCAAGCATCTCGTCCAGAATACTCCGCAGCTGGTCCTCGGTCAGTGCCTCTCCGCTCTTGATGGCGTGCTTGCAGGCAGTCTGCAGAATCTCTGCCCGTTTCTTCTCCAGTTCAAGCCGACCGCAGCGTTCCATCTCGTCCAGCACTTCCCGGATGAAGACTTCCGTCTCCGCCTCGCCGAGCACCATTGGAATCGTACGCACCGCAGCCTCATGCTCTCCGAAGCGCTCCATCACCAGCCCGATGGATTCAAAGACCTCCCGGTTTTCTTCGATCAGCGCCATCTCTTTCCCGGATACGCTGATCACCAGGGGAACCAGCAATTCCTGCCCCATGTTCTGCCCGGCGTGTTCCGCCATCAGCCGATCGAAAAGCAGCCGCTCGTGCACCGCATGCTGGTCCACCATCAGCAGCTGATCCTCATATTCCACCAGGATAAAAGTATTGAAAAGCGCCCCGAAAACCTTCATGGTCTTCCGGATCTCCGGCAGTATGGTATTCACCTGCTCCGCACTCTCCGGTTTCTTTGAAACCGATACAAACCCCGTCCCGTCAACTCCTGACGACTGACCTGTCAATCCCATTCCCAGGGGCGGTGCCGCCGGCGCAGCCGCAGGCGAAGCCGTTCCGGCAAACGTCTCCGCAGGCGAGACCATCGCACCCGTCATGTCTGCTCCTGTGAATCCCGTCCCTGCTGAGCGATTCGCTGTAACTTGTCCCGGCGCTGTATTCAGCCCTGCCGTCTGCATCGGCGCAGCCGCAGGCGAAACCATCCCAACCGGCGCAGCCGCCCCGGTCCCCGGCCGCACGAAAGGCCGCATTTCCGCCGTCTCCCGCAACACTCCGCCGTCCCCGGGCGCCGCAATCTCCGGCACCTTCTCCGCCACCGTCACCGTGGCCATTCCCCCGGCCGCCGTGTCGGGCTTTATCAACCCGGCCCACACGCTTTCCGCCGGCAGCGCGGCCGCCGGTTCCGTTTTCGCCTTCGGCGCCAGCTCCATCAGCACCGGTTTCTCAAACGCGTCCTGATCCTTCAGCGCCTCCAGCACCAATGTCGTCACGGCGTCGCTCACCGCCGCCTCGTCCCGGAACCGAACCTCCAGCTTGTTCGGGTGCACGTTCACGTCCACCGCCTCATAGGCAATCGTCATCTGTAGCGCGCACACCGGGAATTTCCCGATCATCACCCGCTCCCGGCAGGCCGTCTCCAGCGCCGCGGACAAAATCCCGCTGTGCATCATGCGTCCGTTAATAAAGAAATACTCCTGTCCCCGGTTGCCCCGGCCGTTCTCCCCGATGCCCACATATCCTTTCAGCAGGATCCCGTTTGCCGACCCGTCCACTTTTCGCATGGTTTTCGCCGCCTTCGCGCCGAAAACCGTCACCACCGCAGAGGCAAGCTGCCCGTCCCCGGGGCTGTGCAGCATGGTTTTCCCGTCGCTGATATACCGGAAGCTCACGTCCGGCCGGCTCAGCACAAACTGGTTCATCAGTTCGTAAACAGCGCTCGCCTCCGTCGAAGCTTTCTTCATGAATCCCTTCCGAACGGGGGTATTGAAGAAAAGATCCGTCACCGTAATCGTCGTTCCTACGGTGCAGGCCGCCTCGTCAATCTTCAGGATTTTCCCGCCTTCGTTGGTCACCTTCAGCCCTGAGTCGACCGTCTTCGTCCGCGTCGTCATCACCACATGGGAAACCGCCGCGATGCTGGCCAGCGCTTCTCCCCGGAACCCCAGCGTCTGAATGGAATAAAGATCCGGTTCTTTGGAAATCTTGCTGGTGGCGTGCCGTTCAAAGGCCAGCCGCAGGTCGCTTTCCTCAATGCCGCACCCGTTGTCCGTCACCCGGATATAGGAAAGCCCGCCTTCCCGGATCTCCGCCGTCACAGCAGTGGCCCCGGCGTCCAGGCTGTTCTCGATCAGTTCCTTCAGGGCGGAAACAGGCCGCTCCACAACCTCCCCTGCGGCAATCTTGCCGATCAGGCTGTCGCTCAGCATCCGAATCTTTCCCAAAAATCTCACTCCCCCAAACTGTAACCTTCATCCCTTAAACCTTCAACCTAAAACCTCTCCGTTTTTCCTAAGCCCTAAATCCTGTATCCTAAATCCTAACCCGCACCTTACACCTTCCGGGCTTTTTCCCGCAGCAGGAACAGCTTGTTCATGGCGTCGATGGGCGTCAGGGCCATCACGTCCAGTTCCTGCAGTTCCTGGATGATCTCCATCTTCCGGTATTCAAACATATCCACCTGCTGGTTTTTCCGGTTTTCGTTGCTGTCCCCCAGGATGTTCTGGCCGATGGTGTTCTGGTTGATGTCACTGACCTCCAGCCGCGCCTGGATCTCATGGGCCCGCACGATCACCGGATGCGGAATCCCCGCCAGCCGCGCCACATGCACGCCGAAGCTCTTGTCCGCGCCGCCGCGAGTGATCTTCCGCATGAAGATCACGTCTTCGCCGTGTTCCTTCACGCTGATGCAGTAATTCTTGATTCCCTCCAGATGCCCTTCCAGTTCGCTGAGCTCGTGGTAGTGCGTGGCGAAGAGCGTCTTCGCGCCGATTTTCTCCCGGTCGCAGATGTATTCGACGACGGCCCAGGCGATGGAAAGCCCGTCGAAGGTGCTCGTGCCCCGTCCGATCTCGTCCAGGATGATCAGGCTGTCCTTCGTCGCGTTCCGCAGGATATAAGCCGTCTCGCTCATTTCCACCATGAAGGTGCTCTGGCCGCTGGCCAAGTCGTCGCTGGCGCCCACGCGCGTAAAAATCTGGTCGCACACCGGCAGATGCGCCTCCGTCGCGGGCACAAAGCTGCCGATCTGCGCCATGAGGCAGATCAGCGCCACCTGCCGCATATAGGTGCTCTTGCCCGCCATGTTTGGCCCGGTGATGATCATCATTCGGTTCTCCCCGGTATCCAGCAGCGTATCGTTCGGAACAAAGCTGTTTTCCGGAATACTCTGCTCCACCACCGGATGCCGTCCCTCTGTAATGGAAAGCGTTCCGTCCGTCACGATCTCCGGCCGCACATACCGGTTTTCCGCTGCCACCCGTGCCAGGCTCTGATAGGCGTCCAGCCGTTTCACCGCCTCCGCCGTTCGCTGAATCCGGGAAATCTCCCCGGCGATCCGGTCCCGGATCTCGCCGAAAATCTGCAGTTCCAGCCGTACGCTCTGTTCCTGCGCGCCGATGATTTTCTGCTCAACTTCCTTCAGTTCCGGCGTCATGAACCGTTCCGCGTTCGTCAGCGTCTGCTTGCGGATATACCGCGGCGGCACCTGGCTCAGGAAGCTCTTCGTTACCTCGATATAATAGCCGAAAACCTTGTTGTACTGAATCCGCAGGTTCCGGATGCCGGTCGCCTCCCGTTCCCGGTTTTCCATGTCCAGGATCCACTGCCGGCCGTGCTTCTGCGCCTCCCTGTATTCGTCCAATGTCGGATTGTATCCGTCCCGGATGATCCCGCCTTCGGTGATCTGAATCGGCGCGTCCGGATGGATCGCCGCTTCCAGCAGGGCTGTCAGATCCTCCATCGGGTCCAGCGCCTGCAGGATCCGCGGAAGTTCTCCTGAGGCAGCATCCTGAATCGTTCCGGAAGCGACCAGCTCCCGAATTCCCGGAATTCGCTTGAAACTGGCGCAAAGGGCCAGGCAGTCCCTGGCATTCAGGTTCCGGTAGGAAACCTTGCTCAGCAGCCGTTCCATGTCGTAAACGCCTTCCAGCTCTTCCGCCAGGGAAATCCCGATCATCCGGTTCCGGACAAGCTCTTCCACGGCGTCCAGCCGCCCGTTGATCTCCTCCCGGTCCAGCAGCGGCTGCTCCACCCAGCTGCGCAGCAGCCGTCCGCCCATAGCAGTGCTCGTCTTGTCCAGCAGGGACAGCAGTGTCCCTTTCTTTCCCTTCCAGCGCAGGCTCTCCGTCAGTTCCAGGTTCCGCCGCGTGTTCGGATCCAGCAGCATCCGGTTGCCGCTGCGGGCAAAGCGCAGCGTTGTCATGTGCTCCAGGCTGTTCTTCTGGGTCTCCCCCAGATATTTCATCAGTGCCCCTGCCGCCCGCGTCGCGGAGGGATGCTCCTCCAGCCCGAGGCCCGCCAGGTGCGGCAGTTTGAAATGGTCGCAAAGCACCTCGCCGGCGTTATGCAGCCGGAACCAGTTGCTGTTCTGTTCGCTGACCACGATGCCCGGAAACTCCCCGGCCGCCTCTTTCAGGCTCTCCCGGCTGGCGCATATGATCTCCGTCGGCGCCGAACGCAGAATCTCCGCACGCAGGATCGCCATCGCCGGCTCCGCCACATAAAACTCGCCCGTCGAAACATCCGCGCAGGCAATTCCCGCGTTCTTCCCGTCCGTCAGAACCGCCATCAGGTAGTTGTTTTTCCGGTCGTCCAGCATCACCGGGTCCGTCACGGTCCCTGCCGTGATCACCCGGACCACTTCGCGCTTCACCAGTCCCTTCGCCAGCGCCGGATCCTCCATCTGCTCGCAGATGGCGACCTTGTATCCCCGCTCAATCAGCTTCTCAATATATGTATTTACACTGTGAAAAGGCATGCCGCACATCGGCGCCCGCTCTTCCAGGCCGCAGTCCTTTCCCGTCAGCGTCAGCTCCAGCTCGTGGCTGGCCACCTTCGCGTCCTCAAAAAACAGCTCGTAAAAATCCCCGAGCCGGAAAAGCAGCAGACAGTCCGGATACTGCTCATGAATATTCAGGTACTGCTGCATCATAGGCGAGATGCCCATCGTCCAAGTCCTTCTTTCCGACAATCATAAAAGCCTGAATCCTTAAATCCGTTCCGCCGTAAGCGTATTGTTCTTCAGCCCCGTGATCCGGCAGCGCACAATCCTTCCGATATCCTCCGCGCCGCCCCGCAGGGTGATGGAAATCCCGTGCCGGCCCTTGCCGGAAACCTCCAGGGTGCTGCGCCGGCTGAATCCCTCGATCAGCGCTTCCTCCTCCATGCCGACAAACCGCGCCATCGTTTCCTGCTGCAGCCCTTCCTGCAGCGCAATGAGTTTCTGAATCCGCTCTTTGGAAACCTCCGGATCGATCTGGCCGTCCATTTCCGCGGCCCGGGTGCCGACCCGCGGAGAATAGATGAACGTGAAGGCGCTGTCGTACCGCACTTCCTCCACCAGCGCCATCGTGTCCGCGAAATCCGCCTCCGTCTCTCCCGGGAAACCGACGATGATATCCGTGCTCAGGCCGATGCCCGGCACCG
The DNA here is from genome assembly GCA_902764875.1 of uncultured Eubacteriales bacterium. Taxonomy (GTDB): domain Bacteria; phylum Bacillota; class Clostridia; order Christensenellales; family Aristaeellaceae; genus Aristaeella. The sequence continues at coordinate 83,493 of CACWXP010000008.1, forward strand.
CTGCCCGCAGCTTCCGCACCCGGTCCAGGTACTGAGAGCGCGTGTAGTGCCGGTTCATTTCCTTCAGCATCCGGTCGCTGCCGCTCTGCACCGGCAGGTGGAACTGCGGCAGGATATGTCCGCAGCTTCCCATCGTCTCAATCAGTTTATCGCTCAGATCTTTCGGATGGCTGGTCATAAACCGGATCCGCGGAATCCCCATCGCGTCCAGCTCCCGCAGAAGCCCGGCGAAGCTCATCCCGCCGCCCAGATCCTTCCCGTAGCTGTTCACGTTCTGCCCCAGGAGCATGATTTCCTGAACGTCGCTGCGCAACAATTCTTCCGCCTCCCGCAGGATGCTGGCCGGCTCCCGGCTGCGCTCCCGTCCCCGGACATACGGCACAATGCAGTAGCTGCAATAGTTGTTGCAACCGTACATCACGGTAATATAGGCGGCTTCCTTCCGTGCCCGGGAAATCGGCAGCCCCTCCGGAATCACGTCCTCGTTCTCCACGACCACCGTGTTCCGGTCGGTGTTCAGCGTTCTGTAAAGCAGCTCCGGAAATTTCCACAGGTTCGAGGTTCCGAAGGCCAGATTGATGAACTTATACTGCTTCAGCATCTTTTCCGCCATGCCCGGCTCCTGAATCATGCAGCCGCAAACGGCGATGACCAGCCCGGGGTTCCGCTTCCGGATCTCCTTCAGCCACGTCACGTTTCCCAAGGCCCGCCGCTCCGCGTTTTCCCGCACACAGCAGGTATTGAAAATCACGAAGTCCGCCTGCTCCCGATCCTCCGCTTCCGTCATGCCCATTTCCTGCAGCATGCCGGATAGCTTTTCGCTGTCGTGGGCGTTCATCTGGCATCCGTAGGTCACGACATAAAAGCTCTCCGGCCGTCCCGGCATCTGCCGGATCTCCGCCGTAAATTCCTTCTGCCGCTCCATCTCTTCCGCCGAAACCGTCAAGTCGGATCTGGTCATATCGTTCCCATCCTTTTCCATGGTAAGGCTCCCGGCCTTTCGACCGAAGAGCCCCGTTATTTCTTAATCTTTCACGTCCGCTTCCGGGTCATTTCCAGAATCCCGAGCCGCGTCCATCCGTGAACCACCGTCTTGCGCCGGTCTGCAGAGAGCGCTTCCCGCATCCTGTCCGCAACCCGATTTCGGTCGTTCTCCGTCTCCATGTCGATGAAGTCGATCAGGATCATCCCGCCCAGGTTGCGAAGCCGGATCTGCGCCGCGATCGTTTCACAGGCCGCCAGATTCGTCTCCAGATAAGCGAAACCGGCTGCGCCGGCGCCTCCGACCTGCCCGGATCTGCCACGGTCCTGTCCGGCGCCTCCGACCTGCCCGGATCTGCCACGGTCCTGTCCGGCGCCCGCCGATCCGCTGTTGACGTCGATCACCGTCATCGCCTCGCACCGGTCGATCACGATGTTCCCGCCGTTCCGGATCCTGATCTTCCGCTCCCCGGCCCCGGAAAGCTGCCGAGTGAGATCCGCGGGCAGCGTCTCCGCCTCCAGGATCCGAACAGCGCCCTTTGCCTCATATTCAGCGATCATCTGCCCCATCGGATCCTGGTGATAAAGCACCTCGCCGTCGGAAAACCCTTCCCGGATTTTTTCCTGAATGCAGGTCCATTCCCGAAGCAGATCCGCGGTTTCCGCGTCTATCTGTTCCCGGTCCGCCTGCAGGGCTGCCGCCCGCATCACGATGCCGAACGATCCTGCTGCATTTTCAAGACCGGCCGAATTCTCGCTGCAAACCTTCGTGCCTGCCAAAGGCCCGTCACTGAGCTGTTCAACCAGCTCCCGGCCGATCGCGCGCAGCCGCTCCCGGTCTTCTTCCGCCTGTATCCGGCTGCTCACGCCGATATACCGGTTCAGGGGCATCAGCAGTACATATGTTCCGGCCAGCGTCAGGTCCCGCGTGAGGAAAGCGCCCTTCCCGCCGGTTTCTTCCTTCTTCACCTGCACCGGGATGCGCATTCCGCTGCGAAGCGGTTCTGCCGCAAAGCTTTGGCTGTTTTCCCGCAGCGGCAGGAACCCGGCCTTTTTGCGGCCGATGGAAACAAACGCGCCGCCGATTCCGGGCATCATGCGCTCCACCGTTCCGCCGAGGATATCCCCGCCCTGCGAAGCATCCCGCTGCAGGTATTCGACCAGAACCCCGTTCTCCGTGACGGCGCAGAATCCCGGTCCCCGAACAATCACCCGTTCCATCGCAAAACTCATTCCATTCTGAAACGCCGCGCGTTTCACACTTCATTTCTCACGATCCACGATCCGCTAAAGCGTCTCCAGCGGTGCCAGTACACCGCTCGCGTCCTCGCCCAGAAGCCGCTCCCGCGTTACCAGCATCCGCACTTCGCCCTCGATCCCGGCCGCCTGCTTCAGGGCCTCCAGCAGCATCTGCGGCTTGCAGCTTTCCCGCTCGGTGAGCACCAGGGTCGCGAAAACATGGTTTGCTTCTCCCCGGATCGAAAGGATCAGCGGCTTGATGTCAACCTCCGTCAGCTTCGTCTTCGTTTTGCGCAGGGCCGGAATGGTTTCCTTCGCCATCATGGCCGGTATCGCTTCCGCCAGCCGCGCTCCGATTTCCGCGTCCCGGATCGTCAGGTCATAATCCGCCGCCCGCACCATGCCCATCAGCGACGGATGTTTTGCGTCCACGGCCCGGGCCTCGCGCACCTGCATTTCCGGCGGCATGGCCCTGTTCATCCGCGCGACGAACTCTTCCGCCGAAACCTCCTCCGCCATCGTCACGTCCATGATTTCCCGTTTCCCGCAGGCGCCGGTGGACAGCGCCTGAGCGAAAGTGATCAGGATATGCGGATTGAAGCCCTGGCTGTAAGCCACCGGCAGGCCGCTGCGCCGCAGCCCCCGCTGCACGCTGCGCTGAATGTCCAGGTGCCCGATGTGCCGGATCCGCTCACCCTTTTCAAACACTGCCAATATTCTCATTCCGGCAAACTCCTTTTCCTCTCTTCAACGACCGTCCGCACCCGCATAGCCGCACACTCCCATCCTCTTTTCAGGTACCGCCGGCATTCGCATAGCCGCACACACCCTTCCATTTCTGCAGGCCGCATCCGTTGCAGCCCTTCCGGCAGTCCTTCGTGGTCTCCGCCCTCCGGCTCTTCTCCCATTCCCGCAGCAGGAACGATTTGGAGATCCCGCTGTCGATATGGTCCCAGGGCAGCACTTCGTCCAGCGCCCGCTCCCGGTTGGCATAGAACGCCGGATCCAGGTCGCATTCCTTGAAGGCTTCCATCCACGTGTCAAACCGGAAGGTCTCGCTCCAGCCGTCCAGGATGCAGCCTTTTTCATACGCCCGGCGCAGCACTTTGCCCATGCGCCGGTCGCCCCGGGCGAAGCAGGCTTCCATGAAGCTCAGGTATGGCTCGTGCCAGTTGAAGGTGACGCCCTTGATGTTCAGCACTTTTTTCAGATGCCCGGTTTTGGCGAAGACCGTCTCAATCGTGTCCTGGGGGGCCCACTGGAAGGGCGTGAAGGGCTTTGGCACGAAAATGCTGACGCTGACGGTGACCCGCAGGCCCCGGGCCCGCCGGTCCTTCGGCACGGCGAAATATTCGGAAACGACTTTCCGCGCCAGATCCGCAATGCCATCCAGGTCCGCCTCCGTCTCCGTCGGCAGGCCGTCCATGAAATACAGCTTCACGCTGTTCCAGCCGCCGTGGAAGGCGTCCCGCACCTTTTCCAGCAGGTCTTCTTCCGTGACGCCTTTGTTGATCACGTCGCGCATGCGCTGGGTGCCGGCTTCCGGGGCGAAGGTGAGGCTCGTCTTGCGAACCTGCTGGGTTTCCTCCAGGCTCTCCTTCAGCACGCTGTCGATCCGCAGGCTGGGCAGGCTGATGGAAACCCGCTTGTCCTTCATGTTTTTCATCAGCGTGCGGATCAGCTCCGGAAGGCAGGTGTAGTCGCCGCTGGAAAGGCTGCTGAGGCTGATTTCCTCGTAGCCCGTCGCCTCCTGCAGTTTTTCCGCCAGATCGGTCAGTTTCTCCAGGCTCCGCTCCCGCACGGGGCGGTAAAGCATTCCCGCCTGGCAGAAGCGGCAGCCGCGCGTGCAGCCCCGCATGATTTCCAGCATGATGCGGTCGAAAACGACCTCCGTGTAGGGCACGGGGATTTCTTCCGGATAGTAGGTGGTATTCAGATCCACGACCACCCGTTTCCGGACCGTGGGCGATGCTTCCGGGCAGTTCGGCGTCACCGACCGCACGCGCCCGTCCGCTTCATACGTCACGTCGTAGAGCGAAGGCACGTAGACGCCCTCCAGCTTCGCCAGCTCCCGCAGGCATTTTCCCCGGGTCCAGCCGTTTTCCCTGCGGGAGAGGATCACCCGGTTCAGCTCCGTCATGACGTCCTCGCCGTCGCCGATCATGAAGGCGTCGATGAAGTCGGCCAGGGGCTCCGGATTGAAGGCGCAGGGTCCGCCGGCCACGACGATCGGGTCGTTCTCGCCCCGCTCGCAGCTATCGATCGGCACGCCGCCCATTTCAATCATGGCCAGGATGTTGCTGTAGCTCATTTCGTACTGCAGCGTGAAACCGATCACGTCAAAATCCCGCAGAGGGCGCCGGCTTTCCATGCTCAGCAGCGGGATGCCTTCCGCCTTCATGATGTCCATCATGTCCGTCCAGGGCATGAAGAACCGCTCGCAAAGGCTCCAGCTTTCCCGGTTGATCAGCCCGTAAAGAATCTTCATGCCCAGGTGGCTCATGCCCACCTCATAGGTGTCCGGAAAGCAGAAGCCGAAGTGCAGCCTGGCCTCGTCCCACGCCTTGACGGTGGTATTCATCTCCCCGCCGGTGTAGCGCGGCGCCTTCTGCACTTTCTCCAGCGCCATCTCAAACTTCTCGTTATAATCCATTCGAAAACCCCTTAAAAAACCTGTCCATGATTCGCTGTCCGCTCATCACTAACCACTATCCGCTATCCACTGCCGCGCCGCAGCGCGACTCCTAAACCCTAAACCCTAAGCCCTGTACCCTATACCCTATACTTTCACATAACGGGCGTCCAGTAATGCCCCTGATAAATATCCGTCAGGCAGTAGGTCAGCCGGCATTTCTTCGCGTCGACATACGTGTTGCCGATCTCAACCTCGTCGCCGAGGGTGATCGGGTCGCCAAGTTTATAGGTATCCCGATAATTTCCCTTGTAATCCAGGTAGTCGCACACAAACTGGATCTGATCGCCTTTCCCGATGCCGACCAGGTTCTTCGCTTCCGTGTCCGTTTCCCCGTTCAGGTAAACCACCTGCGCGCCCGCGATGTAGCCGTAGGGATGGTCCTGGTCAAACACGAGGATCAGGTCCGCCCGCGTGCCGTTCACGATGGCCGGAACATAGCCGACCTCCGCGTAGCAGGTATCCTGCTCCACCGTTCCGATTTTGTAATAGGCCACCGGCTGCCGGTCGATGGAAAGCCAGGTGCCGTCGAATTCGTAAATCAGGTCGTTTCCCTGCGTCTCAATCCGGGTGTCAAACCCCATGTTGATGTAGCCTTCCCCGTCGTCGAAGAACATGTTCTTCTGAATATCGACCAGGTTGCTCAGCTGTTCGTCCGTAAAGGAAATCCGGCCGTTTTTCCACTGAAGGGTGCTGGGGTCAAAGTGGTTTTCCTGAATGTAGGCCGCGGCGGTTTTGGCCGTGAGACTCCGCCCGATGAAGAGGTCCAGGATGCTTCCCGTGCCGCCGGAACTGCTGCCGCCGCCGTAGTATCCGCCCAGCAGGTTTTCCAGGGCGCCGCCGCTGTATCCGCTGCCGATGCTGCTGTAGCTGCTTCCGCCGCCCCCGAGGCTTTCCAGCAGGCCGCTCAGGGCGCTTCCGCCGAGGCTGCTCAGGGCGCTTCCGCCGAGGCCGCTCAGGGCGCTTCCGCCGAGGCCGCTCCCGCTGCTTGAGCTCACCAGGGACGATCCGCCGCCCAGCTGGCCGCTCACCTCCAGGCTCGCGAACTCCTGGATGCAGCGGACGTATTCGTCCTCCATGCCGATGGCCTGATAGGTGGCAACGGCTTTGTTCACGGTGCCCGCCTGCTTGCAGGGGAAATAGATGCTCAGGCCGTAGGCGTTGGAAATGCCGCCGCCCGTCCGGTTGTATTTGATCGCTCCCTGCAGCGCCTTCGCCAGGTCCGCGGCTTCCGCCGTGCCCAGGTTTTTGGCGAAGTGAATCAGGTCGATCTGGTCAATGCGCGCGTGGGTCGCGAATTCCCGCGTCTGGCTCCTCGCCTGCGCAACCTTCCTGTACTCCTTGTTCCGGATCAGTTCGTTGGTCTCAATGCTGAATTCCCGCAGTTCCTTCGGAACCGTCGCGCCCAGTTCCGCCAGATCCGTCACGCTCAGCGTTGTTGCCTGTCCGCGGCACTGCCGGTTGCACACCTCGACGAAGTCGTCAACAATCGTCTTTCCAATCTCGACCGTGCTCATCGACGTGTTTTTGCTCACCTTGTTCAGCCAATTCGTGTAGTACCAACCGACGCCGGGCTCCGATTCCTCGCTGGCGATCATGTAGTCCGCGTAGCTTTCCAGCATCAGCTCGTTTTCCACCGTGCTCATCAGGCAGGTGTCAAAGCCGATGAAGTCGAATTTCACGCCGCCGTTCGCCAGCGCTTCGTTGATCCCCGCCAGCGTCATCGTCTGCCCCTGGCTGTACCGCTCGTCGTAGCCGTATCCGCTGACGCTGCCGCCGCCGTGATCCCAGAAGATCAGCACCATGCGGTTCGCCGGAAAGTTTTGGGCGCCGTACTGAATGAAGCGGGAAAGCGTCTTCGGGCTGGTCATGCTGTCCTTCCCGTCGTTCTCCACCAGCCGCTCCAGGCTGCCTTTTTGGATGCGGTAGATCTGGTTTACCTTGGCGCTCACGACGTTGTTCTTCCACTTCCGTGCTCCGCCGGTGTAAAGGAGCACGTTCACCTTGTCGCTCAGGCTGGCGTTGACCATCTCTTTCAGGTCGCTCGACGCCATGCCGTTTTCGCTCTCCAAGTCCGCGCCGCACATGTACACAAGGATCGTCATCGTGTCCTTGTTTTTTCCCTTGATCGTGGTGTATTTGTCCCGCGTCCCGGAAGCCACCGATGTGTCCGCGGTGGCGGTGTTGTTTTCCATGGAGGTGGTGAAGTACTGCGCGGAACCGGAAGACCCGCTGCCGCCGGTCAGGCCGGTCAGCATCCCCTCGAAGTCATAGGCGGAGCCAGACCCCGTGCTGCCCAGGAAGCTGCTCAGCAGGTTCATGATGGAGCTGCCGCTCTGCGTCGACGACGTTCCCGAGCCGGAGGTCGAGCTCTGCGACGAGCCTGAACCCGAGCCGGAGGTCTGTGACGAGGTTTGACTCGTGGTCTGATTCGAGGTCTGCGAGGTTGTGGTCGTCAGGTTGGTGACATTGTTACTGTTGTTGTCGCCCCCGCCAAAAAGCAGGTTCTTTCCGCCCAGCACAAAGAAGGCGATCACCGCGATCACAATCAGCAACAGCTTTCCGCTGCATCCACCCCGGCCCATGCCCATGGGTGTTCCGCCCTTGCGGCTCTGCCCGGAGTTCTGTGTCTCGCCCGGGCGGGAGGCAGAAGCGTGCGTGGAACCCGCTGCCGGCTGGCTGGCCGAAGGCCGTGTGGAGCCCGTCGCAGGTCTCGAGGCTGAAGGTCGAGAGGCCCCCTGCGAAGGCCGGGAAGCTTTCTGAGCCGCCTGCTGTGCCTGATCGAAAAAGCCTCCCGCCGCCGGCCGGCTGGCCGAAGCCCGGGCATTCTGAGTCCTGCCCTGGGCCTTCTGCGCAGCGTGATGCACCGCTTCTTTGGCCACGAAGGCGGCGGCTTCCTTCGCCGCGTCCTTCGCGACGTGTTCAAAGGCGCTTTGCCCCGGCATCTGCCCGACCGGGCCGATCCCCAGGCCTTCGCCCTTTTTTTCAATGCCTTTTCCGGCGCCCACAACTCTCTTCTGCCGTGCGTTCGGTTTGTTCTGCCCGTTCATGGATCCCCGTCTCCTTTCTGAATCTCCACAGAGCTGTCAGTTCTTAAACATTCACGGCTCCGCTATCCACTATTCACTATCCACTCAGGGTATCAGCTCTTCCGCTTCTCCCGCGTCTCCGGTTTCCGCCGGGTTCTCCGGCTCCGGCAGCGGCGGCAGGTCCTCCAGCGTCGCTAATCCGAAGTGGCTCAGGAACGTGTCCGTCGTGGCGTAGAGAATCGGCCGCCCGATCGTGTCCTTCCGTCCCGCTTCCGCAATCAGCCCTTTCGCCGTCAGGCTCTGAAGGCTGTAGTCGCATTTCACGCCCCGGATCTGTTCAACCTCTGCCCGCGTCACCGGCTGCTTGTAGGCCACCACCGCCAGCGTCTCCATCGCCGCCTGACTCAGGCTCTGCTGCTGCACCGGCTGCAGCAGCCGCAGCACATCCTCCGCGTACAGCGGCCGCGTCGCCAGCTGCACCTTGTCTCCGAACCGCTTCAGCATAAAGCCCCGCTGTTCATAGTCGTATTCGCTGCCGATTTCCTCCAGCGCCGACTTCAGCTCCTTCTCCCCAACCGCCAGCGCTTTCGCCATGTCTTTGAGGGAAACCGCCTCCCCGGCTACGAACAGAATGGCTTCAATTCTGCCCTTCAGGGAGCCTCCCCGCACTTCTTCCTTTTCGCTCATTCCGCCGTCTCCTTTTCCTTGTCTGAAGCCGCTGCTGTTATCGTCGCGTCCATCGCTGTCTTCTCCGCTGCAGGATCTTCGGCTGCATTCAGCGCTGCGCCAGCCATCACGGAAATATCCGCTTCCGCTGTCTTAGCCGCCGAATCACCGTTCGCTGTTATCGTCTCATCCGCCGCCGGATCCTCGGCTGCCTTCTTCGCCGACCGCTTCGTCCTGGGCGGCCGCAGGCCGTTCTTCGCCGCGGTGATCAGATCCTCTTCTTCCCGGGGTTTGGCCCGGCCCCAGATCAGTTCAATCTCGCCGTAAACGTTGTCCTGCCGGATGTGCATCTGGCCAAGTTTCAGCAGCTCCAGCACCGCCAGGAAGTAGGTCACCACCGCTTCCTTCGTCGCCGCGCCCTCAAAGGCTTCCTCAAACCGCATCCGCTTTTTCTGCTTCACCGCCTTCATCAGGTCCAGCATGCATTCCTGCACCGTGTGGCTGTCCCGCCGGATGTTCCGCGGCGCGTAGTGGTTGCTCTCCGGGTTGTCGTCCGTCGCCGGCTTCCGGTTCCAGATCCGGATGAACGCCTCCGTCAGCCCTTCCAGCGTCAGTCCCGTCAGTTCGTATTCCTGCGGCGGCAGCGGGTATTCCTCCGGCAGCTTCGTAAAAACGTGCTTTGCCGCTTCCTCAAAGCTTTTCATTTCCTCCGCGGTCTCTTTGAACTGTTTATATTCCTCCAGGCGCCGGATCAGTTCCGTCTCCGGATCTTCCTCCTCCGGCGGCGCCGGCCGCGGCAGCATCGCCCGGCTTTTGATTTCCAGCAGCGTCGCCGCCATCACCAGGAAGTCGCTGCTTTCGTCCATGTTGATGTCCGGAGCGTTTCGCACGATCTCCAGGTACTGGTCCGTAATCTCGCTCACGAAGATGTCCCGGATGTCGATCTGCGCCTTTCCGATCAGGGTCAGCAACAGATCCAGCGGCCCGTCAAAATCCTTCAGTTTAAATTCGCGCGTGATCATTTATACCAAAGCTCCCATGATGTTGCTGAAAAATCCGTACACCGCGCCGTTCACCGTCGTCAGCAGTCCGCTCAGCACGCCCGTCATGCACACAATCAGGAATCCGATCTGAATGAAGTACATCGTCCGCTGATCCATCGCCAGCTTTCCCTTGAAAACAAACATGTCCAGGAAGCGGTATCCGTCCAGCGGCGGCACCGGGATCAGGTTGAAAATCGCCAGGCCCAGGTTCATCTGCGCCAGCATGAAGAACAGCCGCTGCACATACAGCGCCCATTCGCTTCCGCGGTTCAGGTTCCCGGCCACTGCCGTGAATTCCCCGGCATACACCGCGTTGGGAAGCCACATGTGGTAAATGTCGATCAGGTTGTTCTGCAGTTTGCTTTCCCGGACGTAGTCGATCACATAGCTGTTGTAAATCACCCGGCACAGCAGCGCCGACGCAGCCATGCTGATCAGGAAGATCAGCAGGTTCACCGCGATGCCTGAGAGCGAAACCAGAATGTAGTCCCGCCGGTAGTGCCGGAAGTTCCGCGGATTGATCGGCACGGGCTTCGCCCAGCCCACGTGCAGGAACACCATGCAGATCGTTCCGACGGGATCCAGGTGCTTCAGCGGGTTCAGCGTCAGCCGCCCCAGCATCTTCGCCGTCGGATCCCCGCATTTCCATGCCACCCACCCGTGGGCGCATTCGTGCAGAATCAGGCTGAACAGTATGCACACCGCCGTATAGGCCAGCGTAATTAAAGTTCCCGATGGATTCGCCTGTAAATCCTGAATCCATTGTGTAATACTCGAAAACATCTTTCATTCTCCTCCAACCCAAAGTGCTAAGGCCCTTAAACCTTAAACCTGAACCCCGGCCCGTCGAAGCAGCTCCGCCTCGTCGATCGTCTCAATCCCGAGGCTCTGCGCTTTTGTCAGCTTGCTTCCCGCGTCTTCGCCGACCACCACGAAGGCCGTCTTTTTGCTCACGGAACTGCTTGCGTTCCCGCCGCGGCTGCGGATCAGGTCTTCCGCCGCTTTTCGGCTCAGCGTCGGCAGCGTCCCGGTCACCACGATGCTCATCCCGCTGAAAACGCCTTCTCCCGCGTGTTCCATCGCCCGGGGCGTCACCCCCACCGCCAGCATGTCGTTGATCATCGCCAGGTTCTCCGGAAAGCTGAAGTATTCCGTAACGCTCCCGGCCACAATCTCCCCGATGTCCGGCAGCGCCGTCAGTTGTTCCGCCGTCGCCGCCTTCACCTTCTCCAGCGTCCCGAAAGCCTGTGCCAGGTCCCGGGCCGTCTTCCGGCCTACGTTCGGAATCCCCAGTGCGTAAAGGAAGGCGTCCAGGTCGCATTGCTTGCTCTTTTCCAGCGCGTCCCCGAGGTTCGCTGCCTTCTTCTCCTTGAATCCTTCCAGCATCAGGAAATCCATCGGCGTCAGCCGGTAAAGGTCTCCGATTTCCCTGATCCCGGCCTGGTCGTAAAGCTGGCCCGCCGTCTTCTCGCTCAGGCCTTCGATGTCCATGGCCTCCCGGCTGGCGAAGTGCGCGATCCGTGCCACCGTCTGCGGCCTGCATCCCTTCCGGTTCATGCAGAAAATATGCGCTCCCCGTCGCACCAGCGGACTTCCGCACGCCGGACAAACCTCCGGTTCCCCAATGGGCACCTCTCCCGGCTGAATCTCCCCGGCCCGGCCCATAATCTCCGGAATCACGTCGTTGCTCCGCCGGATCCATACGTTGCATCCGATAGCAACGTCTTTCCGCTGAATGTCGCCCAGGTTGTTCAGCGTTGCCTTTGAAACCGTCACGCCGTAGAAATCAACCGGCTCCACGTGGGCCAGCGGCGTCAGCTTCCCCGTCCGCCCCAGTTCCCATGTAACGTCCAGCAGCTTCGTCACGGCTTCTTCCGCCTTGAATTTATAGGCCACTGCCCACCGCGGGAATTTCTCCGTAAAGCCCATCTGCTCCCGAAGCGCGGCATCCCCGATTTTGATCACCGCTCCGTCGATCAGCCAGTCCAGTGAGCTCCGCTCCGCCTCGATCTCCCGGATGCACTTTTCCAGTTCCTCCCGGCCTCTTCCGCTGCCCAGGTAGGGACTCGTCTGGAATCCGTTTTCCTTCAGGAAAGCGATCATCTCCGGCTGCGTCCGGTAGGGCGGGTTCTCAATCGTCCCGATCTGGTAGAAAAAAGCGTCCAGGTGCCGGTTCGCGGTCACCGAAGGATCCAGGTTCCGCAATGCCCCCGCCGCGGCGTTTCGCGCATTCTTCAGGGGCGCCTCCGGATGTGCTTTATTGTATTTCTCAAGGGTACTCAGGCGCATGATGCATTCGCCCTGCACCTCCATCAGCCCTTTGTAAGGGATCTCCCGCGGAACGCTGTGAATCGTCTTCGCCTGTTCCGGGATGGCTTCGCCGACGCTGCCGTCGCCCCGTGTCGCCGCCTGCACGAGTTTGCCCCCGTCGTAGGTCAGGTTCAGCGTCAGCCCGTCAAATTTGTATTCAACGTAGTAAAGCAGATCGCTCCGCCCCGCCAGCTTCTCCGTCCGCGCGATCCAGGCGTCCAGCTCCTCCAGGCTCTGCACCTTGTCCATCGACCACAGCCGATTGATATGCCGGTGTTCCGCAAAGCCCTGCAGCGTCGCGCCGCCGACTTTCCGTGTCGGGCTGCCTTCCAGTACCTCGCCGGTTTCCGCTTCAAGCGCCCGCAGTTCGTCGTAAAGCCGGTCCCACTGCATGTCGCTCATGTAAGGGTCGTCCAGCACGTAGTATGAATAGGAAGCTTTGCTGATCTCCTCAATCAGCTCCTCCATCCGTGTCCGTTGTTCCCCGTTCATCCGAATCCTCTCCGCTCATCAAAATCCACTAACCACTGCCCACTATTCACTAATCACTCTCAATCCGCACAATCGGCGCCACGGCCAGTGAAAGCATACGTTCCTTGTCCCGGTCAAACCGAACGGTAATCGTCGCGTTTTTTCCGCTGCCGGTAATCTTTGTAACGGTTCCCGCGCCGAATTTGGGATGTCGCACCCGGTCTCCCGGCGCGAACAGCGCTTTCATGGCCGTGTCTTCCAACGCCCGTGCCGTGCTCGCCACCGTCCCGAATCCTTTGCTCACACCCGGAATCTCTCCCAGGCTTTTTCCTTTGATCGTCAGCACCGGTTCCCCGACCGTCCCGGGCTTCACGGGGATTCGGTTCCGCGTGCCCGCGGGTCTCGTGAATGGCACTATGTTCCGGCCGTATCCCGTGTTTCCGGTGCTGCGCGGCCCGGCGAACCCACCCATACCGGCTCCGGCACTTCTTGTCCCGCCAAAGCCGCCAACACCGGCTCCGATACCGACGCTCCGTGCGCTGAAAGCATACCCGTCCCGGCCTTCGCCGGCATGGTTGTGCATCAGCCGTGCGGGAATCTCCCGCAGGAACCGGCTCGGCGGGTTGTGGTTGTACTGGTTGTAGAGCATCCGTTCCGAAGCATAGCTCAGGAACAGCCGCTTCCGTGCCCGTGTAATCCCGACGTACATCAGCCGCCGCTCCTCTTCCAGGCGGTTCCCGTCGTCAACGCTCCGGCTGCTCGGGAAAAGATTCTCCTCCATGCCGGGAATGAACACGTTGTCAAATTCGAGGCCTTTCGCGCTGTGCAGCGTCATCATCGTCACCCAGCCGCGCCCTGCGTCCGTCTCCCGGTCCAGGTCTGTCACCAGCGAAACGTTCTCAAGGTATCCTTCCAGCGTAGGTTCTTCTTCGCTCTCCGCGTATTCCCGAATGCCGTTCCGGAATTCGTTCATGTTCTCAATCCGGTCCCGGGCCTCGTCCGTGTTCTCCTTCTGATACTGCTCCTCAAGCCCTGTCTTTTCAATCAGCGTGTCAACAAATTCCGTCAGTCCCATGGCTTCTTTCATCGCGCCCAGCAGCGTCATCATCGCGAAAAAGTTGGAAACGCTGGTTTTCGCCCGCGTCCCCAGGGTCTCCGGCGGATCGTTCATCACCCCGTAAAGCGGCACTTCCCGCTCCGCCGCGGCTTCCGCCAGAGCCTGCACCGTCGTGTCGCCGATGGCCCGCTTCGGAACGTTGATAATCCGGCTCAATGAGATGTCGTCCGCCGGGTTCACGATCACCCGCAGATAAGCCAGTATGTCCTTGATTTCCTTCCGTTCGTAGAACTTCTGTCCCCCGAACACCTTGTAGGGGATGTTGCTCCGCATCAGCATTTCTTCCGGAACGCGGCTCTGGGCGTTCGTCCGGTAAAGGATCGCGCAGTCTCCGAAGCTGCTGCCTGCCTTCGAAAGCTCCCGGATCTGCCCGGCGATCCACATGCTCTCGTCGTGCTCGTCGCTCGCCCGGTAAAGCTCAATTTTCTCGCCGTCGCCGTGCTCGGTCCAGAGTTTTTTGTCCTTCCGTCCCTCGTTGTTGGCGATCAGCTGGTTCGCCGCATCGAGAATCGTGGCTGTGCTGCGGTAGTTCTGCTCCAGTTTGATGACCTTCGCGTCCGGATAGTCGTCCTCAAAGTCAAGGATGTTCCGTATGTCCGCCCCGCGCCATCCGTAGATGCTCTGGTCGTCGTCGCCCACCACGCAGAGGTTCCGGCTTTCCGCCGTAATCATGCGGATCATTTCATACTGGGCCTTGTTCGTGTCCTGATATTCGTCCACCAGCACATACCGGAACCGGTCCTGATAGTACTGAAGCACCGGCGGATGATCCGCGAGCAGCTCCAGCGTCTTCAGCAGCAGGTCATCGAAATCCAGCGCATTCAGCGTCTTCATCCGCTTTTCGTACCCGCACATCACGTCGTGAATCATGCTGCATCGCCTGTCCCGGGCCGATTTCTGAAACCATTCGTCCGGTGAAAGCAGCTTGTTTTTGGCGTCGCTGATCTTCCCGCGGATTTCCCGGATCGGCAGGTAGTTTTCGTCGATATTCTCGTGTTTCAGGATTTCCTTGATCACCCGGGTCTGGTCGTCGTCGTCATAAATGACAAACGACCGGCTGTATCCGATCTTTTCAATGTCCCGCCGCAGAATCCGTGCGCACGTGGAGTGAAACGTACTGATCCAGGCCTCGTCCGCTGCCTCGAAGCCAATCAGGTCTGCCACCCGGTTCTTCATCTCCTTGGCCGCCTTGTTCGTAAAGGTCAGGGCCAGAATCCGCCAGGCCGGCACCCCGTGGTCGATCAGGTTCGCAACCCGGTAGGTCAGTGCCCGGGTCTTTCCGCTGCCCGCCCCTGCCAGGATCAGTACGGGTCCCTCTATCGTTTCCGCCGCAATACGCTGCTCGCGGTTCAGTTTGCTCAGGTCCATGCGCTTGTCGTTACTCCTTTTCCGCTTCGTCCATCTGTTCAAAAAGCCGGTTGTATCCGTCCGCGCCGTAGGTCAGTGCCCGGTTCACCCGGCTGATGGTGGCGCTGCTGGCCCCCGTCTCCTCGGCAATCTTCTGGTAGGTTTCCTTCTTCCGCAGCAGCTCGGCCACCTCCAGCCGCTGGCTGATGCTCTTGATCTCGGGAATGGTGCAGAGATCTTCGAAGAAGCGGTAAGCGTCTTCCTCGTCGTGCAGCTGCAGCACCGCCCTGATCAGCAGGTCCGTCTGGCGGTTCCGGATTTTTGGCTCAAACATCTCTGTCCCCTCCGCAATTTCACGCTTTAGTCCATCAAATTATTATATCATATTCAGCCCGTAAAAACAAATGTGAACCGTTCGCTGAACGGCTCTGGTTGTACGTACATATTGAGTGTAAATTTCTTTGAGTGTTAATTTTTTAGTGCTATAGTGCTTTAGTGCTATAGTGCTTTTGATTTTTCGAGTGTCAGAGTGACAGAGTGACATCCGCTTTTCGAGTGGGAGAGTGGTAGAGTGGGATTCGGTTTCAAGTGCTCGAGTGTTCGAGTGTTCGAGTGTTTTCAAATGCCGTATTGCAATTTGGACACTCGATCTGTTTAGTGCACCCGAATCCACTGGAACCATTGAAATCACTCGCTTTCCTCCCGTTTTTAGTGCACCTCCGCTTTAGGTGTCTTCACGTTTCTGATCGGTCCTCCCCTGCCTTTTGAGAGGAACCCGTATTGAGAGGCACCGCTTCCCGGCGCTCTTTCCCAAATCGCATTCTCTCCCGTGAATAATATAAACCACAACATATAGTATTGTCAAGACTGTAATGGTCTGTTTTTACTATATATTGTGGTTTTTGGCCCAAAATGTAACTTATATGTAACTCTTTGTCCTGGCACGTGATCCCATCTGCCTATAATCTCCTTAAAGGGACAGGATTCGATTACTTCACTCCACCGGGAAAAACAATTTATTCTGCCCGGTTGCCGGTTCAGTAAAATCACATACCGCACCTGCAAGCTTCATCCCAAGTTCCTGAATAAGGTTGTTAATCACGTATCCAAATATCTCGCCATAATTTTCCGGTTGAACCTCAGTCACAAGATATTTTCTTGCCGGCATAACCCACTTAACCCATCCGGCCGGAACTGCTGTATCCTCATATACTTCAACGCCTGCCAAATACAACCCTCTGGAGAAACCGTCCGTCCACGGCATAAAAGACATCGTTTCATCGCTCATGGCTCCCCAGAACCCGACAAAAGAACCATCAGCGTTTTTCATTCCAAGATCCGCAATTTCGCTGAAATTGGAATTGGCTTGCTGCCACAGATTTTGAACTATATTCTTCTCTTTCGTGCATAAGCCCTCCTTGCCAATGATTGCAATTCTGGGTAAATCAACAATCCCGTAGTTAATCATTTTGCTCCTCCTCCGTTCTCCTCTCATTCATCCGTTACTGCCCGATAGAAACAATCCGCACAAGTCCGAGTGTGCTGAGTTCGTAATCATGAGAAGAATGATATTCCTGCAGGCTGTCCTTCACATATTTCTTCGTCCGCTGAATGGTAATAACGTCTTTTTCGGGCGTCACCTCATAGCCGAAGCTGCTGCCGTCAGACAGTTTATACACGCCTTCACTGAAAAGAACGACTTTGTCTTCCAGGATTGCAAATTGAACAAACGTCCCGTCGGAAAAATAAATCCACCAGGTGTCCAGCATGTCCTGCCCGCCGTCTTTTTTTGTAAAGGGCTGCTTGTCGTCTCCGTAGAAAACAGCTGTCACCTGTTTGTCCGGATTGTCCGGCGTATAGACCGGGTAAAAGCCGAGTGTACCCAGATCGTAGGTATGCTCCGAATCGTAATCGGTTATACCTTGGGAAGTAAACTTCCTGTTCCGGCGGATCGTGATCTGGCCGTTTCCCGCCTCGCCGGGATGCTCATAGATATAATCCGCATTCTCCTCCAGTTGATAGGTACCCGTGCTGAACAACACGATCCTGTCGTCCGCTTCCGCAAACTGCTCAAAAGTACCGTCCGTATAAAAAACCCAGATGCAATCCAGTTTTTCCTGGTCTCCGTCCTCCCCGGTGTAAGGCTGGATGTCGGGAGCGGCAAACATCGCCTCTACCCGGACGCCTGTCCGCGTCGGATAAAAAAATTCCGCATTCGTGTCACTCTCCGCCGCTGCGCAGCCGACAGCCAGGCCCATCATCAGACAAACCAGCTGAATAGAGATAACCTTTTTCATTTTGCTCTCTCCCCTCTTTCAGTTACCGAACCCATGGGGATATCTGTTATTCTAAGCATAGCACAGATCAGCAGGAATGAACATAGATTATTGCAGTCAAGGCTTTTTTGTTGGACTTTACCCCCGGACGTGTGATAGCATTACAGTTATTTGAACGCGATAAAACGCAACATTGGCACTGCCGTGTGTTATCTTCTTCTCCGATTGTGACCGCTCTGGAGGTAATACGCTGATTTTTCGCGGTACATTTCCTCATCCGCCCAGCGGATCATGTCCCGCACAGTGTCCTCCCTGCCCTTCCGCATCACATATCCGGCGGAAATGCTCAGGCCCTTCTCATGAATCATCGTCCGAAGCCGGTCCAGCGTATCCTGCACCGCTTGTTCATCCTGCCGGATAAACAGCAGCACAAATTCATCGCCGCCGATCCGATAGGCTGTCGTCTGGTTCCCGCTGACCTGCAAAAGACACTCGCCGATGGATTTCAACGCCCTGTCTCCTGCTTCATGACCAAGATCGTCGTTCACCTGCTTCAGCCCGTTCATATCCGCCAGCGCCACCGCGCTGATCGCCGCACCGTTCCGGTCACAGTCCTCATAGAAGGCAAGTCGGTTCCACAGTTTTGTCAGCGGATCCCGGTTGATTTCGAAGGATCTGAGGAACATGTACATAAAGATACTGCTCATTATGACGGCCGCATTGATCAGCGATCCTTCAAGGAAATAATCCGCTGCAGCGGCGGCAAGGCAAAGAATGGCACAGTAGTAAAGAATCGCGCCTTCCTTTCCTCTGCCCCGGAATCGCTTCTGCTTCAGCCACAGAATGCAGAGCAAATAGAAGCAGCAAACTATATAAACGGTAAAGCCCAGCGGTCCCCGGTGGAAATGGTTGCTAACATCATAGCAGAACGCAACGGGCGAGAAAATGGCTGTACAGTAAACCAGCATGTTGACAACCGCCGGGATCCAGATATACCTCGGGCGGTGAAAGCCGGGATAAAGAACCATCGTAATGCCCAGGGCCGCCAATGGCCGGAACGTGTAGCTGATGATGGAAAAAGCAACCCGCAGCGGGATCCTTTCGACCGCCAGCTGTGCCCAGCATTCCATGCAGTCCGCTGCCACCAGCACCAGCGTACTGATCACAGTCAGCCAGAAGTAACGATACCGCGCGTCCCCGGATGATTTCTGTGCCCGGAGCAGCAGGATAAAGCCAAGGGTCAGCCCCAGCGTGATAAAATGCCTGTTGATGAAAAAACCGATCATGAATTCCTTTTACTTTCAATTTCCGGACAACATCCGGAAGAAAACCTTTCGCAGACTTCCCTGTCCTGAATTGTCCGCACCCGTTTTCGGAGCAAACAATGGTATTATACAGGCCAAACGTTCATCAGCGTGACAAAGCGGCCGGTAATGGGAAAGGCTGTCGTGTTGATTTTCCCTTAAATCTGAGTATAATACAGGTAGCGGGCAGCAGGAATTGAAAGAAAATGCTTAAGGTTCTGCAGTTGCAGGGCCTTTTCCGGTTGAGGACGACAGCCTGAAAACTGCAGATTGTCAATGAAAAGTGAGCATGGAACATGAAAAAGAGCAATCGTAAGGTAGATCTGATCATTATCATCATCCTCACGCTGATCGTCCTGGCGGTCATACTGATGATTGTATTATCATTGACATTTATGGAGCAGACTCAGGAGCTGAAGGACAATGAAAAAAACGGATTATGAATTTGGCATGGAAATGCGGCTGCATCAGTTAAATCCGGAACTGCACCGGCTTTTCTCGGATACGGTGTTTGCACTGAAGAACGGCCTGTCGTCCTATAAAAGCATTTTCCCGGAGTACACGGATCATACAATTCTGCATTCCATGAATGTAATCAGATACTGCAATCAGCTGATCGGAGATCAGATCATTTGCCTGAACGGGGATGAAATCTATATCCTTCTGATGAGCTGCTGTCTTCATGATTCGGGTATGGGCATCACGAAAAAGGATTTGGAGGCTTTTTCAGCCCGGATCAATTCCGGCGACTATTTCAGAACCCATGTCGGGGGCAGCATTCCTGATATGGTTCGAGCCTTCCACCATGAATTGTCAGGCCAGTTTATCCGGAAATATGCAGAGCTTCTGGAAATCCCCTCTGCTAAGCATGAGTGGGCGATCATCCAGGTTTCGAGGGGACACCGGAAAACAGACCTGATGGACGAAACGGAGTATCCGACGGATTTCCGCATGCCCAACGGAAACAAAGTCTGTCTGCCATACCTGGCCGCGCTGATCCGCCTGGCAGATGAAATCGATGTGGCGGCGGACAGAAATCCCACACTGCTATATGATATCACTACGGTGACAGATAAGCATCAGATCATTGAGAATAAAATGGTTCGGGCGGTTCGCAGGCTGCTGGTGACGGATCTCGATTTCACGCTTGTGGTCTATACGGAAGAAGATGAAATCAGAGCGCAAATCCTGAAGCTGGCGGATAAAATCCAAAGCACCCTGGATTACTGCAGAATTGTCGTGAAAAACAGGACGCCCTATACGATTACCCAGGAAAAAGTTCTGATAAAGAATGCAGATTGTTAATGCGGTAACACATCCGGCCGGAGATCAACGCATAGTGTGATCAGTCACAAATATTCGGGACAGAAAGCGCCATGATTCAAAAAAAGCTTTCATTTTCAGCCAGATAGTGATAAATTATCATCATGAAAAACCGGCGAAACAGCCGGATCATTTAACTGGAGGATTCAAATAATGGCGGACAGAAAAAACATTATGTCAATGCCGATAGCCTGCTTCTGGGGCGTCCTGGCAGCGTGTATCCTGGGGATCATCATCGGTTCCTTCCGGGACTTTGATATCAATGTCGCCCTGGCCGACAAAACGGAACTGGGATCCTTTTTTGCCACCTACGGTTCTTACTTCTCCTATTGCCTGTATCCGGCGGCGGGAGCATGCATGTATGTCGGACTGAAAAAGAAGGGTGACAGATATCGCCTGCTGGCCTGGACGCTGGTGATTCTTGGTTGGTTTATGGCAGTATACTATTCCAACAGTTATAACGGAAAAGTTGTCCGCGCGCTGTTCGGTTACACAGCCGGGGAATCCTCGGCTCTGCTGTCCGTACTCAGCTGGCTGTTTTGGGCTGTTCTGTATGGCTGGGTACCTTTTGCGGTGATCCGGCTGGTGGATGACAGCAATCCGGACAAGCTGATCGCCGTCGGCGCGGCGATTCTCATCGCGGGTATTGCCGCGGACAATGTAAACCTCTGGCTGAAACAGGTGGCCTCCCGCCCGCGGTACAAGTATCTGATCACGCTGGAGGATCCGAAGAGCGAATTCCGCAACTGGTGGCAGATGATTCCGAACCTGGCGGGCAGCAACGATAACTTCAAGAGCTGGCCCAGCGGCAACATGACCATCGCCAGCATGATGTTTTCCCTGCCGATGCTGACCGATGTAATGAAAAAGCGCAGCGGCAGAAAGAACGGGATTGCTTTTGCGTTGGCCTGTGTGTTTGTCCTGCTCTACGGCTATAACCGGATCCATATGACCAATCATTTTCTGTCTGACGTTTGTTTCGGAACGCTGATCACCTATCTGATCTATTCACTCATCAGCACCGCGTTTCTGCGCGGGTATAGCCATCTGTAAGGCATTGGATCGGACGCTGGATGAGCTTTTGGGAACGAATGAGGAGCTGTCCTATATTCATTCCGGGGCGTTCTGTACTCCATTCTTTATCAGTTCCTGCACTTCGTCCGGCTTCGGCGGATTCAGCGGCAGAGGGAATCGTGAAATGGCGATGGCGGAGCATGCACTGGCAAAACGCACCAGATCCTCATCCTTCATGCCGTGAAGCAGGCCGTACACACAGCCGGCCTTGAAGGTATCGCCTGCACCCAATGTACTTCTGACAGTCACAGAGAAGGGCTTCATTTGGTGAATGCGTTCCCCCTTCCGGGCATACAGCATGTCCCCGCCGCCCTGCGTCAGAATGGTAAGACCGTCTGTTTCCTGCTGCATCAATTCCATAATGGCTTCCGGGGCCATCCCGGCATAGTGTTCAGAGAAGCATTCCTTAGAGACCACGTTCACGGCCGCCTGCCGGTGCAGGATCGAGTCATGCGGACTGTCAATAGTCACAAAAGGGACATTGTGCTGCCGGCAAAGCTCCGCTGCCCGCAGGGACTCCTCCCCGAAATAAGGATCGACCGCCGCCGCCCTGCAGCCGGCAATATCTTCCTCCTTCGGGATGCTCCACCATCTTTTCCCGGTGGAAAACAGCGTCTGGAACCTTCCCATGGGCGAGCGCACAAGTCCGGCAATCACCACGTAGTCCATGACGCCTTTGTCTTCTGTAAAGTGCAAAGAAGACAGATCCACGGACTTATCTGCATAGAAATCTTTCAGCATCGGCGCAACCTCGGTGCCGATCCAGGTGCCGTCCATCCGGACGGATACACCGAGTGACGACAGGACGGTTGCCGCTGTGCCTGTTTCGCCGCCTGGAAGGAAATACTGCTCGGCAATCTCCGAATACTCATCCGGCTGGAGGAAGCCGCCTTTCAGCAGAAAAGAATGTGTGCCCAGCACCTGTCCAAAGAGATATACATCATGCTTCTGTTTCATACCATCAGGAACTCCTGTCTTTATTGACTGCTCCGGCGATTCCAGGACTGCCGCTTTGGCAGCAGCGAGGTGAATGAGTCCTTCACTGCACGTGAACTTTCGGTCACATGTATGCATATTATAGTAGCCCAATGGTCATTTTGTCAATACCGGATTCTTTTACAGTGCCCTCACGGGTTTCTGTTTACGCAAAGAAAAATTTCCCTGTCTCATAAGCATATAATCTCTCAGAATAAGCCGTTCCGGTTCGGATCGTTGACATATTCCTTTTTATGGTAGATCGTAATCTCCGGACAGAGCATCAGATTCCAGCTGCTGTCATACCACATTATCATCATGCCCGCAAGCTGTCCTCTAGCATAGCACGCGGGCCTGACCGTTCCGGGGTCGGGTAGACATGCCCCTTGCGAGGCATGTCTACCCGACTGGACTTTACCCCCAGTATATGATAGCATTACAGTATCAGGCCTGCGAAACCGTCAGAAGAAGGAGATCACCATGGAAGAAAACAACAAACTGGATTTGATTGTGAAAAACGCTCAGATATATACGATGGATCCCGATCAGCGTATCCTGACCCGAGGATCAGTCGCCGTCCGGGGAGACAGCATCGCGATGATTGAACCCGCGGATCTGTCGGAAACCTGTACTGCCGATCAGGTGATCGATGCCGACGGAATGATCCTGTTTCCAGGTTTCATCGACACCCATATTCATTTTTTCCAGTCGTTCCTGAAAGGTCTCGGCGCCGATCACCGCCTGATCGAATGGCTGAATCTCTCCGCCCTCCCCTATGGTACAAAGATGACACCCCGCCAGCATGAGCTGGCGGCCCGCCTCGCAAGCATGGAAGCCCTGAAAAGCGGATGCACCGCCATCTGCGAGTTTTTCTATACCAATCAGGATCCGGAGCTTGCTTATGCGTGCATCGAAGGCATGCGATCCACCGGCATCCGCAGTGTCTTCATCCGCACCTTCCAGGATACCGGCGAAGAATACGGAATGCCGTCTGCCTTTATCGAGCCGGCGTCAAAAGCCATGCGCGAAGTGGCGGCACTAAAAAAGCGGTATAAGGAAGACGACATGTTTTCCATCTGGACTGGTCCCGATGTAACGTGGTCAACAACAAAAGAAGGCTATCAGACCATGCTGGAGTATTGCCTCAGCGAGAATGTCCGCTATTCCATGCATCTGAAGGAGACGGAAGTGGATAATGAAATGTGCTTCCGCAATTACGGCAAGGATATCGTCGATCTGCTAGAGGAAATCGGTTTCCTGACCGACAAAATGCTCGCCGTCCACTGCGTAAATCTGACGGAGAAAGACATCCGGCGCTTCGCGGAGCACGGTGTATCCGTCAGTCATAACCCGGAGCCGAATCTTTACCTCGGTTCCGGTGTCCCTCCGGTTCCCGAATGCCTGCGCGCGGGCGTCAACGTTGCCCTGGGCACCGACGGCGCCGCCAGCAATAACAGCACCGACATGCTGGAGACGATGAAACTGGCCGCCCTGATTCAGAAAGGAATCCATCGGGATGCGTCGGTAATTACGGCGGATCAGGTCATCCGGATGGCCGCCTGCGGCGGAGCGAAGGCCATCGGCATGGAGCATCTGGTCGGAACCCTGGAGATAGGCAAAAAAGCTGATATGGTTCTTTTCGATCCGAGGCATCTGAAATCTTTTCCGAATCATGATGCCGAGGCAACCGTTGTCTATGCGTCATCGGAAGAAAACATTGATACCACGATCGTGAACGGAAAAGTGGTGTATCACAAAGGCATTTTTTCCGGAGGCATCAGCGAAGCGGAACTGATTCGTGAAATAGCCGCCGAAGTGAGAAAAATGCTCGGTTAGGGCCGGTCCCCGGAACAGCGAACCGGATCACGTCCTTGAGCATTTCAGCAAAAATCGGATACAATGGACAAAGTTTGCAGTACTGGGGGTGTGAAAGCCGGTGAAGGAGAAAGGCCGATTTGACAGGGCCATGTTGGGCACTGTTTTTGCGTTGGCCTGGCCCACCATGCTGGAACAGCTCACCCAGACCGCCGTTCAGTATATTGATACCGCCATGGTAGGTTCTCTCGGAACAAAAGCAACAGCCGCTGTAGGCGCCACCGGCACCGTCAGCTGGTTCATCGGCAGCACGGTTTCCGCCGTCGGCGTCGGTTTTCTTGCGTACATCGCCCGAAAAATCGGCGCGGGAGAACCGGAGGCGGCCAAAAAAGCCACCGCCCAGACATGCACGATGACATTGCTTGTCGGCTTGTTCCTGACGCTGGTGACGACCCTGCTTTCCCGCCGGGTTCCTGTATGGATGCAGGTCGATCCGGATATTCAGGATCTGGCTTCCCGTTATTTCCTGATTCTCTACAGTCCCATGCTGTTCCGCACGGCTTCCATTCTTTTCGGAACGGTGCTGCGGTCCGCCGGCGATACCCGCACGCCCATGCGGGTCGGCCTGGTTGTGAACGCGATGAATATTGTTTTGAATTTTTTCCTGATCTTCCCCGCGCGGAATATTGAAGTGCTGGGACATCCCGTAACGATTCCCGGGGCCGCTCTGGGAGTGGAAGGTGCCGCCCTGGCCAGTGCCGCCTGCTTTGTTTACGGTGGAGCGGCCATGTTCCGGGCAGTCTGGAGGCACCCTGTCGTTTCTCCCCGGGGCCGTTCCCTCCGGCCAGATCCGCAGATTCTCCGTCCCTGTTTTCGGGTAGCGTTTCCGAATATGGTGCAGCGTTTTGCCACTTCCTTCGGATATGTGGTCTTTGCCACCATGATAAACGGTCTCGGCGGAACCTCCACCGCGGCCCATACCATCGCCAACACGGTGGAAAGCCTCTTCTACATCCCCGGTTACGGAATGCAGACCGCGGCAGCCACGCTGAGCGGAAACGCGTGGGGTGCAAAGGATCATGACCGGTTAAAAAGGCTAGGCAGCACCGTCATTCCGCTGGAGGTGTTCCTGATGGTGATTTCCGGCGCACTGCTTTTCCTGACAGCCGAACCTCTGGTCAGGATTTTCAGCCGGGATGAAGACGTAATCAGGCTTGGCACAACCGTTCTGCGGATGGTCGCCGTCTCCGAACCTTTTTACGGCGTCCCGATTGTCGTGGAGGGCCTGATGCAGGGTGTCGGAAAAACCACCGCGCCTTTTGTCTATAATGTCATCGGCATGTGGGCTGTCCGCATTACCGGCACTTTTGTTTGTCTCCGGCTGCTGGGGCTCGGGCTCACTGCCGCCTGGGGCTGCATGATCGCCCACAATCTGTTTCTCTTCTTTCTCTTTGTTTATCATTACCGCTCCGGCCGCTGGGATCCGTTCCTGGATTCCGCGTCACAATGAACTTTTCCCACGGAGAAATCCCTTCAACATGCCTGACAACGAGAAAAATCCCCGGCGTCCGGCAACAATTGTATTTCCTTCTTTTTTCTTTTGAGTTTTCCATGTATAATCGAACCGGGCATTTGACCGTTTCAATAACTTTTCCGGAGGAAAGCACCATGACGCTGTATGTTACCGCCGGTTTCCTGTGGCTGCCCGTCAGCAGAACAAGTCCGACCGTAAAGCTCCATTTTTTCTCCGATGGAGCCAAATTTCAGGAGATGGATATCCGCCTGAATACAGAGCAACCTGAATACTATGCTGCCATGGATGTTCATCGCTATATCGGAAGGACGATTGACGTCCGCGGCGGTCTTCCGGACGATAGGGTGGCAAAACTGTTTTTCCGTGATGAATTTCCCGATACCGATGATCCTTTCAGGCCCAGGATTCATTTCTCCTCCCCGGCCGGATGGATAAACGACCCGAACGGTCTGGTCTTTGCCGACGGCGTATGGCATCTTTATCATCAGTGGAATCCTTTTGGGACGGAATGGGGCAATATGCACTGGGGACACGCCGTAAGCCGTGATCTGATCACCTGGAAGCATCATGGATTGGCATTGGAACCGGACGTTTTCGGAACTGTTTTTTCCGGGTGCTGTTGGCAGGACTGTAGAAATGATGCCGGATTTGGCAAAAATGCGCTTCTGTTCTTTTATACCGCGGCCGGAGGGTGCAGTCATTGGTCTGCAAACGCCGGAAATCCGTTTGCGCAGCGCCTTGCCGTATCGGTTGACAATGGGAAAACGCTGCAAAAGAAAAAAACGATCCTCACCCATATCAAAGGAGAAAACCGCGATCCAAAGGTATTTTATCATCAGGAGAGTAAGGCTTATATCATGATACTCTTTCTGGATGAGTATGATTTCGCCGTTTTTCGTTCCCGGGATCTGATTCATTGGGAGGAAAGCCAGCGTTTTTCAGTCCCGGAGATGAGAGAATGCCCGGATTTGTTTGAATTGCCGGTAGTAAATGAACAGAATCAGAAAAAATGGGTTTTCTGGTCCGCAGACGGATATTATCTTGTCGGTCGGTTTGACGGTTTCCGGTTTGCGCCCGAATCAGATGTTCTTCCTGCCTACGATACAGATTTGCCCTATGCTGCTCAGACGTACGCCGGAGTCTCAGACCGGATCATCAGCGTAGCCTGGCTCAGAACCGAAAATGACCGCGGCAACTTCCGCGGAATGATGTCAGTCCCTTCGGAACTGTCTCTCGTCAGGCAGGAAGGAATCTGCCGGATGCGGTTCCGGCCCGTCACCGAGGTATGGAAACGCTTCACGAAATCCGAAGAATATTCAGCGGAATCAGGCAGTCTCGTCATTCATGCTGCGGGAGAACCGCTCCTGATGAAGACATCCTGGAAACCCTGTAATATCAAAGAAGTATCAGCCGGTGGAAAAACACTGAACATCAGGTCAAACAGCAATGAGATTTTGTTCATCATGGACCACGGGATCACGGAATACTGGGCGGATGACGGTTTGCGCTATGGTGCTGTTGAAGTGGATGAAAAAGCTTTATCCGGGCAGATTTCACTCGGAACCGGGATCTGCAAAGCTGAAGTCTACAGGTTTCACAAGTGAGTTTATCTTTCCATCAAAAATCTTGCAAGTTCGATGTTGCCGTCTTTTTCTGTACTGACGATCTGAAATCCACATTTCTCTGTATAGAATCTGACGTTTTCACGCTTGTATAAACAATCAACACTTTCATGTGCAAGTCAACACTCCTTCTCGACGATCCGTTCTGTTTCATCTGTCAGTCTGTTCGACGGTTTCCTTGCCAGATAGAGAACATATGTGTCCTCAAATATGATTTTTCCGCCATTTTCCGCAACCACTTTCCGGAGTCCATCAAAAAAAGCTGTCTTCAATGGCTCCGGTATAACGATATGATCGCAGTGGGTGCCGCAGTAAGAAACATATTCGTCTGGATCCATTTCGCGTCTCCCATGGAAATCACGCTCCTCGAAATCCACAAAGCCATAATTTCGAGCGTTATCATATTTGAAGCCGCCATGTGTATAGGGAATATCAGGTTTGTAATACTGATCATACAATCGTTGAATCTTCTCATAGAGCTCTTCATTAGGTGTTTTATAATCTGATCTTGTCAGCATCATTGCCAGAACTCCACCTGGCTTCAACAGCTCAAAAGTTTTGGGGAAAGCGACTTCTTCGGGAATCCACTGAATGGTTGCAACAGAATAGACCAGATCGAACCGCTGCTGTCCAAAGTCGTGCGTGATAAAATCATCATTCATAATATGGAAATTTGGGTACTGATCATACTTTTCTTTCATCTTTGCATAGAGATGTTCTCCAAGTTCTATGGCGTGATAATCACATTTGGTTTGCAGGATTGGATCAGTCGCCTGTCCGGTACCCGGCCCGATCTCCAGAACGCTTTTTTCAGGACCGATCTTTGCATAGTGAATCAGGTATTCAAATAATGCGGGGGTGTATCTTGGTCTGAACTTATCAAACTGTTCGGGAATCGTATCAAATATTTTTCTGAATTCCATGCAACCATCTCCTATTATCCATTGTTCTTTCTGACCTCAGCCATTTCCGCAATCAATTCCTCCAACGGCCGGTGTTCACCACCCCACCATTAAAACACATGCATGCCTTCATCTTCAAGAACAGGCCCGGTCAGTTTCATCCGGACGCCGAGCTTTCCAAGCAGACCCTCACAGTCAACCGGAACCGCATCGTTTGGCGTCAGCCTTGAAAACTCTTCATAGGACGCACCGAAGACGACGTTTTCAACACCCAGGGATGCAATCGCGCAAAGGCAGCGTTATTTCTCCGCCGTGTACGATCAAGGCGCCGAAGGTGTCAAAACCTTTCTTTCCCGCCTGAATCGCCAGTTCGTAGCAACGTTTCATGTATTTTTCGTTATCCATTTCGCAATGCACCTTCAGTTGGTTACCTCACACCAATTTGCTGCCCATTTCAAACGCACGCGCCAAACCGTCCCGTGTTAAAGGACCACAGGTCTGTTGTCTGCTCGATTTCATAGTATTGGTGCAGACCTTCTTTCAGTCCGGGAATGCCTGGGAAATCCCGATCCACATCCAGCTCATCCGTCGCGCCTGTGCTGATCTTTCCGTCCACGGACATCAGCGTAAACAGCGTAGTAATCGGCCTGTCCATTTTCTCCACCTCTTCCGTCAGCTTCAGTTCCGATGCTTTTATCAGAACCCTTTTCTTCGTGTCTTTTTCTCTTCAATCCGCTTCTCAGAAAAGTGACCATCAGGTCACACGCATGCATATTATAGTGACCCAATGATCATTTTGTCAATAGAGGGGGCAGCCCTGCCATCTATGAATGTCCCATTGATTCTGCGGAAAATAAGTTGCCCGTCATCAGCTTTTCAGGCGCAATCGATTAGTAAATTTCACTTTCCAGTGCATTTCTGGCCGCAAGAATATAATTTGCCGTGTCCAGCGGATCAACGCCCCTTCTGGCCATGGTATGTCCGGTTTCCGGGCATTCCCGGTATCCATGTATGGATGTGCTCATGCTCCCCCGCCCGCCTGTTTCAGATGCAAACCGAATCGGATAATCAAGGCTGGAGGCCGCGGGAACAAGAGCAGTGATTGTGACGGTTTCACCGTCTGTTTCCGTATGGATGACCTCTCCCCGCATCTGCTGCACATCGCTGATCATTCTCCCTGTCATATCGGAGGGCACAATCAGACGCATTTCAAGAATGGGTTCAAGCAGTACGCTGCCGCCCCGGCGAAGTCCGTCCTGAATGCCCATCGGGGTTGCAACAATGAAATCGAGCGGATGTGTATGCACAGGATGATAGTTCCCTCCGGTCAGCGTAATCTTCAGATCCGTCACCTGCCATCCCAGCCTGCCCTGGCTCAGCGCCTGTTGCAGCGCCTGTTCCACCTGGTGCTGATATCGCGGCAGAATATCCCTGGGGGATACCTTGGAAGTATAAGTGATCCCGCTGCCCCGCGGCCCGGGTTCCAGTTCAAATTCCAGAATGGCCCAGCAGGGTTTCGGCATGGTGTATGCGACAAATCCCCGAGCATGTTCCCGAATGGTCTCCCGGTAAATCACTGCCGGTTCCCCGAAGGAAACTTTCAGACCGAATCGTATGTCCATCATCTCCTGAATGATTTCCAGCTGAACCTTCCCCATAATCTGCAGAATCATTTCCCCGGTAGCGCTGTTGTATCCGGCATGCAGCAGCGGATCTTCCGAGGAGAGCACGGCGCAGGCTTCACGCAGTTTGTGTATCTCGTTCTGCTTCTCCGGAATAATCCGGATCATGATCAGTGGCGTTTTCAGGGATCCCGGCTGCACTTTTCTCGGCAGTAAATCCGGATTCCCGAAAACATGGCCGATTTCCAGGTTGCCAAGTCCGTAAACCGTTCCGACCTCTCCGGCACAAAGCGCCCCGGTATCCCGCCCGGCAGCATTGCGGATCTGACTGATTTTCTGCTGCACAAAAACAGGCTCCCCTGTCAATCGGTCTGTTCCGGCCCGGATGTCCAGCGGCATCCTGTTTTCCAGTTTTCCGCCAAAAAGGCGCACCCATACGCCCCGGCCCAGTGTTCTGTCGTTTGAAACGGCAAAAGCCACCCCGCTCAGTTCCTTTTCGGATGATTCCGGTCCGGGAAGATACGTAAGCATCGCATCGAGCAGTTCCGGAATACCAATGTCCTTCAGGGCAGAACCGCAAAGTGCGGGATATGCTTCTCCGGTAAAAACCAGGTGTTTCAGTTGTTCCCTGATTTCTTCCGGTTCAATCCGATCCCCTTCGAGATATCTGGCAGTCAGGTCGTCCGTTGTTCCGCATACATATTCTGCCATTCTCTCCGGGTCCCAGAGCGGACACACTTTCTTGGTCAGGCGTCTCCTGATCTGGTCCAGCACGCGCTCCGGATTCGCTTCAGGCCTGTCTGTTTTGTTGAAAAAGAGCAGAAATGGCAGTTTTTGATCCCGTAAGGTACGAAACAGGATTTCTGTCTGCGGCTGAACGCCCTGTACCGCGTCCACCAGAAGTACTGCCGCGTCCAGGGCCCACAGCGAACGTTCAATTTCTGCAGAAAAGTCCGTGTGTCCGGGCGTATCGATCAACTGAATGTCCGTTCCCTTCCATTCAAAGGATACGCAGGTGGCTTTCACGGAGATTCCGCGTCTTCGTTCCACCGGAAGATCATCTGTGTGTGCCGTTCCCCGATCCACGCTTCCGGCTTCCCGGATCCTGCCGGAATGCACAAGCAGCTGCTCCGACAGCGTTGTTTTCCCGGCATCTACGTGCGCAAAAATCCCGATGCTTTTGCAGGGCATGTGGAATCCCCTTTCCGTCTTCTTGAATAATACTATTTTAATCCTTAGAGTCCGCTCTAACGCAATCATCAAAAGTTGTACAGTTCGTACGATCAGTTTTTTGACATATGCGACAATCTGTTTTGCTTCCTCAAAACCAACAGCTCGTTCAAACAGGCAAATCAAACACACAGATGGGTCTGTACATCTCACCTGCAAAAAATGCATTTCACCTGCTGTTTTGTTGTGTTCCGTTCCCCTGCGGTATTATTCTTTGCCTGATCAAACAGACGGAGGGTGATCCCATGAAGAAACTGTACGAGAAAAACGAACTGACATTTGCCATGGTATGGATCGCGGTCTATGTTGTCGGCACTAGCCTGGCGGAAGCCCTGAGCGAAACAATCGGCGCGTACAAACTGGTTTCCGCTGTGTTTCATCTGGTGATGGTCGTTTGGCTCTACCTGTGGATCCAGCATAACGGCCTGTCGGAAAAGTACGGCCTGTTCCTGCCGCGTTACCGGCTCTCGCAGGCTTTGTTCTTCGTTCCGCTGGCACTGGTATGCCTGTATAAACTGGTCTTTAGTCCGGCGCTCCGCTTTTCCGCGGCAGAAAGCATAACCTTTGTGGTCAACATGCTGTGCGTCGGCTTCCTGGAGGAGCTCACTTTCCGCGGTTTCCTGTTCAGGGCTATCGAAAAGGAAAACCTGACCCGGGCGATCATCATCTCTTCGGTCACCTTCGGCATCGGGCATATTGTGAACCTGATCAACGGCCAGAATCTCCTGGAAACCATCAGCCAGATCATCTTCGCCGTTTTCGTCGGGTTTGCGCTGGTCATTCTCTTTCACAAAGGAAAGAGCCTGGTGCCGTGCATTGTTTTTCACGGCGTGTTCAACGCCCTCTCCGTTGTTGCGAATGACGAAGCGCTGAACAGTGCCCTTGGCGGTCCTGTCCCAACCGCGGTCATCATGATCGCATCCAGCGCGGTTTTACTGGGAGGTTATTCTCTCTGGAACTGGAAACATCTGAATGGATAATATACGCATTGCAATAATACACTCATTGCGGTTTAATGCCTGCTCTGATATACTGACTGCGTTCCGGCTGAATGCAGCCGGTATAAAGGAGCAGGCTGATGAAACTGGAAACCAGAAAGATTCCGGAAAGTGAACCGGAAATGGTGGAGATCCGATATCACTGGATCACGGATGAGATACTGGAAATCATTACCTTTGTCAAATCCCGCCAGGGGCAGCTCAGTGCCGCCCGGGACGGAAAGCGTTTTGAGGTGCCTGTGGTGGATCTGTTCTACGCCGAATCGGTGGATGACCGGCTCTTTTTGTATACCGCGGCTGACAGTTATGAAATCCGGATGAAACTGTACGAATTGGAAGACCTGCTGAAGAATAATAGTTTCTTTCGTGTTTCCAAGAGCATGATTGTGAACCTGATGAAGATCACTTCCGTTCGTCCTGCCCTGAACGGCCGTTTCTCAGCCATCCTGAAAAACGGAGAAGAAATCATCATTTCCCGGAAATATGTACCGGCCCTGAAACAGATTCTGAAAGGCGGTGAATCCTGATGACTGGACAAAAATGGAAAGTGTTGTCCATCCGGGCGCTCCACCTGTATACGCTGTTGGTCACGCTGATCACCGTGCTCATGATCATCCTGGGAAATCTGCTGGACCGGGATCGTGTTTTCAGTTATGATGCCTTCTTCTCGCCGTTGATCTACGCATTGATCGGCACTGTAGCGACCATGATCACCCGGTCAGACAAGGAACTCAGCGTCAGAAGCCTGATCATCCGGAAAGCCATCAGTCTGCTGATCGTTGAAGGGGCAATCGTCTTTATTGCCCTGAACGCGGATACAATTCCCACAGAAAAGAGCTGGGTTCTTCCCGGCATTGTCCTGGGCGTTTTCGTGGTCTTTGTCCTGACGCATGTCATTCAGTATTTTATCGACAGGAAGGAAGCGGAGAAACTCAATGCGGATCTGTCCCGGTATCAGGAAAGGCAGATGAATGGTTCACCAATTCATGAATATCATTCACAAGACGTTCCGGGATGTGACTAACGGCGGGTGGACTCCCCGTCAAAACCCAAAGCAACGCTGATTTAAACTGTACCCTGTAAATCGGACAGTTCGGGTTTTGAAAAAATCCGGCTGACTGATCGGTGATTACCCCGAAGTTCGGACAACGATTTCAAGGGAAG
>CACWXP010000009.1 GCA_902764875.1 uncultured Eubacteriales bacterium
GTAGAAGCAGTAGCCTCCGGCGGTGTTGCTGATGATGCCGAAGAATTTTTCGCACCCGAGGTAGTTGATCCAGGGATAGGGCGTGCGGGGTGTCTCGATGACATACTCCCGCGCCTTGTCGTCAAAGTGGCCGAATTTCATGGACTCCGTCTCCCTTCTGTTGTTTATTTATCACTTTCCTTGATCTTTTCAAGGTACTCGTCATAGCTGCACAGGTAATCCGCGATGGTGCCGTCCGGCCGAATTTCAATGATCCGGTCCGCAACCGTGGATACGAACTGGTGATCCTGGCTGGAG
This sequence comes from uncultured Eubacteriales bacterium, assembly GCA_902764875.1. Classification (GTDB taxonomy): domain Bacteria; phylum Bacillota; class Clostridia; order Christensenellales; family Aristaeellaceae; genus Aristaeella. The sequence goes on from CACWXP010000009.1 coordinate 298, forward strand.
AAAATCACGTTCCCCGGGAAATTGATCAGGCCGTTGTTCACCGCGGTAATCGACTCCAGGTCCAGGTGGTTTGTGGGCTGGTCCAGCATCAGGAAGTTCGCGCCGGAAAGCATCATCCGGCTCAGCATGCAGCGTACCTTCTCGCCGCCGGAAAGCACCTTCACGGGCTTGTACACGTCGTCCCCGCTGAACAGCATCCGTCCGAGGAAGCCGCGCATATAGGTCTCCAGCTGCTCCGGCGAATACTGGGCAAACCACTGCATCATCGTCAGGTCGCATCCGTCGAAGTATTTGCTGTTGTCCTTCGGGAAATAGCTGGTCGTGATCGTCACGCCCCATTTCACTGTGCCGCTGTCCGGCTCAATCTCCTCCGCCAGAATCCGCATCAGCGCCGTCACCGCCTGTTCGTTGCCGACCAGGGCGATTTTCTGGCCCTTCGTCACCAGGAAGGATACGTCCTTCAGCAGCTGCACTCCGTCCTGGCTGTAGCAAAGATTCGTCACCTGGAGGATGTCCTTTCCGGCTTCCCGGTCCGGCGTGAACGCCACCCAGGGATACCGCCGGCTGCTGGCGGGCATCTGCTCAATGGTCAGCTGGTCCAGCAGCTTCCGCCGGCTGGTGGCCTGCTTGGCCTTGCTCTTGTTCCGCGAGAACCGCTGGATGAATTCCTGCAGCTCCCTGATCTTGTCCTCCCGGCGCTTCTTCTGGTCGTTCATCAGCGCCTGCATCATCTTGCTGGAATCGTACCAGAAGTCGTAGTTGCCGACGTACATCTTCACCTGGTTGTAGTCGATGTCGACGATGTGGGTACAGACGTTGTTCAGGAACCACCGGTCGTGGCTGACCACGATCAGCGTTCCCGGGAATTCCATCAGGAAATCCTCCAGCCACGCCACCGAGCGGTTGTCCAGGTTGTTGGTCGGTTCATCCAGCAGCAGGATGTCCGGATTGCCGAACAGCGCCTGGGCCAGCAGCACCTTGAACTTGTCTCCCGCCTGCAGCTCGCTCATCATCATCGTGTGCTCTTCCGCGGGAATGCCCAGCCCGGTCAGCAGCGTGGCCGCGTCACTTTCCGCGTTCCACCCGTCCATTTCCGCGAATTCGCCTTCCAGTTCCGCCGCCTTTTCGCCGTCGGCCTCGCTGAAGTCCGGCTTGGCGTACAGCGCGTCCTTTTCCTTCATGATGTCGTACAGCCGCTGGTTGCCCATAATCACCGTGTCCATCACCGGATACGCGTCATACATGAACTGGTCCTGTTTCAGGGTGCTCATGCGCTCGTTCGGCGGAATGGTCACCGTGCCCGTCGTGGGTTCCAGCTCGCCGCTGAGGATTTTCAGGAAGGTGGACTTTCCGGCGCCGTTGGCGCCGATGATGCCGTAGCAGTTCCCGGGCAGGAACTTCAGGTCCACGCCGGAGAACAGTTTCTGTCCGCCGAAGGTCAGGGATACGTTGTTGACTGTAATCATGCTCTTTTCCTCTCACTCACTTTTCACTCGGCCGCGAGCCGGATCAGCGCGTTGGCGTAGATCTTCACCGCCAGCATCAGCCGGTCGATATCTTCGAATTCGTCCGCCTGGTGGGCCAGGTCTTCCTCGTCCGGGAAGAGCGCCCCGAAGGCCACGCCCTGCTGCAGCACCTTCGCGTATGTGCCTCCGCCGGTGGACATGGGCTTCCCTTCCAGTCCCGTCTCTTCCTCATATGCCGCCAGCAGATTTTTCACCAGTTCGCTGTCCGCCGGCACGTGGTGCGGCGGTTTCTGCGTGGCCACGCTGATGGCGAATCCCGGCAAATGCGCGGCGGCATTCTTCTTCAGCTTTTCCTGATCCGCCGTCACCGGGCACCGGAAGTCCAGCGTCCCGAACCATTCCCCGTTTTCCAGCCGAAGAATGCCCATGTTGCAGGTCAGTGCTTCCGAAACATCGTCCCTGCAGGCGCAGCCCAAGCTCGTCCCGTCGTGCTCCATGCCGACCGCCGCCGCCAGCGTGGCGATCGGGCCTTCCGCCCCAAGTTCCTTCAGCAAAAGGAGCATCATGCCGATGGCGTTCCGCCGTCCTTCCGGATAGGCGCTGTGTCCCGGAATACCGGTGGCCTGAAGCACAACTCCCGCCTCCGTCACTTCCGCCGTATAGGGCAGGCCGGTCTTTTTCGCATAGGCACGAACCTTTTCCGCCAGTTCTTCGCCGCCTTCCGCCCGGCAGACGCACTCGCCCGGAATCACGTTGATCCGGTTCCCGGTCGCCATTTCCAGAATCCGGAGTCCCGTCTTCGCCGCCGGCGCGCGGAGTTCCAGCACGACCATGCCCTTCTCCGTGTTGATCAGGGGGAAGCTGGCGTCCGGGCTGAACCCGACGTCCGGAATCTTTTCATGTTCTCCGTAATATTTCATGTCTTCCCAGCCGCTTTCCTCGTCGCAGCCGAGAATCAGCCGGATGCCCTTTTTCAGGGGGATTCCCGCCTCCCGGATCGCCTTCATGGCATACAGTGCCGCCAGCGACGGTCCCTTGTCGTCGTTGGTTCCCCGGCCGTAGATCCTTCCGTTTTCAACCAGTCCGTCAAAGGGCGGCTTCGTCCATCCGTCCCCCACCGGCACCACGTCCAGGTGACCCAGCACCGCGATCTTTTCCTCCGCGTCCCCCAGCGTCGCGTCGCAGGCGTATCCCTGGAAATCCCGTACCGGAAAACCCATGGCCCGGATGTCCGCCATGGCCCGGTCCAGCATCTTCCGCACGTCCTGTCCGAAGGGCGCGCCGTCCTCCGGTTCTCCCTTCACCGACGGCATCCGGATCCATCCCTGCAAAGTCGCCACAAATTCATCCCTGTAACTGTCAATCAGTTCATAAACTTTCTGCTCCATCCCTGTTTCCTCCCTAAATCCTGTACTCTAAAAGGCGTTTCTCGGATCCTGACTCTTTTTCTTCGGCGCGTCCGGATCGATGTATTCAATCTCCAGCCTTTCAAATGGCACCGTCTCAAAAAAGGCGTCCTGCAGAAAACGGGTCATGCCGAATGTTTCCCATTCCCGCCCGTTCTTGTCGAGCCAAAGCGGTTCCGGCAAATCCAGTTCATGGCAGGCTTCCCGCAGTGCCTCCCGCGGATCGTCCCGGCCGCAGGGAACCGTGGTCTGCAGATCAATGTGGTGCTTCCGTATGGTTTTCACCCAGAGTGCGGTGGCCATGGCCGTTCCTCCTTGTTTCCTGTCCTGAATTCTTATTATGACATGAAAGGGCTTCCCCTTGCAAGGGGAAGCCGCTCTTTTTCCGCTATTTGTTTGTCTCTCTCCAGCGCAGGATCGCCTCCACGGCCGGGGTGTTCATGCCCTTCACCCGCAAAAGCGCTTCCGGCTCCGCCTCCCGGATGGCCTTCAGGCTTCCGAAGGCCTTCAGCAGCTCCTTCCGCCGGGCCGGGCCGATGCCCGGAATTTCCTCCAGCCTGGAATGGATCGACGCCTTTCCCCGCAGCGCCCGGTGGTGAATGATGCCGAAGCGGTGAGCTTCGTCCCGGACCCGCTGAACCAGCTGCAGTTCCGGCGTCCGGTGGTCCAGAAGAATCGGTTCTGTCGCCTCCGGCAGCCAGATCTCTTCCTGTTTTTCCGCCAGGCCGAACATCGTCGGCGGTTCCATCCCGAGATCCAGGATCGCCTGCCGCGCAAAGCGCAGCTGCTGCGGGCCGCCGTCGATCAGGATCAGATCCGGAAGCTCCGCGAATTTGTTTCCGCCCTCTGCCGCTTCCTTCGCCGCGTGGCTGTACCGCCGGTTCAGCGTTTCATACAGCGAGGCAAAGTCGTTCGCCCCTTCCACTGTCCTGATCCGGAAATGCCGGTATTCCTTCTTCGCCGGTTCCCCGTCGATGAAAACCACCATGGCTGCCACGCTCTGCTCGCCCTGAGTGTTTGAAATATCGTATCCCTCGATCCGGCGCGGATAGCGGTCCATGCCGAGGATTTCGCCCAGCTTGCCGGCCGCGCCCACAGTCCGCTCCTCGTGCACCGTCCGGCGGGCGTTGCGCTTTTCCAGGGCGTCCGCCGCGTTCTTCGCCGCCAGCGCGATCAGCTCGTGCTTCTCGCCCCGCCGGGGTTCGGCCACTGTCACCGCCGCGCCCTTCTTCCGGCGCAGCCAGCCTTCCAGCTGCTCCGCCATGCCCTCCGGCAGCACCTGGCAAAGCACGTTCCGCGGAATCAGCCCCGCGTTTTCATAGTACTGCAGCATAAACCCGGCCAGCACCTCGCCCGGATCCTCGCCGCCCTCGCGGGGCAGTGAGAAATGGTCTCCGCCGATCATCCGCCCGCCGCGCACATAAAGGATCTGGATCATGGCGTCCAGGCCGTCCTGTGCCACGGCGATCAGATCCTGCTCGCTGCTGTCCGTCCGCAGGGCGATCTGGCGTTCCATCATGCCTTCCACGTCCCGGATCTTGTCGCGGATCTTTGCCGCCTTTTCATAGCGCATGGCCGCCGCGGCTTCACCCATGTCCTTCCGCAGTTTATCCAGCACCGGCGCGTAATCGCCGTTCAGGAAGTTGACGACCCCGGTCATCATCTCGGCGTATTCCGCCTCCGTGCATTTTCCGGCGCAGGGCGCCATGCACCGCCCGATGTCGCTGTTCATGCACGGGCGCTTCTGTCTTGTCGGCGGCAGCGTCTGCTTGCAGGAGCGTATCGGAAATACATCCCGAACGGCCTCGATTACCTGCCGAACGGCATTGGCTCCGATGTAGGGGCCGAAGTATTTCGCCCCGTCCTTCTCCATGCGGCGGGTAATCTCCAGGCGCGGAAAAGGCTCCCGAAGATCCACCTTCAGGTAGGGATAGTGTTTGTCGTCCTTCAGCAGGATGTTGTAATAAGGCTTGTGATGCTTGATCAGATTGCATTCGAGAATCAGCGCTTCCAGGTTTGTTTCGCACAGCAGGATCTCAAAATCATCAATGTGGGAGATCATGGCCGCCACTTTGGGCGTATGCGACGTGTCGCGGAAATAGCTCTTCACCCGGTTTTTCAGGTTCACTGCTTTTCCGACATAAATCACCGTGCCGTCCCGGTTTTTCATCAGGTAGCACCCCGGTGAATCCGGTAGCATGCTGATTTTCTCTTCGAGTTTTTCGCCCCAGTATATCATCTTTATCCTAATCGGCTCAGTTCTTCCTGCAGCTCTTCCATCGCGTTCTGCAATGTCGTCTGGTATTCACCGGTATCCATCCCCGTTGTCAGATAGGTCAGATACCGGTCCACCGTGTTCTGAATATCCAGGATCCGGTCTTCCGAAACCAGCGGACTCCCGTTTTCGCTCGTGTTCATGCTGCTGATCACACGGATGGCATAAAGATTGCTGCGGATTCGGGCCAGCTGCGAGGCCGAGTCTGCGCCTGCGTTCCGGCTGAGCAGCGAAATCTGCCGGATCGCTTCGTCGCATTCCGACTGCGCTCTCTGAATATAGGCGGCCCGGTTCCCGTTTTTGCTCTGGACGGCGGGAATGCCAATCACCAGCGACACCGCCAGAAGAATCAGCAGCACCAGGATGATCAGATCCTTGATCCGGCTCCTCTTCATCTGATTCAGCGAAACAGTGCTGTCATTTCCCCGGGAATAGCGTCTGTACATAAATTGTACCTCCGTTTCGACGCCATTCTACCACATTTTGCTGTTTTCGTAAAGAAAAACGCCGTGGTTTTCCCACCCGGCGTTCTCTTCCGCACGTCAGCCCTGTTTCTGCTTGTGCTTGGGGTTTTCGCAGATGACCATCACGCGGCCTTTGCGCTTGATGATCTTGCACTTTTCACAGATCGGTTTCACACTCGGACGAACCTTCATTGTCGTTCCCCTCCTTGTCAGGATCAGTTTTTGCTGCGCCAGGTGATCCGGCCTCTGGTCAGATCATAGGGCGATAGTTCAATCGTTACCTTGTCCCCGGGATAGATCCGGATGAAGTTCATCCGCATTTTTCCGGAGATATGCGCCAGGATCTGGTGGCCGTTCTGCAGTTCCACCTGAAACATGGCGTTCGGCAAAGCTTCAACCACCTTGCCTTCCATTTCGATTACGTCGCTCTTGGACAAAAGATCAGCCCTCCTTGCACAGCGAGCGTTCCGCGGTGAACCCGTTCTTCTCCAGCGCCCGTCTCAGGTCGCTGTCCTGAACCGCTCCGCCTTCCGGCCGGAGGCTGTCCCAGTCGATCAGAACCGGTTTCGCCCGCAGGTGTTTCGTCTTCTTCGTTTTCGCCTTGGACAGTTTGTGGCTCCGCCCGTCGGCGATCAGCACCAGATCCTGCCCGCGTCTTTCCAGGACCAGGAAAAACTTTCCGCGGTCCCTCCCCTGAATGCTTTCCACGACGCGTCCTCTTTCGAAGGAAAAGGGTTCCTTCATGCTTCCGCCTCCCATGAAAAACCGGGCAGCGTCAGGATGTCGGGTAAACCCCCGTCCGTGATCGCGATCGTGTGTTCATAGTGGGCGCACCAGGAATGATCCACGGTGCGTGCGCACCATCCGTCCTCGTCGATGGACAGGTGCCAGTCCCCCATGGCAATCATGGGTTCCACCGCCAGCGTCATGCCGCGGCGCAGCCGCAGTCCTCTCCCGGGTTCCCCGAAGTTGTAAACCGCGGGATCCTCGTGCATTTCCCGGCCGATGCCGTGGCCGGTGAATTCGCGGATCGTGGAAAACCCGTTCTCCCGGGCGTGCCGGTCGATGGCCGCGCCCACGTCGCCGAGCCGGTTTCCGACCACGCATTCGCGAACGCCCAGCCAGAAACACTCCTCGGTCACCCGGATCAGCTTTTCGGCCTCCGGTGAAATGTTGCCGACTCCCGCCGTAAAGGCGGAATCCGCCTGCCAGCCGTCCAGCACCAGTGTGCAGTCCACGCTGAGCAGATCGCCTTCCCGCAGGATCCGCGTCTTCGAAGGAATCCCGTGCACCACTTCGTCGTTGATGCTGGCGCAGATGGAGCACGGATACCCTTCATAGTGCAGGGAGGAAGGAATGGCGTGGTTCCGCCGGATCAGCCGTTCCGCCAGCTCGTCCAGTTCCATCGTGGAGACCCCCGGCCGGATGGCGTCCCGGACCGCGTCCTCCACCTCCCGCAAAATCTTCCCCGCGTCCCGCATTTTAGCGATCTGCGAAGGATTCTTCAGGCTGATCATGCCTCGGCCCCCAGCGCAGCCATAATAGCCTCAAAGGTCTTCTCAAGCCCCTGCGCGCCGTCCACCTTCTTCAGCAGCCCCTTCTTCTCGTAGTACCCGATCAAAGGCGCCGTCTGGTCGTGATAGACCTTCAGCCGGTTCAGCACCGTTTCAGCCTTGTCGTCGTCCCGCTGAATCAGTTCCTCGCCGCACTTTGCGCACTTTGTCTCCCCGTTCAGCATACTCAGGTGATACGTCGCGCCGCACTTCAGGCATACGCGCCGTCCGCTCAGCCGGTCCACCAGCACCTGATCCGCTACGTCCAGTTCAATCACCGAATCGATCACGGCGAATCCGTCCAGCGCTTCCGCCTGCGGCACGGTCCGGGGGAATCCGTCCAGGATATACCCACCCGCGCAGTCCGCGTCCGCCAGCCGTTCCTTCACGATGTCGATAATGACCCCGTCCGGCACCAGCTGCCCCGCGTCGATGTAGCGCTTCGCCTTCAGGCCCGTTTCCGTGCCCTCTTTCATCGCCCGCCGCAGGATATCACCCGTGGAAATCTGTGGAATCGAGAGAGCCTCGCAGATCTTCTGCGCCTGCGTGCCCTTTCCCGCCCCTGGAGGTCCGAGGAAAATGATGTTCATGTCCGGTTCCTTCTTTGAAAGTCATTCCGGCGTTTATGTAAGCGCGTCAGCGCTTACATAAACCCGATATTGTCCATATCCATATCGATCCCGCGCACGCTCATCTCGCCCTGGATGGTGCGGATGGTTTCCAGCGAAACGCTCACAGCGATCAGGATGGAGCTCGCCGCGAACGGCACGCTCACGCCCGCCAGCCGCAGCAGCAGCGTAGGCACAGCGGCCAGCACCGCCAGGAACAGCGCGGCGAAGAGGTTCAGCCGGTTCACGATATTCTGCAGATACTGCCGCACGTTCTTGCCCCGCTGTCCGGGGATCACGGCGCCCTGCTGCTGCAGCTGCTCCGCCTGCTGCTTCGGATCGAAGCTGATGGAGGAGTAGAAGAACGTAAAGGCGATGATCAGCAGCGCGGAAACGATCATGTACCAGACGCTGCCCGTATACATCGTCCGGTTCCACCACTGGGTGAAACCGCCGTTGGGCGCGATCAGCTGCGCGATGGTTCCCGGGAAAGCCAGGAAGCTGTACGCGAAGATCAGCGGCAGAACGCCGACGGAAACGACCTTCAGGCTCATGTGGGTGTTCTGCCCGCCGTAGACCCGGCGTCCCTTCACCTGCTTGGCGATCTGCAGCGGAATCCGCCGCTCGCCCAGCTCCACGAAGGTCACGACCACGGTCATCAGGATGCAGGTCACGATGATGCCGATCACATTCACCCATCCGCTGGTGGTTCCCTGGGTCACCGCTGTGGAGAACCCGGAAACGATCCCGCTGAACAGGTTCGAAATGATACCGACGAAGATCAGCAGGCTCACGCCGTTGCCGACGCCCTTTTCGGTAATCCGCTCGCCGATCCACATCGCCAGCGCGGTACCGCCGGCCATACACACACCCACCAGGATGTAGTTCAGCGCGCCGGGCTTGATGTAGCCCAGGCCGCGCACCAGGCCGATGGCCTGCAGGGCCGCCAGGCCGACCGTCACATACCGGGTAATCCGGTTGATCTTCTGCCTGCCGTCCTCTTCCTTGCTCAGCCGCTCCAGCGCGGGAATCGCGATGGTCAGCAGCTGCATAATAATGCTGGCGTTGATGTAGGGTGTAATACCCATCGCCATGATCGTCATCTGGCTGAAGGAGTTACCGGTCATCATGTTGACCAGATCCAGCAGCGGCAGATTCGCCATTTCGTTGTTGACCTTCGAAATGTCGACGCCGGGCGCCGGAATGACGCTCACCAGCCGGTAAAGCACCAGCATCAGAAAGGTATAAACCACCTTTTTCCGAAGCTCGGGGATCCTCCACATTTTCCGGATGCTTTCAACCATTTCAGATCACCTCGGCCTTTCCGCCGACGGCTTCGATCTTCTCCTTGGCGGAAGCGGTGAACTTCGCCGCCTTCACGGTCAGCTTCTTGGTCAGCTCGCCGCCGCCCAGGATCTTCACGCCATCCAGTTCCTTGCGGATGATGCGTTTTTCCAGCAGTGCCGCGGCGTCCACGATGGCGCCGTCTTCAAAGGCTTCCAGCCGCTCGAGGTTCACCTCGGCGTACTCGGTCCGGAAAACGTTGTTGAATCCGCGCTTGGGAACCCGGCGGTACAGGGGCATCTGGCCGCCCTCAAATCCGGGCCGCTTGCCGCCGCCGCTGCGGGCCTTGGCGCCCTTGTGGCCCTTACCGGAGGTCTTGCCCAGTCCGGATCCGCTGCCGCGGCCCAGCCGCTTCTGCGCGCTTGTGGAGCCCTCGGCGGGATGCAATTCATGCAGTTTCATGGCAAAAACTCCTCCTTTTACTCGTCAACTTCCTCGACCTTCACCATGTGCTTCACGGTGAAGATCTGTCCGCGCACGGCGGGATTATCCGGCTGTGTCACGGTGTGGCCCACCTTGCGCAGCCCCAGGGCAGCCACGGTGGCCTTGTGCTTCGGCAGGCTGGCGATCGGAGATTTCACCAAAGTAATCTTCAGTTTCATGTCAATGCTCCTCCTCAGCCCAGAATTTCTTCCACGGTCTTGCCGCGCATCTTGGCGACCTGTTCGGCGCTGCGCACCTGCTTCAGGGCTTCCAGCGTGGCCTTGACCATGTTGATGGGGTTATTGGTTCCGAAGCTCTTGGTCCGGATGTCCTTCACGCCCGCCAGTTCCAGCACCGCGCGGGCAGCGCCGCCGGCGATGACGCCCGTTCCTTCGGGAGCGGGAATCAGCACGCTCTTGGCGGTGGAGTAATATCCGGTCATGGCATGCGGGATGGTGGTGCCGGCGAGCGGCACGTTCACCAGGTGCTTTTTGGCGTCTTCGTTGGCCTTGCGGATGGCTTCCGGAATTTCGGCAGCCTTGCCCATGCCTGCGCCGACGCGGCCGTTTTCGTCGCCCACGACCACCAGCGCGCTGAACCGCATGTTGCGGCCGCCCTTGACGGTCTTGGAAACGCGGTTCACGGCAACCAGACGCTCTTTGAATTCGCTGACCTGTTCAAACCGTTGCATTTTTCGCTGTCCTCCTTATCAGAATTCGAGTCCGGCTTCACGGGCGCCGTCGGCGACGCTCGCCACACGGCCCGTGTACATATACCCGCCGCGGTCGAAAACCACGGTCTTGATGCCGGCCTGGACAGCGCGCTCGGCCACGAGCTTGCCCACCAGTTTGGCAGCACCCTTCTTGTCCACTTCATCCAGCTGGCCCTTCAGCGCGGGATCCATCGTGCTGGCAGCCACCAGCGTCGCGCCCTTCGTATCGTCGATAATCTGGGCCTGGATGTGCTTATTGCTGCGGTATACGCTCAGACGCGGTACCTCGGGGGTGCCGCTGATCTTTTTCCGTACCCGTGCGTGACGAATCACGCGAATCTCGTTCCGGTCACGTTTTTTAAACATCTGCGCTCACTCCCTCTCTTACTTACCGGTCTTGCCTTCCTTGCGGCGGATGTGCTCATTCTGATACTTGATGCCCTTGCCCAGATAGGGTTCAGGCTTCCGGATGGCACGGATATCCGCGGCAAGATTGCCGACCTGCTGCTTGTTGCTGCCCTTCACGACGATGGTCGTCTGGTTGGGCGTTTCATAGGTGATTCCTTCCGGCGCTTCCAGCACCACGGGATGGCTGAAACCGATGTTGATCGTCAGCTTTTTGCCTTCCACGCTGGCCCGGTAACCGGTACCGACCATTTCCAGCGTCTTGCTGAAACCGTCGGTCACGCCCACCACCATGTTGTGCACCAGCGCCCGGTAAAGGCCGTGCATGGCTTTGTGGGGTTTGGAATCCGTGGGGCGTTCCAGGGTCAGGATGTTTCCTTCCTGCTTCAGTTTGATGTCGGGATTCACCTGCTGGGTCAGGGTGCCCTTCGGTCCCTTAACCGTCACAAAGTTGTTCTCGTCCACGTTCACCGTCACGCCCGCGGGGACCGTAATCGGCATTCTTCCGATTCGAGACATTTTGTGTTCTCCTCCTCTTTCTGTAACACGAATGTTCTTTGCCGAAGTCTTAACCATCTTCATAAAGGGTACCTAAACCCTCTGAAGGCCGAAGGCCTCCGGCAAACTTCTACCCGTTACAGCTCAATCAAGCATGTACGGTGTATTACCAGATATAGGCCAGCACTTCGCCGCCGATGGCGTTCTTCCGCGCTTCCTTGTCGGTCATCAGGCCCTTGCTGGTCGAGATGATCGCGATGCCCAGGCCGCCGAGAACCTTCGGCAGCTCTTCGCTGCGGGCATAAACCCGCAGGCCGGGCTTGGAGATGCGCTTCAGACCCGCGATCACGGGAGTCTGTTTGCCGTCCAGGTATTTCAGTGTAATCTTCAGTTCGCCCTGCAGACCGTCATCGATGAAATCCACCGCCTTGATGTAGCCTTCGTTCAGCAGAATCTTGGCAATGGCCTTCTTGGTGTTGCTGGCGGGCATGGTCACGGCGTCATGCCGCGCAACCTGTCCGTTCCGGATGCGGGTGAGCATATCGGCGATAGGGTCGTTCACAACCATTTTCTAAACCTCCTTCTCTTTTCCCGCTTACCAGCTGGCCTTGCGGACGCCGGGGATCTGTCCCTTGTAGGCCAGTTCCCGGAAGCAGATACGGCACACGCCGTACTTGCGCAGTACACTGTGCGGCCGGCCGCAGATGCGGCACCGGGTGTAGGCGCGCGTGGAGAACTTGGGCTCTCTCTGCTGCTTGAGTTTCATGCTCAGTTTTGCCATTTTTCCGTTCTCCTCCTTACGCCTGTTCGAAAGGCATGCCCAGGAGACTCAGCAGCTCCTTGCATTCCTCGTCGGTCTTCGCCGTCGTCACGAAAACGATTTCCATTCCGCGAATCTTCTCGACCTTGTCGTATTCGATTTCGGGGAACAGCAGCTGTTCGCGGATGCCCAGGGAGTAATTTCCCCGGCCGTCAAAGGCCTTGGCGCTCACGCCGCGGAAGTCGCGCACGCGGGGCAGTGCCACGCTCACCAGCTTGTCCATGAACTCTTCCATCCGAACGCCGCGCAGCGTCACCTTCGCGCCGACGTTCATGCCCTCGCGCACCTTGAAGTTCGCGATGGACTTCTTGGCCTTGGTCACCATGGGCTTCTGGCCCGCGATGGTGGTCAGTTCGTTCACGGCCATTTCCATGGCTTTCGCGTTGTCCTTGCAGTCGCCAAGCCCCATGTTAATCACGATCTTGGCCAGCTTCGGAACTTCCATCACATTCTTGTAGCCGAACTTCTGCTTCAGTGCAGGAACAGCCTCGGCCACATACTTTTCCTTGATCCGTGTTGCCATTTTGGCTCTTCCTCCTTATCAGTCAATTTCGGCGCCGCACTTCTTGCAGATGCGGATCAGCGAGCGGGTGCTCTTTCCGTTGTCTCCCACAACCCGTTCCGCCTTGCGGCTCACGCGCGTGGCCTTGCCGCACTTGGGGCAGACCAGCATCACGTTGCTGGCGTCAATGGGCATATCCTTGTGGATGATGCCGCCGGGCTGCTGGGCGTTGCGTGCCTTCTGGTGCTTCGTCACCACGTTCACGCCTTCAACCGTAACGCGGTTCAGCTTCGGGAAAGCGGCGGTAATCTTGCCCTTCTTGCCCTTGTCTTTTCCGCTGATCACGATGACTGTGTCTTTCGTCTTTACATGCATCTCGTCGCGCCCTCCTTACAGTACTTCGGGAGCCAGGGAGACGATCTTCATGAAGTCCTTCTCACGCAGCTCGCGAGCCACAGGCCCGAAGATACGGGTCCCGCGGGGCATTTTCTGGTCGTTGATGATAACGGCGGCGTTGTCGTCAAATTTGATGTAGCTGCCGTCGGGGCGGCGCTTGTTCTTGCGCATCCGGACGATCACGGCCTTCACGACCTCGCCCTTCTTCACGGTGCCGCCGGGGGTTGCGGTCTTGACGCTGGCCACGATGACATCACCGATGCTGCCGTCACGCCGGAAAGAACCGCCCAGAACACGGATGCACGCCGGGTTTGCGGCTGAATCATAGCGGTTTTCCTCCTGTTTCTTACTTGGCTTTTTCAATGATCTCGACAAGGCGCCAGCGCTTGTCTTTGCTCAGCGGGCGGGTCTCCATCACCTTGATGGTATCTCCGATGCCGCATTCGTTGTTCTCGTCGTGAACCTTCAGCTTGCTGGTCTGGTTCATGATTTTTCCGTACAGCGGATGACGCACGCGGGTCTTGATCTGGATGACGCAGGTCTTGTCCATCTTGTCGCTTACCACGATGCCGATCCGGGTTTTTCTAAGTCCTCTTTCTTCCATGGTTCCGGCTGCCTCCTTTCCGCATCTCAGGCCTCATCCTTCTGCCGAAGGATGGTCTTGCACCGCGCGATGTCGCGCTTGACTTCGCTCAGTCGCATGGTGTTCTGCAGCTGGCCTGTCGCGAGCTGGAAGCGAAGGCCGAACAGTTCGCTCTTCAGTTCCTTCACCTTTTCGTTCAGCTGGTCCACGGTCATGGAGCTCAATTCGCTTGCCTTCATGCTTCTTCACCACCCGCTTCTGTCTTGGGCTCATCCTTCTTGATGAGCTTGGTCTTCAGGGGCAGCTTGTGGCTGGCCAGACGCAGGGCCTCGCGGGCGATGTCTTCGCTCACGCCGGCGATTTCAAACAGAACGCGTCCGGGCTTCACCACGGCCACCCAGTATTCGGGAGCGCCTTTGCCGGAACCCATGCGGGTCTCGGCGGGCTTCGCCGTCACCGGCTTGTCCGGGAAAATCTTGATCCACACCTGGCCGCCGCGCTTCGTGTAGCGGGTCAGGGCGATACGGGCCGCCTCGATCTGCTGGCTCGTAACCCAGTGGGGCTCCATGGCCTGCAGGCCGAATTCACCGTAGGCCAGTACGTTGCCGCGCTGGGCTCTGCCCTTCATGCGGCCGCGGAACTGCTTGCGGTGTTTCACTCTCTTGGGCATCAACATGGCTTACTTTCCCTCCTTCCCGGCCGGGGCCTTCCGCACCCGGGGCAGGATCTGTCCCTTGTAGATCCATACCTTGATTCCCAGCCGTCCGTAGGTGGTCTTCGCTTCCGCGAATCCGTAATCAATGTTGGCTCTCAGGGTCTGCAGCGGAATGCTGCCTTCGTGGTAATGTTCGCTCCGCGCGATGTCCGCGCCGCCCAGGCGGCCGCTCACGCTCGTCTTGATTCCCTTCACGCCGGGAACCTTCATGCTGCGCTGCTGCGCCTGCTTCATCGCCCGCCGGAAGCTGATGCGCTTCTCCAGCTGCTGCGCGATGTTCTCCGCCACCAGCTGCGCATCCGCGTCGGGCTGCTTGATCTCCATCACGTTGATGTGGCACGGCCGGCCCAGGAACTCGGTGATGTTCTTCTTCAGTTCCTCGATGCCCGCGCCGCCCCGGCCGATGATCATGCCGGGCTTCGCCGTGAAGATGTTAACCGTCATCGTCTGCGCCGTGCGCTCGATGTCAATGTGGCTGATGCCGGTGGAGTAGTACTTTTCCTTCAGCATCTTCCGAAGTTTGTAGTCTTCCACCAGGTTGTTCGCAAAATCCTTTTTCCCGGCGTACCAGCGTGTGCTCCAGTCGTAGATCACGCCAACGCGCGCGCCGTGGGGATTGACTTTCTGACCCATGTCTTTTCCTCCTTCGCCTTACTTCTGGTCCAGCACCACGCTGATGTGGCTGGTGCGCTTGAGCATCGGGGATGCGCTGCCGCGGCTGCGGGCAACGTAACGCTTCAGCATAGGACCGGGGTTCGCGTAAACTTCGGCGACGTAGAGGTTCTGCCGGTTCAGCTCCTGGTTGTTCACCGCGTTGGCGATCGCGCTCTCCAGCACTTTCGCGACGATCGGGCTCGCAGCCTTGGGCGTAAACTGCAGGATTGCCAGTGCCTCGTCCACGTTCTTTCCGCGGATCAGATCGATCACGATCTTCACCTTCCGGGGAGAGATGCGAACGTACTTGGCGTGGGCCTGGGGCCGACGGTCAGCGTTTGCTTTCCGGGCCGCCGCTTTTTCCTTGGTACGGGTAGCCATTTTCCGTGTCACTCCTCTCTCTTATTTCCGGTTGCTGTTCTTGTCGCCCGCGTGGCCCCGGAAGGTCCGGGTCGGGGCGAACTCGCCCAGTTTGTGTCCAACCATGTCTTCCGTCACATACACCGGAACGTGCTTCCGGCCGTCGTGAACGGCAACCGTGTGTCCCACAAACTCGGGGAAGATCGTGCTGCTGCGGCTCCAGGTCTTCACGACCGCTTTCTTGCCGCTGTCATTCATTTCCTTAATGCGCTTCATCAGCGCGCCCTCTACATAAGGGCCTTTCTTAATGGAACGACTCATAGTCTGTCAGGTCCTCCTTTACTTGCTCGCGCGCTTGACGATCATCTTATTGGAGTACTTCTTGTGCTTCCGGGTCTTCAGGCCCAGTGCGGGCTTGCCCCAGGGAGTCACAGGAGCCGGCATACCGACGGGGCTCTTGCCCTCGCCGCCGCCGTGCGGATGGTCGCAGGGGTTCATCACGACGCCGCGTACCGTGGGACGCACGCCCATGTGGCGAACCCGGCCGGCCTTGCCGATCCGGACGTTCTCGTGGTCCGTGTTGCCGACGGTGCCGATCGTCGCCTTTGCGTTCAGCGGCAGCTTCCGCATCTCTCCGCTGGGCAGGCGAACCTGAGCGTATCCGTTCTCCTTCGCCATCAGCTGGGCGCTCATGCCCGCGCTCCGGACCAGCTGTCCGCCCCGTCCGGGCTTGATCTCCAGGTTGTGGATCAGTGTGCCCACCGGGATGTTGCTGATCGGCAGCGTGTTGCCGGGCTTGATGTCCGCGTTTTCGCTGCTAATCACCGTGTCCCCGACTTTCAGTCCCAAAGGCGCCAGGATGTAGCGCTTCTCGCCGTCCGCGTAGAACAGCAGTGCGATGAAGGCGCTCCGGTTCGGGTCGTATTCAATCGCGTTCACCTTCGCGGGAATGTCGATCTTGTCCCGCTTGAAGTCGATGATCCGGTATTTCTGCTTGTTGCCGCCGCCCTGGTGGCGAACGGTGATCTTGCCCTGCTTGTTCCGGCCGCTGTTCTTTTTCAGCACCTCGGTCAGGCTCTTTTCGGGCGTCTTCTTCGTAATCTCTTCGTAGGTCAGAACCGACATAAACCGCCGGGCGGGCGAAGTCGGCTTGTAAACTCGAATGGCCATGTCTTCTTCTCCTCCCTTAAGCTTACTGTCCCATGCCTTCGAAGAACTTGATGGGCTTGCTGTCCTTCTTCAGAATCACATAGGCCTTCTTGACTTCCGGGGTCATCCCCTGGGTGCGGCCCTGCCGCTTCATTTTGCCGATCGTGCGAACGGTGTTCACCTTCGCAACTTTCACGCCGTCGTCCGCGAAAACCTTTTCAACCGCTTCCTTGATCTCGGCCTTGTTCGCGCGGATGTCAACCTCGAAAACGTACCGCTTCTCGCCGATGCCTTCGTACGCTTTTTCTGTCAGCACCGGCCGCTTGATGATATCGTGGGGGTTCTTCATTATGCGTACACCTCCTCGACGCCTGCTACCGCGCTCTTGGCCAGCACCAGCTTGCCCGCGTTCAGGATGTCGTAAACGTTCAGCGTGTTCACGTAGCTGACTTTCGCTCCCGCCAGGTTCGCCGTCGCCCGGATCACGTTTTCGTCCCGCTCCGGCAGCACGACCAGCGCCTTCTTCTCGGCCTGCAGGGCTTTGAGCGCCGCGGCCATCAGCTTCGTCTTCGCTTCCTTCAGTTCGATCTTGTCCACCACGATGATCTCGCCCGCGTTCAGCTTCGCGGTCATCGCGCTCTTGAAGGCAACCCGCCGAACCTTTTTGTTAACCGCCAGGTCGTAGTCCCGGGGCTTCGGCGCAAACACGACGCCGCCGTGCTTGAACTGGGGCGCGCGGTTGCCGTGGTGCCGGGCGTTGCCGGTGCCCTTCTGGCGGTAGATCTTCCGTCCGCCTCCGCGAACCTCGCCGCGGGTCAGGGCGCTCTGGGTTCCCTGGCGCTGAGCCGCCAGGTAGGAACGGACCATCAGGTGCATCGCCGCTTCGTTGATCGGCGCCGCGAAGATCTCTTCGCTCAGCTCGATCTCGCCGATGGCCTTTCCTTCCATATTATATACTGCAGTCTTAGGCATTTCTCTTTTCCTCCTTTGGCCGCGCTCAGGCCTTGCAGGTGTCCCGGATGATCAGCAGCCCTTCGTTGGGTCCGGGCACAGCGCCCTTCACCAGCAGCAGGTTGCGTTCCGCGTCCACCTGAACGACTTCCAGGTTCTGAACCGTCACCCGGTCAACGCCGTAGTGTCCGGCCATGTGCTTGTTCTTGAACACCCGGCTCGGGTCGCTGTTCGCGCTCAGGGAGCCCACGCCCCGGTGATATTTGCTGCCGTGTGCCATGGGGCCCGTGTGCTGGTTCCACCGCGCAATCGCGCCGGTGTAGCCGTGGCCCTTGCTCGTGCCCGTGATGTCGATCTTGTCGCCCTGCGCGAACTGGTCGCATTTCAGCACGTCCCCGACCTTGTATCCGCTGCAGTCGTCAAACCGGAATTCCCGCAGGGTCCGCGCGGCGGCCACCCCGGCCTTTTTGAAGTGGCCCAGCTCCGGTTTGTTCAGCAGCTTCTTCGCCCGGTTTTCGGTCAGCTCGCCGAAGCCGACCTGAACGGCGTCGTAGCCGTCGCTCTCAATGTTCTTCGTCTGCACGACTGTGCAGGGGCCCGCTTCAATCACGGTAACCGGCACCAGGCGCCCGTCTTCGGTGAACACCTGCGTCATGCCGATCTTTTTGCCCACGATCGCTTTCTTCATTGTTCTTCCTTCCTCCCGCTCTCTTTTCACAGTTTCATTTCGATTTCAACGCCCGCAGGAAGATCCAGCTTCATCATGGCGTCAACCGTCTTCGGGTTCGGGTTGTTGATGTCGATCAGCCGCTTGTGGGTCCGCCGTTCGAACTGTTCCCGGCTGTCCTTGTATTTGTGGACCGCGCGAAGGATCGTAACGATCTCCCGCTCCGTCGGCAGCGGGATCGGGCCGCTCACTCTCGCGCCCGTGCGCTTCGCCGTTTCAACGATCCGCTCCGCGCTCTGGTCGATCAGTTTGTGCTCATAGCTCTTGAGCTTGATTCGGATTTTCTGGTTGGCCATACCTTGTCTTACCTCCTATTTTCTCGTTCTCTCTGCGCCCCCGGGAAATCCCTCGCAGGTGGAATCTCCCTCGGCGTGTTCGAGTCCGTCGCCCGATTGTCGGGCTGGTCCGCGATAATTACCCGTCTGGCCGGACGGCAACTTACCGCTTCATCCCTGAACAGACAACAGTCGAATTATACATGAAACTTTTTTCTGATGCAAGGGGTTTTTGAGGGGTTTTGAAAATTTTTTTCTTCTTTTTTTGTGATTTCTGTTCCCGCCGAGGCCGGTTTTACAGGCCTTCCGCGGTTTTTATATGAACACGCTTCCAGGTGTATCTGCTTTCCGACCGAAATTGCCTGTTTTCGTGCTTTTATCTTTTTTTTCTGCCTTCTGTCTTCCCGTTTTCCCTTGATTTTTCTTGTCTTGAGAACCATTTATATTAACACGCCTCCAGGTGTGTTTATTCCCGTTCATGATTTAGCGTCTTTCCGCTCATGCGGAATGTGGAAATGATCCACCTCATTTACTCCTTACCGGATGTTGTATTTCTCCTTCTCATAATCCACAAGATGGCCAGTTTTTGAGAGGAACCGGTTTTGAGAGGAACCCGGTTTTACATCTTTTCGTTGCCAAATCGTTTCATGGCGCCCTTGTACTGGGTCAGCATCAGCGCCACATCGCTGTATGTCTTCCCGTTGCTGTTCACTGTGTGTTCGCTGCCCGGTTCTCCCTCTTGCACGTCAATCAGGTCCAGATAAACTGCGTAATCTTCCCCCGCCATCAGTTTCCGCAGCGGCTCCAGTATGCTGTTGATCTTGCTGGCTTTGTAGGGATTCACCGGATCGTCCGGCTTCCTTCGTGACTGTAGCTGGAATTCGTAATACATTTGGTCAAACAGTTCCCTCAGCATGATGAACCGTTTCTTGTCCGCCGCGTAAATAGTGGCGGTTTTCTTCTGCTCTTCGTTCATGGGCGCTTCTCCTTCCTTTACATAGGTCCTGTAGTTCTCGTTGGGCAGCATCATCTCCGGAATGGATGGAATCCGGATGCCGATGATTTTCTGTTCAGGGCGGTTATACTTACAAACCGGATCGTATGTCCGGCTGACCAGGTACCGCACATACTCGCTCCCGCCCTTCTTCTTGATGCTGATCTTCCCCGGGATCTCCGGAATCAGCACCGGTTCGTTTTCATACATACGCTTTCCCCCTTAGCTCTTGCCTTCCCACCGGTAAGTGGTGAAGAATCGGCAAATAGTCGCCGCCGAATCCGGCGCGTCGTCATGCTCCGCGGTTTCCGTGAAGTCCATAATCTGGCGGATGTACGCCGGATCCGTTCCCGGAAGAAATTTGATCCTGGGCCAGCACTGCCGCAGATAGGTCAGGATTTTCAGGCGTTTGTTCTGACTTTCGTGATAAGAGCTTGACCAAATACCTGTTTCAGATAGAATCAGGTCCCTCAGGAACCCTTTATCTCCGTTGTCCTCGCAGCAAATCTTCCAGATCTCAAAGCGTTCTGCATCCTCTTTGATCTGAGGCAAAACCTTCTGTACGTTTTTGTGCCACAGACGTCCGTACAGATAGATCTCCTCTGTCCGCGGGTCCTGAAATCCGATAGTGAAGGCCGTGTAGTCCTCCCCGCCGTAGGCAGCGTCGATGTGGCCGTATCCCAATCCCTTGCATCTGTAGGGTAGCTCTGCATCTGTCTCCGGTGGCGTGTCAAACACCGCTTCCCCCGCGGCCAGCAGCTTCAGCTCATAGTTGGCCGCAAAGAGCTTCGGTGCCATGGATTTCCGAAGCTGAGCCAGCTGTACCGGCGAAATCAGTCCCGTGGTATAGCAGTCGTACCGATGGATGTTTGGCATCTTCCTGAATACATCCTTCTTGTGCCAGGGCGTCCCGAGGTTGATAATCCGCCCGCCCCGGTTCCGGATGTTCTGTAGCTCATCGTATTGCAGATTGGTGTGCTCCCGCTCCGCCGAGGACTGATAATCGTCGATGTTGCAGATGTCGTCTGTAATCACGTATTGGGCGTGTTTCCCCGTGATGGAGCTCTTGATGCCAAGGCCAAGCAGCTGCGGGCTGCCCATCGGCGAGTTCCACAGGTTGGTGGAAAGCTGATCCACGTTCTCTGTAATAATTTCAACCGCCACCCCGTGGTATACCATGCTGATGTCCCGCAATACCTGGTTCCGCAGAATCTTCGCCACCATCCGCAGCATTTCCGCCACGTCGTTGTCGGTCTTGCGAAGGAAGATGATATTGTGGGTCGGATCCAGAACCATAATCAGCGCAATCGCCACTGCCAGGCTGGAGGATTTGTAGCTTCCCCTGTGTGCCTGCAGCGTGTAATCCTTGGTCCCGAAGACGATTTCCCGGATCCACTTCCCGTGCAGCCGGGTCAGGTCCTTGAATCCGACCATGACGCCGATCTTCTCCGGATGCTTCAGCATCTCTTTCACGGCGTCTTCCGGGGTGATCGCCCCGGCCTTATTCTTCGTCATCGTCTTCCTCCTCCCCGTCTTCGTTATCGTCGTCTTCGGAATCATCGCCCGATTCCTCGCTCTCCTCCGCATCCTTCGCGGTTTCCTCTCGGATTTCTTCCGCGATGGCGATCAGCCGGTTCTCCGCGTCCTTCACGGTTCCGCCTTCCGTCATCAGGTGGATGGTGGTGTCCGGTTTCCCGAGCGTCCGTTCAAGGATAAAGCCAATCAGCTGTGCTTTGGTTGGACCCGGGGTTTTCGGATCCCGCAGCATCTCTCCCATCGTCTCGATGGCATCCGGTGCCAGTTTCCGGATTTTGTTGTGAAGGGTTTTGTTCTGGGTCGTCGTACTCATTTTTGAAGCCTCCGTGTTTAGTATTTTGCAGAATATGTTTCTGCTGTTTAGATTTTAATACATCTTAGAGCATTTGTCAATTATTTTATTTTGATTTTTATCAATTTTCGCGATTAAATGAATATTATAATTTATCAATTCGTTATCGTGTACATACTTTTGATGTTTTTGTATAGCATTAGTCAACCATCCGGGCATGCGTACCGCCCTTTTCACGGCGAAAGAAATGTATTCTTGAAAAAAATAGCGCAAAAAAAAAGGGGCCTGTTGTTCTACAGGCCCCGGGGGAGTTATTTAGAATGATATCCTGCTCATTCGATCACACTAACCCAATTGCTGAAACATAAAAATGCAGTTTTCATCATAATTCGGCTTCAACCGTTTATGGAGTTCATCCTCCGAGACGCTGTCCAGACGGAGAAAACCATATTCTCTGTATCGATGAATCAGACGCTCAAAAGGTAATGCGAATATATAGATGATCTTTACCCCAACGCTCTTTGATGCTTTCTTTATGACCGGAACAATGAAATCACTGAAAATGATCAGACCCGTACCCCTCAAATGTTTCTCCATCTTCGGTATGAACTTCATTGATCGAGATCAAACCAGCTTTTACTGAAAAATAACCTACCAGTTCTGAAGAAAAGTTATCCCGAACGATGTAAGTTCGCATTGTTCCGGCTTCCTCCTCCGGAAAAGCCAGATACCGCAGATACCGCACAAGACCCTCGCCATTCGGATCTTTCACAGTGAAGGAAAGAATATCCCTTTCATCGTTCTCCGAAACGCCTAAGTGATTGCAGTAGAACAGGTCATTCTGCAGAATTCCTTTGAGCAATTTCTCTCTCCCTCACTTTAACGTTCTCTCTGATGAGGCGCTGACTCTCACTGCGCATCTTCTCCCGATCAGGCGCCGGAGAATTCATAATCTGCCGGAATATAGCCACGCCCAAATCCTGAGGCAGATTGGTCATATTCGGTTTCCCGAATCTTGAAACATCAGCCATTCCCTGCACCTCCTTCTTTACTATGGTTGCCTGGCCATCCTTGTCTTTCCTGTGTTTACCAGCAAAATGATACGCTGATACACTTTCATTGTACCAAAAATCAATTCACACCGCAACATGATTCACACATCCGGACGACTCAAAAAAAGCACCGGGAGAGGACATCTCCCGGTGCGTCACAGGGGTTCTTACTGAAGGAAATCTTCCTCCGGGTCGTCGACGTCGCCCAGGCCGGCGAACTCCTGCTCGGCGCTGATGCGGCCTCCGAGGGGCTCGCCGTCGCGGAGCTTCTAGACGTTGTTCAGGCCGCAGGCGATGCCGCGGTTGCCGTTCGTATTGAAGGCGTAGAAGGAGATCGACACGCGGCCGTAGCAGCCGGAGTAGACCTCGGAGCGATCCAGAATCGGCTGGGCGTTCACGTCCACGATGCCGGGAGCCTTGTCGCTGTTGGCGTTCAGGAACCAGCAGCCGGCGTAGGCGCAGAACCCGGTACCACTGTCCGATACCACTGTCACACCAGCTGCCTCAAATCCCATGAGCTGGTGTTGAACACCGGGACTCCCAGCTGCCTGGCATAACGGACGGTAAACGCTGTTCCGCCGGTCATCCGGTGGCAATAGCAGATGCAGAAGGAAGACTCGTCCACCAGCTTCCGGTCCCGGGCCAGGAATGCTCCTTCCTTCTCCTGGCTGACATAGACCACCTTGTTGCATCTGCGAAGGATGCTACGTGAATAAACATACCCACCATCGTACGATCTGGGTATTATTCCAAGTTCATTAGATGTGACGGTATCACCGATTGTTTTCTGCCCAGTTGTATCGTCTATATAGTATTTGCTTCCTCAGTGGTAGAGCGTATTATCGACTGTTCCATATATGTGGATTAGGAATAATGATTACTTCAATGGGGTTATGACTTTGGATTAATCAAGGGATATTCCAGAAGTAGAACGAGATATCATGTTCAAAGCCTTTGTGGATACTCTGCGAGAACGAAAAATGACGAAAAGTTTACATTGCGTTCACATAACTGACACTGGTGCCAGGCACCACTGTCATTCCCCATTGATACCCCCAAAAATCACCGGCGGCGCTGAAGGTTTCCCTTCAGCGCCGCCGCTTTTCATTTTGTTCAATTGCCGCTGGCCTTCTCCGCCAGCAGGCTGTGGAAAACATCCTCCTCAACAATCACGAAGGGCGTATAGCCGTAGTCCGCGTTGTTCATGCCCAGGCGGTCCAGTTTGAACTGAATCTTGCCTTCCTGCACCTGCGCGGGGATGCAAACCAGTTCGTTTGCCACGCAGAGCAGCACGTAGAGGGTTTCGCCTTCCAGGTGTCCGTCATAGTTGCTGTCCAATCCGTCAAGGGTGACCTCGAAGTACATCGTGCTCTTGCACACATAGTCGTCGTTCGAGAAGATGCCCAGCACGAAGTCGTACAGCGACTTCCGATCGCGGACCAGCGCCCAGAGCATCTTGCATACATCGCTCTGCGTGCTGTCGATCAGTGCCTGATAGATCTCCGGCTTCGCGGCTGCCGTGCAGTTCCTGCTGTAGGTTTCCAGATCCTCGTCGCAGCCGTACTTTTCCTGAAGTGCCGGATCTGTCAGCATCGCATAGTGCGTCGTGGCAAGAACCTTCAGCACCGCCGAGGGAGCAAACATGCCGTACACCCGAATCTTGCTGATTCTGTCTTCCAGCATGCGCCAGCCGTCGGGAATCTCTTCCGGTATTTCTTCAAGGGATACATTGACCGGTTGCGCGGGCCTGAAGAAGTTCACCAGGTATACATTGCCCCGGATGGAACTGACATCCACGATGCCGTCAACCGTGATGCGCAGCGGACTGTCGCTGGTGCCGACGTTGTATACGGCGCGGATCTTCAGGTTGTGTGCCGTAATCATGCCGTCGGGTGAGGTGTTCATATTGCCCGCGGTATAGATCGTCACATCATTGGCCAGGATCTCACGCACGATCATGTCGTCGGACTTGTTGTCCAGGGTCACGTTCTCGCCGATCGCCGTAATCTCGTCCACATGGGTAACGATCGCGATGTTGCCGCCGGCCCGGATCTCCAGGTCGTTTACGTCTGCCTGCGTGCCGTCCTTCTGGGTCACGCTGCCGTCAGTCTGGATGTTCACGTTGCTGCCCACGACGTCGTCCAGCACCACATTGCCGGTGTTGTTGATGGTGGCGTTGTCTCCGCGAATGCCCAGCTCGCTGGTATTCGTCGTCATGGCGCCGCCGCTGCTGTTGCCAATTGTGGAAGTGGCGTTTCCGGTGGAGATCGCATCCAGCGTCGCAGATCTGCCGGTGATGGTCGGATCGCCGCCCACGCCGGTGATGTCGCCGTGGCTGGTCAGTGACACGTCGTTCCCCGCGTTGATCCGGTTGATGTCCAGATTCTCGGAGGTCCCGATGTTCACGTTCTGGCCCGCGTTGATGGTGATCACGCCGTCGGTGTCCACGGTCAGGGCGTTGTTGCTCTGTCCGTTTCCTTCGCCGGGCTGTCCGCCCAGGCTTCCCTCGCGGGAAGTGATGTTGGCGTTGCCCGTCACGCGGATCGCCGCGTCGCCTTCCTTGGCGCCTTCAGCCCGAACGCTGCCGGTGCCGCTGGTGTCGCTCTTCACAAGGTTATCTCTGCTGGAACCCGCCACGGCTGTATCCACAGCGTTGTTCGCGTTGGTTGCCGTCGTTGCCGCTGCATTGGCCGCGGTCGTTGCGTCATTCACCATCGCCTGGGCTTCTGTCGTTGCCGCCTTCGGATCATCCGTGCCGGTCAGAGCCTTCAGCTCTTCCTTCAGGTCCTCAACCTTGTTGACTTTGTCATTCAGCGTATTGGTCGTGTTGTCCCGGCCTGCCTTCGTGTCATTGACGTCCTTGGTTCCGTCGGTGGCCGTTTTCTTTCCGGTGTTGGATTTCACGTAGCTGTCTTTGGCGGTGTTTCTGTCGTTCCTTGCGGTGTCTTCCGCCGCTTCGGCAGCTGCCAGGTCGTTCACCAGCTTGTCAACTTCCGCTTTATAACTTGTCGCGTCCTCCAGCGCCTTGTCCGCCGCTTCCTTCGCGCTCTGTGTGTCCGCGGCGTTGGCGGTGGCGGTCGCCAGCTTGTCGGCACTTTCCTTCGCCTTTGTAGCGTCAGCCAGTTTCTCGTTTGCAGCCTTCAGATCCTGATCGGCGAGTCCCTTTTCTGTGATCGCTTCCTCCAGCGTCTTGCCGGTTTCGGCTTCCGCCTTCGCCTGAGCCTGGTTGGCTTTGTTCAGCGCAGTCTGGGCTTCCGCCTTTTCCTTCTGAGCGTCGGCCAGTTCATCCTGTGCATCCTTCAGCGTTGCTTCAGCTGTTGCGATATCCTGTGCGTCTCCGTTTGCTTTCGCTTCGGCGAGCGCGTTCTGCGCTTTGGTAACAGCTTCCTGCTTGTCTTCCAGCGTCTCGTTGGCGGTTTCCAGGTCTTCCTCAGCCTTCGTCACCGCGTCCGCCGCAGTCTTCAGCGTATCTCTGATCGCTGTGGCTTCGTCATCAACCTTCTGAGCCGCCTGCTGTTCCGCTGTCGCGTCGTCCAGGGCTGCCTGCTTCTCAATCGCGTCCTTTGCGGCTGCCAGGGCTTCCTTCGCCAGCTGCGCGTCTTTCTCCGCGTTGGCCTTCTGTTCTGCGGTCGCGTCAGCAGGCAGGTCCTTCAGGGCCTTCTCCGCTTCCGCGGCTTTCTGCAGGCGATCCTGCATGTTCTCGACCAGCTGCTTGTCCGCTTCAGCCTTCGTCAGAGCGGTCTGGGCTTCGCCCAGCGCCTTCTCGGCATCCTCGCGGTCCTCGGTAGCCTTGTCCAGCTTCTTGCCGGTCTCCTGTTCGGCCTTGGCCTGATCCTGGTTGGCTTTGTTTAGGGCAGCCTGGGCTTCCTTCTCTTCCTTCTGTGCGTCAGCCAGTTCATTCTGCGCCGTCTTCTGTGCGGCTTCCGCCGTCTCCAGGTTGTCCGTCGCTTCCTTCAGTTTGTCCTTCGCTGCTTCTTTTTGTTCGTCCGTCGCGTTCTTATCCGCCATGACTTCATCATAAGCAGCTTTCTCGGTATCGTATGCGGTCTTCGCTTCTGTTGCCTTGGTCTGCGCGGTTTCAGCCTGTTCCTTAGCGGTTTCCGTGGCGGTCCTGGCATTTTCCAGATTTTCCTCAGCCTCGGCCACCGCGTCCGCCGCTTCCTGCAGCTTCTGCTCGTCTGCTCTTGCGGCATCCGCTTTCGCCTGGGCTGCGTCACGATCCTCCTTGGCTTCCGTCGCGGCGTCGATCAGCGCCAGTGCGTGCCGGGCTTCCTCAACGCCCTTCTGGGCCGCGTCCACAGCCACCTTCGCGTCGGCCACGTCTTCCGGTTTGGATTCCGGATTGTTCGCCTTGGTCTGATAATCCGTGTAAACCTCGTGCAGCTTCTCTTCCGCGCCGACGATCTGTTCCGTAGCGGTCAGCCGTTCGGCCAGCGCTTCGTCGGCAATTCTCTCCGCGTCCGCGATGTCCTTGGCTTCCTTCAGTTCAGCCTGGATCGCCTCGAGCTCAGCCTTTTCTTCGTCTGTCGCGTTCGGATCAATCACGAACTGGTCGTATTCTTCCTTCGCCTTTTCGGAAGGCGTCTTGGCGTTTTCGTCCGCCTTCGCCTTCTTCTGCTCGGCTTCTGCCTTCGCCTGGGCTGTGGCTTCCTGCGTCTTCGTCGCTTTCCACAGGTCCGGGTCAGCAGCTGCCAGCGCGTCGTCGGCCTTCGCCAGGTTCGTGTTCGCCGTTGTCAGATTGTTATTCGCCGTCTTCAGCGTATTTTCTGCCGTTTCAAGCGCACCCTCCGCCGTTGTCAGCGTGCTGTTCGCTTTGCTCAGTGCCGTATCAGCATCAGCCTTCTCTTTCGCGGCTTCGTTCAGCGCTACCCGGGCATCGACCAGCTTCTTCCAGGCAGCTTCCTTTTCTTTTTCAGTCTTCGCCTCGTCATAGGCCTTCTTGGCGTCACCATAGGCCGTGTCAGCTGCGTCATAGGCTTCCTGCGCTTCTGTCGCGGCGGTATTTGCCACGTCGGCCGCCTGCTGCGCTTTTGTCACGGCAGCCTCGGCTTTTGTCACCTCAGCCTGAGCCTCATCAGCCGTCTGCTGCGCTTCTGCCTGCGCCTTGACCATCTTCTGATAGTCGTTATAGGCATTTTTCGCCGTCTGCGTGGCCGTGTCTTTGGCGTTCGTCACTGCCTGCGTCGCCGCGTTATCCTTGGCTGTCGCGTCGTCCAGCGCTTTCTGTGCTTCCTCAGCCGCCTTCCTGGCGTCTTCCTGGGCCTCCAGGGTCTTGACGGCATCCGCGCTCTTTTCGCGTTGGTCGCGGTATTCCTGCTGAGCGTCCAGAAGATCCTCGGCGATCTGCAGTTTCTCTGCCGCGCGGTCGCGGGCAGCCTCCGCGTTCTGAACGTCCTGATTCATTTCAGCCAGCTTGTCCGCTTCCTCCTGGAATTCTTCCTCGGTCACGTTGGCCTTTGCGCCTTCCAGAGCGTTCGCGGCATTCTCCGCTGCCAGGTCCGCGGCTTCCTTGTCGGCCGTGGCCTTCTTAAGATCCTTCTCCGCCTGCTCCAGGTCTTTCTCTGCCTGCTCCAGGTTGACTTTCGCTGCCGCCTTTGCTTCGGGCGTCGCGGTCTCGTCCTCCATGAGTGCTTCATAAGCCGCTTCCGCGGTGTTATAAGCAGTCTCCGCTGCGGTCTTCGCCTCTGTCGCTTCGGTCAGCGCTTTTTCCGCCTGCTTAGCGGCGGTCTTCGCGGCTGTGTCCGCCGCGATGGCTGCAGCAAGTTCGGACTCATGCTCGGCGTCGTCCAGCGCGTGCCGCAATTCGTTCAGTTCGCGCTCAGCCTCCGTCAGCTCAGCCTGTGCCGCGGTCACCTTGTCCAGCGTTTCGCCCAGACCGGCGTTTCCGGCATCCAGAATGTCTCCGGTAGCCGCCAGGTTCAGGTTGCCGTCGGCAACGATCTCGTTCACGACAATGCCGCCTTCCGCGTTGTTCACGAAGACGTTCTTGCCGCTGATCGTAACGGTACCGCCATTGGCTTCATCCGTGTCGATCTGGAAGGCTCTCTGCGCCGTACCGATGTCTCCGCCGTTGCGTAGCGTAACGCTGCCGTTGGACAGGGCGGAACCGGTCAGCGCGATTTCCTTGGTGCTGATCACGGTGATGTCACCTGCGCCCTTGTCGTCGTCTGTGGTGATATCCACATGGTTGGCATCGGTGTTCAGGTTCAGGTGCAGGTCGCCTTCGCTGATCAGGCTGATGTTGCCGTTCGTGTTGACGGTCATCTCGCCGTCCACTGCAACGCGGACGGTCTTTTCATCGCCTTCCTCGCCCGCGGTTCCGTTCAGCACACCGTTCACAGCGTTCAGCACCGTGTTGCCGCCGCTGCGGATGGTATTCGCGGTGATGATGCCGGTATCGGTGGTCACATTCACGTTTCCGCCGGCTTCGAGGTTCCCCAGTGTGATATCACTGGAATCAGTATACAGAACCACGTTACCGCCTGCCTGGATGTCTTCCGAATTGATATCGCCGGTGCGTTCTGTTACGTAAATGTCTCCTTTTTCTGTCCTCAGATTCAGGATCGTGTCATCAGCCTGATTATCTTCGCGGTATTCGCGAAGCGTATCCTTGCGCATCGCGATGATCGCTGTACCCGTCCCGTCGCCGAGCGTCAGGATCGGTCTGGCTTCATAGCCATCTCCGTCGGCGTCGTACAGGCTTCCGCGCGGGCTGTTGGCCACCGTGTAGTTCTGTACCATGTATGCTCCGGTGGTTTCATCCTTAACGATGCTCCCGCCAAACTGGGTCTTGCCGGTTTCTCCGTCGGGGCTGACCACATAGGCAGTGTACACGAACCGATCCGTGTTGGCCGTCGCTTCCACCAGGAAGCTCTTGTCCTCGGTGCCGATGGAATCACGGGCTTCCAGTGTGATATCCCTGCTGTGAATGTACTCTCCTTCTCTATACCAGCCGGGAATCGGATTCCCTTCTTCGTCCGTCTTGTCTTTGTTCTCTCCCGTAAGGATAGAGCCGGACTTGTTGGTCACGCTCAGGTTGCCGTGTTCGCTGACGATGTTGCCGATGGTCAAATCGCTGTCGTGCAGAGCCACGGTGGCCAGCGTCGCAACCGCTTCGGGGATCGTCATTTCCTTGTCCACAACCACTTCGATGTTGCCGTCGTTGTGAATGTTGACTTCGCCGCCTTCGATGGCTTCGCCGATCATCACGTGCAGGTCGCGGGTATCCACATCCAGGTGGGTATTGCTCAGCTCCCAGCCCATTTCGCCGATCTTCACGCTGCCTTCGAGGGCAGTCTGCATAACCTTTTCAGCTGTGGTGATCGCTTCTTCGGCATCTTCCGCTGCTTTCCTGGCGACTTCGGATTTACCTTCAGCGATCTCCAGCGCGGTAGTGGTCTCCTTCACCTTGCCCTCAGCCACTGCCACTGCCACGTCCGCCATGTCCTTTTCAGTCTGGGCTTCCGCAACAGCCAGTTCCGCCTCAGCCAGTGCCTTCAGGGCACTCTTCCGGTTCGCGTCGGTCGCGGCATCCGCGGCAGCCATCGCTTTATCACGCTTCGTCTCTGCTGCCTTCAGCGTTTCTTCCGCTTTCAGAGCAGCATCATCCGCTTCTTCGGCTTCCTTCACCGCTTCGTCATAAGCAATCTGCGCTTTCTGCTGTTCAACCAGCGTCAGCTTGTAGTTCTCCGCGGCTTCGTTGTATTCCGCGTACTTAACAGCAGAAGTGTTCTCCTGTTCAGCTTTGCGGATCTCGTCCGCCAGCGCCTTCACTTCCTGCGTCAATCTGATGGCCGTCTCCAGGGAGACTTCGGAATAAGCGTTGCCTTCCTGACCGGCTTCCAGCGCCGCAATGGCCTCCTCAACCCTGGCCATGGCTTTGCTGTAATCCTTGTGTTCGTTATCTTCCTTTGCCTTCTCTGTCGCAATCGCGGTCTCCGCGGCCGCAAGAGCGCTTTCGGTGGCAGGCAGCCACTCGGACTGCTTCGGCGCGGTATGTCCGTCCGCGCGTACGCTGTCGTCGCGGGTGTAATCCGCCTGGGTCGCGGTGCCGCGTTCGATAACGCGGTTCAGGGCCAGGATCGTCGGCTGAGTTGCCGACGCGGTTTCCCAGTTCTCCTCGATTGTCGCTTCAGCCTGCTCAATCAAAGCCTGCTGCGCTTCAATCTTTGTTTCGTAAGCGGCCACCTTGTCTTCCTGGGTCGGAATCGTCTTGGTCAGTGTCTTCTTCCGTGCGATCAGCTCATCCGCTTCCTCGATCTTCCCGGTCAGCGCTTCATACTTCGCATCCATGGCATTCAGCGCGGCCCGGGCTGCTGTCACCGCAGTCTCGGCCGTGGTGCGATCGTCGTCGCTGGCATCCTCCGGCAGTCCGTAAAGCGCGTCTTCCGCGTCTGCCACAGCCTTCTTCAGAGCCTTGTAATCCGCACTGTTCGGATAGGCTTTCACGGCCTTCTGGATTTCAGCCTTCAGCGCGTTGTACCGGGCGTCCATTGCCTGATCCAGCGCGGCCTGGGCTTTATCCTGAGCCGCAGCCTTCTCTTCTTTGGTCGCATATTCTTTGTCCGCAATCGCGTTCAATTCGGTCTGTGCATCCGCCACAGCCTGATCAAGCTTACCGTAGGCGTCACTCTCCAGGTATGCGCCCAGGATGTCGTTTACATCCGCGTCGGTTCCCAGAGCGTTCTGCTTCGCAGGAATGTTCGTCTTCAGCGTCTCCGCCTCGTCCTGCATGTTCTCCAGCATAGCCTTGTCGTAGGCGCGGTCTTCGTACAGATCGCGGATGGCTTTCTGCGCGTCGGTCTTGATGGTGGTGTTCTTTTGAATGGCTTCGGTGGCGTCGGCCAGTTCCTTCTGCGCCGTCTCCAGGTCGTTGTTCAGGCCTTCATAGTATTCGTTATAGGCCTTTTCGGTCAGTTCCGTGATGTAGGCCGTATCCTTGGTCATCAGGTCAAGGATCAGTTCGTCCGCCTTAACGACAGGCTTTCCGTCCTCACCTGCGACCGGTTTGCCTTCTTCATCTTTTTCAACCGCTGTCATGACGATCTTTCCGTCCTCAAGCAGCTGATTCAGGACCGTTTCTTCGCCGGTCCAGGTCTGCAGACCGTGCTTCTGCAGTTCTTCCTTCGCGGTTCCCCTGTTCAGGATGGCGTCCGCCAGGATCTCCTGCAGGGTATGCACAACGGGCTGCTCAGACGGCTCAGTGTGTTCGGCACCGGATTCACCTTCAGAATTGCCGTTTTCGTTTTCATCCGTTTCGTTTTTGGCGGGAGCGTTGTAATACGCGCTCTCTTCGTCCGCCAGCATCTTCTTCGCGGCATCCACGAAGTACTCGCCGAACACTTCCAAAATGAGAGCTTCATCGCGGGCCGCCTGCTGGGCTGCCGCGGTCTCGGGATCAACGGGCTCGCCCTGGCCCTGTTCGTTGTTCTCTTCCGCCGGTGCCGTCG
Source organism: uncultured Eubacteriales bacterium (assembly GCA_902764875.1). Lineage (GTDB taxonomy): Bacteria > Bacillota > Clostridia > Christensenellales > Aristaeellaceae > Aristaeella. Next base: position 31,907 of record CACWXP010000009.1, read on the forward strand.
CCATGGCGAGAATATAGCCTTCCAGTCCTTCCTGGTCTTCCAGTTTCTTCTGGTCGACAATATTCACCCACGCGGGCTGTCCGTCTTCTCCCTCGCCATAGATCGCGTCGCACCGATCCATCACCCAGCTGACCAGGGTTTCGCCTTCCGGGATGTCCGTGGACACGGTGTAGTAGCTTTCCTCGTCGGAGAAGACATAGTCTCCCGCAATCACGGCGGCGTCTTCCGCGCTGTAGCCCTGGCTGATCAGGTATTCACGGGTTTCTTCGATCAGTCTTCCTTGTTCGTCTGCTTTTACGCTGTTCACGTACAGATTCTTCACCTGTTCGATATTCAGCGTCAGTTCTTCCGGAATATCAATGAACAGATTGCGGTTCACCGTACCGATGTCGCCGCCCGCGCTCAGCGTAACGGAAGCCACTTCCGGCATATCCACATAAACTGTGGTATCGCCGTCATAGGTACGCTCGTCCATGAAGCGGATTACAGGGCTGCGATCTTCATTTGTGCCCTTATGCAGCACATCGATATCCCTGCCCGCTGCAATGCGAAGGTTGGTTTCCTCGCCGTTGATGATGTCAAACAGCACATCCTCGTCAACGGAGCGCAGGCCGACATCCGCGAAGTTCGATTCAATGTTCGCAATCTTCAGGGTCTTGGCGCTGGTCGCGCTGAAGGAGGAACGTTCGCCTGTACCGGTGGTTCCGTGCAGGGTTCTGCCATGTTCGCCGCCTTCCACCAGCACGTCTGCCACAGTGATGTTGTCTCCGACATAATTGTTCACATCATACGCCGGTGTGGACTGCATGTCGTCCGCGGAATCGTAATCCCGCAGGACATACACGCCACCCTCTGTGGAGGTCAGAGTCACATGGCTGCCGTTGGTGATGGTCAGTTCCCGCTCAGCGATCGGATTCTCTACGCCATTCAGGTTGTAAAGGACATTGATGTCGCCCTTCGCTGTGGCGTTCACGTTGCTTCCGTTGGTCACAACCCAGTTGGCCATGCTGATCATGCTTTCGGGCTGATCGGCGGAAGCGCCCAGCAGACGCGGTGCTGCAAGCTTCTTCGTCCTCAGAACAATGGGGCTGCTGATACTGCTCAGCGTCTCGCCGGAAGACTTGATGTTCACGTCAGAGTGATCGATTTTTGCTTCATAAATTGTCACATGATCCCGTACATCAATATCAACATTGCTGTTGAGCACATAGAGATCAATCGAATTGGTGTCTTTAAGGCTATCCGCTACATCGTGTGTTGTGACCTGAACGCTTCCGTTGAGGGAGTTCACATAGAAACCCAATTCCGAAATCACAATCTCTCGTTCGCCTGTCGAGTCCGTACGGCTGAAGGTGTTATTGAACGCGGAATTTGTGATGGTAACTGCGGGTCCGACCGAGTCTTCGAAATCACCGGGATTGATGACCAGCACGTCCTTCTCTGCCTCCGCGGAGAATCGGCTGTAGTCCGCATCCCATTCCTTGGACTGGATATTTCCGGTCTTGGCAATCAGTTCCACTGCGGAATAGAGCGCGTCAATGTGGTCAATATTCACATTTCCGGCGGTAATCTGTACCCAGGAATCATCCACATCCAGCTTACCCTTAATCGCCGTCTCCGCCTCCATGTCGTCCAACAGATTGAAGCTTCCGGCCTCAGCGTGAATGGTCGTATGGCTTCCGCTGGACACGTTCATCACGTGTTCTCTGATGTCAACATCGCTGTACCTGCTGGTAATCTCCACGTCTCCGGTGCTGTTGAGCACATCGAAGAGAACTTTGTTATCAGCATAGATTTCGACTTTGCCGCCCAGATCGGTGCTTTCGCTCAGAATGACGTTGCCGACCTCTTCGCTGCCGATCTGTCCATTCGCTTTGGCATCGAACTTTAGTTTGGCGCCTGCCTGTACCGTCAGTTTTTTGGCGACAATGTTGCCGCCCAGTACGGAGATATATACGTCCGCACCTTTCTTCACAATGGTGTCCTCGACAAAGTAAAAGTCTTGGTTTTGCACATCCTGGTGCAGCTTGCCGATGATTGCGTTTCTGCCTTCCGCATCGTGGCTGATCAGCTTGCCGTTATAGCTGTACTTGACATTGTTGTCGTCGGTGCCCTCCTCATGAATGGTTTCGTCCTGCTTGGTTATATAAATGTTCCGGGCGCTCTGGAAGTTCGGCGCATTCGTATATCCTTCCTTGTTCACGTCTCTTTCCAGAATATTGGTCGTCTGGATAGAGCCCTTGTCGAACCAGAGCCAGAGATCCTTATCCGTTCCTTGGCTTTCGATCCGCCCGATGCCGTATTTGGCGGTGTTCGCATCGCCTGCAAGCTTGCTCCTGATGGTCTCCTCCGCATCGAAATGTTGCACCACAGTTCCGTCTTTGGAAACAGTATAGAGCAGTGGCGTTTCAGAGGCATCAGAATCAGTGTCATACAGGTCATAGCTGTTGTCGTCGACAACGCCAAGCCATGTCTTGCCGCCGTAAATGACCTTATTGTCGTTGAACGAAGCTTTGACCCATTCGTCGTCGCCGGTGTTGACATAGTAGCTTCCGTCTGCCGCTTTCGCGACGGAAGAAGTAATCGTCTCCAGGCGCAGATCGCTTCCGTTCAGTGTCACCGTGCCGATCCCGCTGGTTTCGCTGTAGCGCACCGACGCGTTGCCGTTCTGACAGGTCACCGAACCGTTAGCCGCGGTGGTGTAGGTATAAGAGGTTTCTTCATCAACCGCGACTTTTTCAGTCACATCACCGTTCGTGCTCACCGTAATGTCATTGGTAATGGTATATTTGTTGTTTCTGGCCTTGAGCGCCACTTCCAGCGCCTGACGGGTCGCTATTTCTTCCGTAACAGGAGTCTTGATCAGATCGTACTTTGCGACTGTCTGGGTAACCGTCACGGGAGTGGTCACTGTCTGATAATAGAGTACATTGCCAGCATCATCTTTTACGGCTTCACATTTCAGATACCTGATGGCGGCAATTTTATCTTCTTCCTCCATCTCCTCGATTTCTTCAGTTGTGGCAAGCCGATAATAGGTGGCCTGCATGGTCGTCTTTTTACTTATTTCGGTTTTGTTTCCCTTTTCATCCGTAACCGTCTCATATTCGGGCTCAAAATTATCATCAAGCTTATCTACGATCACGTCAACAGTAGCCTGCTTGACATAGACCTTCCGCTGAATTTCGTTGCCGAATATGTCATAGATTTTATCGGATGGATCTTCTGTAATCGTATCATCGAATACATATTCCGTCAGAAGGTTCTTGTTTTCATCCTGAGCCTGAATTGTCTTTTCCTCTGTAGCAAGGCTTCCGTCCTCGTTCTTCGCTCTGACGTACTCCTCTTCATAAAGCTGTACCTGTTCGTCCTTACCGTCTTCATTCTGCTTAGTCACATAAACAGGCTCTGTTATGTATGTTGTCTTCGCCGTCAGGTTCACGGTCCCCGGTCCTGAAACCGCTCCGGATTCATCCAGTGTTTCGTTGATTTCAAAATAATTCTCACTGTCGATCTTCAGGTAGGGCGACACTGCCGCGGTGAACCGGAGATCTCCGATCCAGTAGCTCCAGACGGTCTGGGTTTCAGTCACGTCATCCTGCGTGAACGTAATCGTATAAGGATGATAGCTGACCTCCGTACCGTTCTTGCCTGTAAGCGTAGGTGCTGCAATGGAGCCGGAACTGCCGTCATAAGTGATCTCCTTACCTTGATAGGTACCGGTAATCCTGCTAGCACCGGGATTAAAGTCAGCATCAACATACACAATATTATCTTCGTCTTCGCTGACAGCCATCTTATACTGGCCTGATACAGACGTCTGCTTTACCATCGATTCAGTTGTGGTTGTAGTATTACCGTCTGTTGTGGTGGTGCTTGTTTTCATGGTATCCGGTGCTCCCAGGGCAAAGAAGCCCAGGAATTCCACGCCGTCACCGTAAACAGCCATGAAAACGTCTTTGTTCTCATTCATGGCGTAGAACTTCACGTTGTTGGTTCCGGTCTTGTTATAGTCGCCGAAAGCACCGTTCCTGAGGGCAGCCTGCACGGATTCGGAAGCCAGCAGATAATTTCGCAGGTTGACAGTACTTGCGGAAGTGCTTGCGGAAGCCGCCTGTTCTTCTGCACTGTCCCAGGTTCTGGTCACGGTAGTCGTCTTTGTTTTACCGTCAGCACTGTAGGCAATCGTAGTGGTGCTCCGGGATCCGTCGCCGTTGTTAACGGGGCCTGTTGTTCCCTCGTCCGCTCTGTCCTGAGCTTGGTCAAACGTTTCGCTTCTTACTTCTGTCTTTGTTTGAACGGCTGCGCTGCTTCTGACAATTTCGATGGTATCGTTGTCCTTGACCAGCATGTTTTCCGGAAGGTTACTGACAGCCTTGTATTCGTCTTCCTTCTGCTCGATATCCAGGTTGACGACATTCACCACTTGATCATTGACATAATGACCGTTTTCGTACTCAATGGAAAGGGTATAGATGCCGGTATAATCCTTGCCGATTTCAAGCTTTTGTGTATCCGGATCGAAGGTTACGTAACGGTCGTTGCCCTCGGAGTCCGTGTCTGTGTCAAGAATCTTCTTGCCATTGACGGTTTCAATGGGCGTATAACCGTTCAGATCCGTAATCTGCCCGTCGGTCAGGATAAACTGAGTGCCGTCGGGAAGCTCATACACCTTGACAGTATGACCATCTTTATCCGTGCTGGAAACGAGATACCGTTCCAGCGTGTTGCCACTGATTGTGGCATCACTGTTGACCTTGTTGTCCAGGAATGACACGCCGAAGTTCGGAGTATCCACAGTCACCCCGGAAGCGCCGGGCAGATATTCCACTACGACCGTTGGTTTGAAGCTCAGATCCAGCAGACCGCCGGCCACGATGTTCTGGAGGTTCACTTTGCCGTCGCCAAACGTTGGAGTCACGAAGTCGCCTTCGATGCTGTTGGTCCGCGTCACTGCGGCCATCACGGGCTCGAAGTATACGTTGCCGGATGCGTTGATGGAAACGTTCGAATTCTCGGTCAGCAGCACCTGGAAATACGTGTTCTTCTTCTGATCGGCGATAATCGTGCCGCCGGATTCATTCTCAGGATAAGTATTTTGGGTCGTTCCGATGTTCCTGACGCCTGTGATGTTCAGACCCTTGGTCCAGATGGGGCTGATGGGGATAGTAATCTTTTTGTTTGTTGTCGTTGTCAGCAGATTGCTGGCGATCAGGTCGCCTTCCGTTCCGGCAAATCCCTGCGCCGCTTCGCCCAGGAGCCAGGTAATGTTCAGCGTACCGTTTTCATTGGCAACCACATTGCCGAACTGCACGTCGCTGCCGTTGTAGGTGGTAATGTTGATTGCGCCGGCCCTTTCCCGCATGTCAAACGCAGGGAGAACAACGGTTTTGCCTTCGTAGTAATTCCGGACGTCGATCCTGCTTTCACTGGTCGTGATTTCTTTGAAGTTCCCGCCGCGGACGGAACCCGTGGAGATCGGGAGTGCTACCAGGCCCGACACTACGCCGTCCTTGCCGGTGATCTTTCCGCCGGAAGACCCTGCCACATGCGCTTCGCCCATGACGTTGATCTCCAGGAGGGTCGGCAGCACGGCATGGTCAACCGTTCCGCTGGCGCTCACAGATCCGCCGTTCCGGTTGAAGCTGTTTATGTTTTCTCTGCTTCGTACTACAAACACGCCTTTCCGGCGGGCATCCACGCTGGTGCTGATCCGGCCGCCATATTTGAAGGAATTAAAGTTGAATGTATTACCCTCAAGCTTAATGCCATTTCCGGTCACATTGCTGTTGGCGGATCCGGTCAGTCTGGATTCGGAAACCACCTTGCCCGCCAGGCCTTTCAGTTCGGAAACTGCGTTAACCGTTACGCTGCCTTTGGTGGGATTGGTGCTGGACCAGATATCGGCTCTGTCGTATGCCTGCACGGTGCTGCCTTCAAGGTTAACTTTGCTGTTCACGTTCAGTGCCAGTTCGCTGTAGGCCTTGGCCTGTCCGCCGGCGCCCTTGATCTTCGCCACGGAATAGTCGTAAACGTTCAGCTCCTTCAGGGCGGCAGAGACGTTCATTGTGCTGGCGTTTAGAATGGAAGAACTGATGTCGGCCTGCGCAGACAGGTTAAGCGTTGACGTGTAGGCACGGGATACGGGGGAACCGATCAGCCCGGCTGCCGAGAAGTCACCCACCGTGGAAACATTTCCTTCCGCCACGTTCGCCGCGATGTTCAGCGTGCCGAATTCCGCGTACAGTTTCGCGTTTGAAAGCGACATCTGAACAGCGTTTGTGATATACGCATTGGCTCTTGCGCCACCGATACCAACCAGGCCCTTGGCGCTGCCGTCGGACTTGGTGGTAACGCTGTCGTTCCGTCCGCCTTCTGCCAAAACGTTCAGCGTGCCGTAGCGGGAACGCAGTTCGGCGTTATTCCCGGCGGAAAGAGTCACGTTCTTTGACAGGCTGGAATACGCGCCGAGGGATCCGCTGGCAAACAGGCCGCCGGTGTTGGCCTTGGTATAGGCGCTCATACGCGTGTTGTTGGATTCCGCGGTCAGGGAGACGTTGCCGTAGGCAATCACTTTAGCAGCGTTGCCGAAGGTAACCTTCACGTTCTCCGTCATCCGGTTCTGTGCCTGCTTGGAGTCTGCGGAGCCGAGAGCACCGACGCTGTTGCCGCTCACCAGTGTATCTGCCTTGGCGCTGTCGGTCGCCTTGATGCTGATTGTCCCGGATTTACTTTCAATATGAGCGTTTGCACCCACATTTGCTTCTGTTGAATAATTGCTCTTGGTCGTCACGTTGTTGGAACCGCCGGAGACCAGCGACACCTTCAGGCCCTGCGTCATGTTGGCCGTGATGTTGCCTGTATTCTGGGCAAGCATGTTGATCGCGCCATCGGCAAGGATCTTCGCATTCTCTCCGACGTTCACCTTCACGGTCTGGGCCCTTCCGATGCCAACCCGGGCCTCAATGCTGCCGCCGCCGAAAGAGGCGAGGGAAACACTGGTGCTGGAGGCGCTTTCGGAATAGGAATTGGTGCTGCCCGTGGCGTTGACATTCACGCTGCCCCTTGCGTTCAGTGTGAAGGCATTGCCCCTGCCGAGGCCGGCAAGGGTGCTGTCGCCGGTATCGCTCTGGGCGAAGACGCCCTGTGCGCTGACCGCGCTGACAGACAGCGGTTTCAGGGCCACAGCCCTGGCGTCGGTGGCCGTCTTGGCGTTCACGGTGACGTTGTTGGCGGTGATCGTTCCGTTGCTGTTGCCCGCCAGATAAGCCTCGTTAGTGCCTCTTGAGGTGGCATAGGCCATATCCAGTGCGCCGTTGAGAGCCGCCACGGATACGCCGCTCTTCGTGCCGACGAGGGCGTCCGCCTTGGCGTTTGTTAGAATGGAGTTGATGGTAATATTCCCCGCAACCTTTACGTTGCCGCCGATGTTTGTATAGGCGCTCTGTGTGGCGTCCTGAACCGCTTCCAGATGGTTTGTGGAAAGGGTGGCGCCGCTGAGGCTGATCTTGGGCTGTTCAATGCGGGTATAAGCCGTGCCGTCGCCGGTCGTGCTGACGGCCAGGTTGCCCGTCAGATCCGCTCCGCCTTTACCCTGAACATAGGATTTCGCGGTGGAGGTGGTGAACGCCTTCGTCACGTTCACGTCCACGTTGGCCAGGCCCACCGCCGTGCCGGAGGAACCGCCGGTCGCTGTGGCGTTGGAATGATAGGTGGTACTGACGCTGATGTCGTGTGCCTTCAGGTTTGCCGCCGTATTGCTGCCGCTGTCCACATAGGCACTGTAGGTACCCTTTGCCCGGGCGTCGATATAGTTCACGTTGGCGTTCACCGCTCCGACGCTCACCGTCGGTGCGCCCACAAGGGATCTCGCGTAAGATCTCGCGTTGGTATCCACTGTCAGGTTGCCGCTGAGTTCCGTGCTCAGGTCGCCCACATAGGCGCTGACCGTTGAATTGGACCGGGCGATACCCACATTCGCCCTGGCGCTGACCAGGCTGGCCGAAACCAGCGGCGCGCCCACGGTGGATGTGGAGCCTTCCCCGTTCGTATTATACATGCTCTTGACCGTGAGATTTCTGGCGATGATCTTCGCGCCCTTGGCATAGGCGGACTGCGCCGCGTTCAGTTCGCTGTGAACCACCGAAGCCGCGATGCCGACAACCGATGTCGCCAGTTTGGACGCCTTGATTTCTGCGTTGGAGGTAACCCGGCCGGTATTGCTGATCGTAACATCCCCGTTGCCGTTGCCAACAGTGATGACGCCTGTTCCGGTGCCCGAGATACCCACGGAAGACTTCGTCATATTCCGGGCAATGGCGACGTTCACGTTGACGCTGGCCAGGGCCGCGCTGATACCGCCCTTGGCCGGGTTCAGAACCGCGTCGGAAACGGAGTTATAGTCGCCACTGAAGGTCAGGCTTCCGATCTTCCATGTGCCGGTCGCGTTCGCGTTGGTATCGAAGGTTCCCTTCGTCAGGGCAACACCCGCCAGCGCGCCGACGCTCAGCGCGCCGGTGCTGATGCTGTCAATCTGAATCCTGGCGTCCGATTTTCCGCCACCCTTGACGCTCACCGCGCCGGCGGTCAGATTCTTCGCGCCGAGGCTTGCCTTGTTGGTGCTGTCGGAAATGACCACGGCCGCGCTGGCGTTCACGCTCACCAGGCCTGCGCCGGCCGAGAACAGATACGCCTTGGCCATGCTGTCGCCGAAGTCAGCCAGATATCCTTTGAACGAAAAACTGCTGTGCGCGGTAGGATTCCCCTGCTTCGCTTCCACGGTCACTGCCTGGCTTCCCGTGTTGATGGTTCCGGTGTTCTCCATCAGGGCTTCCTGCTTTGCCTTCAGATAGGAGAAAGCCAGGGACACGTTCACGGATGCCGCGCCCACTGCCGCGCTGTACAGGGCAGTATGAGCCTGGCCTGCGCCGTTCTCCGCAGTCACGCTGAGTCCGGAGCCGGTCACCGTCAAATCGCCGTCGCCGCCGACCTTCGCAAGGTTCTCACCCTTGTTCATTGCCAGGCCGATGTTCAGGTTGATAGCCGCACCGCCGGCGCCGCCGGTAATACCGATTACCGTCGCCCGGGGTGCGCTGTCCGCCTTCACAACCATGCCGGAAGCTTTGCTGTCTCCGCCCAGGAGCACGATGGCCTGGTTCTTCGCGCCGATGTACGCCACGTCCACACTGGCGCCGACTGCTACTGCGCCGCCGGTCACCGCGGTGGAGAATACATCCGTCACGCCGGTAAGTTTCGCGGTCACGTTGGCCGCGCGGGAAAGAATGATGGGCATCTTCCGGACAGCCGCGATATTTTCCGCAAAGTTCAGGCCCAGGTTCACCGTGCCGTTCACGGCGATGCCGCCGGCGGCCACGGAAACACCGCTCACGTCCACGTCGCCGGTCGACGTTGCGGTAAGTGTCAGGCTCTTCGCCGTGATCGAGCCGCTGCCCTTCGTTTCTGTGTCGGTCGCTGTGCCGATGTAAGATGCGGCTTTCAGCTTGTTGATGGCGATCGCCGCCGTCACGCCGACAGCCACGCCGCCACCGGTGATGGCGATCGGGATTGCCTTCGCGCTGCTGGCGAAGCTGTGTCCCACGTTCACCGCGGCGTTTGCCGCGTCGATGGTTACGTTTTTGCCGATGCTGCTGCCGGCTTCGCTGCGGTTCAGTGCCAGCAGTACGCCCGCGTTCACCGCTGCGCCGCCTGCGGCCAGTGTCGCCGCGACCACGGTGGCATTGGTGGTGCCGGTGGTGGTAACGTTGATTCCGTTGGTAACGCCCTGGATGGTCTGTGCGCTGTCGCCGCCGATCGTCGCGTGCGCCTTGCCGTCAAAGTAAGCCATGGCGAAGGAGGCGTTCACACCCACTGCGCCGGCGGCCGCCGCAATGTTAGCGGTCAGCACCCGGCCGAAGTTCATCCCGGTGGCCACATTCAGGTTGGCAGCCTTTTTCACATTGCCGGCCATCTTCGACTGCACATCGGAGAAAACATTCAGGGAGGAGCCGCTGACGCCGATACCGGCCGAGCCGCCCGCCGCTGTAATCGAGAACAGACGGACGTTGGCAGTGCTGTCGCCCGCTTGGCTTTCCGCTTCGCTCACGTTCCCGAGGATGGCGTCGACATTCAGTCCTTTTTCCTTGTTCTTGCTGTCGCTGGCCTGCGCGGCCTCGAAGCCTGCGCCGCTGGAGGCCCGGTCAGCACCGGTGGTCGCGAATACGTTAATATTTCCGTTGGCAGAAAGGGTCGCGTTTTCATCCACCCTGGCCCGCACATTGGAGTTCAGTACGCCCACGGCAAGGCCAACACCTACGCCCGCGCCGCCGCCAACCGCGGCAGTACCGGTCACCATGAGGGTCTCCAGTTTGTCGTTGGCGGTTACGTCGATATTGCCCTCTGTTGCGGTGACACTGCTTCCGCCGCCGACAACGGCGGAAACCGCGTCGTTCAGGTTTCCGATTCCCTTCGCGGTATACTTGGTGCCGTTTCCGCCTTCAGCGGTCGTGTTGAAAGCGGATTCGTCATAGACTTCCACCGCCTGCACATATTCGCCGGAATCACCGTCTCTGTAATAATAGGTGGAATTGTTGCTCTGATCCGCCGCGATGCTGCTGACGCCTGTGTCCGCATAGCTGCCGTTGGCGTTCTTGCGGTAGAGTCTCTCACCGTTGGGGGATTCGTATCTCAATCCACCCTGACCGTAGCTGCTGAAGTTGGCGCTGCTGACCTTCTGGTTGTCACCCTCCAGTGCTTCCGCTGTGTCGGTGGGTTTATAAGCGTGCGCCGCGCTGTTGGACTTCGAGAAGCCCGCGTTCACTTGATCTTCAGGCTTCATGCCCTGGTAAATGCTGTCATGAGCGTCCTGGCTCATCTTTGCTCCGGCCACAACCACCAGTACGGAAGCGCCAATGCCGGCCGATCCGCCGCCCGCGATGGTAGCGTCTGCGGCAAGAATCTTCCGCTGGTTATCCGCCTGAACAGCGACATTCTTTGCTTCAATCTCGCTGCCGGTATCCACCACGGAAGCAACCTTCGCCAGCGCCACGCTGACCAGTGCGGTCACGGAAATGCCCGCGGTGCCGCCAACGCCGGCTGTTGCTGCGATAGCGATCAGGTCATAGTCGTCCGTCGCCGTCACGTTCACTGCGTCCGCGCTGTAGATCTTCGCGTTCTTGCCGGTTCTTGCCTCGGTCACGACCTTGGTGATGACGATATCAACGGTTCCGCCCACGCCGACTGTTCCGCCGCCCGCAATGCCCAGAGCGTCGGAAGTCACGAATTCGGTGGAGTCCGCCATGATATTGACATGTCCGCCGACCTTGCTCTTCTCGTTGCTTTCGTCCGTTCCCTTGACGATCGCGTTATCCTCCAGGATCGCTTTGGTCGTTCCCTGGAAATAGGTGATAACCGCTACGCCGGAAACGCCCACGGTGCCCGCGGCGCCGATCGCCGCGGCCGCGTTGATCAGTTTGTTGTCGCCGTTGGCGGTAACATCCACATTGTTGGCAGCCATCACGGTTCCGCCCAGGGTCGCGTTGGTTTTGCTCTGGAAGACCAAAGTGTTGACGCCGCCAGCCACGCCCGCGGTACCGCCGACGCCGCCCGTAAGGGCCAGCATCCACACATCGTTATTCGTGTTTGCCGTCACGACGGCATCCCGGCTGGTCTTGATGCTGCCGGTGGTCTTGGCCGCCACGTCCTGAGCGAAGACCATTGTCACCACGGTGGCGCCTACGCCTGCGGTGCCGCCGACGCCGACGCCGCCGGCGACGTCGTACAGTTTGGCTTCATCGGTCGCGTTCACAATCACATCCGCCAGCTCGGTCTGAACATTCGCGGTGCTGAAGCCCGCGGTGATAGCGGCATTCATAGCATCCGCTTTCACCGTATTGGAGAGCACCAGCGTAGTCACGGTAGCGCCGACGCCGGCTGTGCCGCCGCCTGCGGCGGAAATCGTCGCCATGATGATCTTCTCTTTGGCGGTGGCGCCCACATAAGCGCCGCTCAGGCTGGTTTTTCCGTTCAGGCCGTTTGTCAGTGCGCTCTTTGCCTCAGCCTTCAGAACCGCGTTCTGGCCGAAGGTCGTGGTCACGGTATTGTTGATGACGGCCGTGGAGAGCGTTGCGCCCACGCCTGCGCTGCCCGTGGTGAAGGCAAAGCCGCCCGCCACGTCAACCAGCAGGTAGTTATAATCGCTTTCAAAGCCCATGCTGCCGCCGGCCGTGGCGTTCAGGCCGCTGCCGTATGTATTTTTAATGCTGCTGTTGGCCACCAGCACCGGGATGCTGCCGCTGATCGCGGCGGAACCGGTACCGGCGCCGACTGCCGCCGTTACGAGCACGGAGGTGTCCTTGCCCAAAGACCGGGAGGTCAGATGGTTTCCGGAAATCATGTGTACATCATTTCCGGCGGTTACCATCGCTTTCCGCTTGGCCACGTCCACGTTCACCGTCGCTCCGACGGCCGCGCCGCCCACAGAAACACCGGTGGAAAGGATGGCGTTTACGAACAGCACGTCGGATTTGGCCAGTACGCCCAGATTGCCTTGTGTAGCGGCCAATGTCACGCCGTCTCCGATCTGCACTTCAGATTCGGACTTTGTCACCTGCACGCCCACGGCGCCGGCCACGGCGTGTCCGCCGGTTCCCACAGAAGCCGCCGCGATGACGGAGATTAGGTTCTGTTTATCCTGTGCGGAGAGATTGAGATCCCCGCCGCCTGCGGTCAGAACCGCGTTCTTCCCGATAATGGTCCGGGTAATAGCCTTGTTGACGTTCACATTGACCCGTCCGCCGGCCGCTACACTGCCGCCTGCGGAAACGTTGGCCGCCGCGGAAACCAGCAGGAAGTCCGCGTCGGTTTTAGAGCTGACGTCCACGCCGCCGGCCGCTTCAACACGTGCTCCCGCCGCCATTTCGGCAATAGCGCTGCTGCGGCTGACAATGACGTCGATGCCGCCGCCGATGGCGTTGTCGGATGTGGAAACAGCCGCCGCCACGCTGAAGATCTGCGTATAGGCATCCACCTTGGCCGTCTGGCGGAAAATGCCTTCAGCCTGAATGCCGGTGATTTCTTTTTCATTCAGGGTCGCTGTGCCGGCGCTGCCCACAGAACTGTGAACATCGTCTTTGTTGACGAGAACAGCCACATCGGCGCCGATGCCGGTACCGCCGGTGGTCACGCTGACAGCGCCCGCGATGATACGGGTGTTCGATCCGGAATAGGCGTTCACGGTAATGCTGCCGTCTTCATCCTCGGGAGCGTCTTCATCCGTATTCCTGGTAATGTCAATCACGGCGTTGTTTCCGATAGCCGCGTTGATCTTGTTGTTGAAGGTCATCACCGCGATGGAACCGCCGACCATCACGGAACCGCCGGCGCCGGCGCCGGCCGAAACCGCGGCGCCGATGGCCTCGGCGTAATAGTTGGTGCTGGACAGGAAGTTCAGCAGGTCAACCGCCTTCAGAAGGTCTTCGCTGGTGATATTGATGCTGACCTGATAGCCGCTGCCTTCCTTCTTCATGTCGATGGGACCGGTCTCCGCGTCGCTGTCCGCGCCCGTTGAGTTGGTCACCGCGTCCGTAATGCCGTAGGGCAGCTGATAGTCCTTGATGGTAACCATTCGTTTGGCCGCCAGAACCGCCAGGCTGTTGCCGGTAATCCGTGCGCCGTCGCCGATAGCCGCGTCAACCACGTTGTTGCTCACAATGACCGCCACGCTGGCGCCCACGCCCACGGATCCGCCCTTGGAGATGCTGATGCCGCCGGCCCGGATCGCCATCTTGCTCTTGTCCGTCGCTTCGACAGCGATCTTATGGGTGGAAACGCTGATGTCGTTGCCGATCTTCGCTTTGGTCTCAGCGCTGCTCACCAGTACGGAAATCGCGCCGCCGATGGATGTTCCACCCGAACCGGCAACCGAGCCGGCGATCGCCTGCGCCGCCAGCAGTCCGTTATACTTGCCGGTGGTATTTTGCGTCAGATCCGCCTGCACGTTCACGTCGCCGTCTTCGCTGGTGAGTTCGGTGTCATCACCCACCGAGACATTGGCCTCGTTGCGGTTCACGCTCACTGCCACGCCCGCAGCAATCGATGTGCTGCTTTCGGAGAGAGACATGGCAATGCCGGTACCCAGGGTACGGAAGTTGCCTTCGTTGCCCGCCAGGATGTTGATGCCGTTAGCGGCATTAATCTTGCCGGAAACGCTGGTATTGACCTTATGCTTGGAGATGGTCAGGCCCACCGCGGCGGCCACTTGCACGCTGCTGCCCTCGGAACCGCCTTGCATGCCCAGGTTCTGATCGGTTGCGCCGTTTGCCTCGGTGCCAGCTTCGCTGATGTCGTCGTTTGCCCCGTTTGTGCTGGTCTTTTCGCCGACGTTTTGGGTCCGCAGCACGTTGGTGGACAGCGCCGCATTGGAATTCGCTTTTTCGCCGTCAGCTTTGTCGCTGTTCTTGTCCAGATTGCTGTTAATGTTGTCGGCGGTTTTGTTATCCTTCTTGTCGTCCGAGCTGTCGCTGCCGGATTCACTCCAATAGGTTCCGCTCAGAATCTTTTCTGCAGTTTCCTCGCCCCCATGGAACTTGTCAATATACCGCTGCATATCGGCGCCCATGGCGGTGGCAATGGCGTTGGATTCATCTTCGCTGCTGCTGGTGCCGACGATATGGGCTGTGCCCTGTTCCAGGTGTGCGTCGCCCTTAAAGTCCACGTCCACGCCGGTGCTGATGATGTTGATCGCCACAGCGGCGCCAACAGCAGTGCTCTTGCCCATGGCAAAGCCGCTGGCCCGGGTCACGGCGTTGCCGCTCTCCTCGGCCGTCAGCAGGAAGTTGGCCTTCGGGCTGTCGTCCTCGGTTTCGTTTTCGGTTTCTTCATCTGTCTGATCTTCGGAGCTTTCTGCGGATTCGCTGCTGTCTTTCGCTTCTTCAGTCTCTTCGATCGCGATGCTGTCTCCCCCGTGGGTGATGATGGATGTGTTTTTCCCCACGCTGGCGGAAATGGAACCGTCCAGGATGTTCAGTGCCACGGAAGCATCGATGGAAACGTCGCTGGAGGCATTCTGGCTGTTCTTGTCGATGGGATCGGTACCGGAAACCGCGGAGGTCTCCGTCTCCCGGTCAGCCTTCGCCCGGATCGCCATGGCGTCGGCATCGACCACGCGGCCATCGCCCAGAGCGGCCTCGGTGTTCACTTCTCCGTAGTTGAAGGAGAATGACGCACCGACGCCAACGGAACTGCCCTTGCTGTTGGTGTCGGTAGTCTTCGCGTCAGCGGGAGCATCCTTATAGGTGGCTTTCAGGGTCACAGCGCCCTTCGGCATATAGAAGACATAGGTGGTTTCGTCGGAGTTGGAGTGATCCTTGACGACGATCTGCTTCTCCTCGCCGTTAAATGTATAGGTCAGTTTGTCCAGAACCTTGCCGTCCTGGTTCTTGACCTGCACCTCAACCAGATCATCATAGGCCGCCTGCGCGCCGTCACGGTCCTTGACCTTGACGGAAACATTGTCGCCGGAGGGCAAGCTGATTGCGTAAGTCACCGGATCGAACACGACATTCCAGGTAACCTTCGCCTTGTCGTCCAGGTTATCAATCGTGGGCAAGCTGATCGTGCCGTCATCGCCGACAGTTACTTCCTCGGTCTTCTTGTCGCCGTCCTTGTCGGTGTAGTTGTAGCTGACCTTCTGAGGTACTTTATAGCCCTCACTTGCCGTCAGCTTGATCTTGCCGCCGTCCTCCTTCACCTCGCCGCCGGGCGTGGACATGAAGTCATGCTGGCCTTTGCTCAGCACAAGGCTGTCCCGCTGGCTGCCAGTCTCTTCGGTTTCGGTCTCGCCGGCGCCTTCGTTCTTGTCCGCTTCTCCATCCGCTTCCAGGGCGCCGGAAGCGGTCGTCGTAACCTTCTGATCGTTGACCGCAATGATATCGACTTCCCCACTGGCCTCGATGGAAGCTTTCTTGCCGATTACTGCACCGTTGTCATCCGTGATGTCGGTCTGTGATGTCCCGTTATAATTTTCAATAATGGCTTTGGTCGTTCCGTTCAGCACAGCCACCGCCACGCTGCCGGCCACGCCCACATCGCCGCCGCCCGCGCCGGCAATGGCCTGGGTGGTGATGAGGTGCTTCTCGTGATCGTTGTTCTCCACGGGCTTGATGCTCAGGTCAACAAGCTCGTTCAGGGTATCCAGCGCTGTGGTCGTCAGTGCCAGGCCGGATTTCTTAACCCCTTCAATGAGGGCGTCCTTCAGATCCGTGGCCAGGGTTCCACCCTTGATGTATTTGGTAAACTGGTCGATATCAACAATGCCGTCGGTCAGGGAATTAACGACCTGATCCTTCAGATCGGTAACGGCCTTCTTGATGGTTTCCTCCATCGCCTTTTTGAACTTTTCGCCATCCAGAATGGTTTCGGAAATATGATCGTAAGCCTTTTCGGCCTTTTCCAGCGTTTTCGTGATCAATTCCTTTTTATCGTTAAAGGTATCGATCCCCTTCTGTATGATGTTGAAATAGCTGGTCTTGGCGTTATCCACCATCGTGGTGAAGCCGCCGATACTGCTGTCATAGTTGGCTTTAATGACGCCAGCAAGATCTGTCAGTTTTCCCATCACCTGATCTGTCACTTGCGTCTTCATCTGTTCAAAGAGATCTTTGACAACACCGGGTGTCTGATCCCCAATCACACCGGCATCATGTTCCAGCGCGTCGGGAAGCTTTTCAACCGTTTCAAGCAGTTTTTTGGATGTATCAATAATGCCGGTTGCTTTGGTCTTCAGAGCCGTTGCCAGGCCTTCCAGCTGCTCCAGCTTTTTCTCAAGATCCTTCAGCTTGTCCTGAACCGCGGTGACTTTGTCTCCGACAAATTCCTTAGTACCATCATAAACAGACTTGACAGTACCAACCAGTTCGACGGCTTCGTTATAGATTCCCTTCACTTCAGCCACAGCCTTGGCTGTCGTCTGTTCCACCAGATTCTTGATGGTTTTGGTCAGGGCTTCCTGCACGCCTTCCTTGAATTTGTCCGTGTTGATGGAGAAACCGGTAATGCTGTCCTTCACGGTCTCCAGAATCAGGCCGACCATATCGTCTTTGAGGTTGGTGATGGCCTGCAGGCCGAGATTTCCGGCGTCCTTCACCATGGCCGGGAAATCTGTATTCAGCACGGTTTCGACGGCTCCTGTCAGCCGGTCAGCCAGATGTTCCAGTTTGTCTTTGATAACTTCCAGTTTTTCCAGCTGTTCCGTCAGCTTCGAAAGATCCGTCAACGCGGACATGTCGGTCAGTTCGCTGAGATCCATCAGTTCGTCGAGGCCGAGATCGTCAATGTTGACATATCCCTTCAGCGTGTTGATCTGTTCAATCAGTTGCTTGACCAGGTCTTTCGTCTGGAACTCTTCCGCCATTTCCTCCAGTTTTGTCGTGTCGATATCGATATTGATATCAAGCAGCGACTTTGCCGTGTCCTGAATGGCTTTAATAGTGTTTTTCAGCTGTGTAACAGTATTGTCAACCGCGCTCTTCGCGTCTTTGATCGCGTTCAGGGTGGTATTGATAATCTCGATCGGAGCCTTTTCCAGCCCGTTGGTGTCAAAGAGTTCCTCCATCAGGCTGCCGTCTTTCAGAGACTTCACCAGCTCCAGTGTATCCTCGCCCACCGCGGCCTTCAGGATCTCGTTGAGACTGTCTTTCACCATTTCGGGGATTTTGTTGATAACCCCCTCCGCCGCAGCGATATTATCTTTTAAGATAACACTGATATCGTTGAAGCTCGTGATGCGCTTCAGCTTATCACCGATGCCGGTGTTTTTCGTCAGCATTTCATTTGTAAATGCGCCGGCGATCTGAGCAATCATGGACGCGATGCCGCCGGACAGAATATCGCTGTACTGCGACAGGCCCAGCTTGCCCATTAATGTATTCAGGGCACTCTTCAGTGCGTTCTCCAGTTCGATCTGGAGTGCGGACCTCGTATCTTCCGGAGTGATTACTTCACCGTTCCCGCTGCTGCCCTCGTTCTCTTTCTCTTTCTCACCGATGAGCACAGCCGCGCGCACGTCGACATTCTCATCCGCGAGAATGGACACGCCGCCGCCGACACGGGCGACATTCTGGATATCGACAATGTTGATCGCCACGGCCACGCCGACGCCCACGCTGCCGTTGGAAGCGGACGCATCGGCTTTGACGTCGGCAATCGTGCGATTGCGGGAAAGAACGCAGACCGTACCGTTCAGATCCTGCTCATAGATCTTCGCGTCTTCATCTTCATTTTCCTCAGCGCCGGGCGCCCGCACGGCCCGCAGCGCCGCATTACCGTCGACGGTCGCTTTTGCCGCGTTATCCTGAATGTTCAGCACAAAGCCCGCGGCGACGGACACGCCGCCCTCGCTGGTTTCCGCCTTCTGGCGGTTGCTGTTCTTTTCAAGAATGCTCTCAGCACTGACGTTGTTGCTGCCGTTGATGCTGGCCAGGCCTGCGCCGCCCGCGATGGCTTTATCCGCCTGCTCGTCCGCTGCGCCTTCCTTATTCTCCCCTTCTTCATCCTTCTCTTCCTCCGCGCCTGCCGCGCCGGCGGAAGAAATGCTCTTCAGGTTGCTGACAGAGTCCGCTCCGACAAAGATGCCGTTTGCGTTCACGCTGTGCTTCAGCACGGCTTCCGCGCTGTCGTTAAGAATGGTAATATTGAAGGCAGCAGCCACGGCGGCGGTTCCGCTCGAGGCGGATCCCTTGGCCGTGGAAGTATGCTCCGCTTCATTGGAAGCATAAACCACAGCAGTCTTCAGTTCTTCTCCGCGATACAGCTCTTCCTTTGTTCCCATGGAAAGGGCATCGGAATCGCTGGTGAGCGCGCCGAGATAAGCGATCGCGCCGCTACCGGTGATGTCCAGCGCCAGCACAGGCATGACGGACACGCCGCCCGCGCCGCCGGCCTTGCCGACGATGGCGTCCTTCACCTTCTGCGTGGCAATCACTTTGATGTTTTCCAGCGCCGCGTCTTCATCGGCCATGGTGAACTTCACGCCGTCCTGAACGGCAGCCACCGCGTCCGCACCGGTCACCGCCACGGCGACGCCGGCTCCGACGCCGGCGGATGCGGCTTCCGCTTTACCTTCCGCGTCGCCCTTGGTGCCAAAATGCACGTTCTCCGCAGTAGCGGTCACTTCGAAGTCTCCGCCGCCAAGCGTAATGCTGGGTGCCGTGGCCGCGCTGTAAATCTTAGCGTTGGTCTTTGCGGAAGCCACGTTGACGCTCACCGCGCCGCCCACGCCAACGTTGCCTTCGGCATAACCGGCAACTGCCTTCGCGGTGGAATCCGCTTTCTCTGTTTCTGCGGTCAGGCTCAGGCCTTCGCCCGCCGTGATGTTGCTTTCGCCCTTGATGATCGCGTTGTTGTTGCCCCGGACGACGTTGACGGCCACGGCCACGCCGATCTTGCCGCCGTTCTGGTATTCCGTTTCGCCTTCCGGTTCCGCTTCGGTCTCAGTCTGCCCGGAGGCGGGTGTATTTCCGGGCGTTTCTTCATCCGCTTCCTGGCCGGAACCGTCCGCGGTAGTCACAGCCACAGTGCTCGCGTTTGCCGCTGTATCCAGGATACCGTCGGCAATGATCGTGCTTCCGTCGATGACCGCTTCGTTGTCATTCAGAACGACCGCGACGCCCAGCGCTCCGGTAACCTGCGCCGCTGCGTTCACGGGTTCCTCTTCTTCTTCCTTCTCTTCCCATTCGCAGACGAACTTCACTTCGGTAGCGCCTGCCGGAATGGTGGCAACATATTTTCCGTCAGCCTCTTTCAGCACCATGCTTCCCAAACCGGAGGCGTCTTTATAGGTCATCGTGAGCGTGCCCTTTTTCATGTGATGTTCCGCGTCAGGATTCACGATGATCTGAACTTTTTCTCCAGGAGCGGCCTTCGTCACGCCATACGCGGCAACGAGCGAGCCTGTCTTTTCATCATTCCCTTCAAATGCAAGGGGGATCGCGCCTGATTTCTTGCTGTCCTCAACCAGGATGCCGTTCGCTGTCGCGGATTCCTTGGTTCCGCCGGTTGCCTGGTCAAAGATGCTGCCGACGTCCGGCAGATCGGAGTCTTTCTTGTCGTCCTCTTCTTTGAAGAGATTTGCGAGATCGTCACCGGTCACTTCCGCTTCTTCGGTATCGGCCTTTTCCTTTTTCTTATAGGTCACCAGCACATCCGTGTCGTAATCCAGCATATCAAAGTAGTAAGTATCACCGACATCGGGATGTACTTTGCTGTTCGTCAGATCCAGGGTCTTGGTCGTATAACTCGCTTTGCCGGGCTCCAGATAGCGAAGGGTAATACTCTCCAGCTCATAACCGTCCCTGGGCTTTACGGTCACAGCCACTTTGTCTCCGATGTTTGCGCTCGCGCGGGAAAGGGACACCTGTCCCTTCTCTCCGTCGTTCGAAGGCGCGGCTTCAACCGTATGATCCGCGGACTTGAGACCCGCCAGCAGCTTATCGGCAATCTCGCTCAGATTAATCTTATTGATCGCTTTCTCCGCCAGCTGCCGGGCCACCTCCGCGATGGATCCCTTAATCAGCTGCTGAACGACGTCCTTTACGCTGCCGAGGGAATGAGGTGCGTCGCCATCATCATCGTCTCCCTCGTCTTTGCCGGTTTCGCTGCCCCCTCCGCCAGCTCCGTTATCGCTGTCGGCGGAAACCGCTTTGGTCTTTACTTCGGCGTTCGAGGTCGAATGAATGGTGACATCTCCGCCGGCACGGATCATGGTGCCCTTCACGTGGGTGCGCACATCCTGGTTCACGACAGAAACCGCGAAGAATCCGCCGGACTTGCTCTTCTTATTGTTTGTTTCGTTGTTCGTTTCGTTGTCATTGCCGGCGTCCTTGGAGGCTTTATTCCCGGCTTCGACGCTGCCTTCCGCGGTCAGGGTCACATTGCTGCCCGCTTCGAGTTCGGAGTCGGTCACGTCGGTATGCACGTCGGACACCACCGCAATCACGCCCAGGGAAACAGGCAGATCCGCCGCGGTCGCGCCGGCCTTCGCCTTCACGGTCCCCTTGGCTTCCGCTGTAATTTCTTCGGCCGCCTTGAGAACGGCGCCGGAAATGTTGATTTCAGAATTCAGCACCGCCACCGCGATCGCCAGGGAGGAAAGATAGCCTTGACTGCTGGCCGCGTCGATTTCGGTGTTTACGTCTGTGCTGAGGTGAATGGATCCGGAAGGAGCAGCTTCCTCTTCCGGGTTTTCCTCAGCTTCCTGCCAGGTATAAGTATGAGTTTCTTCATTATATATATAGGTGCCGTTGCTGCCGGCTTCGATGCCGCCTTTCACATTGATCGTCGCGCTGCCAATCTTGACGTTGACCATATTCAGGGTATCGCCGATATTGGCGTTCAGCGTATCCAGCGCGTCGATCAGAGAATTCATCATGTTGCCGCTCTGATCGATCGCTGCCTTCATGTTCACATCGCCGCTTGCGTAAATCTTCGCATCTTTACCGACGTTGATCTCCACCGCGTGGTATACATTGAAGAGATCGGCCTTCATGGACTCATAGTCGCTTTCGATCTTTCCAAGCTTGCCTTCGGCTTCGTCGTCCGCTGTAACGGTGCCCGCGCTGGCAGTAGCCTGCAGGTTGTCCACCACCACGAGGCCGAGAATATTGATTTCTTCACCGCGAAGGATCAGGTTCACTCTTTCAGCCAGAATATCATTGATGGTAACCTCTCCGTCTTCGCCTTCGATGACCAGCTGATTCAGCACGCCGCCCTGGGGCGCCTTCAGAATAAACGTATCAATATCTTTCAGAGAATCTTTCAGAACGAAATTGGTGAACATTTCGTTCGATTCGAAGCTGACAATGACACGGTCACCGTCTTCGATCCGGTTCAGATTTGCCACGTCGATTTCAATTTCGGCCTTGTTTTCCAGCTCATCGCTGATTCTGCGATTCAGAATACCGGCCATATTCACATGGATGGAATGTTTCTCCGTATTGACAAACGTCAGTTCCTTCGAGTCATTGCTGGCCTCGATGGGAGCGAAGGAAGCGTCGTTCGTCAGTTTACCGGTAAAGTGGACGTGAGCGCTGTCTTCGTCGGTAATATCTACTGTTTCATATCCGTCGGCAAGACCGATATCCACGTTCACGGCATCTCCGCCCGCTCCGGTATCCACGGTGATCGCCGCCGGTGCCGCGTCCGCTTCCGCCGGTGCTGCGTCCGCTTCACCGGATCCCAGGTTTTCACCCGCGCTCAGGGTCACCGTATCCGTGCCCTCGCCGGTGTTCACCGTAATGTCTCCGGCGCCTTCGCCCGCCTGAATGTTCACCGTATCATTTGCCGTGGTGCCGATGACGGTCAGGGAAGCGTCCTTGATTTCAATGTGCTTCGTCATCTCCTGATAGATGCCCGCAAGAAGCAGATTGATGCCTTCAATCAGGATATTGCCGTTCACGCGCACGGAGTCGTCCGCGGTTGCCTGGTAATTTCCGTCGTCATCCTTGGTTGCGTTGGCGGAAATAATGTTCAGTACAAAATTCTCATTCGGTGTGAAATTTAACGTGTTGTTCGCCGGTTGCGGATTTTCATCGGTGGATCCAGCCGCCGGCTCCGGCAGTTTGATGGTCAAATCACCGTTATACTCACCCGCTTCAACCTGAATGGTCAGTGAGGTAGTATTAGCGTCAATCGTCTGCAATGCCGCATCAACAGCCTTTTGGATGGCGTTCACCGCAGGCTGGCTTTCATCCTCGGACAGTTCGTCATTGGTAAAGGTCTGCTCCTTGATCTCCTCGCCGTTCTCGCTCACACCCATAATAGATGCTTCGCCTTCGGGAGTTTCCTCTTCTCCGTCTACACTGGGTTCTTCGTCGTCATCATCATTGTTTTCCTGACCTTCGCCAGTGCCCGTGCCTTCGCCAGTGCCCGTGCCTTCGCCAGTGCCCGTGCCTTCACCGGTGCCCGTGCCGCCTTCGGGGACACCCCGGGTTCCCGGATTCGTTTCGGAAGACGGATTGCCTTTGGTCAGGACCGTATTTGTCTCGTTAGTGTTGCCCTCCGGATTGCCTTTGGTCAGGTTTTCATTGTTTGTCCCGGCAGGCGAGTCGTTCTGGTTTGTATTCGTGGTATTTGAACCGGCAGACGGATCAGTCTGTACGATGTTCTCATCTGATCCGGCAGGCGGATCTGCAGGGGGATCGTTCTGCACTGCGGGTTCACTTGACACAACAGGCGGATCCGCTGGAGGATCCTGCTGATTCCCGCCGCCCTGGTTACCGTCGTTTCCGGTATCCGGATTCGGATTTTCCGGATTTGTCGGGTTCTCTCCGCTGCCTTCAGCTTCCGTTGCCCGGGCAATGAAGGGATCAGAAAGAACACCGATACTGCCGCGCAGCACAGTGAAAGCGGTAAAACACAGGGTCAGCAGCAGTACAAAGACTGCAAGCTGCCTCCTTGCCGTTTTCCTGTTATTCATATTCTTTCTGATCCGCTTCATGTTCATTCCTCCCGGGAATATGTGTCGTTTGGTTTTTTCTTACACACAATCCTGAATAAAACTGGTGAATAACGCTTTGGGGTGGTTGATCCGTGATATTGGGGAGTGGGTACTTAGTGCTTCAGGGACTCCTCAAGGTCCGCGACATACTTGTCCTGATCGCCCATCGCCATGTAGATCTGCGCCCGCTGATAGTAGGTCTGGCCCAGATTGTATTCGCTTTCAATGCAGGCCGTCAGGTCGGCCAGGGCGCCTTCGTTGTCGCCCAGCGCGATCAGCGCATAGGAGCGATAGAACTGGGAAGCGTCCTTGTTGTAGTTCTTTTTGATGCACTCGGTGAAGTCATCCCGGGCGCTTTCGTTCTGCCCGGCCTGCAGGTTGGCCAGGCCCCGGTTAAACCGGCTGTCGTCCACGGCCAGGTTGTTGTTGATGCAGGCCGTGAAGTCTGCAATGGCGGATTCGTTCTCGCCGACGGACAGGTAGCAGACGCCGCGGTAGTAATTGGAAATGTCAACAACGTCTTCCACATCTTCCGCTTTGATTTCCTGAGCGGTCGTTCCCTTCGCCTCGGCGTCCTTTTTGGCTTCTTCGTTCAGAGCCGCAACCTTCTGGGCCTTCATGTTGTCCAGGTAAGCGGTGAAGTCCACGATGGCATTGGCGAACTTTTCCTGACTCACGTAGCAGATCGCCCGGTTGTACAGCGCGTCGGTCACAAAGGATTCCTTCTCGATGGATGCCGTGAAGGCCTCGATGGCATCATCAATCTTTTCCAGCAGCATGTTGCACACGCCCAGGTTATAGCGCAGGCCGTCATAATCCTGATCCTTCACCTGCTTGAAATAGTCCAGCGCTTTCTCGTAGTTCTCCTGGCGCATGTAGCATACGCCGATGTTATACCGTGAGGAGGGGCCGTAGGTCGGATTGTTCAGGATGCTCGCGAATTCTTTGATCGCTTCTTCGTACATGCCGTTTTCCATGTTGTAGATCGCGGTCTTGTAGGTGGCTTCCTGCTGGCTCTGGCTGTCGCTCTCCGCGTAGATCTTGTAGCTTTCCAGGGCCTTGTCCGCGTTGCCGACGGCGCTGTAGATCTCCGCCTTCACCTGGTAGAGGGAATTGTCCCCGGTCAGATCGATGTATTTCTGCAGCGCGGCCGCGGCGTTCTCATAATCGCCGAGATCAGAATAGACTTGGGTCTGAACCAGGTATGCTTCACTGAGGTCTGCCTTCACACGGACCGCCTCGTCCAGCTCCGCCAGGGCTTTGTCGTACTCCTGGTGAATCGTATGCACGCAGGCAATCTTCAGATGCACATCCGCGTACACATCCGGGTTGGAAGTTTCATCGCAGTACTTCAGGCAGGCGTCCAGGTACTCCATTGCCTTGTCATAGTCCTCTTTCCCGATATAGGCGAGGGCCAGTGCATAGTTGGCGTCAAGCTTCTGGGAATCATAGGTAATATCCTGGGCAAACGCCGCAGAACCCGTCACCAGCGCCAGCACCAGGGCAAGCAGAACTGCAACCTTCAGAAACCGTTTGATCATTGTGTGTGTCCTCCCTTAATCTCTACGGAACGCTTTAGGCTCCGTGAATCAACTTGTTATTCCTTCGCGGGTTCATTCTTTTCCGCTTCCAGGCGTTGTGCCTGCCGGGCGGCTTCCTCCCGCAGGGAAGCATTCTGCCCGTTTTCGGTCACCCAGGCGAAATCCGCCAGCGCCTTTTCCGTCTCCCCCAGCTGCATGTGGCACACGCCCATGCTGTAGCGGCAGTTTTCCTGTTCCGCGCCGCCGGCCTCCGCTGCGGTGAAATCCTCCAGCGCTTCGCTCCAGCGACTCTCCGCCAGCAGGCTGCTGCCCCGGAGATAGCGGACATAGGGATCGTCCTTCTCTTCCAGGGAAAGCGTAAGCACCTCCGCCGCCTGGGCAAAGTTCCCAAGCTTCATGTACGACGCGCCTGTCAGCTGGCACAGGTGGGCATAATCCAGCGGCTTCAGTTCCGCCCGCACTTTGCCGGTCACGTCTTCCACGCCGGCCTGGGCTGCGCCGGGGTTTTCGCCCTGCCGGATCCGTTCAATCAGCCGCTCCCCGTATTCGCAGGCCCGCTCATGGTCCCCGGTCAGGGAAGCGCAGATGACCACGTAGTAGTACAGGGACCAGGGATCGGTTTCGCTGCCGCTCAGGGCCAGGGTAAAATACCGGTTCGCCTTGGTGTAATCCCCGGCTCGGAGGAATCCCGTGCCCAGCAGGGTGCCGGTAATCGCCCGGTTTTCCTCATGGTCCTTCAGGTACCGTTCGCCATCCTGTTCCGCTTCTGTCATCTTCCCCAGCTGCACGTAGCAGTAGGCCCGATCCAGCAGGTATTTTTCGTCGCCGCCGTCCTCCAGCACCCGTGTCCAGAGGTTGGCCGCCGTGGCATACTCGCCGGCCGCCTCATAGATGTTCACAAGTTCCGGCAGCAGCGTCGGGGAATCGCCGGCCGCGCTCAGGCAGGCGCCCGCGTCCCGCACCGCACCCGCGGTATCTCCCAGGTTCAGGCGGACCTGCGCCCGGGTCAGCACCGCTTCCACATAAGGCGTCACCGCGATGCCGAGGTCCAGCCAGTTCAGGGCCTTTTCGTATTCACCCAGCAGCACGTACAGATAGCCCATCCGCAGATACTGGGTCGCGGATTCTTCCTCGCTGCCCTCAAAGACTTCCAGCGCCTTTTCCTGATAGGCCGCCGCTTCGTCGTACCGGCCCTGGGCGATGGCAATCTGGATGGCCAGATCGTAATCCTCAAAGCTGCGTTTGCCGCTCAGCAGATTCCTGGCAAAATCGCTCATCCGCTCAATCCTCGAACGGTTGGCATACCGGTCGTTCTGCAGCAGCTGCTGCGCCGCCAGGCGGACGCTCCGATTTTCGTCCCGGGTCGCGTCGGTCTGCACGCCCGTTTGCCGGAAAACCAGGATGCCGGGGATCATCGTAATGACAATCGCAATGGCAATAATCCGCAATGCCAGACGGTGTGTTTCCGGTTTTGTCCGAGCCATGGCACTTTCCCCTTTCAACACACCGTTTTGGCATTTTTCCCCAATGCTATTTTACGGTACATATAATAGAAAGGACAGAAAAAAGGGACAAGTTGTCTGCGAACAGTGACAACTTGCAATTTCATCGCGACTTTTATGTAACTTTTTAAAAAAGTGATGTAACTATTGGACTGATTTTACCCTCTCCGGATCCGGGTGAATTTATAGTTGAGCCACTGCTGCCGGACTTCCTTGCCGTTCCGGCTGTGCATGGGCAGCCGGCTCCCCGTATCTGTCAGGCAGATTTTCTCGCTCATCTGAACCACATGATCCATGTTCACGGCTACGCCCTTAATGATCCGGATGAATCGGTCGTCCAGCCGATCCTCGGCATCGCGGAATGTCATCCGCGTGCGGTAGGTTCTCTCGTTCCTGTCCGTAATGCAGAGGTAATTGCCGTCCGCCTCCACGGAAACAATGTCTGAAAGCGGAAGGCTGTAATCCCGGCGGTCGGCGGTGAAGGACAGCTGCTTTTCCTGTTCTGTACGCAGATGCAGCAGATGATCCAGCGTGCGGAAAACCGCCTCCCTGGAGCAGGGCTTGATGAGATAGTCCGTAGCGAAGACGGAAAAGGCGTCGGGCCGGTGCTCCTCGCTGGTGGTCATGAAGATGATGGCCGTGTCGTCATCCTGTTCTCGGATCATTTTTGCGGTTTCTATGCCCGTTAGCCCGTCCATATAGATATCCAGGAACACAAGGGCAAAAGCATAGGGATGGTAGCCGGCCAGCAGGTCTTCCCCGCTTTGGAATTCCTCTGTGCTGATCTCCAGGCTGTGCACGGTGGCATAGTCCCGGAGCACCGCCGCCAGCCCGGCACGCTCGGCGGCAGCATCGTCCACAATCGCAATTCTCATTTTCTTCGTTTCACCCCCCCCATTTTGCCTGAAGATCCTTTATTTTCAACGGTTTTCACGTTATCTGACAGTTCGTCTTCCGCCAGTGGGATGGCAATGTTGGAATAGAACTGTTTGCCTTCATGATAGAATTGGGCAACCCCACCGTATTTCTCCGCCGTAGCAGTGACTGAGGACAGTCCGATGCCCTCGCCCTTCCGGTTGGTGGACTGATAAGTTCCGTTTCTTTCGCGGACATACCCGTCAAAGCTGTTCACCGCGACGATGTACAGCTGTACTCCGCCTTCCACCAGGATGGTGAGCTGAATTTTCCTTTCTTCCGCCCGTTTGCAGGCAATCACCGCATTCTCCAGAATATTGCCCACCATGCCGCACAGCTCCACGTCACTCAGCGGCAGCACATCCGGCAGGGTGACCTTCACCTGGAAGGCAATCTGATGCTGCTGACAGATATGGGCAATGTAATTCAGCAACGCGTTCAGCGCTGTGTTACCCGTGTAGGTGGTGATTTCCTTCACCGGCAGCTCCGCCACATATTGTTTCAGATACTGACCCAGCGTATGATAGTCCCCCGCTTCGTACAGTTCATACAGGGTGCGGATGCTGTGGCGGAAATCGTGGCGCGTCCGTTCCGACGTTTTGATATACCGCTGCTGGGAGTCAAACTGGTTCATCTGCATTTCCAGCAGACGGCTTTGCTCCCGGGCTTCCATCGCGATCTTCGTATCCCAGATTGTGACATAAAACGCCGCCGTCTGGAGTCCCCAGATCACCAGCATCGTGCCATACGCAGCTGTCTGCAGCATCATCTGCCCCCGGTCGTAATAAATGTCGTCATGGACCGGCCGCAGCAACAGATTGCAGACAAAAAGGGCCAGGGAGAGGGCCGTGATGATCACCCAGCTGCGCCGCGGCATCGGCTGATCCACCACCCGGCTGCCATACCTGAGAAATGCGTTCGCCAGAAGCAGGACAAAAACGCACCCGAGGCAGAGAAAGATCGCGGAGGATTGAAGCATATCCGTTTTTTCACTGAAGGACAGACCCAGCAGAGCATCAATACACTGGGACAAATTGGACAGAACGGACAGCAGGCCCAAAGCAACGGAAAAGACGCCCAGCACCTTGAACAGAGGTGCCTTGACACTCCACCGGTAACCCGAGAAGCAGATCGCGAGCAGCGGGAAAAGCAGATCATTTTCACCCAATGGGAATACCGTGTTCAGCCAGGCCGCGCCCGCGGCCAGCAGCAGGAGCCCCGGAATTTCCACCAGCAATGTCCGGTGCAGCCCGAAACGAAGCTGATTCCGCATAGGCATCAGGCACAGCATCGCGGTCGGGACGATAATCAGATACGACAGAAAATACTGCAGGTACAGCATGTCGGGTTTCCTCCAGGATGATTGCGGCAGTTGGTTGATAAACCTGCAAAAAACTCAAACCATTATATTTTCAATTCCCTTTCAAGTCAATCGTTGATCCGCCGCAAAATATGCGAAACAGCCCATTTCCTCAGGCCAGATGGAAGGGAGGCAAGGCCGGGCTCCATGTCCCGGTGCAGCAATGATTGGAAGAGAAAAGGAAAAAAAGATCCTTCAGGATTGTCTCAACAGCAAACGCCCCGAATTTCTCGCTGTATACGGGCGACGGAGAGTCGGAAAAACCTATCTGATCAGGAATTTCTTTCGGGAGCATTTTTCGTTCTATACAACCGGTGTGGCTAAACTGAACACCAGGCAGCAGCTTCGTGTCTTTCATGAAGCCCTGCAAAAATACGGAGATGAAAGCCGGGCGATGCCGGCAGATTGGCTGGAAGCCTTTTTTTTCATATGAGTATCGCATGATTTATCAAGAACGAAAGATGAGCCGGGTTCTTTCTTGACATTTTTATATAATTTCATAGAATATTGGTATAAATGCAAAAAGGGGGCATTTACAATGGTTTATGATAAAAATCGCTTCATCAATAATGTCTATGAACTGGCGAAGCAGCAAAAGCTGAAAATCGGTGAACTTGAAACCGCCTGCGGTGTCAGTGTTGGTTATTTTGCCCGCCTTCGCCAAGGAGACAAGAATGCCGCCCCGGGGGTGGATTTATTGATAAAACTGGCAAATCGCCTGTCTGTCTCGGTGGACTCTCTTTTGTTTTTCGATTTCACCCAGGCCACCGGTTCTGATCAAAAGCTTCAGAGTTATATGGATAAACTCATTCGGGAAACGGAAACCCACCAGCTTGTCTGGCAAAGGGATTTGTCCGGGAACGGCTATCCCCTGCCGATGAACCCGAACGGCACTTCAGCCCATCCGCTTTTTGCTTCAAAAGAAATATCGCTTTCCGATGATGAAGAGAAAGCTGAAAATGATCTTCCTGATCATGCGCGTTTATCGCTGGTTGTTTATCATTCCGTGTTCCGCCCGGATCAGGATGATCTTTCCGCCCTGGAGATCTACCGCTGTTCTTTCCCCCATAAAAGAACGCTTTATCTGTCCGTAGTGGTCAAACCCGATCCGGTTGTATCCGCTCCCGCCCGGTGGACGGAACTGGAGCTGCTGATGACCGAAGAAGGACTCGCTTCTCCGGTACCATTTGCGCATACGGATCACGAGCAACCCGGTTGCCTTGATAAGACGTTGATTCGCTTGTTGGATACAGTGAAAGGCGCATTAACGGCCCCAAAGCTGTCCCCGAAAGCCTGTGCGATGATTGATGACTATCTGGTTGATTGAATGCCATGAGGATATCCGATTGAAACAATTCCTGCTTTCCGCCCATTGCCCGGATCGTTATGCCTTTGCGAGCACTGTACAGGTACTGACGCCCCACTTCTTCATCATCCGGACATCGCTGAAACCCGCATGACGCAGGATGTCCATCTCATGTTCCGCCAGCAGTGGCGTATCATAGTGATAGAACTCGTCATCGGAAAGCCCCTGCTCCTTTTTCAGCTGAGCAAGATTCCTGAAGTATTCTTTCTCCATTTCCTCTGATTCCGCAAAATAATCCGTCAGGACGAAAACACCGCCTTCCTTCAGCGCATCATGCAGTTTTCTGTATAACTGCGCCTTCTTTTCCGCGGAAAAATGATGCAGTGATTCCACCGATACCGCGGCATCATACTTTCCCTCGTCCAGTGGGACATCAAAGTACGATGCCTGGATCAGCTTCAGGTTTTTCTCCGGAAACTTGGATTTAAGGGCATTGAGCATCGCATCGGACAGATCAATGCCCGTAACTTGTGCTGACGGGTTCAGGGAAAAGTATTCTTCCAGTTCAAGACCGGTGCCGCATCCCAGATCCAGCACCTGTGCATCTGCAGCCGCAGGCAGAAGGGATGCCGTATACGCATAGAATCGGGATGATCCCTCGATGTTCCTTCGCATGTGATCGTCGTAACCATTCACCCGGGATGCAAAGAAGTCATTCATTCTTTCAAGCCTGACATGATTTTCTGATGCCTGCTCCTGAAAGAATTCTATCTCTTCTCCCAACGGTCCGATGCAAAATGCCATCCGCGCCAGGAATTCAGGATCGGAGTGGATCACAATATCTTTCGGTTCAATAAAAACCTCGTATCCGGCAGCCCTGACTTTTGCAATGATGCCGTCAACATCATCCGTTGAAAAAGCAACATGACGGATCGCGCCTTTGGTCCTGACCCCTTCTCCGTTGCAGAAGATTTCGAGTAATCCGTTGCCGGAATCCATCATGATGCCTTCCGGCCATTCTCTGACAGCAGAAAATCCAAGCACATTCAGGTAAAAATCCCTGGCCCGTTCGAATTCTTCTTTGGTTCCGCACTTCATGGAGATGTGGTGAATTCCCTTGATCATTTTGCTCCGCCTTTCCCGCTGATTCCGGATCCAGGCTGAAACACATGCTCAGTTCATTCCGATCGTCTTCACGCCGGTAATGAAAAGAAGAAGCAGTCTGCCGGATGATGTTCAGCCCCCATCCCGCCTCTGTCAAGCATGTCAAACTCCTTCTCCTCCGCCGCGGCTGCGGTGGGGTCAAAGGGAATGCCGTCATCTGCAAGGACAACCCACAATTCCCCGTTTTGTTTTTCGCAGGAAAAATCAAGGTTCTTTGCCCCCGAATAATGCACGATGATTGCTTTATCATAAGCCGCTGTCCTGAGCTTCGCTCAGTGTTTCCCACGTCGCATACAGCTGCTCAATTTCTTCCTTCAGCCGGTTATAGGCCTTTGTCTTCTCCTGGGCCGCCTCCGGATCCGCCCAGGTTTCCGGATCCGCAAGCTCCTTCTCCATTTCTTCGGCCTCTTTCTCCGCCTTTGAAATGGCTTCCTCCGCCTTCTTCAGCTTCTCCTGTGCTGCCTTCAGGCGCTGCTGTTCCTCCCGGCTCCGCTTCTTTTCCTTGTCGATGGCCGTCCGGGTCATGCCTGCGGTCTCCCCGTCCGGCTCCGCGTCCCGGCTTACCTTGGCCAGATAGCTGTCGTAGTTTCCCAGATACTCCCTGATTCCGTCCTCTTCCAGCACGAACACTTTCTCCGCGAACCGGTTGATGAAATACCGGTCGTGGCTCACCGCCAGAATCGTCCCCGGATAGTCCGCCAGCGCGTCCTCCAGCACCTCCCGGCTGTCCATGTCCAGGTGGTTCGTCGGCTCGTCCAGCAGCAGCACGTTGTCCTTCCGCAGCATCAGTTCCGTCAGGGCCACCCGGCCCTTCTCCCCGCCGCTCAGGGTGTCAATCAGCGCAAAAACATCGTCCCCCGTAAACAGGAACATGCCAAGCGCCCCGCGCACCTCATATTGCTCCATCCGCGGAAACCGGTCCCAAACCTCGTCCAGCACCGTTTTCTGCGGGTGCAGCCCGGCCTGATGCTGGTCGTAGTATCCGATATCCACGCCCGTGCCCCAGCGGATGCTGCCGTGATCCGGCTTCTCCTCCCCCGTCAGACACCGCAGCAGCGTGGTCTTCCCCGTACCGTTGTCGCCGATCAGGGCAATGCGTTCTCCCGCCCGGATGTGCATCCGAACGTTCCCGAAAAGCTTCCGTTCTCCGAAACTCTTTTCCAGGCCTTCCGTCTGAAGAACGTCCTCGCCTGTCCGCCGCCGCGTGTCAAACCGGAAGGACACCGTGCCCTCCTCCTGGGGTTTTTCAAGGCGTTCGATTTTCTCCAGGCGTTTTTCCCGGCTCCGGGCCAGGCGGATGCTTTTCTCCCGGTTGAACCGTTTGTACATCGCGATCACGGCTTCCTGCCGGGCAATCTCCTTCTGCTGCAGCTCCCAGGCCTTCATCCGGGTTTCGTAAACCTCCGCCCGCTTCTCCGTGTATTGCGTATAGTTCCCCGTGTAGGTCTCCACCGTCCCAAGGATCAGTTCCGCCATCCGGTTGCAGACGTGGTCCAGGAAGTATCGGTCGTGGCTGATCACCAGCACGGCCCCGCGATAGCTGTTCAGGTATTCCTCCAGCCAGGTGATGCTCTTCAGATCCAGGTGGTTCGTCGGCTCGTCCAGCAGCAGCAGGTCCGGTTCGCTCAGCAGCATCCGCCCAAGGCAGAGCCGCGTCCGCTCCCCGCCGCTCAGGCGTCCGGTCTCCATCTCCCGCATTTCCCAGAGCTTCAGTCCCTTCAAAACCCCCGTCACCTGGGACCGCCAGCCGTATCCGTTCTGCCGTTCAAAAGCCCTCGTCAGCGCGTCGTATCGCCCGCCCAGCCGCCGAAGCGTTTCCGGATCCCCGCCGTGCTCGACCATCTCCAGCTCCAGCGCCCGCATCTCTTCTTCCATCCGAACAACCGGATCGAAAACCTTTTCCAGCACTTCCTGAACCGTTTCCTTTCCGCTCAGTTCGCCCTGCTGCGCAAGGTACCCGATCCGCAGTCCCTTCTGAATGTTGACAGAGCCGCCGTCGGCTGTTTCCTCGCCGGCAATGATCTTCATCAGCGTGCTCTTGCCGCACCCGTTGACCCCGACCAGACCCATCCGGTCCGCCTCCTGCAGGGTAAACGAAACATTCTTCAGCACCTCGTGGGTGCCGAAGCTTTTCTTCACTTCCTGCAGTGCGAGAATAATCATCGTCCCGTTCCGTCCTGTTCTACTCTATCTTTTCAGCCTTTTATCTTCTCCGTCCTGGCCGGCTGAATCTGTCTCTGTGGTTTTGCCTTCTCCACCCTGGCCGGCAGAATCTGCTTTTTGCTTCTTCACTGTCAATCTGCTTCCCCAAGCCGGAAAAGATTCCCGATCTCGTCCCGCAGTGCCACCTGCAGCGAAACGTCCGCCCCAACCCGGATTCCTTCCCGCGTCATGGCATTCTCGGAAACCCGCCGGGCCAGCGCCGGCGTGTTGTTTTCCCCGCTCAGATGCCCGAGAATCAGGTGTTTCGTTCCCCCGGCGATCAGCTGCAGCAGCGCTGCCGCGCAGGCTTCGTTGCTCAGGTGTCCTTTATTTCCCAGGATCCGCGCTTTCAGCAGCTGGTTGTATCTCGGATTCGTCCGCAGCATATCCGGGTCGTGGTTGCTTTCCAGCAGCACCAGCGTACTCCCCGCGATCCTCTCAAAGACCTTTTCCGTAAAAACCCCCAGGTCCGTCGCCGTGGAAACGCTCAGGTTCCCGCCCCAAAGCCGGTAACCCACGGGATCAGCCGCGTCGTGGGGAATCGAAAAGGGTTCCACGCCGATGTCGCCCAGCCAGAATCCCTTTCCGCTCTGCACCGTCCGGATCAGTTCCCCCGGAACTTTTCCGATCTTCCCGTCCATCGCCCGCCAGGTTTCCCCCGTTGCAAAGATCGGCAGGTGGTACTTCCGCGCCATCACTCCCGCGCCGAGGATATGGTCCGAGTGTTCGTGGGTAATCAGCACACCGCTCAGCGTTTCCGGCGCCACTCCGATCTTCTCCAGCGCCGCCGAAATGCAGCTCCCCGTTTTTCCCGCGTCGATCAGAAGCCGCGTCTTCCCCGCCTGCAGGAACAGAGCGTTCCCGCTGGAACCCGAATAAAGGGGGCAGAAATACATCTCCATGTAAACTCTGCCCCCTTTCAAATATTATAAATCCAAATGCTTGGCAACCCGCTCCTCCACCGGCAGCGGCGTCATATAATCCGGCCCGAACAAAACCGTCAGCACCTCGTCGTACTTCTTCGGCACCAGGCACTCCACGTCCTCAAAGGGCTTCCGGATCTTTTCCGCAAACTGCTCCGGATGCCAGACATGCGTCATCAGCTCAAACGCCCCGTTGGACATGTGAAGGTCGTTTCCTTCCCTGATCCGGGTTGAAACCCGCTCATACCGCCGCGCTTTCCACGCATAGCTGAACGGCAGTCCCATGAGGTGCGTGGCCCGCAGCAGAATCCGGTTCTTCAGCCCGAACCGGCTGTAATCAACCTTTTTCTTCATCATTCCCTGCAGCAGGTGCAAATGAAGCAGATGCATTTTACGCCGGATCCCTTCCGGCGGAAGCGGGTCCAGAATAAAGAAATCTGTGAACGCCGCGGCCTTTTCCGGATCCCGGTTCATCACCCGCGGAGTCCACGTGTCCAGATACGTCAGTTCAAACCGCCGGTCGCCTTCAATCGGATAAATCGCCCGGAATTTTGTGAACTGATCCCGGGTCATCAGCAGGTCCACGTCGTCGTCCCATGGGATGAATCCCTTGTGCCGGATACAGCCCAGAAGCGTTCCGCACATCAGGTTGTATTCAATCCCGTTCCGATCGCAAACCGCCGTAATATCCCGAAGCTGCGCCAGCAGTTCCTCGTGGATTTCCTCAAGCGTCAGTTCTTTTTTCATGGATCATGGCCTCCGCCCGGTCCGCGATGGATTTCGCGTCCATTCCGTATGTTTCCCGAAGATACTGCTGGTCTCCGACCACCGTCGTAAAGCAGTCCTCCAGGCCGATCCGCCGGATCCGGCATCCGTTCCCGAGTCCTGCGGCAATTTCACACACCGCGCTGCCGAATCCTCCGGTAATGTTATGTTCCTCCACCGTGATCACTGCCGCAAACCGCTCTGTCAGACGCGCAACCGCTGCTGTGTCCATGGGCTTAATGCAGGGAAAACTCACCACTTCCGCCCGGATGCCGCGTTTTTCGAGAATCTCCGCCGCCTCCGTCGTCTGGGTCAGAATTCCCCCGGCGCTCAGCAGCGCGATATCTTCACCCTTCCGGAGGGTCAGTGCCTCCGGAGCCTTCCATCCGGAAATCTCCTCCTCATGAACCTTCGGTTCGTTCCCGCGTCCGAGACGAAGATAGCACGTGCCCTCGGTTGCAATCGCGGCCCGCGTTACCGTCGCAGCCTCCGCCGGATCCCCCGGCGTGAAGCACGTAATCCCGGGAATCGCCCGCATCACGGCCATGTCCTCCGTCGCGTGGTGGCTCATGCCGAGGCTGCCGTAAACAAACCCGCCGCCGACGCAGACGATCTTCACGTTCGCCCCGGCGTAGGCGCAGTCGTTCCGGATCTGTTCCAGCGGCCGGATTGTCGGGAAATTCCCGATGGAGTAGACAAAAACAATCCGTCCCGTAGCTGCCAGCCCCGCTGCCATGCCGATCATGCCCTGTTCGGCAATGCCCGCATTCAGGATTCTGTCCGGAAACCGTTCCCGAACGGGCCGGAGCACACCAAAGCCCAGATCGCCTGTGATCAGAACGATCCGGTCGTTCGCCGCCATTTCCTCCAGAAGGACCCGCACAAACGCATCTCTCACGGTCTCTGTGCCTCCAGTTCCTGCCGGGCCGCCTCGTATTCCTCTCCCTGGGGCGTCCTGTAGTGCCAAAGAATGTTGTTCTCCATAAAGGACACACCCTTGCCCTTCACGGTGTGGGCCAGTACGACGCTGGGCTTTCCGCTCCCCGCGTTTGCCTGCGCCCGTTCAAAGGCCGCCCGCAGGGCCCTGGTATCGTGTCCGTCAACGCTCTCCGCGTTCCAGCCGAAGTCCTTCCATTTCTGCTCAAAAGGCTCCAGCCGCAGCGTCTTTTCAACCGTGTCCAGGCTCTGCATATGGTTGTAGTCAATCACCGCGCACAGCCGGTCCAGGCCGTATTGCGCCGCCTGCAGCGCCGCCTCCCATACCGACCCTTCGTCGCATTCACCGTCGCCCATCACAACCCATGTCCGCCAGTCTTCCCCGTTCATCCGGGCGCCCAGCGCCATTCCCGTGCCGATCGCGAGCCCGTGGCCCAGTGATCCCGTGGAAATCTCAACCCCAGGCACGCCTTTGTGGCTCACATGCCCGCTCAGCACGCTGCCGTTCCCGTAATGGTTCTTCAGCATCTCCACCGGGAAAAAGCCTTTCTCTGCCAGTGCCGCGTAAACCGCGCTGCCGGCGTGTCCTTTGCTCAGGATCAGCCGATCCCGCTCCGGCATCTGCGGGTTCTTCGGATCCACCCGCAGAATCCCCGTGTAAAGTACGGCGATGATTTCCGCCACGCTGAACACGCTGCCGATGTGACTTCCCCGGCTGATCCGGCTCATCTCCAGGCCGTTCCGGCGAATCAGCCACGCCAGCACCTCCGCCCGGTTCGTGTCCGGCTTTCCTGAAAACCCGCTGTGCACTAAAGCCTCATAGTTCTCCATGAACATCTCCTCAGCGTTCCATAAACCCCAAATCCAAAATCCCATATGGTCCGGAGGGACGGTTTCCCGGTCCGTTTTCACTCCCCGGTCCGCTTTTCCCTTGCCATATCCTCCGCTTTCCCGAAAACGCCCTTGATCGTCTCGAAAATCAGCTGACAGTCCAGGGGGAAGCTCTGGCTTTTCGCGTATTCAACCCGCAGCCGGTTTTTCTCCGGAAGGATCAGCCGCTCAAAGTTCTCAACCGGGTCCTCCTCGCCGACGATCTCATCCTGCGCAATGTAAACGATGCTGCTCCGGTCCGTAACCCCCGGCCGCACCCACATGATGCACTGCTGCTCTTCCGTGTACTGCTCCGTGTAAAGCAGCAGTTCCGGCCGGGGCCCGACGAAGCTCATGTCCCCTTTCAGAATGTTGAACAGCTGCGGCAGTTCGTCCAGTTTCAGCCGCCGCATAATCCGCCCGGCCCGGGTTACCCGGCTGTCGTTTTTCGCGGTGCATCCGCCGGTCTTATCCGCGTCCACAACCATGCTCCTGAATTTAAAAATCAGAAACGGCTGGTTGTGATACCCGCCCCGCACGGCCTTGTAAAGCACAGGCCCTTCCGAGTCCAGCTTCACCCAGACGGCCAGCGGAATCATCATCACCAGCCCGGGAATCAAAAGAATCAAAGCCAGCAGAAAATCCAGTATCCGCTTCACCACCTTGCTGTAGAAGGGATGCGAAAGCGGCCCGTCCCAATAAGGCTCCTTCGGCAGTTCCGTCCGTCCCATAAAAAACCCCTTTAACCTGAAACCCGGCCTCTTACCCCTGAATCATATCCAGTACGTCGTTCAGCCGCTCCAGTTCTTCCCGTGTCGAATACTGCAGCACGATCTTGCCCTTGTTGATGTTTCCCGTCAGTGTGCTCTTCAGTCCGGTCTTCAGCCGGATCTTGTCCTGCAGTTCCCCAAGCTCCGCCGGCATTTCCGGTGCTTTCCGCTTCCGGGCCGGCCTGTCGGGTTTCAGCGATGCGGCCAGCTGTTCCAGCTGGCGAACGTTCATGCCTTCGTCCGCTGCCCTGTGGGCCAGGCGGATCTGGTCTTCCCGGCTGTTCAGCCCGGCCAGCACCCGTGCGTGCCCTGCCGTCAGCAGTCCGTCCCGAACCATCTCGGTCACTTCGTCCGGCAGTGTCAGCAGCCGCAGCATGTTCGCCACCGCCGGCCGGCTCATGCCCAGCCGCGCGGCGATCTTCTCCTGGGTATAGCCGCACTGGGTTTTCAGCGCGTCGATGCCCCTTGCCGCTTCCATGGGGTTCAGGTCCTCCCGCTGAAGATTTTCAATCAGCGCGATTTCCATCTGCTGGGTCACGTCCAGGTCCCGAACGATACAGGGAATCGTGTCCACTCCGGCCTTCCTGCCCGCCCGGTACCGCCGCTCACCCGCAACGATCCGGTATCTTCCCCCCGGCGTCGGAACAACCAGCAAAGGCTGCAGAAAGCCCTGATCCTGAATGCTTGCCGCCAGCTGCGCAATGGTCGTCTCGTCAAAGGTCTGCCGGGGCTGATCCGGGTTCGGATCCAGCTCACCGATCGGAATCTGCATGATTCCGATGCCGCTGTCCCCGGAATCGGGCAGAAGGGATTCCAGCCCCCGCCCGAGACCGAATGTTTTCTTTGCCATATTCCGTTTCTCCAATCTCCGCGCTTACTTTCTGTTCCGGGCCAGAACCTCTTTGGCCAGCATCTGATAAGCCATCGCCCCGGTGCTCTTCGGGTCATAGATGCAGATGGGTTCCCCGTGGCTCGGGGCTTCGCCCAGGCGTACGTTCCGCGGAATCGTTGTTGCGAAAACCGTCTTTTTGAAGTGCTTTTTCACCTGGTCAACCACCTGCAGCCCCAGGTTCGTCCGTCCGTCCAGCATTGTCAGCAGGATGCCCTCAATCTCAAGGTGCGGGTTCAGTGTCCGTTTCACCCGCTGAATCGTGTTCATCAGGGCAGTCACGCCTTCCAGCGCGTAGTATTCGCACTGAATCGGAACCAGTACCGTGTCAGCTGCCGCCAGCGCGTTCAGCGTCAGCAGGCTCAGGCTTGGCGGACAGTCAATAAAGACAAAGTCGAATTCGTCGCGCTTCGGGGCAAGCAGCTTTTTCAGGAAGAACTCCCGTTCCTCCGCGCTCACCAGTTCAACCTCCGCCCCGGCCAGTCGGATGTCGGATCCCGCCAGGCGAAGCTTCTTGATCTCCGTCTTCTGTATGCAGTCCGCCAGGGACGTCCGTCCCATCATCGCGTCATAAACGGAGTTCCGTTCGTTCACCTTGCCGCCCAGGCCGCTCGTGGTGTTTCCCTGCGGATCCAGGTCGACCATCAGCACTTTTTTCCCGGCTTCCGCCAGTGCGGCGGAAAGGTTCACGGCAGTCGTCGTCTTCCCGACGCCGCCCTTCTGGTTCGCAATTGCAATAATCTTGCCCATGGATACTCCTTGCCGTCCTCCCGTGAGGGCATAAAAATACTTATACAGTATATCCGTTTCCTCCGGGAATGTCAAAGGAAAACGCCGCCGGCAGTCCCGGCAGCGTCCGATCCGCATTCGGTATAAAAGTTCCTATTTCCCGTATGTATATTCTTCTGCGATCTTCTCGTATTCCGGCAGCAGCTCCTGCCGAACCAGCCATTTGCTGCCGTCCGTCTCCATGATGATCGTTCCCCACGTGGCAAACATCATCCTGTCGTATCCGTATTGAATCATATGCTTCTGGGCAGCGTGGGTGTTCCCCGCGCTGTGGGTAAAGAAGAAGAATTCCGGATCCACGTCCTCCATGAATTCCAGCGTCAGCAGGCTCTCTCCGTGGTGCGGATATTTCAGGATGTCCGCCTTCAGATCGTGAATCTCCGCCAGCAGCTTCTGGTCGTTTGGCTCAATATCCGCCGTCAGAAGCACCGAACACTCCCCGTACCGGATCATCAGCATCGCAGAGAGATCGTTGCAGGTCCGTTCCCTTCCTTCGATATAGCTGTCCGGAATCCGGATCACCTGCACCTCCGCATCCCCGAAGGGAATCGTGTCCCCGTTCGAAAGATCAACCACGGGAATGCCCGCATCCTCCAGCGCCCGGATCGTCGTCGCCTGGTATC
This sequence comes from uncultured Eubacteriales bacterium, assembly GCA_902764875.1. Taxonomy (GTDB): domain Bacteria; phylum Bacillota; class Clostridia; order Christensenellales; family Aristaeellaceae; genus Aristaeella. The sequence continues at coordinate 71,950 of CACWXP010000009.1, forward strand.
CGTAATCCCCCGGTTTTTCAAGATAGTCGTGGGGAAAAAGTGTGAAAAACGTCCCGATCCCAAGTCCTGCTTCCATCAGCGGAACAATCCCGCCGATGTGGTCCGGATGCGGATGGCTGTTGAAGGCGTATTCAACGGAATCCAGCCCCGCCTCCTGCAAAACCCCAAGGATCGTTTTCGCATGGGTGTTCCGCCCCGCGTCGATCAGCATGCTGTGCTCCCCGAGGGTCAGAAGCATGCAGTCTGCGCCCAGGATCGGGCAAACCCGCAGTGTCATCAGTTCCGCGTCCTCCTGAAAGGCGATGGCTTCGCTCTCGAAGAAAACCCGCTGCATGTCACTCACCGGAGCCATCCCCAGCGTCAGCCCCAGCAACGCACAAATCAGATGCTTCAGCATTTTATTCCGTCCACAATCCCGTTTTATTTTTCTGTGCCGGCTTCCAGTGCCTTGTTGGTCTCTTCATAACATCCGTTCCTCTTCGTCGATCTTTTTTTCTATTATACAGTGTCAGTTCACCTCTTGCAATTCCGGACTTTCTTCATGGAATAAAGATCACCTTTGACTTTTCGTTTTTTTTCTTTCATGTTCTGTGGTATGATTTGACAGCGGTAACGGTAAGCATCATCAAGAACTTTGTGATTTTGACAGCGAAGGAGGAGCCGCCATGATCAGGCTGGAAAGAATCAGCGGAAAGAACGTCTGGGAGATTCTGAAGCTGCGGGTCAGCGACGCCCAGAAAAGCTTTGTCGCTCCGATTGATGTCAGCATCATTGAGGCCTATATCGCCGTCTCCCATCACGGTCATGCGTTTCCTTTCGGAATCTATGATGACGAAACGCCGGTGGGCTTCTGCATGATCGGGTTCGGCACGGATGACGACTGGGAGGATGCTCCGGCCATCGCAAAAGGCAGCTACAATCTGTGGCGGTTCATGATTGACGAAAGATATCAGCGGAAAGGGTATGGCAGGGCTGCCATGCATCTGATTCTGGATTTCATCGCCGGTGAACCCTGCGGGCCGGCGGAATACTGCTGGCTGTCCTACGAGCCGGAAAACACGGCGGCAAAAGCACTGTATGCGTCATTTGGCTTCACCGAAACCGGAGAATGGGATGGCGGCGAAGTCATTGCCGCGCTGAAACTAAACTGGCCAAAGACTATGCCGCTTATATGTTAGGGCAGATCATGGCTGAAATGAAAAAGGAGCCGTTCGTCTGAAACAGCTCCCTGCAATGCTGTTGCCTGTCTTTATTTGATGATAATCGTCTTCCCGGATACGGCGGAATGCTGTTCGCCGCCGGAGGTGGTGCTCCGCGCACCGTAAATCTCAAACTTCAGCCTGATCCCGTTTTCCGGATCCGTCGGCTCGTCGTAGGTGTAGATATATTCCATATCCCCTTCCGCTGCTTCCACGTCAAATTCGGCGTATTTGCCGAAGTCAAGATTCACAAACCGAAGCAGGGAAGCATTGTCACCCCTGTAAACCGTGATATGATATTTTTCGATATTCCCCGGTGCCTTCCAGGTCAGCCGGACCTGATTGCCGTTCAGCTGTTCGCAGGAAAGCGTCGGCGCCAGCACCCATTCGTTTTTGATTTCAATATTGGCGTCCGCAGAGTAGGATCCTTTTTCTCCTTTCAGCGTCGGCACAATGTTGATGCAGTACCCGCCGTTATTCAGATCCCTTACGACGAACTCATGTCCCTTTGTGCTGCCCAGCCGTTCTTCGCCCATCGCAATACCGAGCACCTTGTTGATTTTCATCACCGCGTATTCAACGCCCGTGCCGTAATCTTCGTGATCCCAGGTCACTGTCAGCTGGCCGTCAGCAGTCTGCGAAGCAAACGTGATCACCGGCGCCGTTTTCCACAGCGGCGCAAGCCGGTAAACCAGCTCGGCGCTGACCTTCGAATCGCTGACGACGCTTCCTTCCTTCTCTCCGGTCGTAAAGTCGGTGGCGTATTTCCTGAACTGCACCGTAAACCGGTATTCCCCGTCAATCTCCGGAACAAAGCATTCATGGCTGCGCAGAAATTCCGGATCCAGAATCAATGAAACCATGGACCCGTTCTCACTGATCAGTTCCTTCTCCGCTTCTCCTTTTGTGTTGAAAGTCACATAGCTCATATTGCTTCCGCGCTTAATGGTCAGCAGATATTCATCCGCCACGTAAGGATCCTCAAAGGAAAGAACCACCCGGTTCTGTGAATCGGTCACGGCGGAAAGTCTCTCCGGCCTGGCATTCATGATCTGATTCGGTTTGTAGTCAATCTCCAGCGTCCTGGATGGATTTCCGGGCGTAAATTCCTTCGGATCCAATCCCAGCGTCGCAAGATCCAGCGTGATATTCCCGCCGCCGAGCCCGAAAGCATCCAGATTAATGTTGAATTTTGTGTCTGAATCAATGTCAGTCACATAAACCGGATACACAATGATGGAATGGGTACCTTTCCCCGCGTTGAGAATCTGGTGGTTGAAAGGCGTGTCTGTAACTTTATTCCCGTCCACGAAAACCTGATAAAGCGGAGCATTTCCTTCCCACTCAATATAGATTTTTCCGACCGACTGTTCGTAAGCCTTCGTAATCACCGGTGCTTTCGCCCAGTCTTCCTCCTCGGCCGCCCCGGCGCAAAAAACCGCCGGCACAAGCAGCAATACGGCTAAAATACACAGGATTTTCTTCACGTGCCTGTCCTCCTCATATCGCGATGGAACTCAGCCCAGCGCCTCCAGCGCTCTCTTCAGCTGCTCGGCCCGGGCCTCCAGCTCCGCGGCTCTCTCCCGCAGTACGGCGTTCTGAATCCGCAGTCCTTCCTCGTCCTCCGGTGCTTCCGGCAGTATTTGGAAAACCGTCTGCTGTGCTGCCGTTTGCCCTGCTGCGGCTCCGGCGATTCTCTTTGCTTTCCGGTCGCGTCTTTTGTACTGTGCGATCGTCTGCCAGGGAACGTTGTATTCCTTCGCGGCTTTCTGGATGCCGACCCTCGCTTCCAGCTCCAGCATTTCCCTGATCTGCGCTTCCGTGAATGTATATTTGGGTCCTTTTTGTGCCGTCCCGTTCTCTCCGGTTTTTTTGCCGGGTTCGGTTCCCGCAGCGTCTTCGTCTTCCTCGGATACCGCAGGGATCGGTTTTCTGTACGTTTCAGCCGTTTCCGGATCCAGCGGTTCAACTGCCAGCCAGTACATTCTGTTTTCCCCGAGAAGCTTTACGCAAACGTTGATTCGCTCCGCTTCGATTTCCGTAATATCGCCTTCAACGGCCTTCAGCGGTCCTTCCGAAAAGCTCCTGTTGGCGTGATCTAGAACAGAAGGCTGAGGATTCGAAAGTGCCTCGATCATCTTCCATTCATCCTCCGGTACCCGCACTGTCCCCGGAACATACTGCGTCGTAAACACATATCCCGGAACAACAGGTTGCTTCCCGTCACGGCCGTATTCATCCACGGAATGATACATCGGCAAAAAACCGTTGGCAATTTTCCGAGCCTGTTTTTTCTCCGTTCCCGGACCCACTCGTAAACAATACATTCTGTCTGCACCTCGTCATCATCATCTGTCAGGATTTGCAAAGCAACAGCATAAACATACCTGTTATCTCGTATGGAAATCATTGATCTCAATCTCACAGATTCTCTGATCAATGAATGTATAATACATGAATTATATGACTGCGTCAATGATGTGAACAGCCGAACCGACAGTTTCTTGGCATTTGTCTTTGCATTTACCTGCTTTATAAATCATTCCGGATATGATACAATGAACCCGGATGACGGAATCAGCATCTGTACGTCCCCGACATCGGGCTCTGATTTCCATACATAAAAAAACGGAGGCGGTTTCCTTGGTGAAAGAAATCTGCGGCGCGAAAACCGTTGTCAGCGAAACGGCGGTGCGTCAAAAATACGAAAGGCTGACGCTCGCGCTGATTGCACGGAATCTTTCCGTCACAACCATGGAAAGCTGCACCGCTGGCCAGATCGCGTCTCTGATCACCGATACGGAGGGTGCCTCCGCCATTCTGAAGGGTGCCTTTGTCACTTATTCAAACGAAGCCAAAATCCGCCAGGGCGTACCGGCGGAAGTCATCGAAAAATACGGCGTATATTCCGCTGAAACCGCTGCGGCAATGGCGGAAACCTGCCGCAGAGCCTTCCGTGCCGATCTCGGCATCGGCGTCACCGGCAGTTTTGGAAACACAGACCCTGCCAATGCCGACAGCATTCCGGGAGAAGTCTTTTTCGCCGTTGCCGCCGATCACGGTACCGAATGTTTCCGCTGTGCCGTGCCTCCGCAGGCCTCCCGCCTGGCCTACAAGCTGTATATAGCGGATGTCATTGCGGATTATGTGCTGCCCCGTTATGCTGCATCATCCGATTCTTCTTCTGTCGTCAGATAAATATACTTCTCCGCCAGCTCGTCCATCCGGCCGGATTCCTTTTCCGCTGCCAGGAATTCATTCACGTACGCAAGCAGTTCCTCGTTTCCCTTCGGCATCAGCACGCCGAGTTCTCCCTGCGTGAACGGGTCATGAATCAGCGGTGCTGCCAGGCGCGGATCTTTCCCGGTGTAGTATCCTGCCTCCATGACTTCCGTGATCATCACGTCCGCTCCCCCGGCCGCCACGAGCCCCGGAATCTCCTGGTTCACATCGTGAATGATCAGCGTTGCCTCCGGCAGGTTTTCCCGCGCAAACTTTTCGTTCAGTCCGCCTGGATTTTCCATCACCCGCACTTCCGGCCGGTTAATCGCCTCCAGGCTGATGTATTTCCCGGCGTCTTCCGCCCGGCAAAGCACCGTCTTTCCGTTCTCAAGATACCCGTCGGACATCAGTGCCGCTTCCTTTCTGGCGTCCGTAACGGTAATTCCGCAGATGGCCAGATCGAATTTTCCCGCCATTGTATCTTCCGTCAGCGTCGGCCAGGACGTCGGAACATATTCGATGTCCACCCCCAGGGCCGCTGCCAGATCCTCCGCCAGCTCGGCGTCAAACCCCACATACTTTCCCGTCTCCGGGTCCAGATATGACATCGGCTGATAATCCCCCGCCGTACCGACGCGAAGCACACCCCGCTCCCGGATCCCGTCGGGCGTTTCCGCCAAAGCCGCCCCGACGAAGACCGCAGCCAGAACCAGACCCGATATAACCGAAACAAACCGTTTCATGCGACATTTCTCCCTTCCCGACAATAAAGAGGGGCTGTGAAAACCACAGTCCCTTTGATGCCGGGCCCGCCCGGCAATGCATTGTTCCGAATTACCAGATATCGACGGAACCGGATTCTTCGCCCCTGGTCCACCAGATTTTGTTCTGATCCACGCGCACGTAGATATATTCGACATCCTTCGGAACCTTTTTCATGATTTCGTCGGTTGTGATTTCGCCGCCCATGGGAGACTGGATCACAAATTCAGTCTTTTTGGCCTTCGCTTTGCCGGCCGCGGCTTTCTTTTCTTCAATCTTGGTTGCCGTCTTCTTCACCGCGGCCCTGGTGTCCTCGGCGGTCTTCTTTGCGGCAACCTTGGTCTTGGCAGCAGCAGCCTTAACGGCGTTTTTAGCCTTCAGCTCGGTAGCTTCGATCTCTTTTTTCACTTCGTTGGTCTTCTTGGCAGCCATGGTTCATGCTCCTCTGTCTGATGTATTGTTTCAAAGCCTCAAGGCCTTGAACCGAAAGGGATTATAACACAAAATCCTTATTTTGCAAGCCTTTCGCTGCCGGTCTTTCCGATTTCGCCGCTGTTCCCCTTTCCAATTCCGCCGAAAAATGTTAGAATAGGCGCCGTACTGTTTCCGCTCACCCCTGATCTTCATGCGGAGCGGACGCAGTTTTTTATGAGAATGATTCTGAAAGGAAATGAACAGAATGAACCAGAGAGACACTGCGGAACTGAAAAGAAGACTGAACCCCGAAAAGCGGAATCCTTCCGTCATTTGCGGATGCTATACAGATCATATCGGAAATCCGATCTCTTTCTTTGAAATGCCCATCTATATGCTCCGGGAGCAGGAAAATGAAAAGTATATGGAGATTTTCCGGAAGGTGCTTTCCGGCCAGATCGGCCAGAATCTTTCGCCGGTCGCCTTTCCGCCGGAAAGCGATGACCTTCTGCTGCGCGTGCGGAATTCGGCTCTGAAGGATGAAACCGTTCTTCGGGAGTTCTTTGACCGGCTGATCGCCGGCATCCGCGCCGAACATCCGGATATGCAGTCTGTGGAGGACGCGCAGAATGCAGATAACTGGCTGATCCTTGTTTTGTATGACGATATGGATGTCCGGCAGCGTGATCCGAATGAAGAGGTGGATCATGAGAATTCCGACCGGGCGTTCAGCTATTTCCTCTGCGCCGTCTGCCCCGTGAAGCAGGAGAAGCCTGCCCTGCGGTATGTGCCTTCCGAGAGTCTTTTCCGCGACCGGGTGCCGGAATGGCTGGCCGGCGCGCCGGCTCTCGGTTTCCTCTTCCCGCTGTATGAGGGCGGCGCCGCGGATGTGAATGCCATGCTGTTTTTCACAAAGGAGAAAAAGGACGCCCATGAAGCGTTCCTGAAGGCGGCCTTCAACGTGGAAGCAGTGATGCCTGCCGCGGAACAGACGGATAATTTCCAGGCGCTTTTGGCCCAGGCCCTCGGAACGGAATGTTCCCTGAATGTGGTCCAGGAAATGCATGAAGCGGTTTCCGAACTGATCGAGGAGCAGCAGAAGGACAAGGATGCGGAGCCCCTGATGCTCTCCAAGCAGGACGTTGCCCGGGTGCTCACGGAGGCCGGTGTTTCAGAGGAGCGGACGGAAGCCTTCCGTCAGGGATTCGACGCAACCTTCGGCGCAAATGCCGCCCTTCCGGCGGTAAACATCGTCGCGCCGAAGCAGTTTAAGGTGGATCTGCCCAGCGTATCCATCAAAGTGGATCCGAAACAGGCAGATCTTCTGGAAACCCGGGTGATTGACGGCCGGAGTTATCTGCTGATTCCGATCGAAGGGGATATTGCCGTCAACGGTCAGCCCGTCTTTGCCCTTTAACTTCAGGCCCAGGTACCGTTTCTGAAAACAGGAACCGCTGTGCCGTCCGTTCGGATGCCGTCGATGGAAAGATCCTCCGCGCCGATCATAAAGTCCACATGAATGATGGAATCGTTGATTCCCCTCTTTCCGGCTTCTTCCATGGTCATGTCGTCCCCGCCGGGAAGCACTTCCTTGAATCCCATGCCCAGCGCGCAGTGACAACAAGCGTTTTCGTCAAACAGCGTTTCATAGAACAGGAACCCGCATTGGTTCACCGGGCTTTCCTTCGGAACCAGGGCCACCTCGCCCAGCATGGCTGCGCCTTCGTCCATCCGGATCATCTGCTCCAGCAGTTCCTGCCCCTTTCCCGCCTTGCAGGAAACGGCTTTCCCATTTTCAAATGTAATCGAAAAATCTTCGATCAGCTGGCTGTTCCAGGAAAGCGGCTTCACCGCCACCAGCGTTCCTTCGCATTTCCCCGCCATCGGGGATGTGAAAATCTCCTCCGTCGGCATATTGGGGATGTAGAATACGTCGTTCTCGCTGTTCACAGCTCCGGCGCCTTCCCATTTCGCTCCGGGAATCAGATTCACCGTAAAGTCCGTTCCGTTTTTGCTGGAATAGTGCAGGGAGGCAAATCCCTGATCGTTCAGCCATTGCGCCTTTTTCTCCATGAATTCCGTATGCTTTTTCCAGGCTTCCACCGGATCCTTGCCTTCCTGCACATGTACGGTCTTCAGGATCGCGTCCCAAAGCCTGTCCGCTGCGTCCTCCGCCTCCGGAAAGCACTTTCTTGCCCATTTTTCGGAGGGATACGCCGCGATCACCCACTGGTGTTTTCCCTCAATCGCGTTGCGGTAAGGTTTCCACACCTTCGCCCGTGCCTGCATAACAGCGGATAACTTCTCGGGATCCACGCCGGCCATCGCGTCCGGATCTTCGGATTCGATATAAATCAGGCAGGGCAGGTCCTCCACCACCTGCTTCATTTTTGCTTCTTCCCACGGCAGCACGGTGGCCAGCGTTTCCCGTTCCGCATACATCATGTTCAGCCTTTGCTGAACGTCGCTGGTCCATTCCACATTCACTTTCTTCGCGCCTGCCCTGTAGCATTCCTCAATCACCAGCGCGGCGAATTCATGCTGTTCAACCGCGGCCGTCAGCTGAACAATCTGCCCTTTCTGAACATTCGCCCCCGTGCGCACAATCAGCCTTGCGTATTCTGCTCTTTTTTCTTTTTCCATCGTTTGTTCATCCTTCCCAATTCATAGGCCCCGGGCGGATCAGCGCCCGTCCTTTCTGATACGGTTCAGTATATAAAACATCAACACAATATTCAATCCGGAAGATCAGGTCAAAGCAGCTCCGCTCCCGTCAGCTGAAAACCGGAACGGCATGGCTGCCCTGATCATCCTTGAACACCCGGATCTTCTGCGGAATACTCTCGTCCAGCTTGTCCACATGGGAAATAATCCCAACCAGGCGGTTCCCTTCCGTCAGCTGGTTCAGCACTTCCAGCGCCTTGTCCAGCACGTCGGGGCTCAGCGTGCCGAATCCTTCGTCAATGAAAAGGGCGTCCAGATTCATGCCGCCTGCACGGTTCTGCACCACGTCCGAAAGGCCCAGGGCCAGAGCCAGGGAGGCATAGAATCCCTCCCCGCCGGAAAGCATCGGGGAAGGCCTGGTCTTGCCGATGGTCGTGTCAAGCACTTCCGTCTCCAGGCCTGCCTTCGCGCTTCTGTGCGAAGCCTCCACCTTGTGCATCAGCTCGTATCTCCCTCCGCTCATAATATCCAGCCGGCGGTTGGCCATTTCGAGGATTTCCCGGTAAACCGTCCCCATCACATACCGGTCAAAGCTCAGTTTGCCGCCCGCATCGGTGGTGCCGACCGCCAGAGAAGCCAGTTTGCTCAGCCGCTTCCATGCAACGTTGGAGGAATCCAATGCCTTTATATATCCTTCGGCCTTTTCCAGAATGCCGGCGTGATGATCCTTCCTGTTGTTCACGGTAATCATTTCCCGGTTGATCCCGTTTTGTTCCTCGGTTTTCGCGCCGATCTTTCCTTCCAGTTCCGCCAGATCCGTATAGGTTTTGTCCGCGGTTTTCTGCTTCAGTTCCCGAATACGTCCCTCCGTGTTTTCGACGTCATTGGCATACTGGGCGAGCATCCCCTTTTGTTCTTCAAGCCATTCCTCTCCGTTTCGTCCGCCCATCGGATCCAGACAGGCCAAAGCCTTCTCCGGATCGTCAAAGCCGTTTTCCCGCAGTGTTTCCCGCATTTTGTTTTCCGCTTCGCAAAGCGCTTCTTCCAGCTTCGGATACGCTCTCTTTTTTTCCTCCAGGCTGCCTGTCTTCCTCGAGTATGCCTCGCCGGCCTCTCTTTCGTCCTCCGCATGTTTCCGGATGGTTTTCTGCAGGTTTTCCCTTCGGGCTGTCCATTCACGCATCTGTCTCGCTGCGTCTTCGGCGGATTCAAACATCAGCGTCTTTTTCAGCATCGCCATCGCGCCGTCGGCTTCGGTGAACGCGGCGTGCTGTTCGCTTTCCATCTTTTGCAGTTCCGCAATCCGTCCTTCGGCGCTTTCGATCGTCTGCCGGTTTCCCTCCTGTTTTCGCTGCAATCCGTTTCTCGTTTGCTGCCGTTCTTCGGCCGCTTTCAGTTCTTCCCCGCTCTTGTGTACCCGGTCCCGCAGTTCCTCTCCGGCCGCGTCCAGAAAAGCATCTTCCGAAATTTCTTCCCAGCTCCTGCCGGGGAACAGCGGATGCGCCTGCACAAGAATGTTCCGGATCCCGTCTTTCAGGGCGTCCCTGCTCTTCTGTACGCTGTCGTCCTTCTCTTTTCGCCGCTTTTCCGCAAGCGCCGCCTCCTGCTTTGCCGCATCCACGTCCGCTTCCGAAGGCGTGTCTTCTTCCCGAACGGCAAAATGGGCTTCGTCACCCTTCCGGTGCACAGCGCCGCAAACCGGGCACGCAGCGCTGCCGCCGCTTTCAATTTCAGCGCGCAGGTCGTCCGCCAGCAATCCGGCCCGCCCCGCAATGAAGCGCCGGTACAGGTCGTTGTGCCGGTCTGCCTTTCGCGCGGCTGCTTCGGTCAGCGTTTTCAGTTTTTCTTCTTCCCTGTGAAGATCCTCCGTGTCCTCCCGGATCGCCCGGATCCGGTCCCGGATGCCGTCCGCGCCGGTCAGCAGATGCAGATTGCTGTTGACGGCATCCCTGGCCTCGGTCAGGGTCGCAACGGCTGTGTCCACGTCCTGCAGTTCCGCAAGGTTCGCTTCGATCTTCTTTTGTTCCTCCTGCAGGAGTCTCCGGTTCCTTTCAGCTTCCGCCCTTTCGCCGGCCGCTTTCTTCTCCGCTTTTTCCGCCGCTGCGCGTGCTTCCGCCTGCTTTTTCAGTGTTTGATAGGATCCTTCCTGATCCTTCAGGCTTTGGATGCTGTTCCCCAGTTTTTCCGCTTCCTCGGCGGCTTCCCTGTCTCCCTCGGCCGCGGCCTTCGCCGCGGTCCAGGCCCGGTTCAGTTCGTCGCAGATCTGCTGCTGTTTTTCAATGTCTTTTCCCGCGCTTTCCAGATTGGTTTTCGCGTTCCTCCATCCGTCAACGGCCGGTTTCACGCTGTGAAGAACCCTGCCTGTAGTGGCAACGTTTTCCTGCAGCTGCCGGATCTCCGCCGCCCTGTCCTGCAGCTCCCGAAGGTGCATTTCATTCTTTTTCAGTTCGTCCAGGTCCGCGTTTTCTCTTTCTGCTGCCCCGTGTTTTTTGTGCAGCATGCCCAGCTCGTCCTGTATTCTGTTCTGTTCTTTTTCCAGTTCCGCCAGCTGCTCCTTGTCTGCGGAAACCAGGCCTTCCAAGTTTTTAAGCAGTTCGGGATGTTCCGGATGAAACAGCATCTGTTGTCCGTCAGTCATCTCTCCGTCTGCAAACCCGTCCTTCAGCAGTGCTTCCAGCTGTCTGCGGTTTTCGTCCCTTTCCTTTTCCAGCAGCTCTTTTGCGCCGCTCAGCATTTCCTGATACCGTTTGAAAGCGCTGTTGTCAAACAGTCTGCCGAGAATTTCATTCTTCTCTTCGCTGTCTGCCTTCAGAAATTCCCGAAATTCTCCCTGGGCCAGCATCACGATCTTGCGGAACTGCTCCGCATTGATGTGCAGCAGATCCTTGATTCTTTCCGAGGTATCTTTCGCTCCCCGGATGGTGGTTCCGTCCGGTTCCGTCAGCACGGCGTCCATGCTGCTCTTCAGCTCGCCCGTATCGCGCTTCTTCCAGAAGTGGATCGATCTCTCAACGGTATACTGTTTCCCGTTCTGTTCAAAAACAAGGGTCACGCACGTGTCTTCCGAAAGCTCGCTCCGGTCGCAGTGAAGGTCGCGCAGGTGGTCGGCCCGGTCGTTGCCGCTGGTGGTTCCGAACAGGGCAAAGGAAATGGCGTCAAAGATCATGGTCTTGCCGGCGCCGGTCTCCCCGGTGATCAGAAAGAGCCCGTGACTGAAATCGGCAAAATGGATTTCTTCCTTCACGTAGGAGCCGAACGCTTTCATTCTCAGCTCAACCGGTTTCATTGCTGCGCCGCCTCCTGTTTCAGAATGTAGTCCAGAATTTTCCGCGCGTTTTGGTCTTTCTCTTCCCGCTTTGCCTTTTCGGCAGCATCCGCCCCCAGTTCCGATGCCCTCGTCAGCTCCCCGGCAAAGGAAAGCAGTTCCAGATCCTCCGCCGTCGGATCAATACCGCCGTTCCGCTCCTTATAGAAGTCCGCAAACAGCTCCTCCACCGGTTTATCCCGCATCTCCTTCGCGCCCTTGGCAGAAGCGTCGCCGGTAAACATTCTGTAGTCCGATGTCAGCTCCATCACGTTGCTTTCGTGGGCCCGCGCGATTCCGTGCAAAAAATCTGAAATTTCCGGCGTAATCCGCGTATCGGTCAGCACGATCTTGAGATATTCTTTTTCCCAGGGTTTCGCCAACGCTTCCGTCCGGATTTCTTCGTATGTTCCGCGAATCTCCCGCATCCGATGCAGGGGCGGAATCTCCTGCCGCTCCATCCGGATTTCCCCGCCCTTTTCCCCAAGGGTCACCAGCAGCGGTCCCTTGGCCGGCTGGCGGATTTCGTTGAAGTGATACACCAGCGGAGATCCCGCATAGCGCACCGTTTCCCGTCCCACCGGATAGGAGGAATGGATATGTCCCAACGCCACATAGTCAAATCCGTCAAACACGGAATAATCCACCTGCCCGATGCCCCCGACCATGGATTCGGAGCCGCCCCGTTCCGCTTCCTGCCCGTTGGCTGTCACGTTCTGGTGCGCAACCAGCACGTTCCGCTGCGAAAAATTGATATTCTGCGCCGTAAGAATCCGCCGGATGGCGGTCTGGTAGTCCCGGATCCCGTCGTCTCCCAGCGCCTGGCAAATCATCGCCGGATAAACATACGGCAAAAGCCAGAAGGTCACCGGCCCGTGTTCGTCCTCCAGCGTAACGTGAACCATCTCCGTGGTGTTCTCAAGGGGCGCGGAAATATACACCCTGCTTTCCGCCAGCAAGGGGCTCAGGAAGGACAGATGATGAACGGAATCATGGTTCCCGGCGGTCATCATGACGGCGATCCCGTTTTTCGCCAGTTCGGTCACCATCCGGCTCAGCAGGCGCGTCGCTTTCCCCGGCGGCTGTCCCCGGTCGTAAACATCCCCGGCCATCACCACCGCGTCCGGTTTCAGCGCCAGCGCCATTTCCACAAAGCGCTCCGCCCACTCCTTCTGGTCCCCGCTGTCAATCAGCGATGTCCCGTATATGGATTTCCCGAGATGCAGATCCGCCACATGCAGAAACCTCATATCATCCTCACTCCCCGATCAGCCGCAGCTTTTCCCTGCGGCTCATTTTCTTGATGGCCGCTTCCCGCTTCATGGCTTCCTGTTTTGTCTCAAATGTTTCCAGATGCACAAGCTCCACCGGCCGCCGCGAAGCCGTATACTTCGAGGCAGTTCCGGCGTTGTGGGCGGCAAGCCGCCTTTCCGGATCGTTGGTCCACCCGCAGTACAGGCTTCCGTCCCTGCAGCGCAAAAGATAAGTGTAGTTCATATGCATGAAGTTTACCGCGTTCCCCTCCGCCCTGTCAACATACTGCTTACGGTTTTTGAAGCACTGTGCTATAATATCCCGGTGTCTGATCCAGACTGATTCTTGTAAACGGAGATGAAGAAGGTATGGAATGGGAAGTCGGGCTGATTGAGTGGATTCAGCAAAACCTCAGTTTCCTGAATGGCCCGGTCGGAAAAGTCATGAGCTTTATCGGCGGTGAAATGGGCCTGTTGATTGCGCTGCTGATCATTCTTTTCTGCTGGAAAAAGGAAACCGGAAAGCGCATCACGCTGACCGTCCTGGCGGTCAACACCTGGCTGCCGATGCTGAAGTGCGCCGTCCTGCGCCCCCGTCCCTATATGGAGCATCCGGAGCGGATCAGGGGAATCGCGGATGTCGGCGGCTCCGCCGATCTGGACGATATCGCCGCCCAGGGGTATTCCTTCCCCAGCATGCACAGCGCTTCCGCCGCCGCGCTGTTTGTTTCCCTCGCGTCCGAGCTTAAAAAAAGATGGGCGTGGATCCTGGCCGTTGTGTTCACCTTTCTCGTGGGCTTCAGCCGCCTCGTCACCGGCATGCATTATCCCACCGACGTCCTGGCCGGCTGGGCCCTGGGTCTCGTCTGTGCCGGCATCTGCTGGCTCCTGGAAAAGAAAGTCTCCAACGAATGGATCCACCATCTGATCCTCCTGGCCGTCTCTCTGCCCGGCCTGTTCTTTGTCAGGACACAGGATTACTACACCTCCCTCGGCCTTTTGGTCGGCATCATCGCCGCCATTCATTTCGAGGAAAAGTTCGTGAATTATCAGGACACCCGGAACGTCTGGGCCATGATCCTCCGCCTCGTCGGCGCCTTAGCCATCTATTTCGCGCTGAACACCCTCCTGAAGCTGCCCTTCAGCAAGGAGTTCCTGGACTCTGTCACCATGAAGGCCTTCCTCGTCCGTTCCGCGCGCTATGCCGTCATCATCTTTGTGGTCATCGGTCTCTACCCGAAGCTCTTCCCGTTCTTTGAAAAGATCGGAAAGAAAAAGTAAGAGCCCCGGCAATACAGCAGAAATACAATCCGCCCTCTTGACATTTTGAAACGGGGAGAGTATCCTCCCCATAAACCGATGAGGGAGAAGAGTAGCTTCCCCGCGGCACGTCACAGGGAGTCGCCGAGAGTGGAACGGCGATACGTGCGGAGGATGTGAATGGGCTCCTGAGGGCGCTCCGAAAAGCAATGAGTAGGAAGCGACGGGGGACGCACCCGTGATCAGGGCGGCACGTATCAGGGGTACGTGAAGAAGAGATGACTTTCCCTCCGGGGGAGTCAAGCTGAGTGGCACCGCGACAGAAAATCGCCTCAGCGCGCTTTAGGATCCGAGCGCGCTGAGGTTTTTCTTTTCCCGCGGTAAAAACTCCCCTGGAATCAATCGATAAACGAAAGGATGGACACCACAATGAAAAAACTGACTGCGATTCTCCTCTCCCTGGCCATGATGATTTCCCTCTTCTCCTTCGCCGCCGCGGAAGGCGCCGGCGACCCTCAGACCTTTGAAATCGGCATCTGCAACTTTGTCGACGACGCCAGCCTGAATCAGATTATCAAAAACATCCGCGAACGCCTGGATGAAATAGGTAACGAGCGGGGCGTGTCCTTTGGGATTTCCGAGGATAACTGCAACCTCGACGGAAGCGTCATGCAGCAGATCATCACCAACTTCATCGCCGACGACGTCGATCTCATGGTGGGCGTGGCCACGCCCGTAGCCATGACCATGCAGGGCATGACGGAAGACAATCAGATCCCCGTGGTCTTCGCCGCCGTTTCCGATCCCCTGGGCGCGGGCCTGGTCCAGAGCCTGGAAGCCCCCGGCGCCAATATCACCGGCACCTCCGATTATCTGGATACCGCTGCGGTGCTGAACCTGATCTTCGCCGCCAATCCCGATGCGAAGAAGGTCGCCCTGCTCTACAACCCCTCTGAGGACGCTTCCGCCGCCCCCATTGCCGCGGCGAAGGAAATCCTGTCCGCCAAAGGCGTGGAAGTCAAGGAATACACCGGTGCCAACCCCTCCGAAGTCATGATGGCCGCCGAAGCCATCGTCAATGATGAAATGGACGCCGTTTTCACCCCCACCGACAACACCATCATGAGCGCCGAGCTTTCCATCTACGAGAAACTGGCCGAAGCGAAAATCCCCCACTACACCGGCGCGGACTCCTTCGCCCTCAACGGCGCCTTCCTGGGCTACGGCGTGGATTATGCCAACCTCGGCCGTGAAACCGCAGACATGATCGCCGCGATCCTCCTGGACGGCGCCTCCCCCGCGGAAACCCCGGTGAAAACCTTTGACAACGGCACCGCCACCGTCAACACCGAAACCTGCGCCGCGATCGGCTTCGACCTGGAGACGATCAAAACGGCCTTTGCCCCCTTCTGCACGCAGGTGAACGAAATCACCACCGCGGAATCCTTTGAATAAGCCAAACCCCGGAAATCAACATCCGACAGTGAGTTTTAATCCATCTCCGTGATGATTCGGAAAGGGAACCATGAGTATCGATAAAATTCTCTCTCTGGCCCAGACCGCCGCCGAGCTCGGCATGGTCAACGGTCTGACGGTTCTGAGTCTTTTCCTCAGCTATTCCATGCTGAACGTCTGCGACCTGTCCACCGACGGCTGCTTCACCCTGGGCGCGGCGGTTGGCGCGCTGGTAGCGATTGCCGGGCTTCCCTGGCTTTCGCTGCCGGCCGCCATGCTGGCCGGCATGATCTCGGGGTTTGTCACCGCAACGCTGCAAACCCGTATGGGCGTCCAGAGCCTCCTGGCCGGTATCGTCGTGAACACCGGGCTTTATTCGGTCAACATGGCCCTTACGGGCAACCGGGCCACCCTTGCCATGAACAAAACACCCACCGTCTTCACCATGGCGAAGGATCTGCTGAAAAACACGCCCCTGGCGGGCCAGAGCACCCTGCTCGTCATGTTTGTCATCACGCTGCTGGTCATCTGCTTCCTCTGCTTCTTCCTGAAGACGAAGCTGGGCCTGGCCATCCGGGCCACCGGCAGCAATGCCGACATGGTGCGCTCCTCCTCCATCAATCCCACGTTCACAACGACCGTGGGTCTTTGCGTTTCCAATGCCCTCACCGGCCTCAGCGGCTGTCTCATGGCCCAGCAGCAGAAGAATTTCGAAATCAACATGGGTTCCGGCATGGTCACCGTGGCCCTGGCCAGTCTGCTGATCGGCGGCGTCTTCGTGGCGAAGTACCGGCCGATTCCGCTGCGGGCCGTCGGTGCGGTCCTGGGCGCGGTGGTCTTCCGCCTGGTCTATGCCCTGGCCCTGCGGTTCAACATGCCGGCTTTCATGCTGAAGGCCGTTTCCGCCGTCATCGTCATTCTGGCCATCTCCGGCCCCTATCTGCGCAAACAGTTTCCGCTCATGCTGCGCCGTTTCCGGGCCGCCCGGGAAGGAGGAGCGCCGGATGCTTGAACTCAAAAACGTCTGTAAAACCTTCAGTCCCGGCACGCCGGACGAAAAGAGGGCGCTCATTGATATTTCCCTCACCGTCCCCGACGGCGATTTTGTCAGCATCATCGGCGCCAACGGCGCCGGAAAGTCCACCCTCTTCAACGCGATCTGCGGAAGCTTTGTTATTGATTCCGGCAGTGTTTATCTCGACGGCCGGAATGTCACCATGACCCCGGAGCATGTCCGGGCCAGGCAGATCGGCCGTCTCTTCCAGGATCCCATGCGCGGCAGCGCGCCGGACATGAGCATCGAGGAAAACCTGGCCCTCGCGGCCGGTGAAGGCGGCTGGTTGTCCCGGGTTTCCGCGGCGGATCGCCAGGCTTTCCGCGACCGGCTCAGCCTTCTCGGCATGGGTCTGGAGGACCGGATGCGTCAGCCCGTGGGCCTGCTTTCCGGCGGTCAGCGCCAGGCGCTCACCCTCCTGATGGCCACCTACCACCCGCCGAAGGTGCTGCTTCTCGACGAGCATACCGCCGCCCTGGATCCCGGCACGGCGGAAAAAGTTCTGGCTCTGACCCGGAACATTGTGGAGGAAAATAAAATCTCCTGTCTCATGATCACCCACAACATGCAGTCCGCCCTCGATCTGGGCAACCGCACCCTGATGATGGACATGGGCAGAATCATCTATGACGTAACCGGACAGGAACGCGCCGGGCTGACCGTCGCCGATCTCACCGACCGGTTCCGCACCCTCAGCGGCCGTGCCCTCGACAACGACCGGATGCTCCTGGGCGTTGCCGAATAAGCTTATCATTTCAAACCCCCGGCAGTTCAATCTTCTGCCGGGGGTTTTCTTATGGTCTGTCGCTTCCTCCTGCTCGCCTTGCGCAGTGCGTTATCCGGGTTCATCTTCCTGCTGCTTACCGCAGCATCTCCACCAGGCGGCTCCTGCGGTCGATGTTCAGTTTCTGGAAGGCGGATTTCAGGTGGCGTTTCACCGTGTTCTCCGAAATGTAGAGCATCCCGGCAATCTCGCTGTTGTGCAGTCCCTTGGCCGCCAGTTCCGCCACGTCCCGCTCCCGTTCCGTCAGCTTTTCCGAATCGTTCAGGCTTTCCTCCGGCACTGCGAAGATGTGCGTCTCGTCCGCCCGGGAATACCGGATGCCCAGCGCCTTGATCTCCCGAATGGTTTCCCCGTGCTTCGCCGCAATTTGCGGCATCAGGAACAGCACCTGGAAATACTTCCGGAAGCAGGCCAGGAACGTATAGTTTTTGTCCTTCCCCGCCATCTCCAGCGATTTGTCCAGATACTGCGCCGCCTTCAGCAGCCGCCCCACCGCCATGTACGCCAGCGCCAGTCCGCAGTACATGAAGTTCCGCGTCGGTGTGGAAATCAGCCGCGGATCCATTTCCAGCGACATTTCCACCGAGGCAATGGCCCGCTTGTATTCCTTTTTCAGCAGCAGATCCGTAATCCGACAGGTCTTGATCATGAAATTCGTGAAGGTAAGATCCGCCAGCGAATCCGCCTCCCCCTGGGTCCAAAGGGCCGACCGTCCCGTTTCCATCATCAGCCCAAGCAGATATCCGCGAACGGTCTCCACCATGTAGTTCCCAAGGCTCGTGCCCTGAAGGAAGGGATACCGCTGCGCCTTGTTCTCCAGGTAGTCGATGGCCTTCTGCAGCCCCGTCAGGTCCGATCTGTAAATCGCGTTGATGCCCAGCAGCAGCGCCACGCCGTACACAGCCGTCACGTTCCCCGCCTGCTCCGCCAGGAAGGCCGCCTGATACGCCTGAATGTCGGATTCCTCAAACCTCCCCTGCACCGAGTAGGCTTCACCCCGATAGATTTCCGCCGCCCCGGCGCCGTGGTCGTTCGTAATCCGGTTGTACACCTTCATCGTGTCGGCAAAAACGTCCGCCGTTTCCGTCATGGTGCCGGGTTTTGAATAGAACAGATACCACATCGAGGAGCAGCCGAACATAAAAGGCTCCTCCGGAATGAAAACCGCCGAAGGTTGTTTCATCAGTTTTTCCGCCTGCAGGTATTTTCCCTTCATGTCCGCAAGATCCGGAAAGTCCGACAGAGCGTCCACCAGGTACCATTCTCCCAGAACCTGCGGATCCTTCAGGCGCTCAAGCAGCGGGAAAAACCGCTGCATCTGTTCGTCAAACTCTTCAAACTCGCACCCGGCATACAGCGCGTAGCACAGCCGCAGCAGCGACACCGGATACCGCAGAAGAATCTCCTCCGGGCATTTCATCAGCGTGTTCCGCGCCACTTCGGTGTAGGAAACGCCGTCAAACTTTTCCGTCAGCAAACACACCAGCCGACAGTTCAGAATCCCCTCCCAGTCCCGGGCTTTGTAAAAGCAGTCCACCGCCGCCCGCACGCTGCCGTTTTTCATGTGTATCCGGCCGCTGCTGCTGTAAACCTCCCGCTGAAAGTCCGCATCCGTTTTTTTCAGCTGTTCCTGCAGGAATCGTTGCAGAATTTCGTGCGGATAGATCTCGTGGCGTCCCGGCTGCCAGGATACCATCGGGGTTTTCTGAATCATTTCCATCAGTTCCGCCGGTTGCTCCGCCAGGCCTGGCAGCAGAGTATCCGCGTCCCGTATGGACAGCCGGTCAAACATGCAGATCCGAAGCAGCGATTCCTGAATGGAGCCAGGTAGCCGGCTCCAGAAGATTTCATACAGCAGTTCGTTCACGCTCCGGCTTCCGCCGCTTGCCCCCGTGGCCCGCAGATCCTCCAGCATCAAAGCCACCACCGTGGCCCATCCGTCCGTCTGCTGATAGATTTCTCGCGCCTTCTGTTCCGAAATCTCAAGCCCGCCCTGCTTCGCGAAGGCGCGGATATCTTCGTCCGAAAGCAGAAAATCCTGCCTTCTCAGATAGCAGACCTCCGAGCCCTGGGCCTGCAGCACGTCCGACAGCCACCCGAAATACTGGGAAACCAGGATCACCCGGAATCCGTCCGGCGGCCGTTTTGCCAGGGCGTCGATCACCTGCGGCTGCCAGTTGGAAACCGCGAACTGAAAATTGTCAAAAACAAGGATCAGCGGCTGATCCGTCCGGAAGTCCAGCAGGATTTCCGCGGCGGCCGCCGCGTTGGACCGGTTCAGGAAGCCCAGGTCCATCAGCTTCCGGGATGTTTCTTCGTCCGCCCGGGCAATCTGCCTCGCCATCCACCGGAAGGAGCTGTCCGGCACGCTCTCCACCGACGTGTGCCAGAAAACGTTCCCTTCTTCCCCTTCCAGCGCCTTGTGCACCGCCGTGGTTTTGCCGTAGCCCGCAGGCGCCTCCAGGGCGGAAAGGGAGCATGCGCGAATGTGCTCCATCTGTCGAAGCAGATGCCGGGAAAAAAACAGGTTGTCCATCGTCGGTCCTCCGCCGGTTGATGCCGGCTTCTGATCATCTTTTTTACAGCTCGTTCAGTATACCATATTTTCACCCGCAATGCCATTGGAAATCGTGAAAACCCTTGTGCAATTAGGCTGAAAGGTATACTATATACGGTAAGTGCCAGCCCGCGCAAATCGTGCGTATCAATGGTTGGTACGGTTTCATCGGAAAGAACTTTGGAAGGAGAGGCACATGGAATACATTCTGGAAACCATGGGACTGACCAAGATCTACGGCCAGAAAGCCGCCGTCAACGATGTCAGCCTCCACATCCCGGAAGGCGTGATCTACGGCCTGATCGGGCGCAACGGCGCCGGAAAGACAACCATCATGCGGATGATCAGCGGCCTTGCCACCCCTACGAAGGGAAGTTATTCCCTCTTCGGAAAAACGGGCTACGCCATGGGCAAAGAGCTGAAAAACGTCGGCGTGCTCATCGAGAGCCCCGGCCTCTATCCCCGTTTCTCGGCCTACGACAACCTGAAGATCAAATGTCTGGGCATGGGCATCAATCCGAAGGGATATGTCGAACAGCTTCTGGAAACCGTCGGCCTTGAAAATGTGGATCGAAAAAAGGGCGCGGGTTCCTTCTCCCTCGGTATGCGCCAGCGTCTGGGCATCGGTCTGGCCCTGGTGGGCGATCCGAAAATGCTCGTGCTCGACGAACCCATCAACGGTCTGGATCCCCAGGGTATTGTCGAAGTGCGTCAGACGCTGGTCCGGCTCCGGGATGAAAGAAAGATCTCCATCATGATCTCCAGTCACATTCTCGACGAGCTCAGCCGCGTGGCCGATTGCTACGGCATCATCAACGACGGAACCCTCCTGGATGAATTCTCCGCCGATGAACTGCACAAACGCTCCGGCCAGTTCATCCTCATCCGCACCGATGACAACGAAGCCGCCGTCCGGGCCCTTTCCGCCCTCAAGGTTGAAAAGATCACAAAGGAAGCCGACGGCACCCTCCGCGTTGATGAGCAGCTGGACAACACCCCCGCCATGGCAAAGGCCATCGTGGATGCCGGCGTCGCCCTGCGGGAACTCAGCCTGAACACCATTTCCCTCGAGGACTACTATCTCGGTGTCACGAAAGGAGGCGAACACAATGGGTAATCTCGTTCGGATGGATCTGTACCGGATGAATAAGGCGAAGAGCTTCCGCGTCTGCCTGATCCTCGCTTTCGTGTTCGCCCTCACCGCCACGCCCTTTGAGTACCTTATGGTTCAGGTGGGCAAAATGTTCTCCACGTCGGGCACCCTCACCTTCCCGACGGAAATCAATCTTTCAACCCTCATCAACCGCTGTGCCACCCCGCTCACGGTGCTGCTGGCGCTGCTGAGCATCGTAAATTTCTACTATGCGGACATGGAAGCCGGCTACATCAAGAACATCGCCGGCCAGATGCCCAAAAAGGGATTCACCATGGTCTCCCGCTTCATCGCCTCTGTTCCGCATAACGCGGTCTTCCTGCTGGTCTCCGTGATCGGAAGCATCATCGGAACCGTCATCTTCCAGAAGATCATCTTTGACGGAGCGATCCTCGAAAGTATCGTAACCTTCCTGCTGAAGATTCTGCTCCTGACGAGCGTCTGCTCGATTCTTCTGCTGGTCACCGCCGCCTTCCGCAACAAGTCCTTCGGAATGATCCTGGCCGTGCTGATCGGCCTGACCCTGACCAGCCTGCTCTACACCCTGGTCGTCAATCCCGGCCTGAACAAGATTTTCACCAAAGTCGACATCACGCCCTATATGCCGGACGCGGTGCTCGCGGAGGAAAAGCCCGGTGTTCTCCGCGCCATCCTGGTTTCCGCGGTCACCATCGGCATCTTCCTGCCCCTCTCCGCTCGTGTGTTTGACAGGAAAGATGTGAAGTAATTGCAATAAAATTCATGGATGAAATCATCACAAGGAGGAATAAAAAAATGGGTATTGCTGGAATTATTATCGGAATTATCGGTCTGGCCGTCGCGCTCCTCGCGGTACTGGTTACCGGCTGGATCGGCGGCGTCGTAGCCATCGTGCTGGGTATCGCTGCCATCGTCCTGGGCATCCTCGCCCGCAAAAAGAACGGTAAAGGCGGCGTCGGCGCTATCGTTCTCGGCGCCATCGCCGCTCTGATCGCCGCTGTCATGATCCCCACCACCGCGACCATGATGAAAACCGTCAAGGACAACGCCCTGAAAAAAACGGCCAATTTCCCGATCGTCTCGAAGTATGCTGAACAGGCGGATACAAATACCGGTTTGTACGGTTTCATCGCCAGCATGGCCGCCAAGGTCACCGAAGAGGACAAAGCCTCCTTCGAAGCAGAAGCCCAGAAACTGGCGGACCTGCTGAAGGAAGAAGAGGCCGCCAAGGCCACCGAAGCTCCCAAGGCCGACTGAGGCTTTTAGCGAACCGCCCACACGCCCGCCAAACAGTCTCCAATCTGTTCGCGAAGCACACCAGCAACAACGCCCCCTGCCGATCCCGGCAGGGGGCGTTATGATCGTGTTTTACGTTTCAGAACCGTGCCCGCCTTTTGGGGTCTCAGTCCCGGAACATACAGATTACAGTTTCGGCAGCCGGGCGCGGAACTGCTTCAGTTCCTCGTCCGTGGGAATGTAGTCGTCCATCTGCCCGTCGTGGAATTTCTGATAGGCCACCAGGTCGAAGTAGCCCGTGCCGGTCAGCCCGAACAGGATCGTCTTCTCCTCGCCGGTCTCCTTGCACTTCATGGCCTCGTCGATGGCCGCGCAGATCGCGTGGCTGCTCTCCGGTGCCGGCAGAATGCCTTCGGTCCGGGCGAAGGTCTCCGCCGCTTCAAACACCCGCGTCTGCTGAATGGAAACCGCCTTCATATAGCCGTCGTCGTACAGCTGGCTCAGAATCGGGCTCATCCCGTGATACCGCAGGCCGCCGGCGTGGTTTGGCGCGGGAATAAAGTCGGATCCCAGCGTATACATCTTGGACAGCGGGCACACCATACCCGTGTCGCAGAAGTCGTAGGCATAAACACCCCTTGTCAGGCTCGGACAGGAGGCCGGTTCCACCGCGATGAACTCGTAATCCTTTTCACCCCGAAGTTTCTCGCCCATGAACGGAGCAATCAGGCCGCCCAGGTTGCTGCCGCCGCCGGCGCAGCCGATAATCACGTCCGGTGTAATGTCGTATTTATCCATGGCAATCTTCGCTTCCATGCCAATCACCGACTGGTGCAGCAGCACCTGGTTCAGCACGCTGCCCAGCACATAGCGGTATCCGGGCGAACCGACCGCCACTTCAACGGCTTCGGAAATCGCGCAGCCCAGGGAGCCCGTCGTTCCGGGATGCTCCGCCAGAATCTTCTGCCCAACCTGCGTCGTCATGGACGGCGAAGGCGTCACGTCCGCGCCGTACACACGCATCACTTCGCGCCGGAAGGGCTTCTGTTCATAGGAAACCTTCACCATGAACACCTTGCAGTCCAGTTCGAAGTATGCGCAGGCCATGCTCAGCGCCGTGCCCCACTGGCCGGCACCCGTCTCGGTGGTCACGCCCTTCAGTCCCTGTTTCTTGGCATAGTACGCCTGGGCAATGGCGGAGTTCAGCTTGTGGCTGCCGCTGGTGTTGTTGCCCTCAAACTTGTAATAAATCTTTGCCGGAGTCTTCAGCTTCTTTTCCAGGCAATAGGCCCGCACCAGCGGCGATGGCCGGTACATCTTGTAGAAATCCAGGATCTCCTGCGGAACGGGATATTCCCGCGTGTCGTTATCCAGTTCCTGTTTCACCAGATCTTCGCAGAACACGCCGCCCAGTTCCTCCGCGGTCATGGGCTTGCCGGTTCCCGGGTTCAGCAGCGGTGCGGGCTTGTTCTTCATGTCTGCCCGCAGGTTATACCAATACTGCGGCATCTCGTTCTCGTTCAGGTAGATTTTGTAGGGAATTTCTTTGTTTGCCATTTTTGTCTCGGCTCCTTTCTTTTGTCGGGACAGAAAAAACCTGTCCCAGTTCTTTTTTTGCTGGGACAGGTCTGAATGCAAACCTGCGGTGCCACCCGGCTTGACGCTCTCGCGCCCACTCTCTGCGTACTGATCAATACGCGGACCTTTGATCACGGAGAGTCTTCTCCGTCTCGCATACTTGCCTCCGAAAAGGCTTTCTGCTCGCCCTCAGAAGTCCATTCCCTCTTCGCTCCCTGCCGCCTTTCCACCGCCGGCGGCTCTCTGTGAAGGATTCCCGAAAAGGTACTCACTCTTCTTCAACGGTTTACCGGATCATAACATAGGTATTTTTGAATTGCAATACTTTTGCCGCAAAACGATTGTTTTTCCGGTGTTTTCCCAATCGTTTCCAGTCGTATGCCGTAACACCCGCCTGTGGGATCTCACGGGCGGGTCTCCTCTGTGCCGTTCCCGCGGCGTCTCACAGGTTGATCTCCGCCGTTTCGTCCGGCGCGTCCGCCAGCAGCGGCCGCACTTTCTCCACAAATCTCGTAACCTGTTCCGGGCACCGGCCGATGTAACGCTTCGGATCCAGCACCTCTTCCATCTCTTCCCGCGTAAGGCCGAACTGCTCTTCCGCCGCCAGCCGTGCCAACAGGTCGCAGGGCCGTCCTTCCTTCATCTCCGCCGTTGCTTCCATGGAGCAGCGCCGGATGATCTCGTGCAGTTCCTGCCGGTTGCCGCCCCGCTTCACCGCTTCCATCAGCAGGTTTTCCGTGGCCAGGAAGGGCAGGTAGTCCCGGATCGTCCGATCCACGATCTTTTCGTTCACGTGCAGCCCGTCCGTCACATTCTGCGTCAGCCGCAGAATCGCGTCCGCGCAAAGGAAGCCTTCCGGAATAGAAATTCTCCGGTTCGCCGAATCGTCCAGCGTCCGCTCCAGCCATTGCACCGAGGCCGTCATCGGCGCGTTCAGCGCGTCCGCCATCAGGTAGCGGCTCAGCGAGCAGATCCGTTCGCACCGCATGGGATTCCGCTTGTAGGCCATCGCTGAGGAACCGATCTGGTTCTTTTCAAAGGGCTCCTCCACCTGCCGGTCGTGCTGCAGCAGGCGAATGTCGTTGGCCATCCGGCAGGCGCTTTGGGCAATGCTGCTCAGCGCGTTCAGAATCCGACTGTCCGTCTTCCGGGGATAGGTCTGCCCGCACACGTCGAAGCATTCCTCAAAGCCGAAAGTGGCCGCCAGCGCCCGGTTCATTTCGTCAATTTTCCGGCCGTCGCCTTCAAAAAGATCCATGAAACTGGCTTCTGTGCCCGTGGTGCCCCGGCAGCCCAGGAAGCGGATGTTCTCAATCGCAAAGTCAATTTCACGCAGGTCTGTCAGAAAGTCCTGCATCCACAGCGTGGCCCGCTTGCCGATCGTCACGGGCTGTGCCGGCTGATAGTGGGTGTAGCCCAGCGTCGGCGTGTCCTTGGTTTTCTCCGCAAAGTCCGCCAGGTGCTTCAGCACGCTCAGCAGTTCGCCCCGCAGGTATCTCAGCGCGTCCCGATAGATAATCAGGTCCGCGTTGTCCGTCACATAGCAGCTCGTCGCGCCCAGATGAATGATGCCCGCCGCGCCGGGCGCCGCCTTGCCGAAGGCGTGAACGTGGGCCATCACGTCGTGGCGCACTTCCTTCTCCCGCTGCCGAACGCATTCATAGTCAATGTCCGTAATGTGCGCTTCCAGTTCTGCCACCTGTGCTTCCGTAATCGGCAGCCCCAGCCGGCTTTCCTCCCGCGCCAGCGCAACCCACAGCTTCCGCCACGTTGAATACCGGGTGTCGGAAGAAAACAGGTGCAGCATGTATTCCGAAGCATAGCGGGAAGCCAAAGGCGATTCATAGCGGTCCGTAGCCATATTTTCCTCCAGTTTATCTGTAAATGATGCTTTCTCTTTCGGGTCCGACAGAAACATACGCAATCGAACAGCCGATGGCCTTTTCGATCATCAGCACATAGTCCTGCGCGGCCTTCGGCAGATCTTCCCACTTCCGCACGCCGGAAATGTCCGTCTGCCATCCCGGAACTTTTTCAATCACCGCTTCCGCCCGGTCCAGATCCGTCGGGAAGGGGAATTCATCCGTCTCCTCCCCGTCCAGCCGGTACCGCACGCAAACCGGAATCTCCGCCATGTCACTCAGCACGTCCATCTTCGTCAGGGCGATCTTCGTGGCGCCCTGCACCTCCACGCCGTAGCGGGTGGCCACCAGGTCCACCGGCCCGACCCGCCGGGGCCGTCCGGTCTTCGCGCCGTATTCCTTCCCGGCTTCCCGGAGTTTTTCCGCTTCCTCGCCGAACATTTCGCAAACGAAGGGCCCTTCGCCTACGCACGTGGAATAGGCCTTCACCACGCCGATCACGTCCGTCGTCTTCAGCGAAGGCAGTCCGCACCCGATCGGCGCGTAAGCCGCCAGCGTATTCGAGGAAGTTGTATAGGGCACAATGCCGTAGTCCAGATCCCGCAGAGAGCCCAGCTGTGCTTCCAGCAGCATGCTCTTTCCGGCCTTCTGCGCGTCTTTCAGAATCTTGCCTGTGTCACAAACAAAAGGCAGAATCTGCAGGCAGTAATCCGCAATCCACTGCTCCAGCTTTTCCATCGTATAGGGCTCGCTGTGATAAACGCCCGTCAGTGTCAGGTTCTTCCATTCCAGCAGCGATGCCAGATGTGCGCGGAACTGGTTCAGGTTCCGCAGTTCGCCGGCCAGCACCGTCTTCTTCTGATATTTGTCGGAATAGAAAGGCGCGATGCCCTGCTTCGTGGATCCGTACTGCCGGTCTGCCAGGCGCTGTTCCTCCAAAGCGTCCAGGTCCCTGTGCCAGGGCAGCAGCAGCGATGCGCGGTCGGAAATCTTCAGGTTTTCCGGCGTCAGGGAAATGCCCTTGGCCCGAACCTCCTGAATTTCCTTCCAAAGATTTTCAGGGTCCAGCGCCACGCCATTGCCCAGGATGTTCACAACGCCGTCGTGAAAAATGCCGGAAGGCAGCAGGTGCAGTGCGAAGCTCCCCCGGTCATTGATCACCGTGTGGCCGGCGTTTCCGCCGCCCTGGAAACGGATCACATAGTTGAACTGCTCCGTCAGCAGGTCCACAATCCGGCCTTTTCCTTCGTCGCCCCAGTTGATTCCCACAATCGCGCAGGTATTCATGTCATTCCCTCCAAAATTTTCTCATCCGCCGATGTGTTTCTCAAGGCGGCCCATAATCTCCTGATAGGCGTCTTCAACTCCGCCCAGATCCCGGCGGAAACGGTCCTTGTCCAGCTTCTCCCCGGTCTTGCTGTCCCACAGGCGGCAGGTGTCCGGGCTGATCTCGTCCGCCAGCACGATCGTACCGTCCGAAAGGCGGCCGAACTCCAGCTTGAAGTCCACCAGCGTAACGCCGCAGGAAAGCCAGAATTCCTTCAGTACCTCGTTCACCATGAACGAATACTTCTTGATGGTCTCAATTTCTTCCTTCGTGGCCAGTTTCAGTGCCAGCGCATGATATTCGTTCAGCAGCGGATCGCCCAGTGCGTCGTTCTTGTAGGAGAATTCAATCGTCGGCGCGTCGAAAACAATGCCTTCTTCCACGCCGTAATGCTTGGCAAAGGAACCCGCGGAAATATTGCGGATAATCACTTCCAGCGGAACGATGCTGACCTTCTTGACCAGCGTCTCCCGCTCGCTCAGTTCTTCAATAAAATGTGTGGGAACGCCCTTGCTCTCCAGCATCCGCATCAGCGCGTTGCTCATCCGGTTGTTGATCACGCCCTTGCCCCGGATCGTGCCTTTTTTCAGGCCGTTGAATGCCGTCGCGTCGTCCTTGTAGTCAACGATCAGCTTTTCCGGATCATCCGTTGCGAATACTTTCTTGGCTTTTCCCTCGTACAGCTGTTCACCCTTGGTCATGGATAACTCCTCCCCCCTGTTTCTGGCTTCCGAACCATATCTATTCGACGTCCCGGGAGAATTTCCTTGTCTCATGTTTGTTTTTTCGGTCCGACCCCGTTCCCGTGTTGATTCCCGGGTGCCGCGAAAAAAAGCAGGCCCCGAAAGAGGCCTGCGTCAAACTCCGTTCCGATATTTACTTTCGCAGCGCTGCCCCAATGAACCCAAGGAACAGCGGATGCGGCCGGTTCGGCCGGCTCTTGAATTCCGGATGGAACTGAACCCCGACAAAGAAGTCCTCTCCCGGAATCTCAACCGTCTCAATCAGCCGCCCGTCCGGCGACTGTCCGGAAAGGCACAGCCCGGCCTTCTCCAGCGGCTCCCGGTATTCATTCGCAAATTCGTACCGGTGCCGGTGCCGCTCGCTGATCTCGCTCTTCCCGTAGCACCGGGCAATCACCGTGCCCTCCCGCAGCACGCACGGATATTTCCCAAGCCGCAGCGTCCCGCCCTTGTCAATCTCGTCGTTCTGCCCCGGCATGAAGTGAATCACCTGATGCGGGCTGTCTTCGTCAAACTCGTGGCTGTTGGCCCCGGCCAGTCCCGCCGCGTTCCGCGCAAACTCGATCACCGCGATCTGCATCCCAAGGCAGATGCCGAAGTAGGGCACGTGGTGCTCCCGCGCGTATTTCGCCGCCAGCACCATGCCCTCAATTCCGCGCCCACCGAAGCCGCCGGGCACGATGATCCCCTGCATCGCGGAAAGCACGCGCTCCGCGTTCTCCTCCGTCAGCGTTTCGCTGTCAATCCACGTGATCTCAACCTTCGCGTCCTGAGCATAACCGGCGTGCCACAGCGCCTCCGCCACGGATAGGTAAGCGTCGTGCAGCTGCACGTATTTCCCAACCAGCCCGATCTTCACCGTGTGGTTCTGGTGCTTCATCCGTTCCACCATTTCGCGCCATTCGGCAAGGTCCGGTTCCGGCGTCTGCAGCCCCAGCTCCCGGCAGATAATGGACGAAAGCTTTGCCTCCTCCAGCATCAGCGGTGCCTCGTAAAGAATCGGCAGCGTCAGATTTTCAATCACGCAGTCATCCTTCACGTTGCAGAAGTGCGCGATCTTCGAGAAGATTGATTCGTCCGTAATCTTCTCGTCCACCCGAAGCACAATGATGTTCGGCGTAATGCCCATGCCCTGCATTTCTTTCACGCTGTGCTGTGTCGGCTTCGATTTGTGCTCCCCGCTGGCCTTTAAATAAGGCACCAGGCAAACGTGCACGTAAAGCGCGTTTTCCTTCCCGACTTCCAGCCCCACCTGCCGGATCGCCTCAATGAAGGGCTGGCTCTCGATGTCGCCGATGGTGCCGCCGATCTCGGTGATCACCACGTCCGCGTCCGTCTTCTCGCCAACCCGGTAGATGAAGCGCTTGATCTCGTCCGTCACGTGCGGAATGATCTGCACCGTGGATCCCAGGTATCCCCCCTGCCGTTCCCGCTGCAACACGTTGGAAAACACTTTTCCCGTCGTCAGGTTGGAGTATTTGTTCAGGTCCTCGTCGATGAACCGCTCATAGTGCCCAAGGTCCAGGTCCGTCTCCGCCCCGTCCTCGGTCACGTAAACCTCCCCGTGCTGGTAGGGGCTCATCGTCCCGGGATCCACGTTGATGTAGGGATCCAGCTTCTGCGCCGCAACCTTCAGCCCACGGGCCTTCAGCAGCCGGCCCACGGATGCGGCGGTGATCCCTTTCCCAAGGCCGGAAACGACGCCCCCGGTCACAAAGATGAATTTCGGCATGTTCTCTTCCTCCTCAGCTCAATGGTCAAATTCCCAGTACCAGCGAACGAATCCGGTCCGCCGCGATTTTCGTGTCCTCTGCGCTGCCGAAGCTCGACAGCCGGAAGAATCCTTCCCCGCTCGCGCCGAAGCCCTCGCCCGGCGTCCCCACGACCTGCACCTCGTTCAGCAGCAGGTCGAAGAAATCCCAGCTCTTCATGCCCTTCGGGCACGCCATCCAGACATACGGCGCGTTCTTTCCGCCCCAGTAGCGAACGCCAGCCCCGTCCAGCGCCTCCATGATCACCCGGGCGTTCTGCTTGTAGAACTGAATGTTCTCCTGAATCTGCCGCAGTCCCTCGTCGGTGAAAACGGCGATCCCGCCCTTTTGCAGAATGTAGGAAATCCCGTTCGTTTTCGTCGTCCGGTTCCGCACCCACATGGCGTTCAGGTTCATTCCTTCCCGCTCCAGCGCCTTCGGAATCACCGTGTAGCCAAGCCGGGTGCCGGTGAATCCCGCCGTCTTGCTGAAGGAGCAGATCTCAATGGCGCAGCTCTCCGCGCCCTTTGTCTCAAAGATGCTGTGGGGCAGTTCCCCCTCCACAAAGGCTTCATACGCCGCGTCGAACAGGATCACCGCGCCCCGTTCGTTCGCCCAGTCCACCCATGTCTGCAGTTGCTCCAGGCTGTATACCGCGCCCGTGGGGTTGTTCGGCGAGCACAGATAGATCAGTTCCGCCGCTGTGTCCGCGCCCGGCAGGGGCAGGAAATCGTTCTCCGGCCCGGCGTTCAGGAAATTTACTTTCCGTCCGGCGATGATGCTGGCGTCCACATAGGCCGGATAGGCCGGCTGCGTCACCAGCGCAGCGGAGCTCGCGTCAAAAAGGTCCAGGATGTCCCCCAGTTCGTCGCTGGCCCCGCTGGAAACAAAGATCTCCTCTGCGTCCAGCCGGATCCCCCGCCGCGCGTAATATCCGGCGACCGCCTGCCGGAATTCCGGCAGCCCGCATTCCGGCGTATAGCCGTGGAAGGTCCCGGCCTTCGCCTGATCCTCCACCGCCTCGTGCATCGCCCGGATTGCGCAGTCGCAAAGCGGCCGTGAAACATCCCCGATGCCAAGCCGGTAAATCGGCTTGTCCGGATGCGCTGCCCGGTAAGCCTCCACCTTTTTTGAAATCCCGAAGAAAAGATAGGAATCCTTAAGATTTCCATAATTCAAATTCGGCATCAAGCTCATAGTAACTCCTCCGCTCCCCATCTCTAAACCCCTAAATCCTATATCCTAACCCCTACTATCCACTACTCACTATCCACTATCCACTAAAAACCCTTATTCCACCGTCACGCTCTTCGCCAGGTTCCGCGGCTTGTCCACGTCCAGGCCCCGGTTCACGCTCGTGTAATATCCCAGCAGCTGCAGCGGCACCACCGCCAGCGAAGCCATGAAGTGTTCGTCGCTCTTGGGAATATAAACCGTGAAATTCACCGAGTCCTCCACCGAGAAGTTCCCGTTCGTGGTAATCCCCAGCAGGTACGCCCCACGGCTCTTGCATTCCATCATGTTGGAAACCGTTTTCTCATAAAGAGCCTTCTGCGTCAGCACGCCGATCACCAGCGTGTTGTTCTCAATCAGGCTGATGGTCCCGTGCTTCAGCTCGCCCGCAGCATAGGCTTCCGAATGGATATAGCTGATTTCCTTCATTTTCAGGCTGCCCTCCAGGCTGATGGCATAGTCCAGCCCCCGGCCGATGAAGAAAATGTCGTGCGTGTTGGCCATCTTCGAGCTGAACCACTGCAGCCGTTCCTTCTCCTCCAGGATCCGCGTAATTTTATCGGGAATCAGCGCCAGCTCCGCCAGCAGTCTTTCCGCTTCCTCCCCGCTGATCACTTCCCGCACCAGTGCCAGGTAAATCGCCAGAACGTCCGCGGCGATCAGCTGTGCGCTGTAGGCCTTCGTGGTCGCCACGGCGATCTCCGGCCCCGCCAGTGTGTAGAGCACGTGGTCCGCTTCCCGGGCGATCGTGGATCCGATCACGTTCACAATCGCCAGCGTCACAGCCCCCCGCTCCTTTGCAACCCGCAAAGCCGCCAGGCTGTCCGCCGTCTCCCCGGACTGTGAGATCACGAGCACCAGGGTTTTGTCGTTCACCGGGATACTCCGGTACCGGAATTCCGAGGCCAGCTCCACCCGCACCGGGATCCCGGCCAGGTCCTCAATCACGTACTGGGCAGCCATCCCCACGTGCCACGCCGAACCGCAGGCAACAATGTCAATCTGCCCGATGTCTTTGATAAATTCCTCCGTCAGTCCCGTGGCCGAAAGGTCGATCTTCCCGTCCTTCACGATGCTGTTCAGCGTGTCCCGGACGGCGGCAGGCTGCTCGTGGATTTCCTTGAGCATGAAGTGCTCAAACCCGCCCTTTTCCGCCGCCTCCGCGTCCCAGGTGATCTCCGTCTTCTCCATGGCAACCTCGTCGCCGTTCAGGTCATAGAAGACCACCTTCCCCGGCGAAACCCTTGCCACCTGCAGGTTGTCGATGTAATACACCTGCCGCGTGTATTTCAGGATCGCCGGCACGTCCGAGGCCAGGTACGATTCGCCGTCCGCTTCCCCGATAATCAGCGGCGAATCCTTCCGTGCGGCAAAGATCTCGTCCGGAAAGTCCTTGAACATCAGCGCCAGTGCATAACTGCCGCGGATCCGCACCATCGTTCTCGTAATGGCGTCCACCGGGCCGATCTTGTATTTCTTGTAGTAGTAATCCACCAGCTTCACGGCCACCTCCGTGTCCGTATCGCTGTAGAAAACATACCCGTGCCGCAGCAGCTTTTCCTTCAGCTCCGTATAGTTCTCAATGATCCCGTTGTGCACGCCCACCACGTCGCTTTCCACCGCGCCGCTGCCGCTGCCGCTGCAGTTGCCGCTCACGTGCGGGTGCGCGTTCACGACGCTGGGATCCCCGTGGGTCGCCCACCGGGTGTGCCCGATGCCGCAACAGCCCTCAAGCGCCCGGCCCTGGTCCGTCTTGTCCGCCAGGTGGTACAGTTTCCCCGTGGCCTTCACCACTTCGGCCAGGGCCGTTCCGTTCCGAACCGCGAGCCCCGCGGAGTCATAACCCCGGTATTCCAGGCGTGAAAGGCTGTCCAGCAGGATCGGCGCCGCCTGGCGCCGGCCGATGTATCCGACAATTCCGCACATTTTTCAAGTCCTCCGTCTCAAATAAAAGCAGGGAAATGATCCGTACAGCCGGATTTCATCTCCCTGTACTTGTGGATTTTATCACTCACGCTCCTTTTTGTCAATACATTATAATACATTAATACAACTTGGGAACAGACGGAACCGGACGTCGCGAAGGACGCCCGGTCCGAAGATCCTTGCCGATTGCTTATTCGTCCGACTGCAGCGCGTCGTAGCCTTCCTCGCCGGTCCGGACGCGGACAACGTTCTCCACGTCCGTCACGAAGATCTTGCCGTCGCCGATATGACCCGTATGCAGCACGCTCCGCGCCGTGTCGATCACCTCGCGCACAGGCACCTTGCTCACAACGATGTCCACCTGCACCTTCGGCAGCAGCGTAGTCTCCACCGGTGTGCCGCGGTAGTATTCTGGCTTGCCCTTCTGCGCGCCGTAGCCCATCACGTTGGTCACCGTCATACCCGTAATGCCGATCTTGTTCATCGCCGTCTTCAGGCTTTCCAGGCTGGCCGGACGGCAGATAATCTGAACCCTGGTGTAAACCGGTTCGTCAGGCGCCTTTTCCTTCGGCTTCCTGGCCGGAGCCTCTCCAACAGCCGCTGCAGCCGGAACGGGAGCCGTCTGCGGCAACGCTTCTCCGCCGACGCTCTCTTCGGGCAGCATCGCGATCCCCGCGTATGCGGTGGGCAGGCCGTGCTCGCTGCGGTCGAGGCCCATGATTTCGTCTTCCGCGTCCGCCCGCAGGCCGATGGTCTTCTTAATAAGGAAGAATACCACTGTGATGATCACCGCCGTCCACGCGATGGTGGCCAGCACGCCGATGCATTGTACGCCGAAGAATTTGAATCCTCCGCCGTAGAACACACCCTTCATCGTGGTCTGTCCTGTGGCGAACAGGCCGGTCAGAATCGTGCCCAGTGCGCCGCACACGCCATGAACGGAAATCGCGCCCACCGGGTCGTCAATCTTCACAACCTTGTCGAAGAAGCCGACCGACAGCACCACAGCAACGCCGCACACCAGGCCGATCACCGCCGCTCCGAAGGGGTTCACCGCGTCGCAGCCCGCCGTAATGCCGACCAGGCCAGCCAGCGCCGCGTTGAATGTCATGGACACATCCGGTTTGCCGTAGCGTATCCAGGTGTAGATCATGCAAACCAGCGTTGCCAGCGCCGCCGCCAGGTTCGTGTTGAAGAACACCAGGCTGGCCGAACCGATCAGTTCGTCGCTGTCCATGCCCACGGTGGAAGCGCCGTTGAAGCCGAACCAGCAGAACCAGAGGATGAATACGCCCAGCGCGGCGATGGAAAGGTTGTGGCCCAGGATCGCCCGGGGCTTGCCGTCCTTGCCGTACTTGCCGATGCGCGGCCCCAGCATCTTTGCGCCGATCAGCGCGCAAACGCCGCCGACCATGTGCACCGCTGTGGATCCGGCAAAGTCGTGGAATCCCATTTCCGCCAGCCAGCCGCCGCCCCAGATCCAGTGACCGCTCACCGGATAGATGAACAGCGAAATCGCCGCGGAGTAGATGCAGTAGGCGGAGAACTTGGTCCGCTCTGCCATCGCGCCGGAAACGATCGTTGCCGATGTCGCGCAGAAAACCGTCTGGAAAATCGCAAAGGCCCACAGCGGCACGCCCGCGGGAAGAACGCTGCTGTAGTCCTTTATGATGAAAGGGTCGATCCATCCGAACAGCGCCGTGCCGGTCCCGAACATAATCCCGTAGCCCAGCAGCCAGTACAGCGGCGTGCCGATGCAGAAGTCCATCAGGTTCTTCATCAGAATATTGCCGGTATTCTTGGCCCGGGTAAAGCCGGCTTCACACATGGCAAAGCCTGCCTGCATGAAGAAAACCAGTGCCGCGCCCAGCAGCACCCAGATCGTGTTCGCAGGAGAGTACGTCATTCAGATCGCCTTCCGTTTCCTGAAAAAATAAAATCAAAAGAGGCGCCGGGTGCCTCAGCACACCCTTGCGCCTCTTTGATTGCCGAGATTGTATACAATGTTCAATCCGTTGTCAAGGGGGAAAACATTCGAAAAACAATTTGAGTTTCCCACACCCTTGAACGAACTATTCACTATCCACTAAGCCCTGCGCAGCAAAGCGTCCGCCTCAAGCGCGGCCGCCCGGCCGTCCGCCAGCGCCCGCACCACCAGGCTCTGCCCCGTGCGCATGTCGCCTGCGCTGAACAGTTTCCCGCCCAGGTAATGCGAAGAGTCCTCCGGCATCAGCCGTCCCCGTCCGTCCGCGATCAGCGAAAGGGTTTCCAGTGTTTTCCCGTCGCAGCCGACAAATCCGGCGGCAATCAGCATCAATTCGCACGCCAGTGTCTGCTCCGATCCGGCAATCGGCTCCATTTTCCCTTCCGCCGTCCGGCGCAGTTTCACGGTCTCCGCCCCGGTAATATGGTTCTGCTCGTCCGTCAATATCCGCTTCACCGTCGTTTCATAGATCCGCGGATCGCTCCCCTGCACGCAGATGGCTTCCAGCTGGCCGTAATCCGTGCGCAGCGTCCGCGGCCACTCCGGCCAGGGGTTCCCCGCCGTCCGGAATTCCGGGGGCGCGGGCATCATTTCCAGTTGGGTCACGGAAGCGCACCCCTGACGCAGCACGGTCCCGACGCAGTCGTTGCCCGTGTCGCCGCCTCCGATCACAAGCACGTGCAGCCCTTTCGCCAGGTTGCAGTCTTCCCCGGCCAGCAGTTTCCCTGTGGTCTCGGAAAGGAAGTCCACCGCGAAGCGCACGCCCTCCGCGTCCATGTGCTCCACGTTCAGCGACCGGGGTTTCCTCGCCCCGCCGCACAGCACGACGGCGTCAAACTTTTCCAGCGCTTCCGCGTCCGCCTCCGTGTTCAGGCGGAAGGTCACGCCTTCCTCCTCCATCAGCCGGATCCGCCGCGCGACGATGTCCTTCGGCAGTTTCATGTTCGGAATGCCGTACATCAGCAGCCCGCCGGCCCGGTCCGCCCGCTCAAAAACGGTCACCGAGTGTCCCAGGCGGTTCAGCAGGTCCGCCGTGGCCAGGCCCGAAGGCCCGCTGCCGACCACCGCCGCCCGTTTCCCGGTCCGCTCCCGCGGAAGCCGCGGACGCACCCAGCTCTCGGCAAATCCTTTTTCGATCAGGTACAGTT
Source organism: uncultured Eubacteriales bacterium (assembly GCA_902764875.1). Taxonomy (GTDB): domain Bacteria; phylum Bacillota; class Clostridia; order Christensenellales; family Aristaeellaceae; genus Aristaeella. The sequence goes on from CACWXP010000009.1 coordinate 107,798, forward strand.
CATTGTCCCGGTTGGTCACGCCGTCGTCTGCCAGGTTGCAGGCTTTTTCGCACAGCGCCGGGCAAACCCGCCCCGTAAATTCCGGGAAAGGCGCCGTTTCCATCAGCCGCTCCAGCGCCTCCCGCTCCTCTCCCCGCCAAAGCAGGTCGTTCCATTCCGGAATCAGGTTGTGCAAAGGGCATCCGAAGGACGACTGGCAAAAGGGCACTCCGCAGTTCATGCAGCGGCCTGCCTGGCAGTGCCGCTCTTCCGTTCCCTGCGCCGTGTGCAGGTCCGCGTAGTCGTGCAGGCGCTCCCCAGCGTCCCGGAAAGGGTTTTCTTTTCGGCTGTATTCAAGAAATCCGGTTGCTTTGCCCATATCTTCACGCCCCCTTCCGCAGATACGCCAGGTATTCGTCCGAAATCACGGCCCTGAATTTTGGCAGCCATGTTCCGAAAGCGTCCAGGATCTCCCGGGCCTTCTTCGATCCGGTGGCTTTTTCGTGCAGAATCAGCAGCCGTTCCAGCTCGCCGGCTTCGTCCGGGGCCACCGGATACATCCGTACGTGTCCTGTGTTCAGGTGGTCCTTCAGCGTGTCGTTTTCGTCCAGCACCCAGGCGATGCCGCCGCTCATGCCGGCAGCAAAGTTGTCGCCCACCGGCCCCAGCACGGCCACCCGGCCGCCTGTCATGTATTCGCATCCGTGGTCGCCCACGCCTTCCGCCACAGCCCACGCGCCGGAGTTCCGCACGGCAAAGCGTTCCCCCGCCATGCCCGCCACAAAGGCGTAGCCTCCCGTCGCGCCGTAAAGGGCAACGTTGCCGATCAGCGTGTCCTCTTCCCGCCAGATGCTGTCCGCCGGCGGGCAAACCGCCAGCGTCCCGCCGCTCAGTCCTTTGCCCAGGTAGTCGTTCGCAACGCCGAACAGCGTAATCGTCTGCCCCGCCGACAGGAAAGCCCCGAACGACTGCCCGCCACAGCCCAGCGCCTGGATGTTCCGGTCGCCCTTCAACATAGTGCCGAAGGCCCGGTCCGTCGTCATCAGGTGCACGTGGTTCTGGAACAGTCGCGCGTCCGTCCGTTCCGACAGGTGGAAGTCGAATTTCTTTTCAGGCTGGAAATGCGTGTTCCGCGCAAACCCGATCAGGTCGCTCAGGTCCGTCGCGCAGTCCGCCTTCATCTTCAGCAGGTCGCTCCGCCCCACCAGTTCGCCGATGGTCCGTGCGCCCAGTCTGGCCATGATCTCGCGCAGCTGTTCCGCAATAAACAGCATGAACCGCTCCACATATTCCGGTTTCCCGGTAAATTTTTTCCGCAGTTCCGGGTTCTGAGTCGCAATGCCGAAGGGGCACGTGCCCAAATGGCAAACCCGCATCATCCGGCATCCCATCGTCACCAGCGGCGCCGTGGCAAAGCCGAATTCTTCCGCGCCAAGCAGCAGCGCCACCGCCACGTCGTGCCCGGTCATCAGTTTACCGTCCGTCTCCAGCGTAACCTGCTGGCGCAGCCGGTTGCGGCAGAGCACCTGGTGCGCTTCCGCCAGCCCGATCTCCCAGGGCAGCCCCGTGTGATGCACGCTGGAAAGCGGCACGGCGCCGGTTCCGCCTTCTCCGCCGCTGATCAGGATCCCGCCGGCGCCGGCTTTTGCCACGCCGCTGGCAATGGTTCCGACCCCGGTCGAAGAAACCAGTTTCACCGTAATTTTCGCGTTTTCATTGGCGCACTGCAGGTCGTAAATCAGTTCCGCAAGGTCTTCAATGGAATAGATGTCGTGGTGCGGCGGCGGGGAAATCAGCGAGATCCCCGGCGTGGAACAGCGGGTCTTCGCCACGCTCTCCGTCACCTTCGCCCCGGGCAGGTGTCCGCCCTCGCCAGGCTTGGCGCCCTGGGCCATCTTGATCTGGATCTCCTTCGCGCTCAGCAGGTATTCCCGCGTCACGCCGAAGCGTCCCGAAGCAACCTGTTTGATCGCCGAGTTCAGCTCCGTCCCGAAGCGTTCGGCCAGTTCGCCGCCTTCGCCGCTGTTCGATTTTCCGCCCAGATGGTTCATGGCCTTCGCCATGCATTCGTGGGCTTCCTGAGAAATGGAACCGTAGCTCATGGCCCCCGTTCGGAAGCGCTTCACGATGGATGCCGCGCTTTCGACTTCTTCGATCGGCACGGCCCGGCAGGCCTCAAACCGGAAGTCCAGCATAGCCCGGATGGTCCGCGGCCCGTCCTGCTCAATGGACGCCGCGTACCGGTCAAACAGCGCCCGGTCGTCGGTCCAAACCGCCTGCTGAAGCAGATGGATGGTTTCCGGAGAATACAGGTGTTCCTCTGTCCCTCCGCCGGTGCGCAGCCGGTGCACGCCCACGGCCGGCAGGCCTTTTTCGTCGGTCTCCCCGAAGGCTTCCGCGTGGTGGAAGCGGCTGTCGCTTTCCACCCGGTTCAGGTCCGTTCCGCCCAGCACACACGGCGTGTTCGTAAAGTATTTCTCCACAAAAGGCCGGTCCAGCCCGACGGTCTCAAACAGCTGCGCGCTCTGATAAGCCTGCAGGGTCGAAACGCCCATCTTCGAGGCGATCTTCAGTACGCCCGCGCACAACGCTTTGTCGTAGCTCGCCAGCGCTTCCTCCGCCGTCTTGCCAATCGCGCCCTTGTCGCAAAGGTTCCGTATGCAGTCGTGGGCCAGGTAGGGGTTCACCGCCCGCGCGCCGAAGGCCACCAGCAGCGCCAGGTGATGCACGTCCCGCGGCTCCCCGCTCTCCAGCACGACGGAGACCGCCGTCCGCTTCTTGATGCGGATCAGGTGCTGTTCAAGCGCCGAAACCGCCAGCAGTGAGGGAATGGCCAGCGTCTGCTCGTCCAGTCCCCGGTCGCTCAGGATCAGCACGTTAATCCGGTCCCGGCACGCCGCGTCGCAGGCCGCGAACAGCGCGTCCAGCGCGTCCCGCAGGCTTCCGTCGACAGGGTACAGCAGCGATGCCGTCCGCACGGAAAACGCCGGACGCCGGATCTCCCGGATCCGCCGGAATTCCTCCTCCGTCAGCACCGGCGAGGGCAGCTCCAGCACCGTGCAGTTCTTCGGATCGCCGGACAGCAGGTTGCCGTCGTCCCCGATGTAAACGCTGCAGTCTGTCTTGATTTCTTCCCGCAGCGCGTCGATCGGCGGATTCGTCACCTGGGCAAACCGCTGTTTGAAGTAGTCAAACAGCGAAGGATGCGTCTTCGAAAGCACCGCCAGCGGTTCGTCCGCGCCCATGGAAACGATGGGCTCCGTCCCGTTCTCCGCCATCGGCCGCAATATGTCCTGAACGTCCTCCCATGTATAGTGGAAGGCTTTCTCCAGTTTTTTCAGTTCTTCCTCTCCGGGGGCCGCCTGCCCCTCCGGGCTCTCCGGCAAATCCTGCAGCCGGATCAGATTCCGCATCCATTCGGTATACGGATGCTGCTTCGCGTAGCGCGTCTTGATCTCGCTGCTCTCCGAAAGCTTTCCGATCCCAAGGTCCGCCTCCAGCACGTCCCCGGCCTTCAGCTTCCATCTCCGAACGATGTGCGCGTTCTCTTCAAAAAGCACCCCAGCCTCCGAGGAAAGGATCAGCCGGTGGTCGTCCGTCAGCGCGCAGCGCAGCGGCCGCAGGCCGTTCCGGTCCAACGATGCGCATACCTTTTCCCCGTCAGAATAGAGCACCGCCGCCGGCCCGTCCCAGGGCTCCATCATCGTGGCATAGTAGCGGTAAAGGTCCCGCCACGGCGTTTCCCGCTCCACTCCCTGCCAGGGTTCCGGCATCAGGATCATCCCGGCCAAAGCCATGGGAATCCCGTTCATCGCCAGGAATTCCAGCGTGTTGTCCAGCATCTGGCTGTCGCTGCCGCCTTCCGCTACGACGGGCAGCACCCGCTGCATCTCCTCCCCCATCACCGGCGAGCGCATGGTCTCCTCCCGGGCCTTCATCCGGTCGTGGTTGCCGCGGATGGTGTTGATTTCCCCGTTGTGCAGCAGCATCCGCTGGGGATGCGCCTTGCTCCAGGAGGGGAAGGTGTTGGTCGAGAAGCGCGAATGCACCATCGCCATCCGGCTGGCATACCGGGCGTCCTGCAGGTCGTCGTAAAATGACCGCAATTGGCTCACCAGCATCATGCCCTTGTAGACAATGGTTCTCCCGGACAGCGAGCAGATGTACGTGTCCGTGTCCTGCTTTTCAAAAACCCGCCGCAGCACATAAAGCCGCCGGTCAAAGTCCAGTCCGCTCTTCACCTCTGCCGGGCGGCGCAGGAAGCACTGGCGAATCCGCGGCATGGTGCTGCGGGCCCCGGCGCCCAGCTGCGCCGGGTGGCAGGGCACGTTCCGCCAGCCCAGCACCGGAATCTGTTCCGCCACTGCCAGCTGTTCGAAAATCCGGCAGGCGTTTTCCGCGCCCACCTCGTCCTCCGGCAAAAAAAACATCCCCACGCCGTACTCTCCCGGCTGTCCCAGGAGGATTCCCTCTTCCCGGGCCCAGGCAGAAAAAAGGCTGTGGGGCAATTCCGTCAGAATCCCGACCCCGTCGCCGGTGGTTCCCAGGGCGTCGCTGCCGGCCCGGTGGGCTAGGCGCTCCACAATGGAAAGCGCCTGGTCCACGGTCCGGTGGGTGGCTCGCCCGTTCAGGTCCGCCACCGCGCCGACGCCGCAGTTCTCGTGCTCAAATTCGGACTGGTAAAGGGGATATTGTCGATCTCGCATGTTCCGTTCCCCCAATGAAAGTGTTAATGTCCAAAATCTCTGAATCCTATTTTTGATCCTTCACAATTCGAGCCGCGTAAGCAGTCATTTTCATGCTGTGGTCCATCGCCTGCTTCTGCAGCAGGTGATGCGCCTCCGGTTCAGTAAGATGCAGCTGCTTCATCAGGATTTCCTTCGCCTGTTCCACCAGTTCCTTGTCCGCCCCCAGCCGCCGGGGCATCTGCCGCCGGTGCAGCTGGTTCAGCATCTCCAGTGCTCCCACCACCGTCTGACCGCTGGTCGGCAGCGTCAGCCGGAAGATCTCCGGCGTCTCGCAGTTTTCCAGCACGGCCGGCTTCGCGATCCAAAGGATCTGAACCCGGTCGCCGTAGTCCCAAACCAGTTCCTCCGGTCGGCAGTCCGGAATCAGGCCGAGATAGATCAGTATGCTGTCCTCGCTTTCACTCAGGGCTCTGCGCAGGCTGCTTCCCGATCCGCAGCAGCGGTATACGGAATAACCGGAGGAAGCCAGCAACCGGGCTATCTGATCGCGGTTCGTTTCCGATATGCCGGCGATGATCATTCGCGCCACTGGCCGTTCCTCCTCTCGCCAAAGAATACGCTCCCCGCGATTAGTACATCACGATATACCGGTCAATCTCCCACTGGCTCACGTGCGTCCGATAGGCGTCCCATTCCTTCTCTTTGCCTTCCACGTACTGGCCCATCACGTGCTCGCCCAGCGCGTCGGCAATCACCTTATCCTCTTTCAGGCATTCAACGGCTTCCTTCAGCGTCCCGGGCAGCGAGCGGATGCCCTTGGCTTCCCGCGTTGTCGCGTCCATGGCAAAGATGTTTTCGGTAATTTCATCCGGCGGGGTCAGGCCCTTCTTAATGCCGTCCAGTCCGGCCGCCAGGCAGACCGCCATGTTCAGGTAGGGGTTGCAGCTGGGATCCGGGCACCGCAGCTCCACGCGGGTTCCCATGCCCCTCGCCGCCGGAATGCGGATCAGCGCGCTCCGGTTGCTGGCGCTCCATGCCAGGTAGCACGGCGCTTCATAGCCCGGCACCAGCCGCTTGTAGCTGTTCACCAGCGGGTTGGTCACCGCCGCCATACCGCGGATGTGCTCCAGAATGCCCGCGATGAAGGCATACGCTTCCTTGCTCAGGCCCCGGCTGTCGCTGGGATCCGCGAAAACGTTCTTTCCGTCCTTGAAAAGGCTCATGTTCGTATGCATGCCGCTGCCGTTGATGCCGAACACAGGCTTCGGCATGAACGTCGCGTGCAGGCCGTTCTTCTGCGCCAGCGTCTTCACCGCCAGCTTGAAGGTCATAATGTTGTCCGCCGCCCGCAGCGCGTCGGCATACTTGAAGTCGATTTCGTGCTGGCCCGCGGCCACTTCATGATGGCTGGCCTCGATTTCAAAGCCCATCTGTTCCAGCGCCATGCAGATCTCCCGCCGGGTGCTCTCGCCGTGGTCCAGCGGTCCCAGGTCGAAGTATCCCGCTTCGTCCGAAGTCGTGGTCGTGGGCTTGCCGCTCTCGTCCGTCTGGAAAAGGAAGAATTCCATTTCCGGGCCGACGTTGAAGGAATAGCCCATCTCCGCCGCTTTCGCCAGCACCTTCTTCAGCACGCCCCGCGGATCTCCCATGAAGGGCGTTCCGTCCGGGTTGTAAACGTCGCAGATCAGCCGGGCCACTTTTCCATGCTGCGGCCGCCAGGGCAGGATCGCGAAGGTATTCAGGTCCGGCCGCAGGTACTGGTCGCTCTCGTTGATGCGCACAAAGCCTTCAATGGAGCTGCCATCGATCATGATCTCATTGTTGACCGCCTTTTCAATCTGGCTGGCCGTAATGGCCACGTTCTTCAGCTGGCCGAAAATGTCGGTGAACTGCATGCGGATAAACTCCACATCGTCCTCCTTCACCATCCGGATGATATCTTCCTTCGTGTACTTGCTCATAACTGAAACCCCCTTCATAATTCTCTTTCCCTGGCTGAAATGAAAACAGGCAAGTTCAGCCATGGACCATGGCTCCCTTGCCTTGTATGCCGGGATCATATCACCCCTCACCGCAGCCTGTCAAGCACCCAGATTGTTTTCCCTTTGTTTTCGTTTGTTCTTTCCGCTGCCGCCTTCTTGACAAAGCAGCCCCTGGAATGATACCATACCTGCCAACAAGGCAAGGGTGTCCTGTTTTTCATTTGGACCTTTTGCCTTTTTTGTTTCTTATTTTCTCTCAGGAGGCGATCCGTATGTGTTCCATCTTCGGTCTCACCAGTGCCAGGGTTCCCCGTGAATTGATTGAAACCTGCTTCAACCGCACGATCTCCAGGGGCCCGGATATGAGCCGGCTGGAGGAAATCCCCGGCGGCGTCCTCGGCTTCCACCGCCTGGCAATCATGGGCCTGAATGAACGCGGAATGCAGCCCTTCCATCTGGGAAAGGACGCCGTCGTCTGCAACGGTGAGCTCTACGGCTTCCGTCCCCTGCGCGAGCGCCTCATGGAGCACTATGAGATTAAGGGAGAATCCGACTGCGAAATTCTTCTCCCTCTCTATCATGAGTACGGCGTGGAAATGTTCAAAACTCTGGATGCCGAGTTCGCCCTCATCCTCTACGATGGAGAGCAGAACAAGGTCATCGCCGCCCGGGATCCGATCGGTATCCGCCCCCTCTATTACGGCCGCCTCGAAGACGGCGAATGGGCCTTCGCCAGCGAGCCGAAGAACCTCATGGGCCTTTGCGAAACGATTCTTCCCTTCCCGCCCGGTCATTACTGGATGGACGGCGAATTCATTCAGTACGCAGATCCTGCTTATGTAGGTTATTTCACCATGAAGACGGAAGAGGATGTCTGCGCAAAGCTCCGCCGCCTGCTGATGGACGGCGTGGAGAAGCGCCTGGATGCCGATGCACCGGTAGGCTTCCTGCTTTCCGGCGGTCTGGATTCCTCCCTCGTCTGCGCCATAGCCCAGAAACTCCTGCCCCATCCGATCCGCACCTTCGCCATCGGTATGGATATCGATGCCATCGATCTGAAGTATGCCCGCATGGTAGCGGATTATATCGGTTCGGAGCATACCGAAGTGATTATCTCCGAAAAAGATGTCCTCGAGGCCCTGCCCAAGGTCGTGGAGCTCCTGGCCACCTGGGATATCACCACCATCCGCGCCTCCATCGGCATGTATCTCATCTGCAAGTGGATCCATGAAAACACCGATGTCCGGGTGCTCCTGACCGGTGAAATTTCCGATGAACTCTTCGGTTATAAGTATACCGACTTCGCGCCGTCCGCCGCCGCCTTCCAGGAGGAGGCCGAAAAGCGCATCCGCGAGCTCCATGTCTACGATGTTCTCCGCGCCGACCGCTGCATCTCCGTCAACTCCCTGGAGGCTCGTGTGCCCTTCGGCGATCTCAAGTTCGTCCGCTATGCCATGAGCATCGATCCCGAGCTGAAGATGAACAACCACAACATGGGCAAATACCTCATCCGCAAGGCCTTCGCCAAGGATAAAATCCTCCCGGACGAAATTCTCTGGCGCCAGAAAGCCGCCTTCTCCGATGCCGTCGGCCATTCCATGGTCAACGATCTCAAGGCTCTGGCGGAAAGAACCTACACAGACAAGGAATTCGTCGAAAAGGCGGCGAAATATGATTACTGTCCTCCTTTCACCAAGGAGAGCCTGCTCTACCGGGAGCTCTTCGAGCAGTTCTATCCCGGCCAGGCCCGCATGATCCCGGACTTCTGGATGCCCAACAAATCCTGGCCCGGCTGCAATGTGGACGATCCCTCCGCCCGCGTCCTCTCCAACTACGGCGCCAGCGGGGAGTAAGCCGAGAGTCAGCCCAGTGGGCTGTCGGCAGAGCCGAAACGAGGCTGCGGGAGAGTAAAGGAGTTACTATGTCAGATACTCAAAAGGTTCTAATCTTCGACTTCGGCGGCCAGTATACCCAGCTCATCGCCCGCCGTGTCCGCGAATGTCATGTTTATTCTGAAGTTGTCCCCTGGAATATTTCTCTGGAAGAGGTTCGGAACCAACGGCCCGTCGGGATCATTCTCTCCGGCGGGCCTTCCACCGTTCATGACGAAAAAGCCCCGATGATCGACCCGGCCCTCTACAGCCTGGGCATCCCGGTCCTCGGTATCTGTTACGGCATGCAGCTCACGGCCCACCTCCTGGGCGGAAAAGTGGAGCGCGCGAAGGAGCGGGAATACGGCCGCATTGTCGTGCGGATGAAGGAATCCTCCGCTCTCCTGGCGGGCATGAAGTCTGCCTCCTTCTGCTGGATGAGTCACACCTGGCAGGTCGCCGCCTGTCCCGAAGGGTTCGAGCCGGCAGCCCGCACCGATAACTGCCCCATCGCTGCCATGGCTGATGAATCCCGCCGCATCTACGGCGTTCAGTTTCATCCCGAAGTCACCCATTCCGAGGAAGGCCGCCTCCTCCTGCATAATTTCCTTTTTAATATCTGCCGCTGCACCGGCGACTGGACCATGGAAGCTTACGCCGAGCAGGCCGTCCGTCGCATCCGGGAAGCCGTTGGTGAAGACGGCAAAGTCCTCCTGGCCTTGTCCGGCGGCGTGGATTCCTCCGTTGCCGCCGCCCTGATCTTCCGGGCCATCGGCGATCGGCTCACCTGCGTCTTTGTGGATCACGGCCTCCTCCGCAAGGGCGAAAGCGACCAGGTCGTTCATGTTTTCAGCCATCTCTTTCCTGTCCGTTTCATCCGTTCGGATGCCTCTGCCCGCTTCTTCGGCGACCTGAAGGGCGTCATCGATCCGGAAGAAAAGCGTCATATCATCGGCCGGGATTTCATTGAAGTCTTCCGTGCGGAAGCAAAAGCCCTCGGCAAAATGGACTATTTCGCCCAGGGAACGATCTATCCTGATGTCATCGAAAGCGGCCAGGGCACCAATGCCGCCGTCATCAAGAGTCATCATAACGTCGGCGGTCTGCCGAAGGAGCTGGGCTTCACCGAGCTCATCGAGCCCCTGCGCATGCTCTTCAAGGATGAAGTCCGCGCCCTGGGCGAAACCCTGGGTCTCCCGAAGGAACTGGTCTGGCGCCAGCCCTTCCCCGGCCCCGGCATCGCCATCCGCATCATCGGCGAAGTCACCCCCGACAAGGCGCAGATCGTCCGTGAAAGCGATGCCATCCTCCGGGAAGAAATCGCCAAAGCCGGCCTCGACCGGCAGATCAGCCAGTATTTCACCGTCCTCACCGGCATCCATTCCGTCGGCGTCATGGGGGACGAGCGCACCTATGACTACACCATAGCCATCCGCGCCGTCACCACCGACGATTTCATGACCGCTGACTGGGCCCGCATCCCCTGGGATACGGTCGCTACAGTCTCCGCCCGCATCGTCAACGAAGTCCCCCATGTCAACCGCGTTGTCCTCGACGTAACCACCAAACCCCCGGCCAGCGTTGAGTGGGAATGAGTGCCGGAATGGCGAAACCCCTTATGCCATAACGCTTTCATCCCTCTTCAAAGTGGCTCTGATAAAGAAATGATAAAGTTTTCCGGAAAAAGGTTACATCGTCCCCATGTCCGGTGGTTGTGGGGTTGAAAAAACCGAAAACGGAAAATGAAATCAGAAAAAACTACAGATTTGTATGATTCAGCCCTCCGCTGTGGACCCATCATCCACAGATCGGAGGGCTTTTTGTGTCAGTCTTAGCGGCTGAAGGTACCCAGACAGGCTCCGGCCCGAAAGGCCTAGCCCTCCTGTCGCAGCAGCTCGGTGAGGGCTTCGTTCATGCGCTTCTCGTCTTCCACCAACAACACTCTGAGCTTTTGGAAACACCTTGATCCCCTAGGGGGTTGAATCCTTCAGTCTCAGTATAACACAGGCAGATTGAACGTGCATTGAAAAGTGGAAAGGCCTATACATGAGAATAATCCAAGCTTGCTGCATCTGCCTTTAAGTGATACAATGATATGTGGTTTTTTGGTATTCTGTCATCTCTGGAGGAACTGTTGAAATGAGCCGTCTGAAGACATCGTGGATCGTCATGGCGAACATAGCCCTGATGAGTGCCATCCTGGTTTTCGTTGCGCTGTATTCCAACTATGAGAGAAAAGAAAACCATCGGTCCCAGGTAGAGCATTTCGTCAATGCGTCGATTGCCATGGAACAGGTGACGGGAAACTACCTGGAAGGGGAACAGCAGATCTGTGACAACTGGGCACAATACATTAACAGTCGGGATTTGACGTTGGAAGAAGCGGCAGCATATATCCGGGCCACCCATGTCAAGGCTGACACGTCCGCCCACCTCATCGATACAGAAACCCTGACAGGCTATTCGACACGGCCGAAGCTGAACAACACCGATCAATATGACGTTTCCTATACGCGGATGGAGCTGTTCGGGGATGGGTCTTGGATCGCGGAGCTGGGCGAAGCGATCAACATTACTCGAACCTATACAAATCCCATGAACGGGGAACAGTCTCTGGCCTTCTGCAACCGGATCACCGTGCGGGATGCGGTAAGCGGGAAAAAGAAGCAAGCCTATCTGCTTCGCATCGTTCCCGTGTCCAATCTGGAAGAAAAGTGGGTTTTCCCCAAGGAAGAGTATGGGGATGAGGATTTTTCCATCATCGACACGGACGGCAACTACGTCATCAGAGGACGTTCCTTTAAAAGCAACAGCTTCTTCGAGTTTTACAAGTCCTACAACCAGCCCGGAATCACGGCGCAAAAAAAGCTGTTTTCGGACATCCTGTCCGGCACAGGCTCGTTCACCATGCAGGATTCAAGAGGCAGGGAATGCATTGTCGCCCATACGCCCATTACTTCCACAAAAGGCTGGGTGCTGCTGAGCTTCGAGCCGGTCATTAATCTGAATGCGGATACAGAAAACTGGATGCTGATTGGGGTCATCTCCTTCGGACTGCTGATTCTGCTGGTGATGGACTTCCTGTATATGCATTCCGTCAACAAAAAGCTTCGGCTGATGGCCAGGGAAGCGGAAGCCGCCAACAAAGCAAAAACTGACTTTCTATCTACGATGTCCCATGATATACGCACTCCGATGAACGCGATCATCGGGCTGACCACGATCGCCGAAAAAAACCTGGGCGACCAGGAAGCTGTAGCGGACAACCTGAGAAAGATCAGCCTGGCCGGCAATCATCTGCTGACGCTGATCAATGATATTTTGGATATTTCCAAGGTGGAGAGCGGAAAGCTCAATCTGAGTCCCATCACCTTTTCCATTGTGGAAACCGTGGAGAATCTGGTAAACCTGTCGCAGCCCATGATCAAGGAGAAAAATATCATTTTCAGCTTCCGTACCAATCGGTTTGAGAAGGAGTTCCTTTACGCGGATCAGCTGCGGCTGAACCAGATTTACATCAATATTCTTTCCAATGCCATCAAGTATACCATGCCCGGTGGCTCCGTATCCGTGGATCTGCGGGAAGAAAGCAGCGAAAAGGAGGGCTGCGTTAAGCTGATCTATCGTGTTGAGGACACCGGGATCGGCATGAGCCCTGAGTTCCTGAAAAAAATGTATCAGCCCTTTTCCCGGCAGACGGACAGCCGGGTGAACAGCATTCAGGGAACCGGGCTCGGGCTTGCGATCACCAGGCAGATGGTCGAGCTGATGAACGGGACGATCGAATGCCAGAGCGAACTTGAAAAAGGTACGGCCTTCACCATTACGCTGGATCTTCCGGTTGCTGAAAAGCAGCTGGAGGAGATGAGTATCGATGGTGTGGACGCTCTAATCGCAGATGACGATCCGATTCTACTGGAAACCGCGGTGGATACGCTTGAGTCACTGGGGATTCACGCGGAGCGGGCAAACACCGGCCTGGAAGCGCTGGAAATGATCCGTCACCGGCACGGAGCCGGAAAGGATTACAATGTGGTCATTCTGGACTGGAAGATGCCGGAACTGGACGGCATCGAGACGATCAAGCGCATCCGGAAGGAAATCGGCGCTCCAATCCCCATTCTGCTGACCTCCGCTTACGACTGGTCGGATATTGAAGAGGAAGCGAAAGCGGCAGGGGCGAACGGATTCATCAGCAAACCGCTGTTCCGTTCCGGACTGTATGGGAAAATCAATGAGCTGCTCGGAACGGAAGTAAAGGCCGTGGAACCGACGGAGGACTATTCTGATCTGACCGGACTGAACATCCTGATCGCGGAGGATAACGATATCAACTGGGAGATCATCTCCACCATGCTGAGCATGTTTGGCATCACATCCGAGCGGGCGGAAAACGGACGAATCTGCGTGGAAAAAATGGCGGAGGCCACAGAAGGCCGCTATAACCTGATCTTTATGGATGTGCAGATGCCGGAAATGAACGGCCTGGACGCAACGCGACAAATTCGCAAGCTGGAAACCCGCTGGGCGGCCTCCATTCCCATCATTGCCATGACCGCTGACGCTTTCTCTGAAAATGTGGCGGAATGCCTGCAGGCAGGCATGAACGGGCATATCGCAAAACCGGTTGATCTGAAACTTGTGATCAAAGAGATTCGCAGAATCAAGGAGGAAATGAAATGAAAAAAAAGCTTTGCGTCATCCTGTCCGCTCTACTTGCTGTCGTTTCGGTGACCTGCGCCTGTCCGGTGTACGCGGAATCCGCCGGTGTGTTTCAGCCGAAGCTGGATACAAACACCAGCTGCGAAATCACGGTGGTCGGAAGCTATTCCAACTTTGAGGCGCTGGAAGCTGAATTTGACAGCTTTAATGAGATTTACCCCAATGTGGAGCTGACCTATTGGAAGCCGGATGACTATGAAAACCTGCTGGGCATGGTTCTGGAAAGCAAAAATCCCCCGAATATTTTCTTCTCCTTTCCGTGGATGTACGGAAATGATAACTATCAGACAGCCTTTGAGCATATGGAGGATCTTTCCGATCCCCAGCTGGGCCTGGATTTGGAATGCATCCGTCCCAACCTGCTGAGATATGACACTGACGGACAATTGCTGACGGTGCCGGTTTTTGCCAGAAACTATGGGATGCTGGTGAACAACGACCTTTTTGAAAAGGAAGGACTGCAGGTCCCGACCACATGGGAAGAGCTGCTGACCGTATGCGAGGTGTTTCTGAGCAAGGGCTATGCCAGTCCGATGATGGGCTACAGCACGGGGCCTTCCAGCTGCCTGATGAGCATCCTGGTATATCCGGAGGTTGTGGCTGCCCTGGCCAGCGATCCCGAAGCGCTTCGAGCCGCGAATGGGATGGATCCTGCCGCCGGCGAATGTATGCGCCGGAGTCTGGAATCGATGATGCGGCTGATCGAAAATGGCTACATTAACCTGGACAAATGCAATGAAATCAGCGACAACTATACACAGGTCATTCTTCGCTTCTTTGAGGGGGATGTCCCCATGATGATCTGCACCGGAGATACCGTATCCGGAACAGGCAAACGGGAAAGCCAGTCCGAGGCGTTTTCCAAACATCCCTTCACCTATTCCTTTGTTCCAATTCCACTCTCGGAAAACGGAGGCTATTTTATCGACAGTCCATCCATAGAGTTCTCGGTGAACAAAACCTGCGACAATCTGGACATGACCAACGAGTTTATGCGCTTCCTGATCAGCCGTGAAGAACTGAACAAAATGGCTTCAGTGAAACGCCTGGTCACGCCGACAAAGGATCTGTCCTTCAGCGCTGTGTATGAGCCCTTCGGCCGGGTGCCTGATGAGCGGATCCTGTGCCCTGAAACAATCGGGATTACAGACGCCCTTTTCGTGCAGGTGCGGAATGCGGCTTATCAGGTTGGAACCGGGGAGGCTACCATTGATGATGTTGTAAGTCAATATGGGTCCCTGAAGTAATAATGACAAAAGGGCGTATTGCTCGTTTCTTTCATCCTGTTACAATCAGCCGTCATGAGCACTTGCCTGCTGAGTATCATTTTTCAAGGAACAAACATATGTGGCCCAGCAGATCGCTCTGTTGATGATCTGGACCAGTCTCACGGCGCAGCAGAACTGTTATCAGAAACATATTATCTGGTTGTAAAGTGAAACAGATTCAATAGGTTTTTGATTCTATATTGGAAATCTCAGCACATATGATCGCGTTTACTTGCTGGAGACACTGCAGAAGGAGCTCCTGAAGAAAGCCAATGCCAAGCAAGGCTTTGAGGAACTGGCCGACGAGATCGACTCGCTCCGGGAGGAGAAGCAGGACCTGCTGGTCGAAGAAGCCAACCGCGCAGGTATGAAGCAGCGGCTCGATGAGCTCGAAGCCTTTCTGACTGAGCAGACTACTGAGGTGACGGAGTACGACGAAGGGCTGGTCCGGCAATTGATTGAGAAGATCACGGTCTACGATGACCACCTTGCCTTTGAGTTCAAATCTGGCCTTGAGACAGAAGTACAGATGTAAACGCAGCCATCACGCAGGCGCTCCTCCTGGAGCGTCTTTTTTTGTCTGCATGGTAGAAAGGTTCACAGGAGCGTGCTATACTTATAGATGGATTCGGTATTTTTTATAGAAACAGGAGAAGATGAAGATGTGTACAGCAGCAACTTATTATGCAAAGGATCATTATTTCGGACGCAATCTGGAGATCGGAACAGCGTTTGTTGTGGAGGGGTATCCGCTCTTCTATGATGCCGTTAATGAGAAAGGCCTTGGAATTGCTGGATTAAATTTCCCAGGGAACGCTGCTTATAAGGCAGAAGTTCAGGATGCGGACAATGTGGCACCATTTGAATTCATACCATGGATCCTCAGCCGCTGTGCCGATGTCGATGAGGCAAGGACACTTATTTCCCGGATGAATCCGGTAAATATAAGTTTTAGCCCGGAGCTTCCGTTGACGCCGTTACATTGGATGATCGCAGATCAAAAAAGAACGATTGTAGTTGAACCTCTAAAGGACGGCATCAGAGTATACGATGATCCAGTGGGGGTCATGACCAACAATCCAACCTTTGATCAGCAGATGTTTCATCTCAGCAATTATATGCATTTGTCAAATAAACCTGTGAAAAATACCTTTGCCAAGGGTCTGGAGATTACGGAATACAGCCGTGGAATGGGCGCGATGGGAATGCCCGGTGATCTTTCCTCTGCATCAAGGTTTGTGAAGGCGGCATTTACCCGCATGAATTCAGTTTCCGGCAATTCGGAGGAGGAAAGTGTAAGCCAGTTTTTCCACATTCTAGGGTCCGTAGAACAGCAAAGAGGCTGTGTTTGTCTTGGCGAAGGAAAATATGAGATAACCGTATATTCTTCCTGCTGTAACATGGATCGGGGAATTTACTATTACAGAACATATGAGAATTCTCAGATTACAGCC
>CACWXP010000010.1 GCA_902764875.1 uncultured Eubacteriales bacterium
CAGGAAGTAGAGAAAGCCACAAAGGGGGTTGATGGAAAGAGCCTGGATGATTGTCTGCTGGATGCCCGCATGGTGAAAGCCCACAAGCGGCACGGAAGCTGGAAACTCTGCAACTGCCTGAAAAAGCAGACAACGCTGTTCAAGCAGTTGAATACGGAGCTGAAAGTGGTTTGATTTCGTGACTACCTAAAAATCCGAGTTGTTGTGTCTAATTAATTTGATAATAATATTTTTCTCTACATTGTACGAATAGTCCAAATATCATGGATTGTGGATAGGAAAGGTGTAATCTATCAATCATATTGACGAGGTAATTATGGAATATAAGATACTACAATATCAAGCAAAATGCATAATTCCTGATCTAGAACGTAAAGGGATAAAAAGGCCAAAGGTTTGGGAATCTGAGGGACGTATTGATACAGAGTATTATCATGACGAGTTTGGAATGAATCCTGAAGAGGATGGTGAAAATGCTCTCGCCCACGCGATTGGTGCAATTGACGACTTGATAAAGAAACCTGACGATGTTGATAGCCAAGAAAGGTTAAAACAAGATATTCTCCATTATTTTGAATGTGTTGATGCATGTAACTATAGAGAGAATGCTTATTACCTGCTTAATGTTGCCTCGGAGGTATTATCAGCAAAAGAGATTGAAAGTATTATACAGAAACATATTGATAAAATAGAATTAAACGCTGAAGTAGATGAAGAATTAATAGATATAGATCAAGCTCTTGATTTCAGGAAGTTCTATATTTTCTTAGGAGATCGAGCATTATTTATTGATCGGGATTACGAAACAGCAATTTCACTATATAGCTTATCAGGATACAAATGGCCGATTGTAGAAGAACGTGTCAATCCTAGGCTTCATGATGATAAAGAGAAGTATAGTGGACTTTCTGATGCTGAAGTGGAAAAATGGCAGAAAAAGGCTGAACTGTATAGGAAGATACTTTTGGGGCATACTGATTTAGACTTCTCATGCTTAGGACTGGATAATACAAAAAACGATTATCAAAAGCTGTTTCATAATATAGTTGAAAGCGCTGCGACTTATGATGAGCAACTAATTCCAAGAACGAATATTCTTGTCGAAAGAATAGGATATGAAGTCAAGGAAGCAAATGATATTACAAGATTGGGCCAATTGTTAATAGATTCTGTAAAACGCAATTTTACTATACAGATTCTCTTTTCTTTATCATCTGAAGATAACTCGACTGTTGAAAAGTACACAAACGAAATTATATCGATTATTCAGAAGGTAAAAGGAAGTAGATATCGCGCATTACGAGAATGGATTTCTAATTCCACATGTGATGATAATCATAAAGCGAAGGTGACTCTTAAAAGTATAGAAGCAGTATTCTATTGCGAACAAGTCTTAAAAACTCTGAGAGTGGAAAAAGGAGTTTCTGCAGAATCGGGTTATTATACAAAGTATAGCACGTTTGCATTGATGCTTCCTGATAATTGTGAGGAGAGAAAAAAACAAGACGAGTGTGGCAAGATGTCCATAATGGATATTGCTTACATGAATGATCCTAATGAAGGATTAATGATAAGAAAGTATTTATACTCTAACAAGATACCTCAAAAAGGTAATGATAGAATAGAAGCAGAAATACCTTTTGTATTCATTAAATGCTTTACTTCAATGATAGATTATCTTCCAATGTGGCAGATGTATGGTGATAATGGGAAAGGTGTATGCATCATAGTTGATTGGAGTAAAGTGTCTGGGATTGATCTGTATCGTGTCTGCTATTTTAACCATACAAAGAACGGGTATTCATTAAAGCAAGATGAAAACAAGGGAATAAAGACAAAAGAAGTAATGCGATATCTGATGCAACTTAGGAGCATCCAGAAACAGTTGAAAAAAGAAGAAAAACAACTATTTGACGGAATTATCGATCCAATCTTATATTTATTTAAAGATAACAGCTATTCATATGAACAAGAGTATAGGGTAATGTACACTTTTGATCATAATAACAAGAGAATGCGACATACTCCTGAGAATCCTCCAAAGCTATTTATTCTTCCCCCGGGATCGATACAAATCAAAGAAATAATACTTGGTCCCAAATTTAAGAATGCGGTAAACCTCATGCCATATCTTCGAGAGCAGTTGGAAATCATGGCAGAAAACACATCTACAGAGATACCAAAAGTTTCATTCTCAAAAATAGAATTTAGATAGCTGGAAAGGATAATCCAACCCCACCCGGGCTTTTTACCAACCCTACCAGGGCCCTACACGGCCTTGCTTTTTCCTTGTGAGGTACAGTAGAGGTAAAGTAGAGGGAACAATTAGAGTGGACGATAGAAGTTCAGAAGTAGAAATAAATAACCGTATAGTATTATGAACACGAACCTTAACGAACAGCTCGATACCTGGACAAGGGAACAACTAAGACGGTTCGGTTATGTTCCGAACACAAGTGATCCGCTTATAGATTTCTTCATCTACAGGATTCGCTATCCGGATGACATACCGAGAGTTGTGTATAAATCAAGGGAGTTGGTTCAGCAAACACTATCACCTGATGTTCAGACCGCATTGACTACATTTGAAGCTGTAGTGAGGAGCGGAGCGCCACTTCGTCCATATATGACAAAATCAATCGAGCAATCTGATTTTTTTGATGGACTTCTGTTTGATTGGGGATTCTATCATTTTCACATGGGAATAGGCTCCGATAAGAAGGATGCCAAGTATATCCAGCGAAGCGAACATCTTCTCATTGCTAGGATTCATCTTGACCAAATGTATTTCATCAAGATTGTGCCGCACAAAAATGCTGAATGGTACAAGGATGAATTGGTGCGGATTTATGCTGACAATTGGCCGGAGGTTGCGGAATTTGGAAGAATGGAGTTTGTTGACGGATTAACAGAACAGATCGATGAAAAGCAGCGTAAAATCCTACGGGATGAGATCCATGTAAACAGTCCGGTTGATTTGGGTGATGGACGTGTTTACATGGGGCCAAATCTGGGAATTACAGGAAGAGGAACTCCAGTAATTGCAACGATGTGGGCACAAAGAGCGCAAAGGAATGCGGCTTTGATGCAGAAGTTTATGGAGGAGAAGGAAAAAGAAATTATCGAAGCGATCCGATGGAAAGTCGAAGGAGATGATTTCGAAATTCAATTGCTTGAAGCAAGTGAAAATGATTATACGTTTCAGGTGGTAGAGGAGCCGGTGATCTTGAGATTGAGACTGCAGGGAGGTAATCTACAGATTCTGGTAGGGGATAGCCGGGAACAGATTGAAATGCATTTGAAAGGCGAATCATTATGAGCTTTGAAATTGCAGTTATGAGACCTGGTTATTCTGTAATAGCAGGGGATACACAGCTGAATGACGACAATGGGGAAACACCTATCAAGGGTATAAAAGTTTTCGCTGTTGACAACAGCACAGTTGTTGGCTTTACTGGCAACTACAAAGAAGGACGCCATGTCATGGATAAGTTTCTGAGTATGTACGATGTAAAGAAAGAATTTGATGAAAAAGCATTATTGTTATCAGGAATCCTGAAGGGTTATTGCAAAAAAGGGAATGTCATTCTGGTTGAAACAAAACTCGGGAAGACACAATATGCAATTTATAGTGATGACTTTGGGTGGGGCTGTAGAAAAAAAACAGTAACCCAACCGGAGGTCATACCTTTATTGCCGCCGGGTTTTCCTGAAAAAGAAGGCTATGAATTTGATTCAAGTAGTAATTATCGTCATCAGGCAATTGACAGCGTGAAATGGGTTTCACAAAGATCAAAGTTTGTAAATGGAATTGTATACGGAACAGAAATGGATGGGCAGACAGTATCACACTTCACTGATGGAATTGATATTTTAGACGTTATAAGGACAAAGGGGTTGTGGATTAAAGTTGCAGGAAGAATCGTGGCTTATGACGTTGATAAGCTTCAATGATTGTGAAAAGGCTTTCTATTTGATAGGTACAACGATGAAGATGTTGTTGCGTATGGATGCATCGATGAACTAACTCTTTGTTCAGCTTAGTAATCATTGGTATGTGAACCCTGAATGTATAACAGATAAGGCGTTGGTAGACTGATGAAAAGAAAAACACTATTGTGGATTGTTCTTACTATAACAGTAATTGCAGTCATATTGATTGCCTTTATGCTCCCCCAAGAATGCTTGGATCATACCACAGAGGTATTTGAACTTGTTTATTACATCGCCTTTGTGGTTTTAACAATCTTACTGTGCAGAACAGGGGCCCTTACATACAACGAACAGAAGAAAAAGCCGGCAAAAGTACTGCCACGTGTTAACTACAATTATGAAACATTATAGATATCAAGAGATGGACATGTGCCAGTAACAATTGATTTGTATAACGAGGGTGATAGTGCATGGACTGACCTCAATGTACGATTTGAATTAAACGGGGAGATAGTAGCAGAGGAAATGATTCCTTATATTGCGCCACATGAGACATATAAATTTGCTGTGGGATGGTTGGGCTCTGGTGTTATTAATTGGAACAACTTAGAAGGACCGGTTGACTCAACATTCATATGCGAAAATCCACAATATGAATACACATGGGATGGATCAAACCTCACAGTTTCATGCGATGAGGGAAACAATTCTGAAACTGAATAACAGCAAGAAAATGGGGATAAGGACATGACCAAAGAAGAACGCATCAAAGCTCTGGAATCCCGTGTGGCTGAGCTGAAAGCAGAACTCTCATCTACTGAATGGGAACTCGAACTCCTGTTATGAAGTGACCCTTGTCAAGAGGGTCTGAGTATTAAATGCGTATTGTAAGTGGCTTTTTGATATATTGTTTGAACTGGAAAAGCGCCTTGATATTTCTTCATACAATTCATACGACCGGCGTGTTTTCGGATTTGTTAGTGAACGGCTGCTGGATGTATGGATTCGCATGAATGGGCTTGACTATTTGGAGTTGCCCTATGTATTTATGGAAAGCCAGAATTGGGTTATGAAGGGCGGAAGATTCATTAAACGAAAGTTCTCTTCCGGAAAGCAGTAGACATAACAGAAAAAATTCATGGAGGTAATGCGGTATGAAAGTAAACAAAAACTATGAAGCAGAATTGAATCTGAAGGATCTTTTGTTCCATATTCTGTATAAATGGCGAATTATTCTTCTTATTGGGATCATTGTTGCAGGAATATTTGGGGTTGTTGAATATTGGGGCTTTGAGAAGTATCATCGGAATGGGGAAAAAGCGCCCGTAGAAATTCAATACGAGTCAGATCTTGATTCGTATCAAAAGTCTTTGGATCGGGTCAATGCACTTGTTAATATGAACAAGACGACACGGAACGGTAATAATGCCGGGGTTGTTTCCATTTTGCTGGGTATTGATCCGACGAATATCTGGACTGCCGAAAAAAAGTATTTTGTGGATGTAGAGCCGTCTTCAAATGAAACAAATGCAATGCAGGCGGAAGGAAATTCAGCATTGAAAATTCTTGCTATTTTGGCGGAGGCGTTTTCCGATGAAATTGACGGAGAAAAACTGAATGAAGTTTTTGGTACGAGCATTCGGAGAGATATCAATGAAGTTGCTTCTATCTGTATCGATCCGGATCTGAAGACACTGTCTGTCATTGGATGCGGAGCCACGGAAGAACAGGCAGTTAAAAGGAAGGAATTTGTGGATACCTATCTGCAGACTGCCAATAAGGAATTGTCAAAAACAGAAAAATATAAACTGATTCTGCTCGGTGACAGTGTCGGATCCAAGCTTGTACTGACAACCAGAGATCAGAAAGGGGAAAAGATTGAAAAAGATCTTTGGTCGATGCAATGGGAAATGAATACGAATTATATGAATTATCAGAATCAGGTATATTCGTATACTGTGACCCGGAACGACCTGGCGGCAAATCCGCCGGCAAAACCGGTGCCGAAAACGCTCAGGCAGGCATTGTTTGGATTCGCTATCGGCGTTTTCCTTGCGATTGCGGTTTGCATCATGTCATATCTTTTCAATGGCCGACTGAAAACCGGACGGGAACTCAAATATCGGTATGATCTTTCCCTGTTGGGCGAATTTACGCATTCCAGAGGCTGGTGGAAGGGAAAAGGCTTTGACTGGATTCTGGAGAAACTGGAATTTGGAAGGAAAACGAATTTCGAGAATGAAATGGATAATATTGCTTCACTTGTTGACGGTGATAAGGACGGGAGGAGCATTCTTCTGACCAGCTCTCTGGAAGAAAAAGAAGTAAAAAAGATTTACGATGGACTTGCTTCGAGACTGCAGGAAAAAGGAATAGATCTGGTATTGCTGCCGGATTACTTGTACAGCAGCGAAGCTGTGTGTGCTTCGGGGAAAACGGATGCTGTTCTTCTTGTAGAGGAGAAATACAAATCCAGGGTTCGGGATCTGAACCGGATGGCCGATATGATGACAATCAAAGAGGCCAAGGTGATCGGAGCAGTGCTGATTTGATCAAACTGTTTTGCCGGGTATACTGTTTTACGTCGGAGGTATAAGAGTCAGGGAATATGGACGATACAGGTGCGCTGAAAGAGCGTGTACTGATAGTACACAATTTCTATCAGATCGGCGGCGGAGAACACACAGTATTTGAAAATGAAAAGCGAATGCTTCAGGAACATGGTCATTATGTTTCTGAATATACGAGGGATAACGCAGAACTGAAGCGTTCTCTGTTGAAAAAAGCAGTGCTGCCTTTTACGACTGTGTTTTCTTTGAAAACCTATCGGGAAGTAAAGAAAAGGATCCGGGCAGAACGAATTGATCTGGTGCACTGTCATAACACTTTTCCGCTGATCAGCCCTTCCGTGTACTATGCGGCCAGGAACTGCGGGGTGCCGGTTGTGCAAACGGTACATAATTTCCGCTTTATTTGTCCGAATGGGGTTTTGTCCCTGAACGGGAAACCTTGTACAGCCTGTCCGGAGAAAGGCCTTGGATGTGCTCTTGCCAATCGATGTTACAGAAAATCATGGGTGCAGACTTTTGCACTAGTGAATATGCTTCGGGTTCATCGGGCCTTGGGTACATATCGAAAAATCCGATATATCTTTCTGACAGACTTTAATCGGGAAAAGTTCAGGACTTTACTGGGAGATTGGCTGGATCGACAGTTTACAAAACCGAATTTTGAATATATTGATACTGATTCAATCGCCGGACTCGGTGCTAATTTTACCAATAGCATTCGGGGAAATGCATGGGTATACATCGGAAGGCTGGAAAAAGACAAGGGAATTGATTTTCTCCTGAAAGCCTGGGATTCCGAAACGGAACGGGAGCTATATATCTTCGGCAACGGTGAATTGCAAGAGGCAGTGAGAGATGCCTGCAGTCGGAATCCAAGACTGCATCTGATGGGTTTTCAGCCGAGGGAAACGGTGCTGGAATATCTGCAGAGAGCCCGGGGCATGATCTTTCCGACAGATTTGTATGAAGGTTTTCCAATGACCATAATTGAGGCGTTTGCGATGGGAACGCCTGTGGTGTGTTCCGATATCGGGAACGGTGCGGATATTGTGCGGAAATATGATGCGGGAATTCCCTATGAAGTGCGGGATGCTGAGGCGTTGAGGGCTGCGCTGAGAAGGGTCGAGGATAGCTTTTCTGTGTACAGTTTGAATGCGCGAACGGCCTATGAGGAAAACTTTACTCCCGAGGAGAATTACCGGCAACTAAAACTGATTTATGAGGAACTAACGGGTGAACAGTAACAGGGTGAACGTGATCGGCGTGCCAATATCGGCAGTTAATATGAACATCGCTGTCGAGAATATTTTTGAAAATCCGGGGGCAACAAAAGGAAAGTATATCTGTGTAACCAATACGCATACGGCGGTTTTGGCACATGATGATCCGGAGTATTACCGGGTTCAGGCGGAATCTTTCATGTCTGTTCCGGACGGAAAACCGCTATCTGTTATCGGTAGGAAGCAGTATCCGGAAATGGGTCGTGTGACTGGACCGGATCTGATGAGACGAATCTTTAAGGAATCCGAAGACAGAGACATTCGGCATTTCTTTTACGGAGATCGGCAGGAGACCCTGTACGCTTTAAAAGATGTGCTGCTTCAGGATTACCCTCGGCTGAATATCTGCGGGATGGAGCCATCTGTTTTTCGGGATATGACGGAAGCGGAAGAACAGGAACTGACGGATCGGATCAACGCAACAGAGCCTGATTTTGTCTGGGTGGCACTGGGGGCTCCGCGGCAGGAGTATTTTTGCTATCGGATGAAGGGCCGGATTCAGGGGCTGATGATTGGCGTCGGCGGAGCATTCAATGTGCTGGCTGGGGTTGTACCTGAAGCCCCCCTATGGATGCAAAATATGAGTCTGGAATGGTTTTACCGTTTTCTGAAAGAACCAAGGAGACTGTTCAAACGGTATGCTGTGACCATTCCCAAGTTTCTTTGGTATCAGATAACCGGGAAAGAAGTAAAGAAGTAATAAATGCGGGGATAAATCATGTTTGCTTTTCTGATCTGTATTATAGGTATTGTGATTACAGGCGGAAGCCTGGTTGTCAGAGGACCTTACAGAAATGCTATTGTTTTCGGCGTCATGGGCTGTTTGTGTTTGTCCTATGTCTATTTCCTTTTTGTTCGAAAAAAGAATATATATTTGAACATTGCAGAAAAAAGCCTGATTGCCTTCATTCTGATCGGTCTGTTTCATGTGATGATATCCTTTATGGGGATGAATCAGAGCCTTTGGAATCTGGATCTGTATTATGACAAATCATATATTCCCCGGCAGGCGGTTTATCTGTTTATGCTGCCGGCAGTAATCCTTTGTCAGGATAAGTTTTATACAAAAGGAAAAGAATATCTGATCTCTCATTACGGTGAGTTCATTTTCTGGTGTCTTTATTTCATTCATGTATACAATGCCGGATGGAAAATACTGGTTTCGTCTCAGCTGATTCTGTGCTGGCTGGCTTTAAAGATCAAGAGTCCGCAGCCCTGGCGAAACTGGGCGCGGTTTGCGGCGGTAATGCTGACGCCTTTTGCCAAGGACGGCGTGTCCACGATGTTGATCTTACGGATGATATTCGCTATTGTGTTCCTGATTCCGGCCGGATGGAAAAGAACCTCATTGAAATGGATGACCGGGATTGTGTTGGTTGTACTGATCGCTGCGAGTTTTATTGCTCCGTTAGTGATTACAGATACTTCCGGGATTTCGGACAGTAATACAAAATGGCGGCTGGAATATTGGGGCGACGCGATTAATAATTTGAAAGGGACATACGGGTTCGGCGTCGGTTATGGTACTTCCTATCCCAGCATTACATTTGCAGCCATTCCGGAGCGCACTGCCCGGGACTTTTTCTCAATGGAAAGGATATTTACCCTTGCATGCCATAACTCCTTTGTGTCACTAGCAATGAGAACGGGTATTTTGGGCATTGCCGCTTTTCTGATGTTTGTGTTCTCAATGCTGCGGGAGATGCTGAAATATCGGGTGATGCCTTCAAGGGCTGCTTTTTTTGCGTTGTTCGGTGCGGTTGCATGTATTGCTTTTAACGTTGGGCTGGAAAGTCCGAATTATATGTTTTCTTTTATCTTTTGCATGGCAGAATGCAATCAGGAAGCCACGAGAGTGCGCAAAGAGTCTTTGTTACTGCACGATATGGAAATGACACCGAAAGAATGGTCAGCAAATATGATCGGTGGATGATATGTTCCTGCTGATCATTGATTGCGGGAATGGAAGGAGAAAAAGCTGATGGACGCAATATGGTCATGGGCCGGCTATATTGTCCTTTTCCTGTGTTTTAATGGTTACTTTCTGTTCCTGAAACATAAGCTGAATATCAAAATGGAATTTGTTCCTGTATTAACGTGTACAGGGATTATGATCGTTTTGATTGCAGCCGGGGCTGTCATGAAACTGAAATGGGGAGCCCTGGTTTTGGTTTTATGCGGGATTGGCCTTTTTGCAAATGAAGTTGTTGATATTGTCAGGAAAAAGGTTTCACTGCCTTCCATTTTTGATAAACGAACGATAGCAGCATATGTTTCGTTTTTTGCTTTGACAACATATTATCTTGTATATTTTAAAGGTCATTATCTGACCGGTTATGATACATTTACGCACTGGGGTGCAGCAGTCAAAATTATGTTGTATAATGACAGACTGCCAGCTCAGTGGGATGTTTTGACGTGGCATTCATCCTATCCGACAGGGGCACAGGGTTTTGAATACTTTCTATGCAGAGTAACAAATGACTGGTCTGACGGGATGATGCTGTCCGCCCAGGCTATCCTGTTTATGTCCTGCATTATAGCGCTCACGGCAGTTTGCAGGAATTATATTGTTCTGATTCCGGTGGCTCTTGTTTCCTGCACGTTGCTGCGGGATATTGTATATTCTCTTTCTGTTGATATCATGCTGGCTTTCTTCTGCGCATCTGGATTTGCGATGATCCTGTACTACAAAAGGGAAGTACATAAAAGATGGTGGCTTATTGCGGTTATGATTTCCGTTCTGCCGGTGATAAAAGTGGCAGGATTTTATCATTTTCTCATATTGCTGATATGGTTTAGTATCATATATTTCGGGGAAAAGGGATCAGGCAGGAAACAAAAGGCTATTCGATATGTTGCTTTTTTGGTTATTCTTGCTATTCCGTATCTGATCTGGACATTGTACCTGAATACTGTTTCACCTGCTTCGCTGAATACGAGACATGCCTTCAGTGTTCAATACATGCAATATATTTCGAATATAAAAAGCGAAGAAAGTATAGCTCAACAGGCGCGGGACTTTTGGAATTCGCTGACGGATATGAATCAAATGAGAGGGACTCTTATCTCATTGGGCATATCCGCCGGGATTGGACTACTGTCTGTATTTACGAGTACTCGGGGGGAAAGAAAGCATCCGATCATTTTTGTCGCTCTTATTCTGGTCAGTTTCGCTTTATACAATGCTTTTTTATTGGGAATGTATTTATATGAAATGCCGGAAACTTCTTTAGGCTCTTTTGGAAGATACCAGAATATTCACAACGTAATGATTCTTCTTATGAGCGTTGTATTATTTATTTCGACAATACGAAGCCTGAAGGATATGAGATATCAGACGATTCCGGTGATTGTAGTGTGAGGGATTCTTATCTGGAATGGATGGAACGGATTTAAAAAGGAACCTTTCGCATATCCCGCGGTAGACGAATGGCGTCAGGGAATGCTTGAAAAAACGATTGATGAAAACATAGACAAGGACGCAGCGGCATATACAGCACGCTTTAATGAGGGCTGGTATGAAGATGTCGCCATGACAAATTATTATTTCTACGGTAAAACTTCTTTCACCCATCTTACATCCAGACCGCGTTATGCGTCCCAACATATGTTTGATGAATGGAAAGAGTATGCGGATTATGTGATTGTGGTAACAAAAGACGAGTTATATGAGGAATATTGTGAGAAAAATGGAATTAATCCGGAAACGAATGTTTTGTATGCAGATGAATGACACGCCATTATCTTTTTGGGTGGATTTATATCTATGCTGAGATTAACCTATATAACCGGTGAATATATTGTCAGAGAATTACCGGGAGTGGACAAAAAAATACGGGATCAGCTGCTGGCTGCTGAAGAAAGCGGAATATATACCAACCGGGTGGAGATTGAAAAGAAGCCGAGCTTGCTTCGGGCATTTCCTTTTTCCTCTTCTTTGGAATGGGGAAAAGCGCAGATGCCGACGGCAGATGCCTTGTATATCCGGATGGAACCATTCAGTTATCCGTTTATTCGATTTCTTCAGAAGACGAAAAAAAATAAACCGGGAATTCGGGTGATCCTTGAAATCCCGACATATCCCTATGATGAAGAAATCAAGCGGCTGAATATGATTACGCGGTATCGGGATCGAATCTACCGGCGATATCTATGGAAATATGTGGATCGGATTGTGACTTATTCGGAGGATGACAAGATTTTCGGAATACGGACGATCCGGATTCGGAACGGAATAAACGTCAGAACTGTCCCGCTGGCCAAAAAGCGGCATAAGGATCAGGAGATTCATTTAATTGCCGTGGCGGCGCTGCAGCCGTATCATGGGTATGAAAGGCTGATTGAGGGACTGAAGGATTATTATTCCGGGGAAGCAGAGCGGATTGTCAGATTCCTCATCGTCGGCAGTGGTCCGTCGGAGGAGGAACTGAAACACCTGGTAAAGTCATACGGATTGGAAGATAAGGTTCTGTTCTTCGGCCAAAAAACGGGAGATCCTTTGACGGAGATTTATGATCAGAGTGATATCGGAACGGGATCTTTTGGCCTGTATAAAAGAGGTGATTCCCGGTCTTCTGCTTTGAAAACCAGGGAATACCTTTCCCGCGGATTGCCGATGATATCCGGATGTACCGAGGATGTGTTTCAGGGAAAGAATGCGGATTTTTATTTGGAGCTTGAGAACGATGAGAGTCCGGTGGATATTCAGCGGGTTGTGGATTTCTATGACCGGCTGATGGCCGATGGAAAGGAAGCTCTTTCCGGACGGATCAGGGAGTTTGCGGAAAAGAATGTTGATGTGCGCAGCACCTTCAGACCGGTAATTCAGTACATAACAGGGAACGACTTGCAGTAAATGCAGGTTGTTCGGATCGGAGTTTTGAATTGAAATATGCATTGATTGGTTGCGGCCGGATCAGTCCGAATCATATTGAGGCGGCAAAGAATAACCATTTGGATTTTGTTTCCATGTGTGACATTGTTCCGGAAGTGATGGCGGAGAAGTCTGAGAAGTTTGGGCTGGAAAGTGTCCGGAAGTATACGGATTACCGGGAGATGCTGGCTGCCGAGAAGCCGGAACTGGTGGCCATTGCGACGGAATCCGGGAAGCATGCGACGATTGCGCTGGACTGTATCGCGGCCGGGTGTAACGTAATCATTGAGAAGCCGATTGCCCTGTCCATTGCGGACGCGGACGCGATTATTGCTGCCGGGCGTGAAGCTGGGATAGTAGTGTGCGCGAATCACCAGAACCGGTTCAACAAGTCGGTGCAGTATATCCGGAAGGCATTGGAAGCCGACCGGTTCGGAAAGCTTTCGCATGGGGCGGCGCATGTGCGCTGGAACCGGGGGAAGGGCTATTATGATCAGGCGCCCTGGCGGGGCACCTGGGCCCAGGACGGCGGATGCCTGATGAACCAGTGCATCCATAACATTGATTTGCTTCGCTGGATGATGGGCGATGACGTAGAGGAGGTCATGGCCTACACGGATCAGCTGGAGCATCCCTACCTGGAGGCGGAAGATTTGGGAATGGCCCTGGTGAAGTTTGCCAACGGCTCCTACGGGCTGATCGAGGGGACGACGAATGTGTATCCGAAGAACCTGGAGGAGACGCTGTATATCTTCGGGCAGCAGGGAACGGTGAAGGCCGGCGGGACTTCGGATAACATCATTGAGGAATGGAGTTTCGCGGACGGACTGGACGATCCGGAGTTTGTGAAGGCGACGTATCATGAAAATCCGCCGAATGTATACGGATTCGGGCATACTCCGCTGTATGCAGACGTAATCGACGCCATTCAGACGGGCCGCGCGCCCTATGTGGATGGGGAAGCCGGAAAGCGGGCGCTGGAGCTGGTGCTGGCGATCTATAAAAGCGCGGCGGAGCACCGGCCGGTGAAGCTGCCGTTGGAGCGTTGCTCCACGCTGGATTTTGTCGGACGATTTGGGAAATAATACTGATTATATTTGACAGGGGATCTGTTATGGCCTATATTTTGTCGGAACTGGTTTCCGGGATTGCTTCGGACTTTTCAGATATTGTGTTTGCCGGAGAAAAGCCATTCAATCGGCTATCCAGAATCACTTCTCTGAAGGAAGATGCCTCCTGTGTTTATCTGGGAGACAGAAAGTATCTCAGAAAGATGAATTCCATGATTTCCATGGTCATTACCACTCCTGAAATAGGGAGAGAAATCAATACGGATGCATACGGCGTATGCATGTGTTCTGATCCGAAGAGGCTCTATTTTCGACTCCTGGATCACCTGAACAGGCTACCTCCTTTGAATCAAGTGGAAAACAGGATTGGAAAGAATTGCTATATCAGTGAGACAGCAGTGCTTTATGATCATGATGTTGTGATCGGGAATGATGTGACTGTTGAAGAATTTGCGGTGATCTATCCGAATACGACGATTGGGGATCATTGCATCATCCGGGCGGGTGCTAAGGTTGGGATCCAGGATTACAACTATTATTCGGAAGATTCCGGATTGGTTCATGTGTTCCATGCGGGCGGCGTTGCGGTTCATGAGAGTGCGGAAATCGGATATAATTCAGTGGTCGGCAGGGGATTGTATGCCGGTGACGAAACGGTGATCGGGAAGAATGCGAAGATTTCGCATAATGTCTGTATCGGGCATGATGTACAGCTGGGAAAAAATACCATGATTTATAGCGGGGCTGTTATCGGCGGTTATACGGTTGTGGAAGACGGTGCGCATATTACCATGAATGCAACCGTCAAAAACGGGATCCGGATCGGGAAAGACGCGATGGTTTGTATGGGTTCCAATGTCATCCTGAACGTCTCGGATGGAAAAAAAGTGTTTGGAAATCCAGCGAAAGTGGTGACATTCGGATGACAGGTTTATTATTTCCTGGGCAGGGGTCCCAGAGGGTCGGCATGGGCAGGGAGCTTTATGAAAAGCTGAATGCTGCCCGGGAGTTGCTTGATTCGGCCGGGGAGATCCTTGGTTATGATCTCAAAGAGATTCTGTTCGAAGGACCGGAGGGTCGGCTGACAGATACGGCGGTGGCACAACCGGCGATTTTTACCTGCAACGCGATGTATCTGGAAAAGATTAAAGCGGACGGGATGGAATATCGGATGGTTGCAGGACACAGCCTTGGGGAGTATAATGCTCTTCTGGCTGCCGGTGTGTTTGACTTTGAAACAGGTCTTCGGCTGGTGGCTGCCCGGGGCAAAGCCATGGCAGAAATGAACGGCATGGGGACCATGGCGGCGGTGATGGGCCTTTCGGAAGAGGAACTGAGACCTTTGCTGGGGTCTGATGTTGTGATGGCTAACCTGAATTCCAGGACGCAGATTGTGATCTCCGGAACCGAGACCGGGGTGGATCAGGTATGCAGGAAACTTGAATTGGACGCGTTTGCCAATGCG
This sequence comes from uncultured Eubacteriales bacterium, assembly GCA_902764875.1. Lineage (GTDB taxonomy): Bacteria > Bacillota > Clostridia > Christensenellales > Aristaeellaceae > Aristaeella. The sequence continues at coordinate 15,195 of CACWXP010000010.1, forward strand.
GGCGTCAAGGCAAAGCGGCTTCACGTCAGCGCGGCTTTTCACAGTCCGCAGATGGCAAAAGCTGCGGAAAAGATGCGTTCCGTGCTGGAAGGTGTTTCCCTTTATCCGCCTGAGTGTTTGGTAGTGCCCAATGTAATGGGTAAACCGACGACGGATGTTGACGAGATCCGCCGTTGCCTGATTGAGCAGATTATGGGTCAGGTTCGGTGGGCGGACAGCATTCTGGCGATGAAGGAAGCCGGCGTGGATCTGCTGGTTGAAGTCGGATACGGGGATGTGCTGAAAAAGCTGAACAAGACGATTACATTCAGACCCAAGTGTATCGGTGTGGAGGCGTGAGATGCAGGTTTTTACTGTAAAGGGAGTTCATATAGACGGCGTGGTTGCTTGCGTTCCGGAGAATAAAGTGGACAACGAGTCATCCCTCCGTGAACTGTATGGGGACGAAGCTAAACTGATTATGGAGTCCACGGGGATCCGAACCCGGTATATTGCGAATCCGGGGACATCTTCTTCGGATTTGTGTATGGCCTGTGCCCAGGATCTCCTGGAGGGAACAGGAACATCTCCGGAGAAGATCGGCGCGGTTGTGTTTGTGACGTTTACACCGGACCGGCTGATGCCTTTTAACGCGGCGAAAGTGCAAGATCTGCTGGGGCTTGAGAAGGAGATTCCCGCCTTTGACCTCAGCCTGGCCTGCTCAGGTTATGCATACGGGTTGTATGTTGCTTCTGTGTTTGCCAACGCTTGCGGACGGAAAGTGCTTTTACTGGACGGAGATATCCAGAGCGCTTATATGAGTCCCTATGATAAATCCACGGTGCCGGTGATGGCGGACGCGGGATCTGCGACGCTGATTTCACCCGACGGAAACGACAGAGAATGGAAGTTTACTTTCTATACGGACGGATCCGGTCGGGATACCCTGATGATCCCTGCCGGCGGCTCCGCAAAACCGTTTGCAGCCCGGGATCTGGAATACCGGGACTACGGAAACGACGGGAAACGGAAAGATGCGGATATCTATATGGACGGATTTGCCATTTTCCGTTTTGTGGCCAGCGATATTTCCAAATGGCTGCTGAAATTCCTGGAGACAACGGGAGAATCGGCGGAGACTGTTGATTCCTTTGTTCCGCATCAGGCCAATATGTATATGATCCGGAAACTGGCCCGGAAGCTGAAGTTTGACTGGGATCATACCTGGCAGAGCGGGCACGCGGTGGGCAATTCCGCTTCGGCCACCGTGCCGGTAACCATTGCGTTTGACAGGGAGAACAGGCTGAAACAGGATGGGGAAAACAAGGTGCTGGTTTCCGGTTTCGGAGGAGGACTTTCGGCAAGTGCAGGAATCATCTCTCTGGATCCGAAGGCATATTATAAGTTCTTTCAGTATCAGAAAGAGGAAAAGGAGTAATAGAGGAGATGGAAAAGTTTCTGGAACTGGCTGCTGAGGTGTTTGAAGTGGAACCGGATGAGATCACCATGGATACCATATTCCGGGAGGAGATAGACGGGTTCAGTTCCCTTGTAGGGTTCTCGCTGATTGTGATGATGGAAGATGAATACGGCGTGCGGGTTCCTGTGGAGGAGTTCCTGCAGTGTAAAACCGTCGGGGATCTGTACAGGAAATGTGTGAAGGAATGAAAAATGTAATCATTACCGGGGTTTCCGGCGGGATCGGGAAAGCGGTTGCGATGCGGCTGCTGGCGGGCGGTTCATCCGTGATTGGGATGGATCGGGTTTTTGATGATGAAATCCTGGAAGCTGCGAGGCGGTTTCCGGAACAGCTGTTTCTGCGGGAAGCGGATCTGATGGATGCCGCCTCTTTACCGGGCCTGGTGGCGGATCTTGCGGCGGAGTATGGTCCGGTCGGCGGATTTGTGCACTGTGCCGGTTTTGATAAGATGGCGCCGCTGCATCTGACAAAGACCGAAGACATTGAGAATCTCTGGCGGCTCCATGCGCTGGCGCCGATGGTGATGATCGGCGCCATCAGCAAAAAGAAGAACCATGAGGATGGCACGGCGATAGTACTGATCAGTTCCCAATCTGCCCATGAAGGGGCGATGGGACATACGGCCTATGCCGCGGCGAAAGGGGCTATTGAGGGGTATCTTGCGCCGGCGGCGGCGGAATTGATGGAAAAAGGGATTCGCATCAATGAAGTATGCTTCGGGCCGGTTCGGACGCCTATGGCCTCCGGATGGATGGAGAAACTGACGGAGGATGGACTCCGAAAACTGACGGAGAGTTATCCGCTGGGCATCGGGGAGCCGGAAGATGCGGCCGGTCTGATCTGCTTTCTTTTGTCGAAAGAAGCCAGGTGGATCAACGGCCAGATCATCACCGCGGACGGAGGTCACGCGGTGAGGAAAGTTTGAGGAAAAGAGATGCAGGATTTTCTGAAGTTTATTGCGGGTGTAATGGAAGTGGATCCTTCCGAAATCAACGAAGATACAGCCTTTGGTGTTTTTGAGAAATGGGATTCTCTGATGCATATGAAGCTGGTGATGGAAGTGGAAGAAGAATACGACGTGGAGATTCCGATTGACGAAACGCCGGAAATCAAAACGCTGAAGGATCTTTATCGGTATACACAGGCTTGACGGAGTAATTTTGGAAATGAAGATTGCGCTTTTATCCAATGTGACGGTGGATCTGTTGGCGGGCATGCTGAGGAAAAAGCATGAGGTATATCTTACCGCCGGCTTTGATACATGGCAGCAGGAGATGATGATGTCCGGCAGCGGTTTGGATGCTTTCGCTCCGGATTGCGTGGTGATTCTTCTTCATGCGGGTGCCTGCCAGGAAGCATGGAATTCAGTTGAGACCGGATGTGCGATGATGGATGAATGGTGCGATACGATTCGGAATTATGCATCCGGTCATCCCGGAATACCGGTATTCGTGTCTTCGCTGGATATAGCGAGTGAAAAATGCCGGTACGGCGCGGAAAAACAGACGGATCAGTTTTTTGAACATTACCTGATTGAGCAGATCGGAGTTCTTTATGACGCCGGAAATAAGGTCTACATTCTTCCGGTGAAAGATCTCATATCCGAAATGGGGAGATCGGTTTTCTACAGCCCGAAGATGTGGTATGTGGGCTCCATGCCGTATTCCCTGAAAGGGATGGCGGCCCTGAATGAGCTGATGGATCGCTATGCTTCCGCGGCAAAGGGCACGAAGAAAAAAAAGTGCCTGGCGGTGGATCTGGACAATACGCTCTGGGGCGGTGTGATCGGGGAGGACGGCGTAAACGGGATTGTACTTTCGGATCACAACGAAGGCGCACGTTTCAGAGATACACAGCGGCTACTGAAAAAAATGAAGGATCAGGGAGTAATGCTGGCAATCCTTTCCAAGAACAATCCGGATGATGTTGAGCCGGTGTATCAGCATCCGCATATGGTGCTGCAGCATGAAGACTTTGTGGCGGAGGTCATCAACTGGGAGCCGAAGACGGTTAGTATCCGGAAACTGGCTTCGGATCTGAATATCGGACTGGACGCTTTTGTGTTCCTGGACGATAATCCGGCGGAACGGGAGCAGATGAAAGCGGAATGTCCTGAAGTGACGGTGATCGAATTTCCCAAAGACACTTCACTGCTGCCGGAAACGGTGGCAAAGGCCTATGACGACTGGTTCTTTTCTCTGGAAGTTACGGGTGAAGATACTCAAAAGACAGCGATGTACCGGGCGGAATCGCAGCGCAAACTGGAGCGGGAATCTGCCGGTTCAGTGGAAGATTACCTGAAACGGCTGGAGATGACCATGGAGATTCATCTGATGAAGCCGGAGGAGGAAGCCCGGGTTGTCCAGCTGGTGAACAAAACAAATCAGTTTAATGTAACCACCAGAAGATATTCCGCGGAGGAAATTCACCGGCTGGCGGAAGACGGGGATATCATTACGGTGCATATGTCGGACAAATACGGAGACCAGGGTCTGACAGCGGTCATGATTTTGAAGTATACAAACAGTACTGCTGAGATTGACACCTTCCTGATGTCCTGCCGCGTGATGGGCCGGAAAGCGGAGGAAGAAATTATGGCACAGGTGAAGCGTTACCTGACCGGAAAAGGAATCTTCCAGGTGACCGCGACATATATTCGGACGGCGAAAAACGCTCCGGTGGCTGATCTGTTTGATCGTCTTGGTTTTACACCGGCTTTCGGGAAGCCGAACGGAGCAGAGAAAGTATACAGGGCGTTGACCAGGGAACTGCCGGAAAGCACAGGCGTTTTCAAAAACGTTAACACAGAGGGGCTGGCATGAGGATTGATCATATCGGCTATGCCGTGAAGAATATGGAGAAAGCCCGGAGATCCATGGAAGTCCTTGGGTTTGCCTTTGAAGAACCCGTGGATGATTTTGACCGGCAGATCCGGATTGCATTCGGGGAAAATGACGGTTACCGGGTGGAACTGGTTGCTCCTATGGAAGATGGATCCCCGGTGGATAAACAGCTGACGACCATCGGCCCGACACCGTATCATATCTGCTACAGGAGCAGCGAGATTGAGGCGGATCTTGAGAGACTGCAGAGGGAACGTTTCAGGGTGCTTATTCCGCTGGCTCCGGCAGTGGCCTTTGGCGGGAGACGGGTGGTTTTCCTGTATTCCCTGTCGGTGGGGCTGATTGAAATCGTTGAGGACTGAGACTTATGTGGGATAAGAAATACGGCGAAGAACTGCTTGCCAGGAGGCAGAAGGCACTTCAGGGCGGCGGAGAGAAAAGAATTGAGAAACAGCATCTGGCCGGAAAACTGACTGCTCGGGAGCGGGTCGAGATTCTTTTCGATCGGGATACGTTTGTGGAAATCGAAACCCTGGTGGAATCCCGCAGCGATGAATTCGGTATGGACCAAAAACGGATTCCAGGGGACGGTGTGATCATCGGCTATGGCATGATCAACGGGCGGATTGTTTATGCCTCCATTGAGGATTTCACGGTGATGGGCGGAACGCTTGGAGAGTATCACAGCAGGAAGATCTGCCAGATCATGGATATGGCCATCAAAATGCGGGCGCCGTATATCAGCGTCAACGATTCCGGCGGGGCGCGCATTGAGGAAGGCATTTCCTCCCTGGACGGCTACAGCGGCATGTTTTACAGAAACACGCTGGCTTCCGGCTTTATTCCCCAGATCTCCGTGATTCTCGGTCCCTGCGCCGGCGGCGCGTGCTATTCCCCGGCAATTACGGATTTCATTTTCATGGCGAATCAGTCCGGGAAGATGTTCATCACCGGTCCCGGCGTAGTGAAAGCCGCTATAGGGGAGTCGGTGACGGCGGAGGAATTGGGCGGGGCCCGGATGCACAGCACCCGGAGCGGTGTGCTGCATTTTGTCTATGAGGACGACGCCAGCTGCCTGCTGGGTGTGAGAGAACTTCTTTCCTACCTTCCGGCGAACTGTAGCGAGGAGCCGCCGTTCAATCCCGGTTTTCGGGCGGTGGAGAAATGCGAGCTTCTGCAGGAAGTGGTACCGGATAACCAGCGGAAGACTTATGACATCAAAGACGTCCTGAAGTGCTTTGTGGATGAGGGCAGTTTCTTTGAGATCCAGCGGGACTACGCTCAAAATCTGATTATCGGCCTGGCGCGTCTGGACGGCAGCGTGGTCGGGATTGTGGCGAACAATCCGAAGGTTTTCGGCGGTGCGCTGGATATTAACGCGTCCGACAAGGGAGCACGGTTTATCCGATTCTGTGATTGCTTCAACATTCCGATCCTGACACTGGTGGATGTGCCGGGGTTTTTCCCTGGAAAGGACCAGGAGCACAACGGGATTATCCGCCACGGGGCAAAATTGCTGTATGCCTACTCGGAAGCCACGGTTCCGAAGATTACACTGATCATGCGCAAAGCGTTCGGCGGCGCTTATATTGCGATGAACAGCAAGGGAATGGGAGCAGACGTGGTTTTTGCCTGGCCGATCGCGCAGATTGCGGTGATGGGTGCGGAAGGCGCTGTGGATATTCTGCACAAAAAGAAGATTGCGGAAGCTGAAAATCCGGACGCCAAACGCAAAACATTGATTGCGGAATATGAAGAGCATTTTATGACGCCGTATATTGCTGCCCAGAGAGGCTTTATCGACGAAGTGATTCTTCCGGAGGAAACGCGGAAGAAAATCAGTGAATCCTTCTTTGCCCTGAAGGATAAGAACGAAATGAAAAGGGCTCGAAAACACGGCAATATTCCGTTATAACGGTGAGGTAAGAGTTTTTATGCAGTTCAGGGATTTACATGCCCAGTATGAAGCGCTGAAGCCGGAGATTGATGCCGGGATTCAGGCGGTGATCGACAGTTCTGCCTTTATTCTTGGGAAACCGGTGACGGAGCTGGAAAACCGGCTGGCGGAGTATGTGGGCCGGAAACATTGCGTCGGAGTGGCCAACGGAACGGACGCGCTGCAGCTGGCGCTGATGATCTGGGGTATCGGACCGGGGGACGCAGTGTTTACCTCTGATTTCACGTATTTCGCTTCCGCCGGGACTTCGTCGATTCTCGGAGCGACGCCGGTATTGGTGGATATCGATCTTGCGACATTCAATATGAGTCCGGATGCGCTGGAAGCGCAGATTCAGCGGGTGCTGGCGGAGGGGATACTGACGCCCCGGATGGTGATTCCGGTGGATCTGTTCGGTCAGCCGGCGGATTATGACCGGATTCTGCCGATTGCAGAGAAATACGGTCTGAAGGTGTTGGAAGACGGCGCTCAGGGATTCGGCGGAAGCATTCGGGGAAAGATGGTATGTTCTTTTGGGGATATATCCACAACATCCTTCTTTCCGGCAAAACCGCTGGGGTGCTATGGAGACGGCGGGGCTGTTTTTACGGATGACGATGACGTGGACGTCCGGCTGCGGTCGCTTCGGGCCCAGGGCAAGAGCCCGGTGGATAAATACGACAACCGGGAAATCGGCATGAACAGCCGCCTGGATACGTTGCAGGCGGCGATTCTGCTGCCGAAGCTCCGTGCTTTTGTGGAGCATGAGATTGACGACGTCAATCGAGTGGCTGGTTGGTATACGGAACGGCTTCGGGGTCGTTTTACGACTCCGACGGTGCTGCCCGGGTTTGTATCTTCCTGGGCACAGTATACAATCCTGCTGGAGAATAAGACTGTGCGGGATGAGGTGCAGAAGAAGCTGAAGGAGAATGGGATTCCCTCCATGGTTTATTATCCCCGGGGATTGCATCAGCAGGAAGCGTACCGGTGGATGAATCTGTCGGACGTTCTGTATCCGAACACGATCGTGGCAACGCAGCGGGTACTTTCCCTTCCGATGCATCCCTACCTGAAGGAAGAAGAAGTGGATCGGATCTGCGGGGTTCTGTTGGACCAGTAAATTCAAGGAGTTAGTTGTTTTATGGAATTCAACAATATTTATCAGGGCTTGATTGCAGGAACGGAGAAACTGGCCCTGGTCGGTCTCGGTTATGTGGGGATGCCCATTGCGGTGGAGTTTGCAAAGCATATCAAGGTGATCGGCTTTGATATCAATGAAAAGCGGGTGAACGAATACGCCAATGGCATTGACGCCACAAATGAAGTTGGTCCGGCCATTAAGGATACGACGGTGGAGTTTACGGCGGATCCTTCCAGATTGAAGGAAGCACGGTTTATCGTGGTGGCAGTGCCGACGCCGGTGAACGGGGACAATACGCCGGATCTGCGGCCGGTGGAAGGAGCTTCCCGCACCGTTGGCCAGAATCTGTCCGCCGGATCCATTGTGGTGTTTGAGTCCACGGTGTATCCGGGCGTCACGGAGGATATCTGCGTCCCGATCATTGAGAAGGAATCCGGCTTAAAATGCGGCATGGATTGGAAGATCGGATATTCGCCGGAGCGGATCAATCCCGGGGATCGGGTGCATACGCTGACGAGTATTCGCAAGGTGGTTTCCGGGATGGATGAGGAATCTGCCTTGGAAATCAAGAAGGTTTATGATATTGTGATCAAGGCCGGGACCTTCCCGGTTTCGAACATCAAAACGGCGGAAGCGGTGAAGGTCGTCGAGAACAGCCAGCGGGATATTAACATTGCTTTCATGAATGAGATCGCCATCATCTGCGACAAGCTGAAGATTGATACAGCGGAAGTGCTGGAAGGCATGAATACAAAATGGAACGCTTTGGGATTCCGGCCGGGTCTGGTGGGCGGACACTGCATCGGGGTGGATCCCTATTACCTGACGAATATTTCGGAAAAACTGGGATATCACAGCCAGATTATCCTGAATGGCCGCCAGGTGAACGATTCTATGGGCGCTTTTGTGGCGGATGCGGCCATCAAAGAGATGATTGAAGCTGGTATGGCGCCGAAGAAGGCCACGGTTGTGATTCTTGGCTTGACATTCAAGGAGAACTGTCCGGATACCCGGAACAGCAAAGTGGTGGATATCATCAACCGGCTGAAGGAATATGAGATTCAACCCATTGTAACGGATGGCTGGGCGGATGCGGGAGTGGCCCGGCAGGAATACGGTGTGGAACTGACGTCCTGGGAAGAGATTCCGAAGGCGGACTGTGTCATCGTGGCGGTGGGACACAGCGAGTACCGCAATATGTCCATGATGCAGTTGAAAAAGCTGTTCAGGGACGATATTCCGGATAATGAAAAGGTTCTGGTGGATGTGAAGAGCCTTTATCGGATGGATGAACTGAAAGCTTCCGGACTGCGGTTCTGGAGATTATAAGCTGAAGGGTTGAGAAATGAAACCGGTATTATCGATTTGTCTTCCTGTATACAATCAGCAGTCTCTTTTGGAATGGAATCTGAAGAACCTGATTCAGTGTCCATTGCCGAATATTGAGATCATTGTGCAGGACAATTGCTCCTCGGACGATATTCAGGGCCTTGTTTTATCGCTGGATGACCCGAGATTGAAGTATTATCGGAATCCAGATAATATCGGCCATGATCGGTCAATCCTCCGTGCATTTGAGAATTGCCAGAGCAAGCACGCTTTTCTATTGCGGACGAGTGACACGATTTACCCCGAAAAAATTGAAGAAATTATCCGTTTTACGGAAGATCATCCGCAAGTTGGCTATTGCCGTTTTTCCTGCAACGATGAGAACGGTCGTTCAAGAATACTTTATCCGGACCGGATCTATCCGAAGGGATTGGAATCGGCACAGGCTGTTGATGAAATATGGATTCATCCGAGCGGAGAACTGTATAATCTGTCTTATTTTACCGAACAGGATTGGGAATGCCTTGATCAATATATGATTAGGGAGTTTAACCATAACTACAGATTTGTGGTTCATATGATGATGCGTGCTCAGCTGAGCGCCAGGGCTGATCTTGCGACGGGCAGCGCAGTTGTTTGGCAGTATACATATACGGTGAACCGGAAAGACAAGGCGGAAACCGGTTCACGGGACAGGACTTGTGTATATGCACCGGAATATCTGTATGACAGATATCGATGCGAATTGAAATATATTCTGAAGGAGATAGATGGTCCGCAAAAAAAAGTTCTGATAGAAGGAATTATAGACCGGTATTCAAAAAACGTGATCTTTACCTTTAAGTATATTAATCGGAATAAGGCGATGCAGAACCATTACAGCTTTGAAAGCATCCCGTTTTCTTCCAGGGAAGAAATGAAAAAATTCAAGATTTTTTCTGCTGAACTGGCGGAAGATGCTGCGGAACCTTATCGCTCTCAGATTCAGAAAAAGATTTCCGCCATTAATGAAGGAACACTTTTCAGGTGGCATATTGAAAGAACCGGGCAAATTGTCAATACCGGAGCAAAAAGGATTCACCAGAGGCTTGGTAAGAGCGGTTAATCGGGAGGAATGGATGGATATCAGGTATTTTTACAATATTGCAAAGGATCGGATGAAATACGGATGTGATCTGAATGATTTTCATGATCTGAAAACAGGGAAGTTCCTGAAGTCGGCCAATCAGAAAATGAGACTGAATTTGGTTATGTCATCCGTTAACGCAAAAACCACATACGGCGGCGGAGCAACGATCTATACATTTTTTCAGCAGCTGAAGGACAGGTTAAACTGTGATGTACGGGTCATTACACTGGACGACAGCGCACAGGAGAGCAATATCGGAGGTGTATTTGCCGATTTCAGGATAGCAGCACCTTCAGAGGAAACAGAATATGCTTCAACTTTGGTCGGTTACCCTGAAAACAACGGGGAACGCCCTTGCCTGATGATCAGGGAAAAAGATGTTTTTATCACGACATATTGGACAACCATGTATGTCGCAGGATATTTCCGGGCTTTTCAGGACCGGGCGTATGGACAGCATCAGAATCTGATCTATTTTATTCAGGATTATGAACCCGGATTTTATGAATGGGGTTCCGAATACTTGCTTGCCGAATCAACATACAGGATTCCGGATACGGTTGCGGTATTCAATTCTGAAGAATTGAAGAACTATTTTGACAAGTATGATTATCAGTTTGCAGATCGGTTCTGGTTTACTCCGAAACTGAACCGGCCGATGAAGGAATATCTTTTGCAGGCGATGGATAGTCAGGAGAAGCCTGAACGAAAACCGCAGGTGATTATTTACGGAAGGCCGAGAATCTGGAGAAACTGTTTCTCTTTGGTGGTGGCTTCACTGAAGCAGGCACTTGAATATGAGGAGAAACTGCGCGGGTGGCAGTTTTTGTCCCTGGGGGCGTCCCATAAGGATATTGATCTGGGATATGGTGCAAAGCTGGTTTGCAAAGGGAAACTGACCCTTGAAGAATATGCCCGGACGCTTCTTGAAACCAAAATCGGGATTTCGCTGATGTGTTCACCGCATCCGAGTTATCCGCCGCTTGAAATGGCAGCATTCGGAGTAAACACCATAACAAACTCGTTTTTGTGCAAGGATCTGAGCACTTTCAGTAAAAACATTATCTCCGTGGACAATGCTACTCCGGAGAATTTTGCTTCAGCGTTGGTTACCGGAATGAACAGGAAAACCGATCTGATGGACAGGGATGACCCGTATTTGCAGGATGAAGATCAGTTTTCGGAAATCATAGATGATCTGATACGGAAACTGAAAAAGGAAAATGCAGGGGAGACAGGATGCTGAAGAAGTTTGCTGACTGGATGATGAGCCTGGCGGAAGAGGTACGTGTGCGGAAAGCCAGAGAGACGATTGCGCAGATCGGCGAGGATTCTGTATTTCGCAGCGGCCTGAAAATTGTCGGCGGAAAATACATACGGATCGGCAGGAACTTTTATGCCGGACCGAACTGCCGGATCGAAGCCTGGGAAGAATATGAGGGGGAAACATTCAATCCGTCTATTCAGATCGGGGATCATGTCAGCATTAATTCAGAGTGTCATATCGGTGCGATTCGTTCGGTTGTGATCGGGAACGATACCCTTCTTGGGTCACATGTGCTGATTACCGACCATTCCCATGGGAATACAACAAAAGATGAGTTGGAGAAGCCGCCCTCCAAAAGAAAACTGTATAGCAAGGGAGGGGTTGTGATTGGAGAAAAATGCTGGCTGGGAGAGAATTGTGTTATTTTACCCGGCGTGACCATCGGGAAATGCTGTGTGATTGGTGCAAATGCGGTTGTTACTCATGATCTGCCGGATTACTCTGTTGCAGCGGGGAATCCGGCTGAAATCGTTAACCGCTGATCATTACGCAGATTCGGAGAGTTTTTCCGTGCATTGAAAAAAGGGAGGAAGAAAGTGGAAGAACAGACCTTGCTGTTGTCGCTCTGTATACCCACAAACGGAAAAAGCGATTGGGTGATTCCTGTAGTGGACAGTATTCTTTGCTCGGCTGCTGACGAGAAAAGGTATGAAATAGTTATAGAGGATAACGGCGAAGGGCATGATCTTGAAACAAAGATCAGAGATTATCAGACAGATCATCGAAATATCCGGTACTACAGGAGTGCATCACAGGGATTCCTTTGCCAGATTGACTGTTTACGGCATGCGGACGGGCAATTGATTAAATTTGTCAATCACAGATCTATGCTTGTTGAAGGGGCAGTCGAGTATCTTTTGCAGTATGCAGCGGAGAATCTGCAGAATAAACCGGTCACCTTTTTTTCAAACGGAAAACTCGGCGGTGGAGAATTCGAAAATTTTGATCAGTTTGTCCGGGGTATGTCTTTCTGGTCATCATGGTCCGGGGGACTTGCAATCTGGAGGAATGACCAGGCATCGTTATCGAATGATCGGAAATATAATACACTTTTTCCGCATACAGATCTGCTTTTCCGGAACAAAAACGCCGGGGAATACCGGATTGTTGATCGAGAATTATTTTCAGACATTGTTACCGGTCATGCATCTAAAGGGAAATATAATGTATTCAGGGCATTTGCTGTTGAATATTTGTCGATTATCAATGATCTGCTGAGAAACAACGATATTCAGGTTGATACATTCCTTTCTGTTCGAAAAGAACTGCTGCCGTATCTGACTGACCTGTATGTGCGGTTTATCACTTTCAGGGAACCGGCATCCTATGACTTTACAGATTGCAAAAAGTATCTCGGGGTTTATTATTCCGACGGTGAATTCCGAAACAGTTATAACAGGCAGGTGCGAAAAACCTTGCTGAAAAAAATCAGAGGACGATTCATCAAATGAAGTATTGGGGGCGGAGCGGCTCTGCATGAATGATCATCAAAGTATCGAGGAAACGAAAGATTCAAATAAAATAAAAAACCAGGTCATTTCCGGAATGTTCTGGAAATTTGCCGAACGATTCATTGCGCAAGGCGTATCGTTTGTTGTTTCGGTTATTCTGGCTCGCATTCTGATGCCGGAAGATTACGGCGCGGTTGCCGTTGTGGGGATTTTTATTAATCTCGCCAACGTATTTATTACAAGCGGATTGAATGTGTCCCTGATCCAGAAACAGGATGCGGATGAAACGGATTTTTCAACGATTTTCTGGTGCAACTTGCTGATCAGTGTTCTTTTGTATATCATGTTATTCCTGGCAGCACCGCTGATCGCTTCGCTATACCGGATTCCTGAACTGACTATTGTGATAAGAGTCTTTGCCGTCAGTCTTCCGGTTTCTGCTTTTCAGGCAATACAAACTGCATATGTATCCAAGAAGATGCAATTCAGGAAATTCTTTTTCGCGACGATTATCGGTACGTTGATTTCGGCTGTGGTCGGAATCACTATGGCATATAATGGATTCGGTGTATGGGCGCTGGTGGCGCAAAGCCTGACGAACACGGTGATTGATACCATTGTACTGTTCTTTACGGTGCGCTGGCGGCCGCGTTTTGTGTTTTCAAAGGAAAGAGCTTTACCGCTGATCAGATTCGGATATAAGGTCATGCTGACCGACATGATTGCAACGGTGCTGAATAACCTGGTATCCTTTCTGATGGGAGCAAAATATACTTCTGCGGATCTGGCTTATTATACGAAGGGCACACAGGTGCCGCATCTTGTCCGGAATAATATTTTCACAACAGTGATCAGCGTTCTTTTCCCGGCCATGTCAAACGTTTCGGACGATAAGGAATATGTGAAAAAACTGGCCAGGAGAGCGATCGGCCTTTTGTCGTATCTGATTTTTCCGATGATGATCGGAATACTGGCCGTGAACCGAACGCTGGTTATTGCTTTGTTTACTGAAAAATGGCTTGGGATGACGCCTTATATTGCGATTACCTGTGCGGAGGCAATCCTGAGCGTGAGCCCGACAGTGGGATTCCAGGCGATTAAGTCTTTGGGCCGGAGCGACATTCTGCTGAAAAATGAAGTAATCACAAAACCGGTTTATTTTTTGTTTGTTTTAATTGGAATGTTTATCAGCCCTTTGGCTATGGCGCTGGGGATGCTGGCGGCTTCAGCCTATTGCTGCGTTGTGGCTTCGGCTTTTGTCAGAAAAACGGTTGGGTATTCCCTAAAAGAACAACTGACGGATATTACAAGGCCGCTGCTGCTTTCGGGTATGATGTTTGTTGTCGTTTTCCTGGTTGGACAAATTCCCTGCCCCGCGGTGATTCGTTTGATTTTACAGGTGCTGACCGGAGCAGCATGCTATCTGGGGTTATCTCTCGCCACGAAGGATCAAAACTATTTTGTGCTGAAAGAATTGGCCATGAAGAAAATAGCCCGTCGTTAAGGAACCCATGGCTTGAGTGGTGTTATCATGGATTTATTTTCATATGTTGACAATATTGGCTTGATCCGCGATGTGGATTCCATCCGAATATGCGAATCGGATGTTGAGAATCCGATGTTTACCATTGCGGTGCCGACGTACAAAAGAGCCGGAGATTTACAGAAAACGATTGCGTCAGCAATTCATCAAAAGTGTGATTGCCCGTATGAGATAGTTGTCGTGGATAATCATCCGGAAAGAAATGACGAGACCGAGAATCTGATTGCTGTCTGCCCGGATCATCATATAACCTATGTAAAGAATTTGAAAAATGTCGGGATGGTTGGAAACTGGAATAAATGCCTGCTGCTTAGCCGCGGCGAATGGGTTATGTACTGTCATGATGATGACACGCTGACTGAGGATGCTTTGCAAACAGTCTGTGATACTATTCGTGCCCATCCTGAGTGCAGAGCAGTCACGTCCCGTTTTGTTCCGGATGGGTCTCCGTATACGAGTGAAAACAGCCGTGTTCATGAAGAGAATGTTCGGGGAAGACTTCGCGGCTCTGCGGATGCTATGAGCAGGATGATTATTCGAGAGGGTTTTCCTGTTGCTGCGAATTTGTTTTGTGACAATATATTCGGACCGCCGACATGCGGACTGACTGTTAACCGAAAGACTCTGATGGATTTTGGCGGATGGAGAGAACATTACCTGGCTTCGGATTGGGTCACGATGATCGGATTTGCGGAACACTTTAAAGTGATGAAACCTGAAAAAGTGACCGGTATTTATGTCTGGAAGCGGAATACTTCCCTGAAAAAAGAAGCATTGGAAGCCATGTCAAAAGAACGGGCTGAAATACTCCGTGCTTTACGGAAGAAGCCCGGGATTTGCAGATTTTACAGCATACTTTTAAAAAAGGACCTTGACAGGAAGCAGGAGGAATTGCTTACAGAACATGACGGAAAAAAAAGCAGGTGTTATCAATTGCTGAAAAAGTATTATATGATCAGAATCAGGAAATAGCATCAACAGGATGGGAATATAAGAGGAACAGAAAGGGAAAAGGAATGAAAGTAGTAATTCTTGCGGGTGGATTTGGTACACGAATTGCAGAAGAATCGGCCTATAAACCCAAACCGATGATCGAAATCGGAGGCATGCCGATCCTCTGGCACATTATGAAGATTTATTCTTCTTACGGCATGAACGAGTTTGTCATTTGCGCAGGATACAAGCAGCATATTATCAAAGAGTGGTTTGCCGATTATTTTCTTCATTCTTCGGATATTACTTTTGATTATACATCCGGAAATAATGAAATGATTGTCCACAACAAGCATGTAGAACCATGGAAGGTGACCATTGTCGATACAGGGTTGAATACACAGACCGGCGGGCGCATAAAGAGAATCAGGGAGTATGTGGGGAATGAGACTTTTATGCTTACGTACGGTGATGCTGTCGGAGATGTGAATATTCCCGAACTGCTGAAGTTCCATCAGGATCATGGAAAAATCGGGACTATATCCATGTATAATTTCGGGCAGAATAAAGGCGTTGTTGAAGTTGGCGAAAACGGACTGATTGATGCGTTCAGGGAAAAATCAGATACGGACGGAGACCTGATTAATATCGGTTTTATGGTAATGGAACCGGCAATATTTGATTTAATTGACGGGGATGACACACCTTTCGAGAAAGAACCAATGAGCAGGCTTGTTGCGGCGAAGGAATTGGTTGGCTATATTCATAAAGGATATTGGCAATGCATGGATACGCAGCGGGAAAAACAGCAGATTGACAAGCTTTGGGAATCCGGGAATGCACCCTGGAAAATTTGGAAGGATTAAGAGATGATGGACTTAGACTTTTTCAGAAATAGAAAAGTTCTGGTAACAGGCCATACAGGATTTAAAGGGACATGGCTTTGCCGGATGCTTGTAAATGCAGGGGCGGATGTGACCGGTTACAGCCTGGCACCGCCGACAAATCCGAATCTGTTTGAACTGGCAGGACTTGAAAACCGGATGACCAGCATCATCGGAGATATCCGGGATTTTGATCTTCTCATGAACACGTTTGAAAAGGCCCGGCCTGAGATCGTCTTACACCTTGCTGCCCAGCCGATTGTGCGGGATTCTTATAAAAATCCGCGTTATACGTATGAAACCAATATCATGGGCACGGTGAATCTGATGGAATGTGTGCGGGCGACATCTTCTGTTCGCAGCGTACTGAACGTGACGACGGATAAGGTGTACAAGAATAACGAATGGTGCTGGGGATACCGCGAAGATGAACCGCTGGACGGATTCGATCCCTATTCCAACAGCAAGAGTTGTTCAGAACTGGTTACACACAGTTATATCAACAGTTTTTTTTACAAACAGGATTCTCCGGCTGTGTCTACGGCTCGGGCCGGGAATGTCATCGGCGGCGGGGATTTTGCCAATGATCGGATCATTCCGGACTGTGTTCGGGCCATGAAGAACGGAAAGACGATCGGTGTGCGAAACCCATATTCGACGCGGCCGTATCAGCATGTGCTGGAACCGTTGACTGTTTATTTGACAATTGCGCAGAAACAGTTTGAAGACAGGAAGTATGCCGGGTTTTACAATGTCGGACCGGATGACTGCGACTGTGTTACAACCGGAGAATTGGTGGATTTGTTCTGTTCGTGCTGGGGAGAAGACGTTACCTGGGAGAATCAGGCGGAGGAAAATGCACCGCATGAGGCGAATTTCCTGAAGCTGGATTGCAGCAGGATCAAAAAGATATTTGGCTGGAAGCCGCGCTGGCATATAGCTGAGTGCATTGAAATGACCTGTCGGTTCAGTAAGGTCTGGCTGGCCGGCGGCGATATTCCCGCTGAAATGGACAGAGAGATCGCGGAATTTCTGAAGTAATGAAAGATCATGGAAGGGTTAAGAGATGAAGAACTGGAGCAATGAGGCGGAAGCAAGGGAAAAGATTAAGTCATTGGTAACAGAATACTATCATGATTTCAAAGAAAAGAAGGAACCGTACAAAGCAGGTGACAGAATCACCTATGCTGCCCGGGTTTTTGATGAAAAGGAAATGTGCAGTCTGACGGACGCGATGCTGGATTTCTGGCTGACCACCGGGCGTTTTTCAGATCGGTTTGAGAAAGAATTTGCTTCCTGGATCGGTGTAAAATATGCGCATCTGGTGAATTCGGGTTCTTCAGCAAATCTGATTGCTTTCATGGCCCTGACAGCTCCGGAACTGGGCGAACGGCAGATCCATCCGGGAGACGAGGTTATTACGGTGGCCTGCGGCTTTCCTACAACGGTGACGCCGATCCTGAATTACGGGGCAGTTCCTGTATTTGTGGATGTGACAGTTCCACAATATAATATTGATGTCTCCAGGCTGGAAGAGGCGCTGTCCCCGAAGACCAAGGCGGTGATGATTGCCCATACGCTGGGGAATCCCTTTGATCTGAACGCTGTGAAGGCTTTCTGCGATCAGCATAATCTGTGGCTGATCGAAGACAACTGCGATGCTTTGGGTTCAAGGTACACGATTGACAGCGAAACCAGGTTTACGGGAACCTGGGGAGATATCGGGACTTCTTCCTTTTATCCGCCGCACCATATGACCATGGGAGAAGGCGGCGCGGTATATACCAGCAATCCGCTGCTGCACAGACTGATTCTTTCCTTCCGGGACTGGGGACGTGACTGTATCTGCCCCAGCGGACATGATAATTTCTGCGGTCATCGGTTCGACGGGCAGTTTGGAGAGCTGCCGAATGGATATGACCATAAATATGTATATTCTCATTTTGGCTATAACCTGAAGGTGACGGATTTGCAGGCGGCTATCGGATGCGAACAGCTGATCAAGTTTCCGTCCTTTATCGGGCGCCGGCGGTATAACTGGGATCGGCTGCGGAAAGCATTGGAAGGTACGCAGGACAGGTTGATTTTGCCGGAACCGGCAGAGAATAGTTCACCCAGCTGGTTTGGCTTCCTGATTTCTGTCCGCCCGGAAAGCGGCCTGAAACGGAATGATGTGACAAAGTATATAGAAGAGCACAATGTACAGACCCGATTGCTGTTTTCCGGGAATCTGATCAGACACCCCTGCTTTGACCGGATTCGGGGAACGAATGCCTATCGGGTTGTCGGCAGTCTGGAAGTAACAGACTTTGTGATGAATCATACCTTCTGGGTCGGCGTTTATCCGGGAATGACAGATGAAATGATCGACTATATGGCGAAGACAATCATTGAAGCGGTGGAACAGAGATGAAAAAGGTTGTGGTTTCCGGAGCAAATGGATTTGTTGGTTCCGCAGTTTGCAAAGAACTGACAGATCATTCCGTAGAAGTGATAGCGATTATCCGGAACGAAGAAGAAAACATTGAAGCGATCAGGAATTATCCGGGTCTTCGCATTGTTTATTCGGATCTGAAGGATTTCCGAGCCCTGGCTGAGATGATTCCGGACAGGGATATTGACGCTTTTTATCATTTTGCCTGGGTTGGGAGTGCGGGTCCCCTCCGCGGCAACGACGAGGTACAGCTGAATAACGTGAAATATACATGTGACGCGGTAAAAGCCTGTGCCGAAATGAGCTGCAGACGATTTGTTTTTGCTTCCAGCATTATGGAATATGAGATAGCGGCAGTGATGACTTCGGAAGAGACACCGGGAATGAACACCCTGTACTGTTCCGCGAAGGTGGCGGCGGACTATATGGCCAGGACGATTGCCGGAAGCTGCGGTCTGGATTATATCCGGGCGGTGATATCGAATATTTACGGTCCCGGGGAGATGAGCCCGCGGCTGGTGAATACGAGTCTTCGGAAAATGCTGCAGGGAGAGCACTGTGCTTTTTCTGCGGGTGAACAGATGTACGATTTTATCTACATTTCGGATGCGGCCGGGGCTTTTCGGGCGATCGGGGAAAAAGGCCAAAAGAATAAAACATATTATATCGGAAGCCTGAACCCCGAGCCGCTGAAAAACTTTTTGATCAAAATGAAAAACTGTGTGGATCCGAAACTGCAAATCGGACTGGGAGAAATATCTTTCAACGGGATTTCATTGACTTATAAAGAATTCGATATCGAAGCGGTAAAAAAAGATACCGGTTTTGTGCCGGCTGTAAGTTTTGAAGAGGGAATTCAACATACGATAGCATGGTTGAGAGGACTGGAATAATGGGCTTTGAATTTGAGGAATTGCCTTTAAAGGGTGCATATCTGATAAACTGCTTTTATGCGGGAGATCGTCGGGGCGGATTTACAAAATGCTTTGAGAAGACGATTTTTCAGAATGCCGGTATCAGATTTCAGCTGGATGATTCTTTCGTATCATGTTCCTCAAAAAACGTGATCCGGGGGCTTCATTTTCAGACGGAAAATCCGCAGGCCAAACTGGTTTCGGTCGTGTCCGGCCGGGCCTGGGATGTGATGGTGGATTTGCGCATTGGAAGTCCGACCTTCGGGAAATGGGTGGCCAGGGAGCTTTCGGCCGATAATCATTTGTGCCTTTATATTCCCCGCGGATTCGCACACGGGTTTGCGAGTCTTGAGGATGAAACGGTTATGCTGTATCAGTGCGACGGAAAATATGATAAGGAGACAGATACGGGGATAAGGTTTGACGATCCCGAGATCGGGATTCAGTGGCCGGTCAACGAAGAAGTTGCGATTCATAGTACAAGGGATTTGCACTTGCCCGGATTGAGTGAGTATCTCCTGAATCCGATGAGGCCGATTTAATAATCGGCCTAATTTTTTACCCTTTTCCAAATCTGACCTTTCCTGACCAATTTGTTTTCAATTGAAGTCTACTTTGTTTTGTGGTACAATAAACTCTGTATAACTATGGGTAGGGGAAACTATGCCCAAAAGTTGTACAGGCCGGATTAAAACGGCTTTATGGAAGAAATTGTACAGGCAGGCGGAGGAAAGTCTTCGGTGGTGTGCCGGGATCGGAGACTGCTGAAAAAAAGAAAGCTGTTTGCGAGACGCTGGGCGTGTTGCCCGGCGGAGCTTTGCCAAAATTCAGGGAGGATATAAAAAGGATGGAACAGGAAATCCGGTTGAAGGATTTGTTTACTCATTTTCTGCAGCGCTGGAAGAGCATTCTTGCGGTGACGATTATTTGCGCTGCCGCGCTTGGCGGCTGGCAGTTTCTCGGTGTGAAAAAAGCACATGATGCCGGAGAAAAGACGAAGGAAGAAGCCCGGTATGAACAGGAACTGACCACATATCAGGCAAATCTGGCAAACGCACAGCAGAATGTGGAATATCTGAAGGGTGTTTTGGAGAGAAGGATGACCTATCGGGATCATTCCCTGCTGATGAATTTGAACCCGAATGATGTGTGGGCGGCGGAGAAAAAATATCTGGTGAGTGATGCGGACGGGTCTGCGGCAGAGATTTTGGCGGTTTATACGGGAACAATGATCGCAGATCATGACACGAAAGCTGTTATGAACGCCTTCGGAACCGACAACGCGGGCTATGCCAACGAAATTGTAATGATAACCGCGGACAATGCAGAGAACAGTTTTACGGTACGGGTGTGGGCTTCGGAGAAGGAAACAGCGGAAAAGGGCCTGGCGTATGTTGCGCAAAAGATTGAAGAGACAGAAAAGGAGGCACGAAATCTTGGTGAACATACACTGAAACAGCTGAATGAAGGCGTTTCAAAGAGTGTTTTTCCGGATTTGATTTCTGAGCAGAACACGGTAGGCGAAAAAATAGCGGATGATGAGGATTCGGTAAACAGAGCCAGGAGAATGCTGAATAACGTTTTGGAAAGTCAACCGTTCAAACCCGGGGATCCGGTGGTTCGTTGGGCTGTTACAGGGGCGGTGCTCGGGTTTCTGGCTATGATTGGGATTTATCTGACGACTTTTCTGCGGAAGAAAGAACGGTGATTCATATTGCAGATTAACAGTAAGTATTCCTGGATCAAGCATCTTGACTTTATGGTGATTGATCTGATTTCCTTGCTTATCTCGTTTTTTCTGGCTTATTGGCTGAAATTCGGAGATTTCTCACTTTCATATGGAATGACGGGAGTTTGGCCCCGATATCTGGCACTGGTACTGATTGTGAGTGTTGTCGTAACATTGTTTGTCAATCCGTACAGTGGGATTTTGCGACGGCCGTATTACATGGAGATCATTCGGGCACTTCAGCTGGTGATCTACAATCTGATGCTGGTTACTCTGTTTTTCTATATCTTCCAGATCGGTATTGCCTATTCACGGGAAATGTCCCTTTATATGTACGGCTTGTACTTTATCATTTCCCTGGTGCTTAAGTTTTTCTGGAAAAAGCTCCTGGTTAGCGGAAAAATCGTCGTCAAAACCACAAAGCAGATTCCTTTGTTTGTGATCGGTTCCCGGACGGATATTGAGAAAACGATTCAGAACGTGTCTGCCGGTGATTTTCAGCTGTATGAGATCAAAGGTGTTCATCTGGTGGATGATTATGCGTGTACTTCCGTCCGCCCGGTTGGGATGGATCCGATTCCGGCGATTGGCGGAGATTTTGTTTCGTATATTCTGAACAGGAATATCCATGAAGTGCTGGTGGCAGTCGCGCCGTCGTCGGTGGAAAATGATTCACTGGAGCGGCTGAATGAGAACGGCGTCAGCCTGAATGTAGCTGTGGAAAGCGCTGTCGGATTTTTGCCGGAAGAACAGTATATCCAGAACATGGGTGTATACAGGACGCTGTGCGTCGGATATTTTTCCTTTACGCCCGGTCAGATGGTTTATCTGGGAATCAAAAGGATTGTGGATTTTCTGTTCGGCGTACTTGGAATAATCATTCTGGTGCCACTTTCAGCGTTGGTGAAGATCGCTTATCTGGCGTCAGGAGATAAGGCATCTGTTTTCTACAGTCACATTCGTGTTGGTCAGGACGGAAAGCCGATTCGGATTATCAAATTCAGGACGATGGTGCCTGATGCGGACGAGCAACTGAAAATCTTGCTGCAGAATGATAAATACCGGAAGGAATGGGAAGAATATCAAAAGCTTTCGGATGATCCGCGGATTACCCGGATCGGCAGAATTCTGCGTAAAACATCCCTGGATGAATTCCCGCAGTTTATCAATGTCCTGGTTGGTGATATGTCGCTGGTCGGGCCTCGGCCGTTGGTCGTCGGGGAACTGGAGAAGCATGATGGTCTGAAGCTGTATCAGCGGGTGAAACCGGGGATTACCGGATGGTGGGGATGCAACGGGCGAAGCAATATTGATTATCGCGAGCGCCTTGAGCTTGAGTATTATTACGTAAAACACTGCAGTTTGTCGCTGGATCTGCTGTGCATTTTCCGGACACTGCTTGCGGTATTGAAGAAGGAAGGGGCCCAGTGAGCGTATCTGTTATCATTCCGACACTGAACGCAGAGAGAGAACTCCCGGAACTGCTACAGATGCTGGCGGCTCAAACGGTTCAGGCGGATGAGATCATTGTGGTGGATTCTGAATCCTCGGACCGGACAGCGGACATTGCGAAGAAAGCAGGAGCCCGTGTATTGAGCGTTCGGCGAGGGGATTTTGATCACGGAAAAACCCGGGATTGGGCGTTACGGGAATCTTCCGGAGATTCTATTGTTTTTCTGACACAGGACGCAATCCCAGCGGATAAGTATTTCTTGGAGAATATGCTCAACGCGATATCGGAAGATCGGATCGCCGTGGCCAGCGGACATCAGCTGCCAAAAGAGGATGCCTCGCCGATAGAGAGACTGATCCGTGAATACAATTACCCGGCGGTCAGCTGCGTGTGGTCAGAGGCGGATGTAGAACGACGGGGGATCAAAGCCTTTTTCTGTTCAGACGCGTGTGCGGTATATAACCGGGAAATTTATCTGGAACTGGGCGGGTTTGACTATCCATTGAAAACAAACGAGGATATGTTCTTTGCTGCCTGGGCGATCCGGAACGGATTCAGGGTGGCCTATACCGCGGATGCCCGGGTGTATCACTCGCACAATTTTACATTAAAGCAGCAGTATCACAGAAATTATATTCAGGGATATGAGATTGAACGGCACCGGAAAATGATCGGGAATGCTTCACAGGAAAAGGAAGGAATAAAACTGTTTCGGTTTGTCTCCTCAGGTTTGCTCCGGAAAGGACGGATTCTTTCCTTCTTCCGGTTTGGGCTGGACTGCTGTGCCCGGCTGCTTGGAAGTCGGGCAGGAAGAAAGCAGGCCCTTTGTGAGGCTCGTGTATGCATAAAGTGAAGAATATCGTGATAGCCTGCGACTATGCTTATATCGAAGGCGGCGCCGCAAAGGTTGCGATTCAGACGGCTGTGCTTCTGTCCCGAAATACGGACTGCCACGTGTTCTTTATCGGAGGAAGCGGAGAAGCATGCCGGGAGCTTCGGAACAGTAATGTTACCTGCGTTCTTTTCCGGCTGCCGGATCTGCTGCAAAATCCGAGCAAAACCGATGCATTTATCCATGGAATTTACAACAGAACAGTTTATCGGAAAGCAACTGAACTGTACCGAACGCTGAATCCGACAGAAACCGTTCTGCATGTGCATACCTGGACGAAGGTGCTGACCAGTGCTGTTTTCAAAGCTGCTTCCGACTGCGGAATTCGAATTTTCCTGACGCTTCATGATTATTTCCTGGCTTGCCCCAACGGCGGGTGTTATAATTATGTTCAGCGGAAAATCTGCAAATTGCAGCCTATGTCCATGCAGTGCGTTCTTTGCAACTGCGATTCGCGAAATTATGTGTATAAAATATGGCGTTGCCTGCGCCAGGCCAGACAGAACCGCGTGCTTCGCAGACTTGATATTCGCTATATTTTCATTTCTGCTTTTCAGCGGGAACAGTTGAAAAGGCGGGGCGTTTCGGGCACCCGTGAGTATTATGTACGGAATCCTGTTCCTGTCGGAGACCGGTACCGTGTCAAAGCGGAGGAAAATGAACTCTTCCTGTTTGCCGGACGTGTGACACAGGAGAAAGGTGCGGATCTTTTCTGCGAGGCGGTTACACGGGCCGGTGTGAAAGCGGCGGTTTTGGGTGACGGGGCGATGCTGGAGGATCTGAAGAAAAAGAATCCTTCAGTCTTTTTTCCTGGCTGGCAGTCCTCGGAACAGATGCAGGAATGGAAGAAACAGGCTCGTTGCTATATTTTCCCTTCGGTTTGGTATGAGGGTTCACCACTGACTGTACCGGAAATGCAGGCATTCGGCGTTCCGTGCATTGTGACAGACTGCAGTTCTGCGAAAGATACTGTTACAGACGGCGAAAACGGTTTTGTTGTCGGTGCGGAGATTTCGACGCTGGAAGAAACTGTTCGGAAGATGTCGGACGATACGGTTGTCAAGGCGATGTCTGTCGCGACTTATAATCGCTTTGATGAAGAAGGTTGCTCTTCGGAAACGTATATAAAACAACTGACAAAAGTATATGAGGAAGGGTAAGAAACAGATATGATGTCGATTCTGATTCCCACCGCCGTATTTCTGGCGGTTTACTGGGGTCGTTTTTTTCTGCTGAATTATAAATTCGGAAAGAACCCCCCTCTGATTCTGCCGCTGGCATTCACCTGCCTGTTTATTCCGAAGATTACGCTGATGCAGATCAATCCGGATCACAGCATGGCGGGAATACGGACGGATGATATCCTGATGCTGGTGATGCTCCTGATTTCCCTGCGGGATGCTTACACCTGGAAAAACAGAAAGGTTTTGATCGGTGTCGGTTTTCTGTTGGTCCTGTCCGTCTCAAATCTGATTTCTGTATTTGTCGGGCGGTCTACGGGTTATGATAACGCAATTCCGTTTTCCATCCTGTTCATTCTGCGAAGATATGAATACTTTGCTTTTGTACTGATCGGAATCTATCTGGCGCGGAAGACAGAGAATGCTGAAAAAGTCGCGCTGGAAGAGTTTACCTGGTTGAGCTGTATCCATGTGGTAATCGCGCTCCTGCAGGTCGCCGGCGTTTGCAACTATGCTACAATCGGATTTCTGGATTATTGTCCGGACTACTGGCGGGGACTGGCGATTTCAACCTTCAACGGTCATTATGAATATGGACAGTTCCTGT
Source organism: uncultured Eubacteriales bacterium (assembly GCA_902764875.1). Lineage (GTDB taxonomy): Bacteria > Bacillota > Clostridia > Christensenellales > Aristaeellaceae > Aristaeella. Next base: position 40,383 of record CACWXP010000010.1, read on the forward strand.
GCTTTGCGCTGGCAATCTATCTATGTGCTTTCATTCGGACAAAGAAGATTGCATGGGCGGGGATGATGGCTGTGTCTATGGTGATGCTTTGGCTCACAAAATCAAGGTCTTCGGTCATTGTAGGCGCGATTGTAGTTATTTTAATCCTCTTTGTATCTGCGTGGAAGATTCGCAGACGCTGGCTGCGGATTTGCGTGCTTGTCGGGATGTTGCTGGTGATCGTTGCGGGTGCTTTGGTGTGTACGGGTGTGATTAAGGTCGGACGATTTGCACTGATTGACCTGAACGCATATTACAGAGGCTGGAATTATTATATGGAGCACGGGGACCTGAAAAAACTGAACGAGCTTGTCCGGATGGATGCGAATACCGGATTTGGAATGGGCTGGGGAGGCAATATCGACGGTTCCGCTGCTGGGCGGTTCTATAAATGGGGATGTGCCATGGACGGTTTCCGGCAGTCTCCGATCTTCGGCTATGGAACCGGGGTGACGCAGGTTGCAGACGGAAACTATTTCAAACTGTTGGGTGAGGGTGGACTGATCGGAACTCTGCTGTGGTTGGGTATGTATGGCTATTATATGTTTACGGTATGCTCTTTGCGGAAGAAGACGGTTATTGCGCGAAGTGTGTTCTATATGATGGTTTCCATTCTTTTTGCTTCACTGTTCTTTGATATGTTTGAAGCTTCCAAACCGATGGAAATGCTGTGGTTGGCAATTGGTCTGGTGATAGGAATTCCGTCATTAAAATCTGAGGGACTTGCGGGAGAACATGAATGATTTCGATTATTGACATCAGCGGGGTTTTACTGGCGCTGTACTGGCTCCGCTTTCTTGTCTGGAAGAGGAAGGAATTGCCTCTGGTGATTCCGATTCTGTTCACCTGCGTTTATCTGCCCAAGCTGAACCTGATCCAGGTGTCCAGTCTGAGTACCGCCGGGATCCGGATTGACGATTTTTTGGCTTTACTTCTGCTGATTGTTGCCGTAATGGATCCGGCTACGTATCGGAACCGGGCTGTCAAGTGGGGCTTTCGGATGCTGCTGCTTCTGTCTGTGGTAAATCTGCTGTCTGTGATTGTTGGCAGACTGAAAGGGTACGATAATCAGGTTCTGCTTTCTGTTCTGATGGTGATCCGGAAATTTGAATACTGTTCTTTCGCTCTGGCTGGAATCTACACGGCTCGAAAACTGGGGAATCCATATAAAGTTTTCTATTCAGAGTTTACTTGGCTGAGTATACTTCTGATGATTCCGGCAGCTTTGCAGGTGATGGGAAAAGTTACCTATGCAGTGAATGGCACGGATCTGGGAGACTATTTACATGGCACGGCGGCAGCAACCTTCAACGGGTATTATGAATACGGCCAGTACCTGTGCTTTGCCAGCGCAATATATATCTGTGATCTGCTGAACGGTCAGGAAAAGGCGAAGATATGGAAGACGTCGATTCCGGTGTCGCTGATTATGCTTCCGTTGACGCTGGGAATTTTGACGGTTTCCAAATCCCGTTCATCCTTGGTGATCGGTTTTCTGCTGATCCTGACAGCCGTTTATTTTCCGATTCGAAGGACAGTTTTCCGGTCGAGGCTTATTGCCGGAGGATATGGGGGAATTGTGTTGCTGGGGGCACTTACGGTTTTGCTGACCGGCGTTATTAGTGTGAATATCCTGGGCCGTTTCGGTGAGGCTTTTACCGGGGATTTATTTGGGAAGGCACGTGTCCTTCTTTCAAAAGGTGACTTCCGACGGTATGTGACCATGATTCGCACCGGGTTGTTTGAATACAACATGATTGACCAATGGGGATATCTGGACTATATTTCAGATTGGTCCATGGCGACCCGATTTTTGAAGTGGGGAGCGGCTCTGGATGGCTTTCGGTATAATCCCCTGCTTGGTTACGGTACCGGTGTTACTCACGTCATGGACGGCAACTATATCCGCCTGCTCGGTGAAACCGGTCTATTGGGCACTTCCGTCTGGCTGGTTTTCTACTTTGGCATGATGCGCTTTGTCTGGAAGTTCCGCAATCAATCCCTTTTGGGCAAAGCTGTGCTTCTGATGATGCTCTCCATTCTGCTGAATGCTGTCACGATTGATATGTTTGATGCATCTAAGCCCATGGAGATCCTGTGGTTATTGGTCGGAGGTGTTTTAGCCTCCAATGCCATAGAAAAAAGCTATCAAGGAGTCCTATATGACATTTGTTAAACTTTTGAAAAGATCAGGACAATTGCTTCTGGTACCGGTTGTGATCTGCCTGATTGTTTTCAGCCTGATGGCGCTGTCTTATCTGCTTCCGACAGAGCAGATGAAGGAGCATACAAAAGATTCCTTTCCGATTTTCGGGAAGGAAGGTCCTTATTATCCGACAGACGGACAGAAGGGAACGGTTCGGGACAATTTCATTGATGCACTGTATATGGATCAGGCGATTGTCAACGTAAATGATGCGGATTTGCTGAAATGCGTCATGAATGGCTATGACTGGTCTTGGCAGGATCCTTCCAGGCCGATTGAGAATCTGGAAGCGGCGGTAACTGATCCGGAAAGTGTTTCGCTTGTAAATACAGAACATCGGTTTGTGAACGGTCATGTGATATTTGTTAAGCTGCTGCTGTTTATTCTGAGTTATTCCGGGATACGGATTTTCGGCCTTTGTTTATGTGGAATCCTGATCGTTTTACTGGGCTGGATGATGTACAGGCGGGGGTATGGGAGATGTATCCTTCCCGTTATGCTTTCTGTCTGGTTCCTGCGCCCGATAACGATCGGGATGAATATGACGTTTATGGGAATCTTTGTCTGCACAATGGTTCCCTGTATCCTGATGCTTGCAGTCAAAAAAGAGACACTGGAAAAGCGGACCTGGCTGTTCTTTGCTGTGACAGGAAGTGTCACCTTCTGCTTCAACATGAATTATTTCCAGCTGATCAGCTTTGGTATGCTGCTTATGCAGAATCTGATGATTACAGGTGTTCCGGAGAAACCGGGGAAGATGGCTTTGAAGATATTGGATCTGTTCATTGCCTGGATGGCCGGATATGCTGGTACTATGGTTTTTAAATGGATCTTCTATGCACTGACTATAGATGGAAATATGTTTGCTGAAATGATGAAGCATATGTCGATGCGCTCAGCAGAGGATGAAAGTTCCCGCCTGGGTGCAGTCTGGTTTAATATGAAGATTGCATTCGGCAGTTTGTGGTTTGATATTCCGGAAGCGATTTTCCTGATATATTCCCTGATTCATTGGAAAAAAAATAAAATAGGGTTCGCATTTTCTTCTGCTGAGATTCTATTTACAGCTGCAATGTTGCTGATTCCTGTCGCCCGTCTTGCCATTTTGGCAAATCATTCATGGGTTCATGCCTGGTTTACCTATCGCGTTCTTATGCTTCCCGTGTTGGCAGTGAATATGCTGATGGTTTTACATCCCATGCACCCAAAGGATTCAGCGGTTGTTAGGGATTTGAAGCCTGTTTAATCACACAGAACCAGATAAAACAAGGTGATTTATGAATATTCTTTTGTTGGGTGGAGCGGGATTTATCGGAACGAATCTTTTAATTCAGTTGTCGGGAAATCCGTTGAACCGGATTACGGTTGTTGACCGGGAATCATCTTTTTTTACACATATTGAAGAGCTTGGCCTTTCCAATGTGAAAACTGTAGTATCAAAACTTTCTGCAGATGAAAACTATGATGCACTTCTTGTAAATCAGGATGTGGTTTATCATCTGATCAGTACCTCCATGCCTACGAATTCCAATCAGCGTATTCCGGAGGAATTGAAAGCAAATGTGCTGCTGTCTGCCACGATACTGGAAGCTTGCGCTCGGCAGAAAGTCGGTAAAGTTGCTTTTATTTCTTCCGGCGGAACGGTTTATGGCAAAGAATCCTCCTGTCCGCTGTCTGAAGAAACACCGACGAACCCAATTTCTTCCTATGGTGTTCAGAAAATAACAATCGAAAAGCTGCTCTATTTGTATAATTATATGTACGGTTTGGATTATCGGATTATACGCCTTGCGAATCCATACGGACCGTATCAGCGGCCGAACGGTGTTTTGGGTGCGGTGACAACTTTTACGTGGAAAGCTATTCATGGAGAACAGATTGAAGTCTATGGTGACGGTTCCGTTGTTCGGGATTTCATTTTTATCGATGATGCTATTCGGGGAATTTTGAATATCGTAGACGGCAATACCCGGGAACATGTTTTTAACCTTGGCAGCGGCCGGGGTACCAGTATCCGGCAGGTACTGGAAACCATAGAAAAAGTGCTGAACGTTAAACTGAATGTAAAATACAGCAAAGCGCGCCTTGTTGATGTTCCGGTGAACTACTTGGATATTTCCCGTTATGAAGCTGCCTTCGGACCGCTGCGTCCTGTTCAGTTGGCCGAGGGCATTCAAAGAACAGCTGCGTTTATGAGGAGTCGAACATGAACATTATCGCGATTCACTGGCTTCTGAAGACAAAAATCAAGACGGTGTTTTATAAGATGATCTTTGGTCATTCACTTTCACTTGCAAAGGGAATGAACTTTCGGGACAACTTTCATATCTGGATGGAGCCTGGGGCGAAGATCACGGTAGGGAACAGCTTCTTCAATAACGGTTGCAGTCTCTGCGCCCGAGAAGAGATTTCCATCGGAGACAATTGCCTTTTCGGAGAAAACGTCAAAGTCTATGACAATAACCATGTTTTCAAATATGCCGACACCCCGATTTCAGAACAGGGTTTCAAATCCGAAAAGCTGATCGTCGGCAACAACTGCTGGATCGGCACCGGCTGCATCCTGATTAAAGGCGCCAGGATCGGTGACAACTGCGTCATCGCCGCCGGGCAGGTGATCAACGGCGTCATCCCGCCCAACACCCTTGTCAAGCTCGACGGCTCCCTCGAGCCGCTGCAGCGGATCACTGGGGTCAGGTTCAACTGATCCATTTTCCGCTTATTCTTTTTGTTACGAGGACCATATGGACCAACTCAAAGACACCATCATCCGCCTGAAATCCCCGCTGGTCCGGGCGGGTCTGAAGAATACGGATTTCTCGATCCTGGCCAACAACTGCTGGGGCGGCATCGTCAGCCGGGACCGGCACCTGCCGTACAATTCCCCCACCGCCGGGACTTACTTTTTTTCAAAGGACTATCTGAAATTCCTCGCCGATCTCCACGGCTATCTGGCCGCGGAGATGGAAGAGGTGCCGGTGAAAGCATCGAAATACGCGGAGAAAATCCTGGAGCTCCACGGGCCGGACACGGTCATCGCCCGCCTCAGAGACGTGGAAATCGTCATGCTCCATTACCCGACCTTCGCGGAAGCCAGGGAAAAATGGCAGCGGCGGACGAAACGCATCCGCTGGGACAATCTCCTGGTGAAATACAGCGACCAGAACGGCTTTGAGGCGGAAGATTTTGAAACCTTCAAAAGCTTGAATTTCAAAAACAAGCTCTTCCTGACGACGAATCCGGCCTACAAAAGCGATTTCACGGTGGTGATCCCGGACCAGTGGCATGAGGGATACGCTGTGGACGACATCAAATCCTCCTTTAAAGTCATGAACGTCAACGAATGGCTGAACCATCTGAACCGGGGTTAACATGATCAAAGTACTGCAAGTGATGGCTGCACTGCGGGAAGGCGGCGTGGAAACGCTGCTCTATTCCTTCTATGAGTGCGTGGATAAGGAAAAATTCCACTTCGACGTGGCCTGCTTTTCCCATGCCGACGGCGTCTACCGGGAGAAGTTTGAGGAACTGGGCTGCAAAATCATTGCCCTGCCGTCGAAGAAGCAGCTTTTCAAAAGCGCGAAAGCGCTGCGTCAGGCCCTGAAGGAGGGCGGCTACGACATTGTCCACGTCCATCAGGACGACCTCTCCTTCCTGTCGATTCTGGTGGCGTGGAGGGCAAAGGTCCCCGTGCGGATCGTTCATTCCCATCTTGGGAAGTATCCTCACTCCCTTCCGCGGAAGATCCTCTCAGCCATCACGAACCCGATCATGTTCCGCCTGGCGAACGGATATTTCGCCTGCAGCGAGAAGGCGAAAAAGGAGTTTTATCCGAAACACCTGTGGGAAAAGGTCTTCGTGATGCAGAACGGCATCCCGATGGAAAAGTTCCGGTTTTCGGCAGAAACCCGGCAAGAAATCCGCGATGCATACGGCTTTACCGATGAAAACATCGTCGTTGGCAGCATCGCCCGCATGACGGACCAGAAAGATCCGCTCTATCTGGTGGAAGTCTTCAGAATGCTCCACGAAGTGAATCCCGATTATCGTTTGCTGATGCTGGGCGACGGTGTCTTGCGCGAGGCGGTGGAGCAGCGGATTGCCGAATATGGTCTGCAGGACGTCTGCGTTCTGACCGGCGCCAGGAACGACGCCTGGCGCTTCTATAACGCCTTGGACGTCTTTGCGCTTCCGTCCTCCTGGGAGGGCCTCGGCATTTCCTTCGTGGAAGCCCAGACCAACGGCCTTCCGACCTACGCCAGCCTCGAGGTTCCGGCGGAGACGAAGATCAGCGACCTGATCGAATACCTTCCCAAGGACGAAGGCCCGGAACTCTGGGTCCGCCGCATTCTCCAGTCCGAGGGCCGCGACCCCAATCCCACCCTTGACAACAAGTATGACATTCGTGCCACTGCCGAAGCTGTCTGCAACACCTACGCAAAGTGGACCTCAGAAGGAGGCTAACCATGAGCGACCCGATCACTCTTTCCATCATCGTGCCGGTCTATAACATCGAAGCCTTCCTCCCCGAATCCCTGGACTCCCTTGCAAAAATCAAATTTGACGATCCCTACGAGATCATTGTCATCGATGACGGTTCATCCGACGGCAGCCTCGCAATCCTTCGTGCCTGGGAAGAAACACATAAACAGCTGCGCGTGATCACCGGCCCGAACGGCGGTGTATCCCGGGCACGTAATGCCGGCCTGGATGCCGCGAAAGGGAAGTACATCACTTTTGTCGACGGTGATGACACGGTGGAGCCAGGTTTCTTTCAGATTGCCGTAAAAGAGATGGAGGAAAACGGCTGGGATCTGGTCCAGGGTAACGCCCGCTTCATCAAAGACAACAAGCTTTTCCGCGTGCAGCCCGGCAGCGACGGGGGTCCGGACGGCCGCCTGGAAACGGATAAACCGGAAGACCTCATGGAATGGTTCTTCGGAAACCGCGAGCTCCTGATGCTCTGCGTCTGGGGCAAGGTCTACCGGCGGGAGCTCCTGGAGGATGTCCGCTTTATTCCGGATATCCGCATTGCGGAGGACCAGAAGTTTGTTTTCGACGTGCTCAAAAAAACACCGAAAACCCTGATTCTGGATGTGGATGCCTGCAACTATGCGGTTCGTGAAACCTCGGCTCTGAACTCCAGTTATGACGAGAAGGGATGGGACGCCATGAAGATCCTGGCCCTTTGCGAAAAAGAAGTCACCGATTCGGTGATTCTGCGCCATATTCAAAAGCGCAAAACCGACGTTCTGACAAGAATCTACAATACTGCCCATCTGAAAAACACAGATACAAAAAAGGCCCTGGACGAGATTCGCAAAATCGACCTGAAGCAAATCCGCCCGGACCTTTCCAAAAAGGAGTATTCCAAGCTGAAACTGCTGCAGCGCACCCCCGACCTCTACAACGCCCTGCTGCGGATCACCGGAACCAGGTCTACCTGATCCACTCCATTTCATACAGGAGCAAATCATTGAAGAAGAAACTGCTGGTTCTCGCTTACGAGTACTACCCGACCGAGAACGCCAACACCCGCATCATCCACAACACATGCGAGATCCTGGCCGGGCAATTTGACATCGACCTGGTAACGCCGGAAGTGGATCACTCGGACCAGGTCCCGGTGATCCACTTCCGCGTCATTCGCGTCCCGTCTTATTCCTTCCACAAAGAAAAGTGTACGGCCAACCCATCTCCCGCAACCTATGCGCGGATGCTGAGTGAAAAGTTCCTCGGTAAACTCGACCACGACGATACCCGCATGCTGGAACGCCTCTACGAGCGCGAAGTCCGCAAAGCGGTGAACCTCAAAGACTACGACGCGGTCGTCAGCTTCTCGGCCCCGATCCTGGCCCACGGCTGCGCCTCCCGCATGGTTCGCGGAACGGACGTTCCCTGGATCCCGGTCTGCCTGGATCCCTATTTCTCCCACCGGATCTTCGGTCCGGAAGGACTGGAAGCGCGGAAAAAGCGCGAAGAGAAATACATGGAACCGGCGGCGAAAGTCCTGGTGGCCTATCCGACCGACCGGGACTACCTGCGCGCAAAAGTTGCCTTCTCCGACAAAATCGTCTCCGTCGAAATGCCGGGAGTGGATGCCGGGGCACAGGCGCCGGCGGGTTTGGATCACGGGGACGCAGGTGCCGGTGGCACCTGCGTTGACAGGCCAGTCTCCCCGATCCACTGCGCCTTCTTCGGCAGCATGTACCGGGAAATCCGGGACCCCCGCCCAGCCATCACCCTCTTCAACGAGGTGGTAAAAGATCCGGAAATCGAAGTTCGCTTCGCGGGGCATCTGGAAGATTTATCGGAAGAAGAACTCTTCCCGAAAAGCGGAAAGATCCAATATCTCGGAAAACTGACCGGTGACGATCTTGCCAAAAACTACGCTGAAACCGATATCCTGATCAACATCGGCAACAGCGTCGACAACCAGATGCCGAGCAAAATCTTCGAATACATCAGCACCGGCAAGCCGATCATCAACATTTATAAATCCCCGGAATGCCCGACACTGAAATATTTAACCCGCTACCCGCTGGCGCTGAACCTTTCTGAAGAGGACCTGAAAACAGACCTTCTGAACAAAGCCGCAGAAGTCAGGACCTTCATCAAAACCAACAGCGCCCGCCGGGTTCCGGCGGAGGAAATCCGGAAAACCTTCGAAGCCAACACCTTCGAATCCTTTGCCGCCTCCATCGCCTCTGCCATAAAATCCCCAACAAAGGAAGACATGCATTCATGAAGCAAGTTCTGCTCCAGATCTGGCATATTCTGACCAAACCCCAGCGGCGCGGCATCTTTCTGCTGATGTTCGCGGCGCTGTTCCTGGCCCTGCTGGACACGGTCACCGTGGCCCTGATGGCGCCCTTCATGACCCTGATGACCAACATCTCCGGCTATCCGGAAAGCATGTTCGGCAAGGCCATGGCCAGATACTTCGGCGTCACCGATCCGAAGCAGGCGATCCTGGTCCTGACGATCGGGTTCATCGTGCTCTACATCGTCCGCGGCGTCTGCAAAGTCCTCTACCAGTACTGGCAGGAGCGGAAAGTTGCCTCCTACCGGGCTGAGCTGGCGACCCGCCTGTTCAGCAACGTGATGCACAAGCCCTACGCCTGGCACCTGACCCACAACACGGCGGAAACCCAGCGTTTGGTGAACAACGACGTCTTCCGGGTCTTCATGATCCTCAGCAGCCTGATCTCCTCGGCCTCCTACATCCTGACCGTCATCGGCATCGTCACGGTTCTCCTTTCGATGAATGTCCTCCTCACGGCTGTGCTCTTCGGCCTCATGGCGGCCTTCCTGCTGTGGGTTCGGATCGGGCTGAAGAAGAAAATCGACAAGTATTCCGTCCTGAGCCACCAGGCCAACACCGACACCTTCGCCTGGGTGGCCCAGAGCATCGGCGGGCTGAAAAATATCCTCGTCAAACGCAAACAGGGCTTCTATGTGGATCGCTATGAAGACCTTGCCGAAATCTCCGCGGACTGCGAATCCTCCTACCGCGCCATCGATATGATGCCCAAAATCCTCGTCGACACCGGCATCATGCTCCTCGTTTTCGGAACGGTGCTGGTGGAGATCCTGCTGGGCCGGGATATCACCGATACTCTCCCGATGTTTGCGGCCTTCGCCATCGCCGCCATGCGCATGATCCCGATCGTCAGCAACCTGACCTCGGTCATCAACAGCATGAACTACTTCCGGCCCTCCGTTCAGTGCATCTACGAAATCGTCTGCTCCGGTGAGCTCGACGAAAGTACGCGGAGCGCAGGCGCCTGCGCCTGCGCTGGATCACTGGGGTCAGGTTCGGGTGATCCACCCATCCTTCATGACGGCATCGAACTCCAACACATCAGCTTCAAATACGACGAAGCCCAGGAATCCCTCTACGAGGACCTGAACCTGACGATCCCGGCGCAGAAATCCGTGGCCTTCGTCGGAACCACCGGTTCCGGCAAAACCACCCTGGCGGACATCATCCTGGGCCTGCACAAGCCGACCCGAGGCCGGGTCCTGGCCGACGGCAAGGACATCGCCGAAAACCCCGAATGGTGGAGCAGCCTCCTGGGCTATATCCCGCAGTTTGTCTACCTCTGCGACGACACGATCCGCGCCAACGTGGCCTTCGGCGAGGAAAAGGAAACCGTCGACGACGAATGGGTGTGGCAGTGCCTGGAGCGGGCGCAGATGAAGGAATTCGTCGAAAGCCTGCCGGAGGGCCTGGATACCGTCACCGGCGAAAACGGCGTGCGCCTCTCCGGCGGCCAGCGCCAGCGCATCGGCATCGCCCGGGCGCTCTACACCAGGCCCCAGTTCCTGGTGATGGACGAGGCCACTTCCTCCTTGGACGGCGAAACAGAACACGCCATCGTCGAAGCCATCAACAAGCTCTCCGGCGACATCACGATCCTGATCATCGCCCACCGGCTTTCCACCATCGAAAACTGCGACATGGTGTACCGGATCGAGAACGGAACCGCCACCCGCGAGAGATAACGGAACCGCTGCGGTTCTGAAAAAATGAGGAAAAGCAGATGGAACAGAGACTTGCCATTTCGATGTACCACTACGTCCGGGATCTGAAGCATTCCCGCTACCCGGAGATCAAGGGCCTGGACGTGAACCTGTTCCTGGAACAGATCGCCTTCATGAAGGAGCATTTCCATGTAGTCCGGATGGAACAGGTGATGGACGCCGTGCGCGGCGGAACGCCCCTCCCGGAAAACGCGCTGCTGCTCACCTTTGACGACGGCTACATCGACAACTATACATTTGTGCTGCCCGTGCTGGAGGAGTTCGGCCTGCAGGGCACCTTCTTCATCCCCGGGAAAACCTTCACGACGCATCAGTTGCTGGACGTCAACAAAATCCATTACATCATGGCGTCGGCGGACATCGGTAAACTGCTGCCGGATGTTTTCGAACGGCTGGATTTTTATCGGGGTAGGGAGTTTGACTACGAATCAAACGATGCACTTTTCGCGAAATACGCCGTTCCAAGCCGCTATGACAGCAGGGAAATCCGCTTTGTGAAGGGCGTGCTGCAGGCGGCGCTGCCGGAGGAAGCGCGCAACCGGATCAGCAGCGATCTGTTCGAAAAGCACGTGGGCATTTCGGAGGAAAAACTCGCCTGGGAGCTCTACATGAATCCGGATCAGCTGATGACCCTGAAGCGCCACGGGATGTTCATCGGGGTGCACGGATATGATCATTACTGGCTGGACGTGCTCCCGGAAGCCGAACTGCAGGCGGATATTGACAAAGCATTGGAGATCATGGACCCCTTCATCGACCGGAACGCCTGGGCCATGGCCTATCCCTACGGCAGGTACAGTCAGGCGGTGCTGGATCAGATCGCGTCCCGGGGCGCCTGCGTCGGCGTGACCATCGAGCCGCGAACCGCGGTGATCGGGCGGGACAACCCGCTAACGCTGCCCCGGCTGGACTGCAATGATTTCCCGCCGAAGAGTGAGAACTACAAGGAGTACTGACCACGTGAACATGTATGACGAGGCCTGCGAAATCCGCCTGGCGAAATGGGAAGACATTCCCGACATCATGGATTTCGTGGAAAAGGAATGGCGGCACGGGCATATCCTGGGCCGGGACCGGGCTTTCTTTGAATACGAGCACGCGAGCGGTGGGGGGGTCAACTTCATCATCGCGCGGAACCGGGAGACGGGCCGACTGGACGGGATGCTGGGATTCCTGCCGGCGTCGGCGAATCCGGACTGCCTGGACCTTTGGACCGTGATGTGGAAAACGCGGCCGGGATGTGTGCCGCTGCTGGGGCTGGAGCTGATGAACCGGGTCTATGCCCTCACCGGCTGCCGGTATGCTCTGGGGATCGGGGACAACCCGAAAACCACGGTCCCGCTGCTGCGGCGCACGGATCCGGAGATTAAAGTTTTCCGGCTGGAGCAGTACTATCTCCCGGACGACCGGGAGAATTTCCGGATCGCGAAAATCGCCTACATGCCGGAGACCGGAGAAATCAGCGGGGAAGAACCCCAGGTCTGCCGGCTGGTGGATGCCGCCCAAACGGCGGAATACATCGATTTTTCGGACACCTCCGTCGTGCCCTACAAAGACGAAGGATATCTGGATCACCGGTTTTTCCGTCATCCGGTGTATGACTACCGGGTGTACGGCCTGCGGCAGGGCGCGGCTTCCGCGCTGCTGGTGACGCGGGTGCAGGAGCATGACGGGGCCAAAGCCCTGCGGATCGTGGACTGGCTGGGCGACCAGTGCTGCTTTGCCGGCCTGAACGCTTTCTTCCGGGAAGAGATGAAAAACCTGGATTGCGAATACACCGATTTCTTTGTGTCCGGATTTCAGAAAGATTTCCTGACCCGGGCCGGATTCGCGAAAATCCGGGAAAACGACGAAAACGTCATCCCGGATTACTTCCATCCCTTTGAACAGAGAAACGTGCAGATCTGGGCGGACGGGAGACCCGAAAAATGCCTGTTCTGCAAGGCGGACGGCGATCAGGACCGTCCCTGCTGAAAACTTCAGATCGTTTGAAACGGAGTGACAACTTATTCTGAACGCTGTTTCGTCCTATATTTTTTCCGCGTCCCGCGCTTTCGGGGACAAAGCGGCTTATATTGATCCAACCCGGACGGTCTCCTTTCGGGAGGCGTATAACCTGTCCCGGCGGGTGGCCGCGCATCTGATCCGCCGGGGATTCCGGGGGAAAAGGATCTTTGTGTTGGGGGAGCGGTCCGCGCTGACGCCGGTGGTGTATCTCGGCGTGGCCCGGGCAGGCGGATGCTATATCCCGATCGATGCCACGCTGAACCCGGAGCGGATCCGGCAGATCATGGACTTTGTCAAGGACGCGCCGATGATCGCTTTCCGCTCCCTGACCGGCATCCTGGACGGGGTGCAGTTTGAGGGGGAGCGGATGATCGCGGAAGACCTGCTCGAAAACGCGTGCGGGGAAGATGTGGAAGCGGCGGAGAACGAAATCATCGTGACGCAGCCGCTGTATATCATCTTCACCTCCGGCTCCACGGGGAAGCCGAAAGGCATCATCACCTCCCATGCGTCCCTGATGAACTACGTCGAAGCGGTGAACGAAGTCCTGGACCTGAAGGAAGACGACGTGCTGGGCAACCAGTCGCCCCTGGACTACATCGCGTCGATCCGGGATATCTACCTGCCGCTGCTGACCGGGGCGTCCACGGTGATCATTCCGAAGAATCAGTTCTCCATGATGCCGGAACTGCTGAAAACGCTGAACGAGCAACGGATCACGGTGCTCTGCTGGAGCGCGTCCGGGATGGAACTGTGCAGCAAGCTGCACCTGTTTGAGGCCGGAAAACCGGAATACGTGCGGAAGGTGCTGTTTTCCGGATCCGTGCTGCCCGGACGGGTGCTCTCGGAATGGCAGGCGCACCTGCCGCAGGCGGAATTCATCAACCAGTACGGCCCCACGGAAACGACGGCTTCCTGCACCTACTATGTGGTCCGGGAAAAGGCAAATGAGGATACGGTGCTGCCCATCGGCAGGCCCTACCGGAATTACGGCATCATCCTCCTGAACGAGGACGGCACGGCCACAGAGCCGGGAGAAACCGGCGAGATCTGCGTTTCCGGCATCGGCGTGACCCTGGGGTACTTCGGCAATCCGGAAATGACCGCGAAATGCTACATTCAGAATCCGCTGAACGATAAGTATCCGGAGATTCTCTACAAAACCGGCGACTACGGCCGCTATGATGAAAACGGGGAGCTGCTCTTCTGCGGTCGGAAGGACCGGCTGATCAAGCTGATGGGCCACCGCGTGGAGCTGGAGGAGATCGAGCGGATCGCCGGCAAAGCCCCGGGCGTCGAGGCCTGCGCCTGCGCCTTTGACGAAAAGACTGAAACCCTGTTCCTGGTCTACACCGGCGAAGCCGAAACCAAGCAGGTGGTGCTGTACCTGCGCCAGACCCTCCCGTCCTTCATGGTCCCCCGCAGAGTCAAAAAGCTCGAGGCCCTCCCAACCCTCCCCAACGGCAAGATCGACTACATTTCACTTTGCAACTCAAAAGGAGAACAAGAATGGAAAAACTGACAGGCATTCTGGAAGAGTTACGCCCGGACGTGGACTTCGCGGCGGAGAAGCAGCTGATTTCCGACGGCATTCTGGACTCGCTGGACATCCTGACGCTGGTGGACGAAATCAACGCGGCCTTCGACATCGACGTGAAGCCGAAATACCTGACGGCGGAAAACTTCAATTCCGTGGAATCCATGTGGCAGCTGATCGAGCAGCTGCAGGCAGAGGGCTGACGGCCATGACGGTTGACACGCTGAAGGAGATCGCCGGAAAAATCGCCACACCCGCGTATGTCTTTGACGAAAGCGAGTTCGCGGAGCGGGCGAAAGGCGCGAAGGAACAGCTGGGCCCGGAGATCGGGATATGCTATTCCATGAAGGCGAACCCTTTCCTGACCTGCAAAAGCTTCGATCCCTGCGCGCTGTTTGAAAAACTCGAAGTGTGCTCTCCGGGAGAATTGCATATCTGCATGCACCACGGGATTCCGGCGGACCGGATCCTCTTTTCCGGCCTGAACAAAAACGCCCGGGAGATCGAAGAAGCCTGGAACGCGGGGGTTCGGCTGTTCACGGCGGAAAGCCGGAATCAGCTGAAAGCCCTGGATGAAACCGGCCGAAAGAAAAACGATCCCCTGCAGGTGCTGATCCGGATCGCGGCGGATTCCCAGTTCGGCATGGACGAGGCGGAGGTGCTGGACGCGATCCGGAACCGGAAAGCAACACCCTTCATCCGGATCTGCGGCGTGCATTACTTCACCGGCACCCAGAAGCGAAACAGCAGCATCATTCAGAAGGAACTGGCATACCTGAAGGATTTCTGCCACAGAACGGAAGCGGAGCTGGGCTTCCGGATCGAGAACGTGGAATACGGCCCGGGGCTGAACGTCGACTATTTCGAGGAAAAAGCGAACAGTGCGACAGACCTGGAAGAAATCGTTCCGTCCCTGCAGGAGCTGGCCTCCGTCACAAAGGTGACCGTTGAGATGGGCCGTTGGTTCGCGGCAACCTGTGGGTTCTACTTCACAAAAGTCGTGGACTGCAAGCAGAACGGCGGAATCAACTACGCCGTGGCCGACGGCGGCATGAACCAGCTGCACTACGACGGCCAGATCCGGAGCATGAAAGTGCCGATGCACGCGCATCTTTCCTTCGGAGACTCTGACTGCGGCGAGGAAGCCAAATGGACCGTTTGCGGCAGCATCTGCTCCACGGCGGATATCATCTGCCGGGATGCTGCTTTCCAAAACCTGAAGGAAAACGACATCCTGGTTTTCCTGAACTGCGGCGCCTATTCCTTCATGGAATCCAGCTCTACCTTCCTTTCCCGCGAAATGCCCCAGATCTGGGCCCGGCGGAAAGACGGTACCCTGGAGCTCCTCCGGGACTTCATTCTCACAGAGAAACTCAACTGGATCACTGGGGTCAGGTACGCCTGATCCATTTCAAAACCAACATAGAAGGGGAGGCAAACCTATGAGCTTCAACAAAACCATCCAAATCGGCAGCAAAACCATCGGCCCGGACCATCCGACTTACTTTATCGCCGAAATCGGCGGCAACTTCGACGGCAGCAAGGAGAAGGCCAAGCGCCTGATCGACGCCGCCAAGGAGGCCGGCGCGGACTGCGCGAAATTCCAGACCTTCACGGCGGAAACCATCGTGTCCGAGGGCGGCTTCAGCAAGATGGAGCTCCACGGGGTGCACGGCAGCTGGGGCCGGACGGTGTCCGAGGTCTTCAAGGACGTGGAATTCCCCATGGAATGGCACCAGGAGATCGCCGACTATTGCCGGGCCGTGGGCATCGATTTTTCCACCTCCCCGTATTTTAAGGAGGCCGTGGACCTGTGCGCCGACATGAGGGTGCCCTTCATCAAAATCGGCAGCGGGGAGATCACCTGGCTGGAAATGCTGGACTACACCGCCCGCAAGGGCATTCCGGTGATGCTGGCCACCGGCGACGCCACCATGAGCGAAATCGACGAAGCCGTGCGGACCATCGAAGCAACCGGCAACAAGGACCTGGTGCTGATGCAGTGCATCACGAACTATCCCTCGAAGATCGACAGCGCCAACGTCAACGTGCTGAAAACCTACCAGAGCGCCTTCGACTGCCTGACCGGCTATTCGGATCACAGCCCGGGCCATGTGGTAGCCCTGGCCTCCGTGGTCCTCGGCGCCCGGGTGATCGAGAAGCATTTCACCCTGAACAAGCACGACAGCGGCCCGGATCATCCCCACTCCATGGAGCCGGACGAGTTCAGATTCATGGTGGACAGCATCCGGGAAGCGGAGCGGGCCATGGGCAGCACCCGGAAAGAGGTCGTGGCGGAGGAAAGCGAGACCGTTTACGTCCAGCGCCGCTGCCTCTACGCGAAGCGGGACCTGAAGAAGGGCCAGATTCTCACCGCCGAAGACCTGGACGTGCTGCGCCCCGCCCTGGGCATTCCGCCGAAATTCCGGGAAACCATCATCGGCAAAACCGTCAACAAGGACATTCCGGCCCGGGATCCGATCTTCTGGGAAGACCTGTAAGCGGAGAAAATCAAATGATCACAGACAGAGAAACCATCATGGCGATCGTGGACAACGACTGCCTGACCAATTCCGATGCGGGAATCCTCTTGGAGGGCGACGGCTTTTTCCGCTTCCAGAAAGCCGTGGAGCTCTACCAGAGGGGACGGATCGCGAGGATCGTCTTTAGCGGCAACATCGTCGACAAGGACTACGGCAGCTTCCCCTACGAAGAAGTGAGCCCCTACATCCTGAAGGCCGGCGTGCCGGAATGCGACCTGATCCACGAGGACGTATCCACCAACACCCGCGAGCAGGCGGTCCAGGTCGTGAAAATGGCCATGGAAAAAGGCTGGAAAAAGCTGGCCCTGATCGCCAGCCACGAGCACCAGTACCGCGCCTACCTGACCTTCCTGCGCGAAGTGCTGGACACCAAATCCGGCATCATCCTCTACAACGCCCCCGTCCGGAACCTGAACTGGTTCATCGACAGCGGCTGGGGCATCCGCTTCGAGCGCCTGTCGGACGAATTCGACCGGATCGAAAAATACTCGGCCATGGGCCACCTGGCCACGGCGCAGGAAGTCGTCGAATACCAAAAATGGAAGGAATCGCTGCTGGTATGAGCATCCAAAAGATCGGCCCGGAGGGACTGAAGAACATCCAGGCCCTGAACCTGAGAATCCCCGAAAAAATCCCGGAAATCCCCTTCAAGGAAGAAGAATTAAAATCCAAAGAAAACGACTACATCCTGGTCTTCGGAACAAGCGTTTTCAACGACGGCGCCCCGGTAACCATCCGGAACCTGAAAAAGCGCTTCGGCAAGGACCCGGAAATCTCCGAGCCCTGCTTTTACAACCAGGACTGGTACGACAAGGAACATTTCATCGATATCCCCATGGAGGACGGCTGGTTTCTGATCCGCAAAGCCGTCTATGAGGACAGCCGCGCCGTCCAGCCGACGGAGCTTCTGCAGACCCACACCTTCCCGTCTGCCATCAAATGCACCTATGCCTTCTTCACCGCCTGGTACGTGCTGCAAACCCGTCTCTGGGAGCACGACTTCGTCTGGTGCTGCGACACGGACCACAACTGCGACCGGATCTACGTCGGCAAATACCATGACATCGACGGCGTAAACAAAAACGGCTTCAGCATCCACCGCCACCTGGCCCTGCGCCCCTGCTACGGCTGCATCGATTAATAGGAAAGAAATCATGAGAGACGAAACAAGGGCCCTCCTTGCCCTGATCGACTACCGCATGGAAGACGCGGCGGGCAACCTGCAATACGGCTTGTCCCGGCTGTTCCTGCACGATACCCTGTACGGTAAAAAGGCGGTGACCCGCGCAATTGCCGGGCTCCTTACCCCGGTGCTCTGGCTCCTTTCAAAAGCGAAAAACCGCGCTGTGAAAAAGGCAGACCCTCGCCTGGCTTTCTCCAACACCTTCCTGCTGAGCTCACGCTACGCAAAAACGCGCGAAGCGACGGAAAAAGCAACCGGCTGCACCGCGATCCTGACCTTCACAGATCTGCTGAAGCGGGAAAACCCGGACCAGCAGATCAACCTGAAAGTGTCCTTGAAGCCGGAAAAACAGAACGTCAGACCGATTTATTTCCGGGGCGCGGGGATCATCGGCGGGAAACTGCAGAAAGCCGTGATCCGATACTGCGAGCTGAAATTTGCCGCAAAGGAAAAGAACGAAGCAGAAACCGAAAAAGCGCTGAAAAACCTGGAAAAAGCCTACACAAAACAGCTCAGCCGCGTGACGGACTGTCTGCGCCGGGAAGGATGCGCACTGTATCTGACGGTGAATCAGTATAACATGCGGGATCTGCTGATCATTCACGCCTGCCACGAACTCGGAATCAGAACCTTCCAGCAGGAGCACCACGCCACCCAGTTCAACCGGGAAGTATACGACGAAAACCATCCAGTCACGCGCCTGTCCTTCGTCGGCGAATACGGCTTCTGGAGCAAATCGGAGCAGCTGTTCCATGAAAAGGTGTACCATTACGAAAGTTTCTTCTACCGGCCGGAGGAGATCCGCTTCCGGGTGACGGGCAATCCCGAAATGAACCGGGAAGACGCGGAAAAAACGCGCCGTCAGTACCCGCCGGAGCGAAAGCTGACGCTGATGCTGGCCTCGATGCAGGATTACGAGCTGGAAGGGAAAAGGGACGCCTACGAACAGTGGCGCATGGACATTTTCCGGGGCCTGAAGGAGCTGGCCGAAAATCAACAGATCATCATCAACATCCGATATACGCCGAACAAGGAACTGGACCTGCGCGAAAAAGAGGCCCCGATCCTGAAAGCATTCGGCTTCCGGATCTCCGAATCCGTTCCGGCTAATCTGATGGAAGATCTGTGCTCCAGTGTAGCCATCATGAGCTCCACCTCCTCGGTCCTTTCCACCGCCCGCCTCTTCGGAAAAATGGTTTTCCGTGTGGAGGACTGGGAACCCGAATACAGCTATGTCCATGTGGACGATGAAGTCCACGAAGTCAAACCGGAAGATATTCCGGACATCCTTATCCCCGAAGGGCTTGAAAAAACCGTCCCCGAAATCGACCCCGAAGGTATCTTCGACATCAACCGGATCAAGTGAGGTTAAACCATGTATACAAACTTCGAAATAGGCCCCATCAAAATCGGCGCCGGCGCAGAACCCCTCGTCATTCCCGAAATGGGCATCAACCACGAAGGTTCCCTGACCACGGCCAAACTGATCGTCGATGCGGCGGCCCGGGCCGGGGCGAAAATCATCAAACACCAGACCCACGTCGTCGAAGACGAAATGAGCCACGCGGCGAAAAAGGTCGTCCCCGGCAACACGAATGTCTCCATCTACGAAGTGATGGAGCGCTGCGCCCTGAGCGAAGAGGAAGAATTCGAGCTCAAAAACTACGTCGAATCCAAAGGCCTTGTCTTCCTGAGCACGCCCTTCAGCCGCGCGGCGGCGGACCGCCTGGAGCGCTTCGGCGTCCTGGCCTATAAAATCGGCAGCGGCGAGCTGAACAACTACCCCCTCATCAAACACATCGCCTCCTTCGGAAAGCCGATGATCGTCTCCACCGGCATGAACGACATCCCGGCGATCCGAAAAACCGTCGACATCCTGGAAGAGGCGAAAGTGCCCTACGCCCTGATGCACACGACCAACCTCTACCCGACGGACCCGAAGCTGGTCCGCCTCGGCGCCATGCAGGAAATGCTGCAGGCCTTCCCGGGCGTGCCCGTGGGCCTCAGCGACCACACCCTGACCAACACCGCCTGCATCGCGGCCATGGCCCTGGGCGCCGCGGCGGTAGAGCGCCATTTCATCGACAAAATAGATCGCCCCGGCCCGGACGTGGTCTGCTCCATGGACGAGGCGCAGTGCGCCGCCCTGATTCAGGCGGCAAAGGATATTCCCCAAATGCTTGGCGGCAAAAAGGAAGCCGCAAAAGAGGAGCAGGTGACCATCGACTTCGCCTTCGCGACCGTGGTCACGATCCAGCCTGTCAAAGCCGGCGAACCCTTCACCCGGGAAAATCTCTGGGTGAAACGCCCCGGCAAGGACGGCATTCTGGCAGAGGAATATGAAGGGATTCTCGGGAATACAGCGGCCCGGGATATTGAAAACGATACTCAGCTTACCTGGGATATGATTGCACCAATGGGGACAGACCCCAATGGCACAATCCCTTGACCGCGCACCAATAGGGACAGACCCCAATGGGACAATTCTACAACCGGATTGGACGAATCGAATGAAGAAAATTCTTTTTATCACAGGTACCCGGGCGGATTACGGGAAGATGAAGCCTCTGATGAAAGCCCTCGAAAAGGATGAAGATTTTGAGGTCTATATCTTCGTCTGCGGGATGCATTTATCCGAGACCTTCGGCAGCACGTATATCGAGGTGCAGAAGGACGGATACAGAAACATCTACGTAGCCTACGGCCTGAGCCAGACCCAGAACGCCAGCGTGAACCTGGGCAACACGATCACCTGCCTTTCCGGCTATGTGGAGAACATCCGGCCGGACCTGATCCTGGTCCACGGCGACCGGATGGACGCCCTCGCCGGGGCGGTGGTCGGGGCGCTGCACAACATCCTGGTGGGCCACGTGGAAGGCGGCGAGCTCTCCGGGACCATCGACGAATCCATCCGGCACGCGATCTCGAAGTTTGCCCACGTGCATTTCGTCTGCACGGAAGAGGCGAAAAACCGGCTGATCCAGCTGGGCGAGGAAGAAAGCCGGATCTTCGTGATCGGCTCGCCGGACATCGACATCATGATGAGCGGCTCTTTACCTTCCCTCGAGGAGGCAAGGAAGAAATATGAAATCTCCTTTGAGCATTACGGCTTGCTGATGTATCATCCGGTGACCACGGAATACGACAGCATCGGTCAGAAAATCAAAACCGTGGTTGACGCGGCCGTTGAAAGCGGCCGGAATTTCATCACCGTCTACCCGAACAACGACCTGGGCAGCGAAGTGATCATGAATGAATATCGCCGCATCGAAAACAACCCGCATTTCCGACTGTTCCCCTCCCTGCGCTTTGAGTATTTCCTGACCTTCCTGAAGAACGCCGACTTCATCCTCGGCAACTCCAGCGCCGGCATCCGCGAATCCGGCATCTACGGCATCCCGGCCATCGACATCGGCACCCGCCAGTCCGGCCGGTACAGCGCCGCCAAAAACACCAACCTCCAGCACGTGACGGAGGACAAAGCCGAAATCCTGAAAGCCATCGAAAACACCGGGAAATATCGCACCGCCTCCTTCCTCTTCGGCGACGGAAACAGCACCGAAAAGTTCATGACCATCGTCAAAAACCCCGCCTTCTGGGAAATGGAAATCCAAAAACACTTCATTGACAGGGATATGTAATATGTATAGCAATAAACGAATCCTGGCCCTGATCCCCGCCCGCGGCGGCAGCAAGGGCATTCCCCACAAGAATATCACTCCCTTGGCAGGGGAGCCCCTGATCAAATATACGATTGATGCGGCGAAGCAAAGCAAATACATCGACTATGTCTTCGTTTCCACAGACGATGCGGAAATAGCGGATGTTTCGAAAAAATTTGGGGCGAAGGTGCCGTTCCTGAGGCCGGAAGAGCTGGCGAGTGACACCGCCAAAACCATCGACGCAGTGCTGCACGCCATCGAAACCCTTCGGAAAGCCGGCGAAACCTTCGACAGCCTGGTGCTGCTCCAGCCCACGTCGCCTCTGCGAACAACAGAAGACATCAATCAGGCAATTGAGACCTTCTACAAAACGAGCCGAAAGCCCGTCGTCTCCGTAAGCGAGGTCAGCGACCATCCGATCCTGATCCGTACGATTGAAGACGGCCGTCTGCACCCCCTCCTGCAAACCGGAAGCACCGTCCGCCGCCAGGATATGCCCCCTTTCTACCGTGTCAACGGCAGCATCTACATCAACCCGATCGAAGGAATCAGCCCAACCACCAGCTTCAACGACAACCCGATCCCCTTCGTCATGTCCCCATCCCATTCCATCGACATCGACGAACCCCTGGATCTGAAGATCGCCGAGTGGATCACGCAGACCAGGTTCGACTGATCCACTTTCGGCAACAAGTACAACCAAAGGAGAACCCCCATGGCCATGATCATCCGCGACGTGGATTTCCTCTTCACCTACGAGGTGCGCAACCGCGAACTCGACAGCATCTGCCTCCTGGGCGCCTACCTCGAAAAGAAAGGCTACCGGGTGGGCTACATCAACACCTGGGACTCCATGTATCACTGGACGCCGGAATACCGCGCCAAGGTGATCGTGGTCCCCGCCTGCTACACCAGCGAGACCTACGCTTTCTTCACCGGCCAGCAGGCGCTGAAGTTCGACAAGGTGGTGGACCTGCAGTGGGAGCAGGTGCTGATCAACATGGTGACCCACAGCAAGGTGCAGACCGGATGGGACTTCCGGGGCGAAGGCCTGGAAATCCGCCACGTCAGCTGGGGCGAGAACAACCGGGATTACCTGATGGAGCGCTTCGGCTTCTCCCCGGACAAAACCCGCGTCTGCGGCTACCTGCCGCTGGACTTCTACCGGCCGGAATTCCGGGAAGCCACCATGAGCCGGGAAGAGCTTTTCGCCCGCTATGGTCTGGATCCGGACAAAAAGACCCTGCTGTTCATTTCCTCCTTCTCGGACACGGGGAAGCCGGAATCGGAAATCGCGCTGATCGAATGCGACCGGGACGTGGTGATGGGCCACATTCACCTGCAGGAAGCCAGCCAGGAGAAAATTCTGGAGTGGTTTGAAAAGCTGGCCCGGGAGGACGAAAGCATCCAGATTGTGTACCGCCCCCACCCGGCGGAAGCGGCGAAGCCGGAATTCTTCGCCAGCGCCCGGGATATCCCGAACCTGCACGTGATCGGCGGGGAAAGCATCCGGAACTGGATCATGAACTGCGATATCCTCTGCAACTGGCAGAGCACCAGCATGGTCGAGCTCTACGCCTCCGGCAAGAAGACGCTGCTGCTTCGCCCGGTGCCGATCCCCTTCGACTACGTGATGCCGATTTTCGAGGAGGGCCATTACAAAGCCGCCCACAGCTACGAGGAGCTGGTGGAGCAGATTCACGACGAAAACGCCGGGTTCCCGATCGAAAAGGATGTGCTGATGCGGTTCTACTCCATCACGGATCAGCCGGCCTACGAGCGCTTGGGTCAGTACCTGATCGACACCCTGAACGACCCGAACTACCATTCCCGGGATATCGGCGGCCACCTGACCTGGAAGGGCCGGATTCTGACCCGGTCGAAAAACGAGCTGTCCCTGATCCGGTCCGGACTGACCGGGAAAAAGGACGAGCACGACTCCTATTTTGAACAGAAGATGCGCCAGAACCGGGCAACCCACCGGGAGATCCGGGAGCGCCTGGATGCCTACAAGCGGATGATGGGCCCGGCGGATCCCCCTGCCGTGCAGGAGCCGAAGGGCCTGATGATCCGGGACGTGGACTTCCTGTTTATCTACGAGGTCCGGAACCGGGAAATCGACAGCATCTGTCTGCTGGGCGCCTATCTGGAATCCAAGGGATTCACGGTGGCCTATCTGAACACCTGGGACACCATGTTCCACATGAACCCGGAATACCGGGCGAAGGTGGCGGTGCTGTCCGCCTGCTATGACGACGCCACCTATGCCTTCTTCACCGGCTATGCCCACAGCTTTGAAAAGGTGGTCAACCTGCAGTGGGAGCAGGTGCTGATGAACGGCGCCATGCAGGAAAACACGAAAACCGACTGGGACTTCAGCGGCGAAACCCCCAAAAAGGTGCGCCACATCTGCTGGGGCGAACACAACCGTCGGTACCTGATGAACCGGTACGGCTTCAGCGCCAGTAACCTGCGGGTGTGCGGCTATCTGCCGCTGGACTTCTACCGGCCGGAATTCCGGGAGGCCACAGAGGGCAGGGAGGAGCTGTTCACCCGCTTCGGACTGGATCCAGCGAAGAAGACCGTTCTCTTCATTTCCTCCTTCGCGGACCTGGGCAAACCCGAAACGGAGCAGGCCGCCATGTCCGACGAAGGCCTGGACGGCCGGGACAACATCGAGCTCCAGGAGACGGGGCAGCGGATGATTCTCGACTGGTTCCGGCGGCTGGCCAAGGACCACGCAGAACTCCAGATCGTTTACCGGCCCCACCCGGCGGAGGCGAACAACGAGCTGCTGCTGCAGTGTGAAAAAGAAATACCCTCCTTCCACGTGGTGGGCAAGGAGAGCATCCGGAACTGGATTCTGAACAGCGATATCCTGCTGAACTGGAAGAGCACCTCCATGATCGAGGCATATGCCAGCGGCAAGAAGACCCTGGTGCTGCACCCGACGAAAATCCCCTTCAAGCTGACGATGCCTTTCTTCGAGAAAGGCCATTACAAGGCCGTCACCAGCTATGAGGAGCTGGAGGCCGGCATCCGGGCGGAGGACAATGAATTCCCGATTGAGAAGGATCTGCTGCTGCAGTTCTACTCCATGACGGACGAGCCCGCCTACAAGCGCACCGGCGATTACCTGATCGAAACGCTGCGGGATCCGGACTATAAGTCGGAAGACATCGGCGGGCACCTGTCCATGAAAGGCCGGATCATGACCCGGTTCCGGAATCAGTACATGACCCGCAAGGCCAAAGCCCGCTTCGAATCCATCGGAAGCGGGGACGATACGCCCCAGGCCCGGAAGATCCGGGAGGACTACGAGCACTACAGTTATTACGAACAGAAGATGGCCCAGAACCGGATCTCCAGGGAGGAGCTCCGGAACAAGCTGAACACCTACAGAGACATTATCATGAAATGACCGACGGAAAGGTTTTAGGAAGGCATGGTTGAAAAAATCAGGGGGCTGATCATCCAATATCAGGATATGATCCTGTATGTGTTCTTCGGGGCGCTGGCCACGCTGGTGAATACGGTTTCATATTACCTGTGCTATAATGTTTTCGGGGTTTCGAACGTGCCGTCGGTCATCATTGCCTGGCTGCTGGCGGTGGTGTTTGCCTTTTTCACCAATAAGCTGTGGGTGTTCAAAAGCAAAAGCTTCGCTCCGGAGGTGCTGAAGCACGAGATTCCGACCTTCTTCGGCGCCCGGCTGCTCACCGGTCTTCTGGATCTGGGGATCATGTATCTGGCGGTGGACGTGCTCCACGGGAACGGTACGGTCTGGAAGCTGATCAGCAACGTGATCGTCATCGTGCTGAACTACATTGCCAGCAAGCTGGTGATTTTCAAAAAGAAGGATTAGAACTTTCCCAAACAGCTTTTACAGCGCTCTTGTCCGGATGGGAATAATCAATGTATTGCTCATCCGTGAGACCGAAATTCCGGGAATCGTATCCGCCGATGAGGCGGAGGCCGTTCTTCCCGGCAAGATCCCGGAGATAGGCTTCCGCTGCCCGGAATCCGGGATTCAGATCCTGATCAAAGCTGTATCCGCACTGGGTCGGGCTGAAGGGCGCCAGGAACAGGATCACTTCCGTTCCGTGCTCCTGCAGCTCCCGGATCAGCGCCTCCAGGGCAGCGCTCTCCTTTTCTCCGACCCGGGTCATCCGGTGGGCATATTCGAAGGTGACGGCCCCGGTTTCGGCCAGGACCTGTGCCAGCCGCCGGGGGTTCGGGTTTTCCTGGCTGGCCGGGTTCCGCACGGACCCGTCCGGCAGCTCGGCGGCTTCGTCCGGATCGGTGCTGATCCGCGCGGTATTCCCCCTGAAAGCATCCAGTCCCTTCTGTGAAATCACATAGCAGTTATACTGGAAATAGGGGAGGGAGAACCAGGGATTCTCCCGGCTGTAAAAAGGCTGGCCATCGCTGTTGAAGGGATCCGTTTCGCCGGCGCTTTCCTTGATGTCCGGCTTCCGGCCGTTCAGCGCGGCATACAGCTTTTCCAGGGCGCTGCGCCAGGAGAAAACCTCCAGCCACCGGATTTCCGGATTGAATTCATTCAGCACCCAGGGGCTGATTTCCAGAATGACCCGGCCCGGGTATTTTCCGAACTTTTCCCGGTACAGCTGCGGAACGGCATAGTAATCCTCGATACAGGCCCCGGAAACGCAGTGGTTGAAAAGCGTATCATAGCCGGTGATTTCCTTTCCCAGGTACATGCCCCGGGAGGCGCCGAGGACAATGGTTTCCGGTATGTCCTTCATGCGCTCCACCAGCGCCATCTGATACACCCGCTCGTTATAATTCTCCGGCACGGCCACGGTGTGGCCGGCCAGCACGAGCTCGGCCATCTGCTCCTGCCCCCGGGAAGTGATCACCTGGGAAGCGTCGACGAAATAGTTCACGCCCACGATGACACCCAGGATCAGCACCGCGGCAACTACAACCCGCAGCACAAGCTTCCACATCCGTCAACACCTCCTTTCTGAATTTGGATCACGTTTGGATCACGGGGGTAGAGTCTCATTGATCCACCTTTGGACTACCTGCGTTGGTAGACGGTCTCTCTGATCCGCTAAAACTGGAAATACACAAACGTACTTTGCCCCACATAGCCGTACACCAGAATGACCGCGACCAGCAGCACGATATATCCGTACCGCACCAGCGGCCCGCGCTGCCCGATCCAGGCCGGCACGTCGGTCTTCAGCGAGCATCCGTCATAAACCGCCAGCGGCAGAATATACAGCGCCAGGTTCTGGAAGAACAGCTCCCAGTTCAGGAAGATCATGTTCATCCCGTTGTAAAAATAGGCTCCGGGATGCAGGATCTCCAGATCTGTGAACAGGTGGGTCAGCACATACACCGCGTCCGGAAAGCTTTTGGCCCGGAAGAACACCCAGGCCAGGGTTACAAACACGAACACCACCGGGATGCCGATGATCCGCCGGAGCCGGGATTTTTTCCGGCCCTTCCGGTCGAGGCCGGTCAGGTTCTCCACAACCTGCCCGGCGCCGTGAATGCCGCCCCAGACCAGATAGGTTACATTGGCCCCGTGCCAGAGGCCGCTGACCAGGAAAGTGATCAGGTTGTTGAGAATCGTCCGGAATCTGCCCTTCCGGTTGCCGCCCAGGGGAATATACACATAATCCCGGAACCAGGTGGACAGGGAAATATGCCATCGGCTCCAGAATTCCCGGATGCTTGAGGAAAAGTAAGGGCTCCGGAAGTTCTCCATCAGGTCGATGCCCAGAAGCTTTGCGGATCCCCGGGCGATATCCGAATACCCGGAGAAATCGCAGTAAATCTGAATGGAAAAGAAGAACGCCGCCAGCACAAATGAATACCCCTGATAATGCTGCACATTCTCAAACACCCGGTCCACAAACACGGCCAGGTTGTCGGCGATGACCATCTTCTTATACAGCCCCCAGAGGATCAGCCGGATGCCGTAGGTGGCGGAAGCATAGTCAAACCGTTTTTCGGAAGTGATCTGGGGCAGGAGATTGCTGCTGCGCTCGATCGGTCCGGCCACCAGCTGGGGAAAAAACGACACAAACGTCGCATAAACCCCCAGGTTGCGCTCTGCCCGGGTCCGCCCCCGATAAACGTCGATCACATAGGAAAGCGTCTGGAAGGTGTAGAAGGAAATCCCCACCGGCAGCAGCACATCCAGCCGCGGGATGCGGATCGCTTCATGGATGCCCTCCAGAAGAGAGGCCGTGAAGTTGTAGTATTTAAAAACAAAGAGGATGCCCAGAGAAAGAAAAAGGGCGGTTCCGACATACCGTTTTTTCTTCCGGACATTGTCGGTTTTTTCCAGCAGCAGGGCGCAGCCGTAGCTGACCAGCGTCGTGGCGGCGATGAGCACCACATAGGCAGCGTTCCAGCTCATGTAGAAATAATAGCTGGCGGCCAGCAGCAAAGGCCAGCGCGCCTTGTGCGGCAGCACCCAGTAAAGGATAAAAACAGCGGGCAGGAAAACCGCGTAAGCCAGTGAATTGAAAAGCACGCCGGTTCCCTCCCCGATCATCTTCTGCAGAGGATTCTACCATATTATATGGAAAAAATCCACAAATGGATGAGGTTGGGGCGGAAGGCTGCGGGAACGGGATCACAAAAAATGCTCTGTGAGGCGGAGGCCGGGAATGTCGGACTTGAAAAAAATCGCGGAAGCGGTATACGGAAAACTTGAATGCAAACCGATGGCGGAGGACACGGACAGCTGGAACAAATGCCTGGCGGCGATCGGCAGAAACACCTATGTGTCCTGGAACTACAAGCCCAGCGTGCTTCGCTATCAGGAGGCGTATTTCAAGGCGGCCTTTGAGGAATGCATGGATATGTCCATGGTGCTTTACCGGGGCGGCCGGCCGGCGGGAATCTGGCCGGTGATGATCTTCCGGAAGGGCGGAAAGCTGACCTTCGGCACAGCCGGCGAGCCCCTGCGGTGCCCCATGCTGCCGTTTCTTGAAAAGGCGGAGGGACAGCGGGCCGTGATCGATGCCTGCCTGGAGGCCCTGCAAAGCGTGCCGGAGGTGGAAAGCTTCCTCTGCTGCGAAACGGTGATGGAGAACGGCGGAAGCCAGTGGGTCCGCAAGCTGATGGAGCGGGGCGGCACCGCGCTGCCCCCGGTCTGGCAGGTGTTCGCGGATCTTTCCCTCTCCCGGGAGGAGATCCAGGCTAAAATCCGGCGGACCAACAAATACAGCATCGCCAGGGGTCAGGACGACTATGACATCCGGATTTACGACGAAACCAGCCCGGATCTGGACGAGGTCTTTGAAGAATTCCACAAAATGCACAGCGAGGTGGCCGGCCGGGAAACCCGCCCGCAAATCACCTGGGATATCCAGAAGGAGATCATCCGGGAAAGCTGCCCCGACAAGGGATGGAGCTTTCTGGTTTTCATCCGGGACAAACAGACAGGTCAGCTGGCCGGTTCGGCCCTTTTTAATACTACGCCCCAGAGCGGTTTCTATTGTGTGGCCGCCTATGACCGCAGCCGCTTCGCCAAACCCGTGGGGCATATCGTCCAGGCGGTCGCCATGGAGCGGATGCGGGAGAAGGGAGTCCGCTGGTACGAAATCGGGGACCGGTTTTACGACACCGATCCCGGCGCCTATGAGAAACTGATGGCCATCGGGCACTATAAGGAAGGGTTTGCGACCCATTTCTTCCCGAAGGTTTTGATCCAAATGAAGAAGTAAAGGGAGCAGAAAACATGAACGAAGGCAAAGCCATGTATAACCTGGCGGAGACGCTCTATCCGATCTACCGCAGCATCACCGGCGAAGGGGTCCGGGAAACCTTTCGGATTCTGAAGGAGTGGCTGGGGGACACCTGTACCTTCAATATCTATGAAGTCCCGACGGGCACGGAAGTTTTTGACTGGACCGTGCCGAAGGAATGGGTGATCCGGGATGCCTACATCGAGAAGAAGCCCGGCGAAAAAATCCTGAGTTTTCAGGACTGCCCCCTGTGCGTGGTCGGCTATTCCAAACCGGTGGACGAGTGGGTGACGCTGGAAGAGCTGAAGGAAATCGTCCACACCCAGCCGGATCAGCCGGATTTGATTCCCTACGTCACCTCCTATTACAAGGAGCGCTACGGCTTCTGCATGACGGAGAACCAGAAGCAAAACCTGAAGCCGGGACGGTACCACATCGTGGTGGACAGCGAGCTGAAGGACGGATCCCTGACCTATGCCGATGTGATCCTGCCCGGGGAAACCGAGGAGGAAATCCTGATTTCCACCTATTCCTGCCACCCGACCATGGCGAACGATAACTGTTCCGGCATCGTTCTGGCGGCGCAGATGATCAAATATATCGCGTCCCTCGAAAAGCGAAAATACACCTACCGGTTTGTTTTCGGGCCGGAAACCATCGGCATCCTGACCTATCTGAGCCAGGGCGGCCGGTGGCGGACGCTGCGGGAAAGGGTGAAGGCCGGGTTTGTGCTTTCCTGCGTCGGGGACGACCGGGGTTATGCCATCGTTCACAGCCAGACCGGGAACACGCTGAGCGACCGGGTGCTGATGAACGTCCTGAAGGACGGCGAACCGGAAAAGGTAAAGGAATACTCCTTCCTGGAGCGGGGCAGCGACGAGCGGCAGTACAATTACCCGGGGATCGGCCTGGGGGTCGTGGGTTTCTGCCGGTCCAAATACTGGGAATTCCCGGAATACCACACCTCCGCGGACGACCTGACGGTCATTTCGGAGGAGGGCCTGCAGGGCAGCTTCAATATCATGAAAGAAGCCGTCGACGCCCTGGAACACAACGAGATCTATACGGCCAACACCCTGGGCGAACCCCAGATGGGACGCCGGGGGCTTTACCCGACGCTGAGCCAGAAGGGCGTCTGGGACGGCGTCCGGGTGATGATGGACGTGCTCCTCTACGCCGACGGCCGGCGGGATCTGCTGGAAATCAGCGAAGCCATCCACGTCCCGGTCCGGGAACTGATCCCGGTGATCCAGACCCTTGAAAACGCCGACCTCATCCGTAAAAAGTGAATCAGGAGGAAAACCTATATGAAGCTTGTCATGGTTTCCGGTTCCCATCCCCGCCACCTCCACGTGGTCAAAAAAGTCGCCGAAACCGGCTGCCTGGCCGGGGTCGTGCTGATGAAGCGCGAAAACATGATCCTGGACATCCCGGAGGGCATGGATCCGGCGCTGACCGATCTCTACAGGCATCATTTTCAGCTGCGCCTGGACATGGAGGAGAAATACTTCGGCGGCTTTGACACCGAAGCCTTTATCAATTCGCTGGACCGCCTGATCGTGGACGACGACGAGCTGAACGGTCCGAAGGTGGAGGATTATCTGAAACGGATTCAGCCCGACTGGCTGCTGGCCTACGGCCCGGGCCTGATCCGGCCGAACATCCTTTCCCTGGTGAACGACCGGGCCCTGAACCTCCACGGCGGCCTGTCTCCCTACTACAAGGGCGCCGCCACCATGTTCTGGCCCTTCTACTTCCTGGAGCCGAACTATGTGGGCACCACCCTCCACTACATCATCCAAAAGATCGACGCCGGCCGCATCGTCCACCAGTCTGTCCCGGTGCTGGCGCACGGCGACTGCATGCACGAGGTGGCCTGCAAGGCCATCGTCACTGCGGCGGACGACCTGAAAGTCATCCTGAACCGCATGGCGAAGGGCGAAGTCTTCGAAGGCGAGGAGCAGCGTAAAACCGGCAAGCTCTTCCTGGAACGGGAATGGCGCCCGGAACATCTGCGCCTGATCTATGAAACCTACGGCGACAAAATCGTCGATCTCTACCTGGACGGCAAAATCAACAAAGGGAACGCGCCCCGGCTGGTGAGAGCGATATGAAATTCCTGAAAAAAACCGGGATCCTGGTGCTGGTCCCGATCGTCATCAGCACCGTCGCGTTGCTTCTGATGGCAGGCGCCTATCTGCTGCCCACGGACGGCATGAAAGCCCACGTCCGGAACACCCTGGATACTTTCGAAAAGGAGGGCCAGTATCCCTTCATCAACGATGAACAGGGCTCCATGCGGGATAATTTCATCGACGCGCTGAACCTGTGTCAGGATCTGGTGAACACGGATGACACGGACCTGCTCTCCTGCGTCGTGAAAAACCCCTACTATTCGGCGGGTAACACCGCCGCGCCCATCGAGAACCTGAAAGCCGCGGTGACCGATCCGGGAAGCGTTCAGATGGAGAACACGGAATTCCGCTTTTTCAACGCCCACGTGATCTTTCAAAAACCGCTCCTGATGGTCATGGGCTATCCCGGCATCCGGATGTTCTGCTTCTACCTCTGCCTGCTGGGCACGGCGTGGATGGGATACCTGATGTACAAAAGAAAACTCGGCCGGTTCATCGCGCCGTTCATGCTGTCGATCCTGTTCCTTCGGCCCTACACGGTGTGGACGAACATGTCCTTCACGCTGATCTACGTTCCGATGCTGCTGTCCTGCCTGGTGATGCTGCTGCTGAAAAAGGAAACACTGAAGGAAAAGGCCTGGCTGCTTTTCGGCATCACCGGCAGTGTGACCCAGTGCCTGGTGCAGAATTACTTCCAGCTGATGGCCTTCGGCATGCCGATGCTGATGTATTTCCTGATCATGGGCATTCCGGAAAAACCTCTGGAAATGCTGAAGAACATTCTGAACTTTTTCGCCGCCTGGGCGGTCGGTTATGCCGGAACCATGGTCTGCAACTGGACAGCCTACTCCCTGGTGACAGGGGAAAACATCTTCAGCGAAATGATCCGGCACGCCCTGTGGCGCACCAATGAGGAAAACGGTTCCCGCCTGGAGACGATTGCCTACAATGCGCAGATCGCCTTCGGGAGCATCTGGTGGAACCTGCTGGAGACCGGCTTCATCGGCTGGACCGTGATCCGGTGGATCAGAAACCGCGCGCGGATCCGGCTTTCCGCTTCGGAAGGCCTGCTTCTGCTGGCCTCCGTCCTCTTCGCCGTCGGCCGTCTGGCGCTCTTTTCCAACCATTCCATGATCCATGCCCCCTTCACCTACCGCGTCTTCCTGATGCCGGTGCTCTCTTTCAACCTCTGGCTCACCCGTGGATCACGGGGGTAGCGTCTCCCTGATCCACTTTGCCCTCCCGGCATCAGTTCTCAGTTTGAATCAAACACGTAAGGTGAAAACAATATGGAAGCAATTCTGAACGGTATTGCCTCGGCTCTCGGCGCGGTCATGGACGTATGCTACTCCGTCTGCAAAAACTACGGCCTGGCCATCATCCTTTTTACGCTGATCTCCAAAATCATCCTGCTCCCGATCAGCATCTGGGTGCATTACAACGGCATCAAAATGGTCCGGATGATGCCGAAAATCAACTGGCTGCACGTAAACCACTACGGCGACCGGGACGCCATCGCCGAAGGCCAGGCGAAGCTCTATAAGGAAGAGAAGTACAGCCCCCTGGCCGGCCTGGTGCCGATCGTCATCCAGCTGATCCTTCTCCTGGGTCTGGTGGAGGTCATCAGAAACCTGATCGCCAAAGGCAATCCGGACGACCTGATGTTCCTGGGGATCAACCTGGGCTGGGTGCCGTCGGAAAAGGGCGGGATTTCCCTGATCGTGCCGGTGCTGGCGGCGCTCAGCGCCCTGGTGATGACGGTGACCCAGAACCGGGACCAGGCCCTCCAGGCGGAGCAGAGCAAGCTGAACAAATACAGCATGCTGATCATCTCCGTGGGTCTGAGCCTGTACCTGGGCCTCTTCGTTTCTGCGGGCGTTGGACTGTACTGGATCGCCAGCAACCTGTTCTCCGTGCTGCAGATGTACCTGCTGAACCGGGCGATTCCGCCGGAAAAGCACGTGGACTACGAAGAACTCGAAAAGAGCCGGGCCGCCCTGGCGGAGCTGGAGGCCCTGGGCGGCGGGAAAAAAAAGAAGCTGTTCGCCCGCGACCCGGACAGCAAACGGGAAAAAGAGGATTACAAGCGCTTCTTTTCCATCCGGAACAAGCACGTGGTGTTCTATTCCGAAAAGAGTGGCTTCTGGAAATATTTTAAGGACATCGCGGAGGAGCTGCTGAAAAGCAGCAACCTCCGGATCCACTACGTCACCAACGATCCGAAGGATCAGATCTTCGAAATCGCGAAAACCGAGCCCCGGATCCTGCCGTACTACATCGGGCCCCAGAAGATCATCCCCCTGATGATGAGAATGGACGCGGATCTGGTCGTCATGACCACCCCGGACCTGGACACCTATCACATCAAGCGCAGCTATGTCCGCAAGGACACGGAATACATCTACACGCCCCACGACCCCATGAGCGTGCACATGAGTTTCCGCGAAGGCGCCATGGACCACTTTGATACGGTCCTGTGCGTCGGGCCCCAGCAAATTCAGGAAATCCGCAAGACCGAAGAGGTATACGGCCTTCCGGCGAAAACCCTTGTGGAATGCGGTTACTGCCTGCTGGACGACATGAGGGCTGACTGGGAAAAACGGGAAAAGCAGCCCGGGGACGCCGTAAAGCGCGTCCTGATCGCCCCCAGCTGGAACGAGGACAATATCCTGGATTCCTGCGCCGATGAGCTGATCCGGAACCTGCTGAAGGAAGGCCGGAAGATCACGGTCCGCCCCCACCCGGAATATGTAAAGCGATACGCCCAGAAGCTCAATGCCCTGATGGACCGCTGGAAGGAGCAGACCGGGGTGGGCTTGGTATTTGAAACCGACTTTTCCTCCAACGAATCCCTGTATGAAGCCGATATCCTGATCACCGACTGGAGCGGCATTGCCTACGAATATGCTTACACCACCGGCAGGCCCGCGCTGTTCATCAATACAAAGATGAAAATGCCGAATCCGAACTGGGAAAAAATCGGCATCACGCCGCTGGAAATCGCCCTGCGGGATCAGATCGGCCGCTCCCTGAACAAGGACGAGCTGGACAAAGCCGGGGAAGTGATCGCGGAAATGGAATCCCACCCGGAAGCCTGGGCCGAAAAGATCGCCAAAGTCCGGGAACAGAATATCTTCCATCCCGGCGAAGCGGGCAGAACCGCTGCGGAATACATCCTGAAATCCCTCATTTCCCGTGAATAGCGCGGAAAGAAGATTCCCATGGAGGCAGATCCATTGAATAAACGTCGCTGGAAAAGATACGGCATCCTTTACTTCACAATCATCTTTGCCCTGGTTCCGGCCCTGGCGTCGGCTTATATCGACCCGTCGGTCACCACCTACGCCATCCAGGCCATCGCCGGCGTGGCGGTGGCGGCCGGCGCTTTCTTCGCTACCTACGGCCGAAGGATGAAAAAATCCTGGATGAAAACCGTTGGTCTGGATGAAAACGAAACCAAAGAAACCGAGCCGCCGGTGGAAATCACCCGGGAAGACCTGAAGGCGAAGCTGGCCACGGGGCGCGAAAACCGGTCCGAACCGGCGCCTGCCCCGAAGAAGGCCGGAAAAAACCTCAAAGGCCGGATCATCACCTCCCTGCTCTGCGGTCTGACCCCGGCCACCGCCCTGATCCTGCGGCCGATTCTCACCTTCTACATTGGCAATGAAGGTGAATTCTGGTTTAAACTGCAGGATCTCCTGCCCGATGTGCTGATGGTCTTCGTCATTGCCGCTCTCTTCGCGTTCGTGGTTCATCTGCTCCTGCCGGACGGCCGGAAGCTGAGCCTGCGGCTGTGGTTCGCCTCGGCGGTGACCGCCGGCACCCTCTGTGCCTTTATCCAGGACCACTTTCTCTCCGGCTACCTGCCGGCTCTGACCGGCGAGGAGATTGACTGGAGCGTCTACAGCAGCTGGAATACCGTGAGCCTGGCCCTCTGGGGCGGGGTTTTCCTGCTGACCCTGCTTCTGCTGATCTTCCGGCCCCGGTTTATGAAAGGAACGGTCTATGCCCTGCTGGCGCTGCTCCTGGTTTCGGAAGTGGTGGTCGGCACGGTGGATATCGCCTCAGCAAAGCACGAAAATAAGCGCACCGGCACCTATTTCACACAGGAAGGCATGTATGAAACCTCCGCGGTCGGGAACGTGGTGGTGCTGGTGACGGATACCTTCGAAGCCACGTATATGAACGAAATCCTGGAGAAATATCCGGACTGCAAAGACTTCCTGCAGGACGTGACCTACTACGACAACACCTCCGGCATCTCGGTCTTCACCTATTTCAGCTATCCGAAGATTCTGACCGGCCAGGACTTCCCCCTGGGCAAAACCTTTGTGGAAGGCGCCGCCTATGCCTTTGAAACGGAAACTCTGATCAGTCAGGTGGCTGAAAAAGGATGGGATATTGGCTATTATACCGAATTCGCTCCCACCCCGAACGTAAAGGACAAGATCATCAGCTACGGTGACAGGGAGCTGCATCCCAACCGTCAGGCCCGGATTGACATCACCAAATACCTGATCAAGGGCGCGCTGTTCCGCAGCATGCCCCAGATGCTCAAGCCCCGGTTCGCCGTGACCACCCTGGACTTTGAATACGCCAAGTTCAACCTGGAAGGGGCGGAGGCACCCTATATCACCAACGACGGCGTCTACTTCGAAAACCTGAAGGAAAAAGGGCTGACCCGGGTGGAGGGAAAGCCCCGCTTCAATGTGACAGAGCTGTTCGGGGTGCACGAACCCTGCACGCCGAATCTGGAAATGTATACCACGGATGAGTGGAACAGCCTCCCCGTTCACGAGCAGCAGCTGGCCACCGGCTATGTCCAGCTGAAGCTGCTGCGAACCTATCTGGACAAGCTGAAGGAAGCCGGCACCTACGACAGCACCACCGTGATCATGATTGCCGACCACGGCAGGGAAAACCGCTTCTTCCCGCTCTGCCTGGTCAAGGAGGCGGGCCGGCAGGCCGACGGCTTCCGCATCGATCACACGGAACTGGCTTTGCAGAATGACTATCCGGGTCTGATTACGGCCATGATGGACGGCAAATCCTTCTCGGAGGTCGCTGCGGCCGCCGCGGCTAGCGGACGTCCCCGGACCGGCCTGGACTTCCGGGCCCCGGCTTTCGGCGAGCGGGTGTTCTCCCGCTCCGAAGTGACGATTCACGGCGTGCCGAACGCCTGGCGGAACTGTGTGATCACCCGGGACGAATTTGACCTGGATGACGAGTTCCCCGGACGGGCGAGGCTGAACGAGCCCTTTGTGAAGGGCACGAAGGTCAGCGGAAACAGCGTGGCGGTTTACGGCATAGAGGACGGGAACATCCCCGGCCACAGCGTGGCTTTCGACACCTTCTTTGAGAAGGCGGAGAAGCGCAGCCTGATTTTCAGGGCGAAGGTGACCAATGTCACCGATGCCCCCCAGACCGTGGAGTTTACCCTGAACGGCGAACCCGTCGGCGAACCGGTCTTCCTGGAGGTTGGCTCCGGGGAAACCGACATTGAAATCCCCCTGCCGGAAACGGATACGGACCGCCTGACCTTCCAGCTCAACTTCCCCGAGGCGGCGAAAGTCTACAACCTGGGCTGGAGCACCTACCACAGCATCGCCATCATCGAAGCTGAGTGGATTAGCTCAGCCCGGTAATCATTGCAACGCCATCATTGAAGCCGGGTGGACCACCTCACCCCGGTCATTCATCGCAGACTCCGCCGGAGCCTGCGCCCGCTGATCCGCGAGAGTACGACAGCACTTTCAGGGAGGACAAAGCTTGTTCCCGGCTATTCTCTTTTTTGTCATTCTGATCACCCCGCCGCTGTTTCTGGCTGTATGGCGGAAGCGGCGCTTTGAGGAAACCATCGCGCTGACCTCCGGCGGGATGATCCTGTTCATGTACGTTCTCGGGATCATCGGCCTGCTGAAAGTCAGCGTTTACCTGATCCTGGGCATCACCCTGGCGCTGCTGATCCTTTCAGCGGCGCGAATCTTCCGGGAGAAAACCCTGAAGCCGCTCATGCCCTTTTTCACCCCGGCGTTCCTGGCGTTCTTCCTGCTCTACATTTTCCTGCTTTACATCCACTACGAGCGCCTGCTTCACGAGTACGACGAGTTCACCCACTGGGGCGACGTGGTCAAGGCCATGTGCCATATCGACGCCTTCGCCACCAGCCCCCTGTCCCATTCAATTTTCCAGAACTATGTGCCCGGCATGGCGGTCTTCCAGTATCTTTTTGAAAAGCTCGCCATGATCTTTCCGGGCGGAATCTTCGTGGACTGGAGGCTGTACTTTGCCTACTATCTGCTGACGGTCGTCTTCCTGCTTCCCTTCCTGACTGTCCGGAAGGGGCGCTGGTTCCTGCCGGCGCTGCTGCTGATGCTTTTCACGGCGGCGGCTCCGGCTTTCTTCGATCCGGAATCCCTGACGTCCATTTATGTGGACGGCTTCCTCGGCTTGCTGGCCGGGGCCGGTTTTGCGTTGCTGTTCCTGTGGAAGCCCTCCGGCCGGAAAACCGCCCACATCCTGGTGATCTGCGCCCTGCTGGTGCTGGTGAAGGACGTGGGCATGCTGTTTGCCGTCACGCTGGCGGCGGCCTTTCTGATCTCGGAGCGGCCGCGAAACCGCGGGACGGGGCGAAAATTTCTGGGTCTGACAGCCCTGACGGCGGCCGCGGTGGCATTGCCCAAAATCCTCTGGGAAATCAGCATCCGGGTGAACCGCGCGGCCTCGATGAAATTCCGGCAGGGCATCGATCTGGGCGCCCTGTTCCGGGTGATCACCGGGCAGGAGACGACAGGCTACGCGGCGGAGATCGGCGGGGTCACCGTCAACCGGCTGCTGACGGGCGTTGTCGGATTCCACGGGCCCATCGAAGTCAAGCTGAGCTACCCGGTTCTGGCGGCGATTCTGTTTGCCCTGCTGATCGTCGCGTGGATCCTCTGGAACCGGCAGGATCCGGAAGGAAAGAGCCGGCACAGAGCGGCGGCCGTCGGCGCGCTGGTGACCTTTGTGCTGTACTGCCTTGGTATGCCGCTGCTCTATATGTTCCTGCTGAGCACAGATGAAACGCTGGTCAGCTTTGACCGCTACATGGGCATCGTGCTGACCTGCCTGACCGTCATGATTTTCCTGCTGTTCGCTGCCTGGACTCAGGAAAGACCCGGCCGGACGATCGCGGGCGTCGGCGTCTGCGTGCTGATCGGGGCCATGACCCTGAATCCGGCGATCCTGGGGAAATACCTGAGCCGGGAATCCGTCAGCGACCAGTACTATGTGCAGGGGCGCCTTGACTCTTTCGTCCGGGAGATGAACGAAATCACGGGCGGGGAGGAGAAGCACGTCTGGATCATCACACAGGAATCGACGGGCTTCGAGTTCTGGCCGCTCCGCTACGGCATCCGCCCCGCCAACGGGGAAATCAACGTGGGCTTCAGCATTTCCGACCACACGAAATCTCTCTACCCCGGGGATATCTGGACGATTGTGATCCCGGCGGAGGAATGGCGGGAAAAGCTGAAGGATTATGACTACGTCATGATCTGGCAGGCGGATGACGTCTTCCGGGAAGACTACGCCGCCCTCTTCGAAAACCCATCCGACATCGCGGACCGCACCATCTTCTCCGTCAACCACGAAACCGACCTTCTTGAAAGGGTTTATCAATGAAAAAATATATCCGCATCATGCGCCTGGATCACTGGATCAAGCAGCTCTTCATACTCCCGGGCCTGGTGGCGTCCCTGTTCCTGACGAAAACCGCCTTCTCCGGGGAGCTGATCTGGAAACTCTGCGCCGGGTTCTTCGCCACCTGCCTGATTGCCTCCGCGAACTACGTCATCAACGAATGGCTGGACGCGGAGTTTGACAAATACCACCCGACAAAGAAATACCGCAGTGTGGTGTCGGAGGGCGTGAGCGGCCGGGTCGTCTGGGCCCTGTGGGCCTGTCTGTCTCTGGCCGGTTTCGGAATTTCCCTGCTGGTGAATATCCCGTTCCTCTGCATGAGCGGCTGGCTGTGGCTGATGGGCCTGCTCTACAATGTGAAACCCTTCCGCACAAAGGATGTTCCGTACCTGGACGTGCTGAGCGAATCCGTCAACAATGCGATCCGCCTGCTGATGGGCTGGTTCATCGCCTCCGGAACCACGGTTCCGCCGAGCAGCCTGCTCCTGGGCTACTGGATGGCCGGAGCCTTCCTGATGGCAACCAAGCGCTTCGCGGAATACCGGATGATCGGCGACCGGAAGGTGGCCGGCCTGTACCGGAAATCCTTCCGATATTACACGGAACAGTCCCTGCTGGTGTCCGCGTTTTTCTATGCCATGTGCTCCGTTTTCTTCCTGGGCACCTTCCTGGTCAAATACCGGATTGAGCTGGTGCTGCTCATGCCGTTCCTGATCGGGCTCTTCGGCTACTATTTCCATCTGTCCTTTGCCCGGGACTCCGCGGTGCAGAAGCCCGAAAAGCTTTTCCGCGAAAAGGGCCTGATGCTGTATCTGCTGGTGTTCATCGGGCTGTTCATCCTGTTGATGTCGGTGGACATCCCGGGCCTGAACATCCTGACGGACAGCAAAATACTTTCCATTCCAGGTGCCTGAAGGAGGACAGTGCATTGATACGAAAAGGTCTGATACGGACACTGCAGATCGCCCTGATCCCCGTGGCCTGCGGGAGCCTTGGCCTGATCCTGCTGGCGCTGAGCTTTCTGCTGCCCACGGGGAGCATCCGGGGACATGTGGAAGCCTCCGTGGATCAGCTCTATGACGAAGGGGTCTATCACTCGGTGACCCCGAAGCTGGCCGGGGCCCAGCTGGACAACTACACCGAAGCCCTGTATCTGAACCAGGCGCTGGTGGGCGGAAGCGACGCGCCGATCCTGGACTGCGTGCTGGAGGGCTATCAGTTTGAACCGCCGGCCGCTGACGGATACCGGGATCCCATCGTGAAGCTGAAATCCGCTGTGGAGGACCCGGCATCCGCGTCCCTGATCCCCGAAAACAAGCGTTTCTTCAACGGATACACCGTGGTCATGAAGATCCTGCTGGAGCTGACCCACTACTCCGGGATCCGCCAGATCAACCTGTACCTGGGCCTGTTTCTGTTCCTGATCCTGCTCCGGGGAATGATGAAGCGCGGGCTGCAGCGGTATATCCTTCCGGTGGTCGTCTCCCTGCTGCTGATCCATCCGGTGACCATGGCGCTGAACATGGCCTCCTTCGGATTCTTCGTCTGCATGATGGTTCCCTGTATCCTGATGCTCTGGCTGAAAAGGGAAACCCTGGAGAAACGGGGCTGGCTGCTCTTCGGAATCACCGGCGCGGCCACCTATTACTTCAACATGAACTACATCCAGCTGCTCTGCTTCGGCGTGCCGGTGCTGTTTTACTTTCTCCTGACCGGCGTTCCGGAAAAGCCGCTGAAACTGCTCGCCCGTCTGGCGGAACTTTTCATTGCCTGGATGGCCGGACTGGTCGGGATGATGGTCTTTAAATGGGCCGCCTACGCGGTGCTGAAGGATCCCGGCGTCTTCAGGGAAATGCTGGATCAGTTCTTCTTCCGCACGGGCCTGAGTGAAGGCAGCCGCACGGACGCGGTCCTCCATAACATTCAGATCGCTTTTGAAAATAACTGGTGGAATCTGCTGGAGCTGCTCTTCATCGCGGGAACGGTGATCCGGCGGATCCGCGGAAAAGAGAAATGCGCCATTTCCCTTTCCGAAGTCCTGCTGCTTCTGGTGATGATCCTGCTCCCCCTCGGCCGCTATTTCATTCTCTCCAACCACGTGCTGGTGCACGGCTGGACCACCTACCGGCTGCTGATGATCCCGGTGCTGGCTTTCAACCTTTGGATCACGGGGGTAGAGTCTCGTTGATCCAAACTTGCGCCGAAAATAATTCAGCTCCAAAAGAATCAGGCACCCCGGGGAAATGCCCGGCGGTGCCTTTTTTTACCCTTTTTGAAATTTGATCTTTCCTGATCAATCTCCGATTTCCGCAATCTTCCAGTTCTCCGGATCGGCCCGGTCATGATGGACAAACGCGTAAAAACCTTCGTCCATGCCTTTGAAAAAGGAATTCCCGGCGGCGTCGAAATCGTTGGTTATGCTGGTATTGCAAAGAATTTGTGTGTCCTCCTGTTTCATGGAATCCGTCACCGGAACCCCGGTGGCCGGATTCACCGGATCGTTCACCAGTCCGCCGAAGGCCAGCAGCGGCGTGTCCGCGTTGGTCATGAACTCGCTGCTGTAGGAAAAATCTCCTTCGCTCCCGAAATCCTTCACCAGCAGCAGAGGATAGAAGGCGCAGGTATCCTGCTGCGCTGTTTCCGACCAGGTCTCCGGATAATCCAGGGCAATGCCGTGATCCGCCGTCAGGATGATCCGGGTGTTGTCATAAACGCCTTCCGCCCGCATATAATCCAGCCACTGCCCGATCAGCATCATTGCGGCCATGTTCACCTGATAATGCATTTTCTGTTTGTCGGTGGTCAGCTGGATTTCCCGTCCGTCCGCCGCGGTCCGGGTCGGATGCTCCAGATCATACCGTTCATTGTCGATGGAGGCCGCCGGCTCATATGCCGGTTCCTGCAGGAATCGCGGCTCGTGGGTCAGATCGCAGGTTTTCATCAGGAAAGTGTTCACGCCTTCCGCCTGCACCTGCGTCATCGCCGGCAGATTCTTCATCATCAGGTAATCGTCGGTGGTCACGAAATCGTGCAGCGCCTTGTCCGTCTGGTTGTAATTCCCGCTGTCGTAGAGCTTTGAATGCAGCAGAACCGGGGCGGCCCGGAACACGCTGTAGCAGAACAGGTTCCGCTCCCGCACGCGGTTCCGGTCCGCGATGCCTTCCTGGCTGTCGTCCGAATCGCTGCCCTCCCAGACGCCTTTGGTGGAATACACGTGAATTTCCGGATGATCGTCGTAGATCGTCAGATCCGGGATGATCATGGAGTAGTTGGCATAAGGCGGATCCTGCACGGTCACGTCAAACCCGTTCTCCGAAAAGATCAGCGGCATCAGGCGGAGGGCTTCGTTCTGCTTTTCCACCATGGAGGCGTCCCCGCGCTCCAGCAGTTTCAGCGGCGTATACTCATAGCCGCCGAAGAGGCCGGGCGTGCCGGAATGGGTGCCCTTGCCGTAGGAAATGGTGTTCAGATAGCAGGTGAAGCCTCTGAACTGCTCCTGCAGCTCCGGTTTTTCCGCAAAGATAAACGGCGTAAAATACCC
Organism: uncultured Eubacteriales bacterium; assembly: GCA_902764875.1. Classification (GTDB taxonomy): domain Bacteria; phylum Bacillota; class Clostridia; order Christensenellales; family Aristaeellaceae; genus Aristaeella. Next base: position 83,196 of record CACWXP010000010.1, read on the forward strand.
CAGTGCCCGGTCCAGCATCAGAACGACCACGTTTTTCCCGTTCCGGTCCAGATGAATGGTCTTTTCCCGGGTTTCCTTCCGCTGCTCCGCCAGGCGCTGAATCTCCGGCATCTTTCCGGCAACGGAAATCATATTCGCCAGCGCCATTCCGCCGATCACCAGGGCGGTCAGCGTGCAGGCTGCCCGGAGAAGCACCGTCTTTTTCCGCCAGAGGAAATAGACCGCACAGGCCATGCCGCAGAGGATGCCGGCGTTGAGAAGCTTGTCCGACAGGGTGACGGTATCATGGATATCGTTGTCATAGATCAGGCGGGAGGAGATGTTGCCGTACCCTGTGCCGAAAAACATATAGTCTGCCACCGCCGCCAGGGCCAGGAAGGCAAAAAGGAGCGCAAAAAGGGGACGGCGGCGCTCTTCCGCCAGCAGATAAAAAAGGACGCTCCAGATCAGGAAAGTACCGGCGGCCAGCAGAAAGCTGTGGAAAATATACACCAGCGGGGACTGCAGCGCGTTCAGTTCCACAAACTCGGCGGGAGAGTCGGCAATCAGGGCGGAGGGAATCAGCAGCCCGGTCAGCGCCGTCAGCAGCACGCAGGCGGTCAGGAAGATAGCCCGCTGGTGCTTTACAATCCCCACCGGAAGGGTGCGGCCTGCCTTTTCAGCTTCTCCGGAGGGCTTCTTCAGCATACCAAGCAGATTCTTCCCCAGGGAGAACAGGTTATTCAGCGTCCAGTACAGCACCAGTCCCGCCGGGGAATCATACAGAAGCACCAGAAAGATCAGCGCCATGCCGTAGAGCTGGATCTTGCTCTTCAGGGGCTGGCCCCGGGTATAGATCATGCCGGAGACAATATTGATCCCCGTCATCAGGATCGGCAGCACGTTGATCGTGACGGAGCCGAGGGAAAGCATCCCGTCCGGCGCGGCCAGATCCGCGATCGGTCCGAAGGAGACGCCCCGCAGCGCCTGCAGACCGGAAAGGAAATTGTACGCTGCCATGAAGAACGGAATCTGCAGCAGCAGCGAGAGCGACCCGCGCAGCGCGTACCAGGGCTTGTAGTTGTTTTGCCGATATAGGGTCTGGAGCATCATGAACCGCTCGTCCCCGGTGAAAGCCTCTTTAATCTGGTCGATCCGGGGCTTCAGCCGCTTCGAGATTGCCTGCTCCTCTTTCTGCAGATCATCCGCCTTCTTATATAAAGGCAGCACCAGCAGGTTGATGACAATGCTCAGAACGACGATGGAAAGAACCGGACTGCCCGTGAATTCTTTCGACAGCGAAAACACGACGTCGAACAGCAATTCGATTGGTCCGAGAAGCAGCTTGTACAGCATTTCCCAAACAGTCATTTGCATTCCCTCTGCCCCGTTTTTTCTGTATTACATGACGCCGGAAAGCTTTGTATCCTGCCGCTGTGCAGGCGTAGGAGCGGCAGCCTTCTGCCCGGCCGTTGCCACGATCTCCTCCAGACAGTCCACGACTTTCACGGCGGATTCCCCGATGCAGTGCCAGGAGTCTTCCCGCACCTGCCGGATGTTGGCCTTCAGTTCCGCGGAATCCAGGCACGCCCGGATCACATCCCCGATCCGGCCCACGTTCTCTTCCGTCAGCTGTACGCCGATCTTCGGCAGCACGGTTTCATGCCACATGGGGCCTTCCACCCAGGAAGCGTCATAGGGTTTGGGATCGAAGGACGTGTCCGCGTAAATCACGGGCTTTTCAAACACAAAGGCATAGTCGAACACCACGCCGGAAAAATCGGAAATCAGCACGTCCGCCCGGGACAGGGAATCGTAGTTGTCGCTCTTCCGGTCCCATTCCAGCCGGTCCGAGTCCGGATACTTCGCCTGCAGCCGCGCCATCAGCTCCGCCTCCGAGGTGAAGGACTGGGGATGGGGCCGGAGGATGAGATGGTAATCCGTCTTCAGGAGCGCCTCCAGAAGGGTCTCTCCGTAGCGGCTGAGAAGGGCGCTCGCACCCCAGGAAGGCGCCAGAAGGACGGTTTGCGGCCCACGGCCGCCTGCGCCGCCCGGAGCATCGTCCGCCCTGCCGGCCCGGTCTGCCTGCGCCCGCTTCAGCATTTCATCCATATACGGCATACCGACGACCCGGAGCTCTTTCTCCGGCAGCCGCCGGGCCTTTTCCGTCTCCCGCACGGTCTTCCCCTGGAAAGGACCGGCCAGAAGGATCGTGTCGTAATAATCCAGGCCGAACATCCGGTAGGTGCCGAAATCGTAAATCCCGTGGGGGATATGCACATACTTCTTCACGTCCCGGGAGCGCTTCCACTGATACACGTCCAGCCCCGGCGTGCTGGACAGCACCACGTCCGCCCGGATCATGTTCATCCGCGCGAAGGCCCGGTTGCCGCTTCCGGCGAACTCGGTTTTCACATATTCATAGGTTTCCGAAAGCGCCGGATCGTCTTCCGATGCGGTCAGGTACAGGGCCTTCTGCTTCCGCTTTTCCAGCTCCTCGCAGATCGGCCGGAACAGGTTCCAGTACCGCTTGCTGTCCGTGAAGATCACGACCGGAATTTCCGGCCCGTCCGTTTTGGCTTTTTTCCCGCCGGTAAGGGTAAACTTCAGCTTCATCAGGGCATTCCGGAAAAAATAAACCAGTGCGCCGAGGACGCCGATGAGGATCGTGAACAGCATGCTGCCCGTGCCGGGATCGATATAGAGATTCATTTAATCACTCTCCAAACCGAAAGTTTCAATTCAGTGCCTTCAGAATATCTTCTGCAATCTGCTCCGCGGTCAGTCGGCACTGCTCCAGCAGGTATCCGTAGCTCCCTGCGTGGGGGAAGAAGTCCCGGATGCCCAGCATCAGCTGCGGGGGTTTTTGGGCAACCGGTGCTAAAGTTTCCGCCACGGCACTGCCGAGGCCGCCGACAATGCTGGCCTCCTCAACCGTAACGATGAGTTTCTTGTCCAGCTGTTCCATCACCGCCTCCGTATCCAGCGGCTTGATCGTATGCATATCCAGCACGGCGGCGTCAATGCCCTTCCCGGCCAGGAATTCCGCGGCTTTCCGGGCGTAATACACCATGGTTCCCGCCGCGATGATCGAGATATCTTTCCCTTCTCGGACGGAAATCGCCTTCCCGATCTCAAAGAGGAAATCTTCCTCATAAACGATCGGCAGCCCCGGCCCGCCGGTCAGCCGCAGATACACCGGGCCTTTGAAATCGCAGAGGGCTTCCACGGTTTTGATGATGGCCGCCCCGTCCGCGGGGTTTACGACGGTCATTCCCGGAATGGCCCGCATCATGGACCCGTCCTCCAGGCCGAAATGGGAATTACCCAGCTGGGCCATGATCAGCCCGCTGCCCAGGCCTACGGTCTTGATGTTCAGTTGCATATAGCCCATGTTCATCCGCACCTGCTCGCAGGCCCGCATGGTGACAAAGGGCGAAAAGGACGTGGCAAAAACGTTCGTCCCGTCCTTTGCCAGTCCGGCCGCCACGCCGATCATGTTCTGCTCTGCGATGCCGGTGTTGATCATCCGCTCCGGAAATTCACTGCGGAACCGGGCAAGGCCGGAGGACTGGGCCAGGTCCGCGGAAAGGACGTAGAAATCGTCCCGTTCCTTTGCGCATTCGAGAATCGCCTGGCCGAAAACCGCCCGGGCGCCGATGCGGGACCAGAGTTTCGCTTTGGCTTTCGTGATCTCGGTCACGGAATCACCTCCAGCTCGGAAAGCGCCGCCGCCAGCTGTGTGTCCGTCAGGCGGTTATGGTGCCAGTCGTTATTGTTTTCCATAAAGCTGATGCCTTTGCCCTTGACCGTGTTGCCGACGATGGCCTTCGGCTTCCCCTCCTCATGGGGCACCATAAACGCGTCATATACCTGCCCGACGTCGTTTCCGTCGATTTCAATCACCTGGAACCCCAGGGCCTGCAGCATACCGGTGTATTTCCCGGCGATATTCATCACGTCCTCGCTCATGCCGTCGCTCTGCATCCGGTTGTTGTCCAGAAACAGCGTGAAATTGTCCAGCCGGAAATTCACCGCGGACATGCATGCCTCCCAAACGGAGCCCTCGTTGGCCTCTCCGTTGCCGCACAGCACGTAGGTTTGATACGTATATCCCTTTTTCTTCGCCGCCAGCGCCAGTCCCACGGCCATGGAAATCCCCTGGCCCAGGCTGCCGGAGGAAGCCTCCAGTCCGATTTCGGGTTTCATGACCGGATGGGCAATCAGGTCGGACCCGTCCTGCATGAAGGTGTCCAGAAGTCCCTTGTCCATACGGCCGAAGGCTGCCAGCGCCGTATACAAAGCCAGCACCGCGTGTCCCTTGCTGAGGATGAACTTATCCCGCTGTTCGTAGGGCAGTCCCGGATCGTTCATCACCGCGCCGTAAAGCACTGCCATTGCTTCCATGATGGACAGGGCCCCGCCCAGGTGGGCGTTCCCGCCGCATTGGTTTGCCATTTTCAGCGCGTCGATCCGCAGCTGCCGCGCGGTAAGTTCCAGGGAAGCAATTTTCCCGTTTCTCGTCTCGTCCATCGCAACCATCCAATTCCCATGTTAATGAAGCAATTTTACCTTATTTAAAGGAAACCGTCAATGAAACGGCGTCCTGTTCATTTTAATCTGCAAATTTGAAATAATTGAACAAAAATGCTTGCATTTTTCACGGAACTGTTCTATAATGCACAACGTTCCGCGGATTTTTGAACATTCTCCCGGGAACTAAATGACCAGACAGGAGACCTGTGAAATGAACAAGAAGCTGATTGCCATAATCGCTATTTTGATGAGCGCCCTGCTGCTGCTGACTGCCTGCGGGAGCAGCGGGAACAACACTCCCGCGGCTAAGGAAGAAAACAAGGAAGCCTCCGGAAAGAAGGAATCCGTCGTGATCTACACCGCGGCGGAGGACGAGCGCATCGCCTACCTCCAGGAGGCGCTGGACAAGAAGTTCCCCGACGTTTCCATCGTGATCCAGTCCCTGGGCACCGGCCAGCTGCTTTCCCGCCTCCAGGCGGAAGGCAAGAACAGCGACTGCGATATCTTCTATGACCTGGAAGTCGTGAACGCCGAAATCATCCTGAACGCTTCCCCGGATCTGTTCGCGGACCTGAGCGAATACGACTTCTCCGTGTATGACGCGTCCGTCACCGGCTACACCGACCGGCACCACAAGTACGCCGTCAACGGCAAGACTGCCGGCGCCTTCCTGGTAAACACCAAAATGCTGGAGGAAAAGGGCCTGGCCGTTCCGGAGACCTATGAAGACATGCTGAAGGAAGAATACAAGGGCCTGATCTCCATGCCGAGCCCGAAATCCTCCGGCACCGGCTACAGCTATTACAACGGCATGATCACGATGCTCGGCGAAGAGGAAGGCATGAAGTACTTCGAAACCCTGAACCCGAACATCAAGGAATACACCACCTCCGGCTCCGCCCCGGCGAAGGCCGCCGTCCGCGGCGACGTGGCGATTGCTTACGGCCTGCTGTGGCAGTGCGTGAACTATGCCAACGAAAACGAGGGCCTGAAGGTCGTCGTACCCTCCCAGGGCCTGGCCTTCGACCTCTTCACCATGGGCATGATCTCCGGCCACGAAACGAAGCAGGCCGTGAAGGACGTGTTCACCTACCTGTACAACGAGCTGAACAAGCCCCAGTGCGCGAAGTTCAACCCGGACAAAATCTATGCCGACATGCCCGCGGCGGAGATCAAAAACTATCCGGCAAGCTATGAGGAAATCACCATGAAGGGCCTCTTCGATTTCCAGTACAAGCAGAACCTGCTGGACCAGTGGAAGTACTGATCTGCTTTTGCGCCAATGCGCCAATGGGGACAGACCCCATTGGCGTAGTCCTGTTTCCGACGGGGAGGAACATGAATGCCTGAAACAAAAACCGAAATCATCCAATTCGAAAACGTCAGCAAAAAATTTAAATCCCGCACGGTTCTCGAAGATCTGACCTTCTCCGTGAACCGCGGGGAATTTTTGTCTCTGCTGGGACCCTCGGGCTGCGGAAAGACGACGATCCTCCGGATGCTGATCGGCATCGAGAAGCCCACCGGCGGGCGGATTCTCAAAGACGGCATGGATATTACGAACACCCCGCCGAAGGAGAGGAACATCGGGATCGTTTTCCAGAACTATTCCCTGTTTCCGAACATGGACGTGTGGCACAACATCGCCTATGCCCTGCAGAGCCGGAAACTGCCGAAGGATGAAATCGACCGGAAGGTGCGGGAAATCATCGAGACCGTCGGTCTGGAAGAGCACGTGCGCAAAAAGCCGAAACAGCTCTCCGGCGGCCAGCAGCAGCGCGTGGCTATCGCCAGGACGCTGGTGCTGAATCCGGACATGATCCTTTTCGACGAGCCCATGAGCGCCCTGGACGCGGAGATCAAGCTGGCCCTGCGCCGGCAGCTGAAGGACATCCAGCGGAAGCTGAAAATCACCATGATCTACGTGACCCACGACCAGGAGGAGGCCTTCGCCCTTTCCGACCGGATTATGGTAATCAACGACATGCACATCGCGCAGCTGGATACGCCCTACAACCTGTATCACAACCCGGCGGATCCGTTCGTGAAGCGATTCGTCGTGGATCATCTGGACCTGAAGGTCCGGTCCATTGAACAGTCGATTCAGGAGAGATGAGCATGATCCGAAAAATACGCCATGAGGGACTGCGCGTGATTGCCGTCGGCTGCATCCTGCTGTTCGCGATCCTGCCGATGCTGACGCTGGCCTTCCACATGACCGGTGCCGACTGGGACTACATCCTGAAGGATTCCTCCTTCGGGGAATCGGTGCTGAATTCCCTGCTCTACACGGCGGTGTCGGCGGTGATCACCACCGCGCTGGCGCTGATCGCGGCCTATCTGCTGAACACGGCGTCGGTCCGGCGGAAAAACATCCTGGTGGTGCTGCTGACCCTGGGGATGCTGGTGCCGACGATCTCCGTGGGTTTGGGCCTTCGAATTCTTTTCGGCACCAACGGCTTTCTGGATCTGATCTTTGGCTGGAAGATTGAGGTACTGGGTCTGCCCGGGCTGATCCTGGGGTCGGTGATGACTTCCTTCCCGGCGACTTTCCTGATCCTCTACGATGCGCTGCACTATGAGGACAAAGGCCCCTATGACGCGGCGTCCGTGATGGGGATTCCGCGGCTTTCAACCTTTTTCCGGCTGACGGTTCCGTACCTGCGGATCGCGCTGATCTCGGCCTTCTGCGCCTGCTTCACGCTGATCTTCTCCGACTACGGCATTCCGATGGAAATCGCCGGCAAGGTGAAAACCCTGCCCATGTACCTGTATGACCAGTTCCTGTCCTCCTTCCAGTACGGGCGGGGGAGCATCGCGGGGTTTGTGCTGCTGATTCCGGCCATCGTGTCCTTCGTGTTTGATCTGATTTTCCGGGACCAGAGCGTCAGCGAGAAGCAGAAGCGCCTGATCCCCTCCGGCAAGGGTTTCAGCCGTGCGGCGGTGGCGGTGATCGCCGTGCTGTGCTTCCTGCTGTTCCTGCCCCAGCTTGCCTTCGTCAGCCTGAGCTTCACAAAAGCCTTCCCGAACGACCTGAGCTTCACGCTCGACCACGTGGCGAACATTTTCTCCAACACCCACGGCGTGGGCCTGGCCCGCTATCTCGGCAACTCGCTGGAGCTTGCCGGCCTGACGGCGTTGCTGGGCACCTGCTTTGCCTATATGCTGGGCTACCTCAGCGTGCGTAAAGCCGGGAAAATGGCCAAGGCCGTGGACCTGCTGGCCCTGTCGACCATTGCGATTCCCGGCCTTGTGCTGGGCATCGGCTATATCTTCCTGTTCAAGGGGACGAACGGCTTTTTCTACGGCACGGTTTTCATTCTGGTGGTGGTGAACGTCTTCCATTTCCTGGGGTCGCCTTACCTGCTGGCCAAGAACTGCCTTGGGAAAATCAACAGCGAATACGAAGTGATCGGCGAAACCCTCGGTATTTCCCGGGGAAAAATCATCCGCAAGGTGCTGATTCCGAACTCCGCCTCGACGCTGATCGAGATGTTCTCCTACTTCTTCCTGAACAGCATGATCACCATCTCGGCGGTGGCTTTCCTGTGCAGCTATGACAACCAGCCCCTGTCGATCCTGATCACCACCTATGAAAAAAACAGCAACTATGAGATGCAGAGCGTGATCTCGCTGATCATCCTGGCGCTGAACATCCTGGCCCGGGTGATCTTCACCGCCGTTTCCAACGGCCTGAAGAAAGCCGAAAGCAAAGAAGAGGAAGGCGGTTTTGGACTGACAGAGGAAGAGTTCAATGTGCTGACCCGCCTTGCAGGGCAAAGGGATAGCGCTGCTTCTTCCTCCGTATCTTCCTGCGTCAACGATGGGCCACCGGACACAGGCTTTCCGGCGCCTCAGCATAAAACAGCGCCGGAAAGCCTGGTGTCCGGCGGCATTACCCCTCGCTTGCTTCACGACTTAGCCGAGCGCAACCTGATCAACGAACTGGCCGACGGCACCGTCGAAATCAGCGAAAAGGGCCTGCGGATGCTGGAACCCTACCGGGTCCGCAAGGCGATTATCCTGGCGGCAGGCTTCGGCCAGCGCCTGGCGCCGGTGACGCTGGACACGCCGAAACCCCTGGTCAAAGTAAAAGGCGTCCGCATCCTCGACACCCTGCTGGACGCCCTGATGGCCAAAGGCATCACGAACATCACGATCGTCCGGGGCTACAAGAAGGAACAGTTTGACGAACTGCTGGAAAAATACCCGACGGTCCGCTTCGTCGACAACCCGGAATTCAACCTGGCCAATAACATTTCCTCCCTGGTTCACGCCATCGACCGGATCGACCGCTGCTACATCTGCGAGGCGGACCTGATCATCAACAACCCGGACGTCATCCGTACGTATGAATACCGTTCCGTTTATTACGGTACAAAGGTCGCGGAGACCGACGACTGGTGTTTCAGCCTGAAAAACGGCGCCCCGGACGACTACCGCCGCGGCGGCACCGACTGCTATCAGGGCATCGGCATCTCCTACTGGGACGCGGAGGACTGCGAAAAGCTGAAAACCGACCTGCTGAAGGTCTACAACAGCCGAGGCGGCCGCGAAAACCTATGGGAAATGGTTCCCCTGAAGATCATGCGCAGGAACTACAAACCGGAAATCCGCGAATGCAGTCCCGCTGACGTAACGGAGATCGACACCTTCCCGGAACTGATCGCTGTCGATCCGAATTATGCGACTTACCCCGGCCGGGAAAAGTGGATTGCCGGAACCGGGTCCGAATGATCCGTTTCGCTTTGCACCCCCTGTGTCCGGAGCAAATAACGACCAAGTTTGAAGAGGTACAAAAAAATGAGCCTGACAAGAAAGCAATTTGACGTCCTGGAAGCTATGGCGACGGCGTCATCCCCCCTGACCCAGCGCGGTCTTGCCGACGCGGCCGGCTGTTCCCTGGGCACGGTGAACAAAACCCTTAAAGAACTGACGGAGCTTGGCTTTATCGGCGCCGGTACCATAACTCCTGCCGGTCAGGGTGCCCTGGAACCCTATCGCGTGAAGCGCGCCGTTTTCATCGCGGCGGGCTTCGGCACCCGCCTTGTGCCGATTACCTTCAACACGCCCAAGCCCCTGGTTCGTGTCCACGGCGTACGGATCATCGACCGGCTGATTGACGCGTGCCTGGCGGCCGGAATCAACGAAATCTACGTGGTCCGGGGCTATCTTTCGGAGCTGTTTGACCAGTTGCTCTACAAGTATCCGATGATCAAATTTCTGGAAAATCCTCTGTTCAACGAGGCCAACAACATTTCGTCCGCCCTGGTAGCCCGGTATCTGCTTTCCAACTCCTACGTGTTCGAGGCGGACCTGCTGCTTTCCAACCCCGGGATCATCCGACCCTATCACTACTGCTCCAATTTCCTGGGCATCAAAAAACAGCGTTCCGATGACTGGATTCTTCGGGTGAAGGATGGAGTGGTCGTGGAGGAAACCGTCGGCGGCGAGGGAAGCGATATCTACCAGATGGTCGGCATCTCCTATTGGGACGAGGAAGCCGGGCACAAACTGAGCCAGGACATCCAGGACGTTTATCAGTCCCCCGGCGGGAAAGAGCGTTACTGGGAGCAGGTGCCCATGGTGTACCGGAAGGACCATTACCGGGTTGAAATCCGGGAATGCCGGGACGAGGACATCGTTGAGATCGACACCTTCAACGAACTCAAAGCCATTGATAAAACTTACGACGTCTGACTTGACCGGTCCCGACCGGTTTATCCGGCTGTACTTTCCAAACGGCAGGCTCCGACCGGAGCCTGCCGTTTGATTTGCCTTTCCTGCGCCGATTTGGTATAATCTATTCTGTATAGCTATGCGCAGGTGCACGGCTGTACGGAGCAGGGGTTTGCGGTGGTTTGCCGGAACCTGAAAAGCTTTTCCCGCAAGGCGCGAAGCGCCCTGCGCGGCGGAGCATACCCTTTTTTTGAGGAGCTATTACATGAACATTGCAATTTACGGGTCCGGCGGCGCCGGCAAGGAAGTTTACGATCTTTTGCAGGAAACTCCGGAAGAGCGGACCAAATGGGAGGAAATCGTCTTTATTGACGATACGGCGCCCAGCGGCGAATACTGGGGCTGCCGTCGCTTCACCTTCGAGGATTTTCAGAAGGTATTCATCCCGGGGCAGGTCCGGATCGTTATCGCAGTGGGTGAACCCAAGGCCCGCCAGGATCTTTACGAACGCGTGCAGGCGGCGGGATATGCCCTGACGCCCCCGATTCTGCACCGCCTGGCCTTCGTTTCCGACAGCGCCCGGCTGGAGGACGGCGTGGTGCTGCAGGACGGCGTGCGGGTTTCCCCGGAAACGGTGCTGGGAGCGAACACTTTTGTGAATCACCGGTCGATGATCGGGCACAACTGCGTGATCGGCAAAAACTGCCAGATTTCCGCCAACGTGATGATCGCCGGGTGTGTGACCGTCGGTGACACAGTGTTCGCCGGCGTTTCCAGCTGTATCCGGGACCACACGACGGTCGGGGAGCACACGATCCTTTCCATGGGCTCGGTGGTGCTGAAGGACGTGCGGCCCTGGAAGATCGTGCTGGGAAACCCCGCCCGGGAGATCGCGGAAAACAAAGACGAAAGGGTATTCGACTGAGAACATGAAAAGCAGGGAAGAACTGGAAGCCCTGGCCCGGAGAATCCGGCTGAACATCGCGCAGATGACCTGGCAGAGCGGGCTGAAGGGCGCGCACCTGGGCGGCAGCATGTCCGTGACGGACATTCTGGCCGTGCTGTACGGCGATGTGCTGAAATACGACTCGAAAAATCCGCTGGATCCAGAGCGGGACCGGCTGATTCTGAGCAAGGCCCACGCGGCGGTGGCGCTTTACGCCGCACTGCATGAGGCGGGCTATCTGACAAAGGACGACATCGACAGCGCGCTGCAGGGCGATTCTCCCTTCTTCGAGCATCCGATGATGGATCCGGTGCACGGCATCGAATTTTCCGGGGGGAGCCTCGGCCAGGGGCTGTCACTGGGCATGGGCACGGCGCTGGGCCTGAAGAAGAAAGGCCTGCTTTCCCCGAGGATCTACGTGATCGTCGGGGACGGCGAATGCGACGAAGGCCAGGTGTGGGAGGCCGCCGCGGCGGTGACGCACTTCGGCTTGAACAACGTAACCGTGATCGTGGACGACAACGGCCTGCAGTTCGACGGCCGGAAGGAGGATATCCTGAAGAGCGGCGACGCGGCGGGACGATGGAAAAGCCTGGGCTTCGACGTGGTGACGGTGGACGGCCACGACGTCGAAGCGCTCAGAAACGCGCTGCGGCGGGAAGTGCCGAACCGGCCGAAGGTGATCATCGCCAAAACCGTCAAGGGCAAGGGCGTTCACTTCGCGGAGAACGACGTGACGTGGCACACCGGGAGACTGACGGACGAACTGTATCAGGAGGCCATCAGGGATATCAATGATTGAAATCACGAAGAAAAACATCCGCGTCTGGTCCATGCTGGGCATGCGGCGGATTCTCGGTCCCGCGATGAAGGACATCATCGAACAGGACCGGAAGGTGCTGTTCGCCACGGCGGACACCGGCCGCTACTATGCCTATGACGACCTGCTGCGGACGTATCCGGAGAACGTTGTGGACGTGGGCATCGCGGAACAGAACCTGATCGGCGCCAGCGCGGGCCTGCAGAACGAGGGCTTCAACGTCTACGCCGTGACTTACGCCACGTTCCTGACCAGCAGGGCGCTGGACCAGATCCGCGTGAACCTGGGCTATATGGGCCTGGGGGTCAAGCTGATCGGCGAAGCCGGGGGCATGTGCGACGGCAACTTCAGCGCGACCCACATGGCCCTGGAGGATATTTCCAACACCCGGAACATTCCGAATATGCGGGTGATTACCCCTGCGGACGGGATGGAGCTGGTGAAAACCCTGATCGCCCTGAAGGATGCGGCCTATCCGGCCTACGTCCGGATGACCGGCCGGTTCCCGATCCCCGTGATCTACCGGGAGGACTACAATTTTGAAATCGGAAAAGCCGTGACCCTGCGGGAAGGGAAGGACGTCGCGATCCTCTCCAACGGGACGTTGCTGGGCGATGTGCTGAAAACGGCGGAGATGCTGGCGGAAAAGGGCGTAGACTGCAAAGTGATCAACCTGCACACTGTGAAGCCCCTGGACGAAGAAGCCCTGCGGGCCGTTGCCGGCTGTAAGCTCGTCGTGACGGCGGAGGAACACCTGCTCTACGGCGGCATTGGCAGCGCCGTCGCTGAATTCTACGCCCAGGAACCCATCCGGCCCCGGATGCTGATGCTCTCCGTCGGCACCCAATACCCCAAAGCCCAGGAATACGACGATCTGCTGAAAACCTGCGGGCTTACTGCCCCGCAAATGGCGGAAAGCATCCTGACCGCCCTCTGAAAACACACCCCGCCGGGAGCCGCGGAACACGGGCTTTCCCAGCGTTTCAGCATAAAATGACGCCGGAAAGCCTTGTGTTCCGCGGCTGATCCGGACTACATAGCAAAGGACCTTTAAAAATGACCAACCTTGAAAAGTATAACCAGGCCTTTATCGAAAACTTCGAAGTCACCGAGGATCAGCTTCCCGGGCTGAAATACCAGGACGTGGAAGCCTGGGACTCCGTGGGTCACATGGGCCTGATCGCTTCCCTGGAGGAAGCCTTCGATATCATGATGGACACCGACGACATCATCGATTTCGGCTCCTACGAAATCGGCAAACAGATCCTGGCCAAGGACGCCTACGGAGTAGTTGTCGAATGAACAGGATCTGGGACCTGTCGGCCTTTGCGGACCGCACCGCCCTGCTGGACGAAGCCAGCGAAAGCATGACTTACGGCCAGCTGCAGGCGGAAGGCGACGAGCTTGCGAAGGCCGTCGGCGGCCGCTGCCTGGCTTTCATTCTCTGCCGGAACAGCATCGGCTCGGTGCTGGGCTACACTGCCTTTCTGAACCACGGCATCGTGCCGGTGATGGTGAACAGCCATCTGGAGGAAACGCTGCTTGTCAACCTGCTGGAGGCTTATGCGCCCGAATACCTGTGGCTGCCGGCGGATCAGGCGGCGCAGTTCCCGGGAATGGAAAAAACATACGAAGCCCGCGGCTATATCCTCCTGAAAACCGGTTTTGCGAAACGTTACCTGCTGTATGAGGATCTGGCCCTGCTGATCACGACTTCCGGCTCCACCGGATCCCCGAAGCTGGTGCGCCAGTCGTATGAAAACATTCTCGATAACGCCCGGTCCATCGCGGCATATCTGCGGCTGGACGAAACCGAGCGCCCGATCACGACGCTGCCGATGAATTATGTCTATGGCCTGTCGATCATCAACAGCCACTTCCTCGTCGGGGCGACGGTGTTGCTGACGGAGAAGGGACTGATGCAGAAGGAATTCTGGCAGTTCTTCCGGGAAGCTGGGGCCACCTCCTTCGGCGGCGTACCCTATACTTACGAGATGCTTTTCAAGCTGCGTTTTTTCCGGATGGATCTGCCGAGCCTGCGTACGGTGACCCAGGCCGGCGGTAAGATCACGCCGGAGCTGCACGAAAAATTTGCGGCCTGGGCCGCCGATACCGGGCGGAACTTCGTCGTGATGTACGGCGCGGCGGAGGCCACCAGCCGCATGGGCTATCTGCCGCCGGAGAAGGCCGTTGAAAAGAAAGGCTCCATGGGAATTCCGATCCCGGGCGGGACATTCGAACTTCTCGACGCCGAAGGCAACAGGATTACGGAACCCCATACGACAGGAGAACTCGTCTACACCGGCAAAAATGTGACCCTGGGCTATGCGGAATCCGGCGAAGACCTGATCCGCGGGGACGAACGTCGCGGGCGCCTGGAGACCGGCGACATGGCGCAGTTTGACGAAGACGGATACTACTATATCGTCGGCCGCAAGAAGCGGTTCCTCAAGATCTACGGCAACCGGGTGAATCTGGACGAGATCGACCGGATGGTCAAGGCTGAATTTCAGATTGAAATGGCCAGTGCCGGAAAGGACGATCACCTTTATCTCTTTGTGACGAACGAAAAAACGGCCGAGTCGGTCCGGGAGTTCGTGATTGGGAAAACGAAGCTGAACCCCGCGGCGTTCAAAGCTGTCGTTCTGGACGAAATTCCCAAAAACGACGCCGGGAAGACGCTGTACAGCGAGCTGACGAAATACTATGAATAAGGTGCGGCGATGGTGCCGCTGGATGTCAGGCCGATGATGAAACCGCAGCTGTTCTGCTATACCTGCGCTGGGGGAACCGGCGCCTTCTTCGACACGATCGAAAAGGATCTGCCGGAAATGCAGCTGGTCAAACCGGATTACCCGGGCCACGGCAGCCGCAGGAAGGAACCCTTCTGCCGGAATTTCACGGAACTGGCGGATGATCTTTTTGCCCGATTCCGGAAAGAATATGCCGGCGGACCCTACGCCCTCTTCGGCTACAGCATGGGCTCCATCACCGCGGCGGAGATCCTGCGGCGGATCCTGGCGGACGAAGACCTGCCGAATCCGGCCTGTGTTTTCCTGGCGGCTCACGAGCCCCACACCAAGGCCGAACTGACCGGTTATACCCCGGAGGAACTGGACGACTGGGTCAAAGACCGGACGGTCCGCTTCGGCGGCGTGCCCGACAGGCTGTTGGAGAACCAGAGCTTCTGGCGGATCTACCTTCCCCTGTACAGGGCGGACTACACCCTGATAGGCACCTATGATTTCAAAGCGCTGGACCTGTCAACCGATATTCCCCTCACGGTTTTCTACTCCGAAACCGACACACCCCTCAAAGACATGCAAATGTGGACCCGCTACTTCACAGGCCCCTGCGAATTCATCCATTATCCGGGTACTCACTTCTTCATCCAAAACCACCACACTGAAATGGCGAAAAAAATCGCTGTCAACATAAGAGCCGGAAAAGCACTGTGAGACACGGGACACGGGCTTTCCCGGCGCCTCAGCATAAAACAGCGCCGGAAAGCCCGATGTCCCGCGGCTCACTCATACTTCGTTCAATCAACCTTCGAAAGGACAAAATATTCTCGCCGCAACAACTTCCAAAGGACGTATCAAATGACATTCGAAGATTTCTTAAATATCCCACCGTTCTCTCTGCCCCGGCAGGAAAAGGAAAAAGCCCTCACAGAGCGCCTGCTGGACCTGACAAAACTCCATCAAGCCAACTGCCCGGCCTACGCGAACATGCTGGAAGCTGTCGGCTTCAACTCCGACGAAGCGGAGAGCTACCGGGACCTGCCGTTTCTGCCGGTGCGGCTGTTCAAGGAAATGACCCTCAAATCCGTTCCGGACGACGAGGTCGTCAAAACCATGACCTCCTCCGGCACTACCGGCCAGGCAGTCAGCAAAATCTACCTGGACCGCACCACATCCGCAAACCAGCAGAAAACCATGGTGAAGATCGTCTCGGAATTCACCGGTTCCGGCCGGATGCCGATGATCATCATCGACTGCCCCGGCGTGGTGAAGGATCGGGCCATGTTCAGCGCCCGGGGCGCCGGCATCCTGGGCTTTTCCATCTTCGGGGCGAAAAAGATCTACGCCCTGGACGACGACATGAAGCTGGACGTCGGGGCGCTGAAAGAATTTCTTGAAGTCCATAAAGACCGGAAGATCCTGCTGTTCGGATTCACCTTCATGGTCTGGCAGCACTTCTATAAGGAACTGGTGCGCCTGAAGGACGAAGGGATCACCTTCGATCTTTCAAACGGTATCCTGATCCACGGCGGTGGCTGGAAAAAACTGATTTCCGAAGCCGTGAGCCGGGATGAGTTCCACCGCCGGATGCAGGAAGTCTGCGGTCTGGCAGACATTCACGATTATTACGGCATGGTGGAGCAGACCGGCTGCATCTACATGGAATGTGAATGCGGCCGCCTGCACGCCAGCAATTTTTCCGACGTCATCATCCGCCGGCCCCTCGATTTCAGCGAGGCGGACGTCGGCGAGACCGGCGTGATCCAGGTGGTTTCCACGATTCCGGAATCCTATCCGGGCCACAGCCTGCTGACCGAGGACGAGGGCAGTATCATCGGCATCGACGATTGTCCCTGCGGCCGAAAAGGGAAGACCTTCAAAATCAACGGGCGCCTGAAAAACGCCGAGATCAGGGGGTGCAGCGATACCTATGCCGCAAAATTTTAACGAATTGCAGTACGTCGTCGGCACGCCCGAAATCACCGAGGGTATGCGCGCCGTGAAACCCCTGCGCCCCTTCGATGATGACGTGATTGCCTTCCTGAATGACCTTTCTGCCGAGCTTCGGAAGGTGCGGGAATATCCGGACGTGGCGACCTTCGGCTTCTGGTGCCGGCGGGCGGCGCTTTTGAAGGAAAAAGCGAAAATCGACGATGTGAATGATCGCTTCGGAAAAGGTGTCGTTTTCCATTCGACGCCTTCCAACGTTCCGGTAAACTTCGCCTTCAGCTTCGCGGCGGGCCTGCTGGCCGGCAACGCGAACATTGTACGCCTGCCCGGAAAACCCTTTGAGCAGGTGGAGATTATTTCCGCAGCGGTGCGCGGACTCCTGGCGGAGGTGCATCAAAATCTGGCTCCCTATATCGTTTTCGTGAAATTCCCGCCGGTGAAAGCCATTGCGGACTTTTTCTCCGGGATGTGCAACGTGAGGGTGATCTGGGGCGGGGACAGGACGGTGGCGGAACTGCGCCAGTCCCCGATTCCGGCCCGGACGACGGAAATCACCTTTGCAGACCGGCACTCCATTGCCGTGATCCGCGCCGACGCCTATCTGGCCGCGGAGCGGAAGGACACGGTGATCCGGAACTTCTGGAACGATACCTACTATTCGGATCAGAACGCCTGCACCTCCCCGCGGATCGTCTTCTGGATCGGGGAGAAAAAGGAAGAGGCGAAGGAAGACTTCTGGCGACGGGTGCACGACATGGCGGCGAAGGAATACACCCTGGCTCCGGTCCAGTCCGTGGGCAAACTGAACGCTCTGTATGCCGTGGCGGCGGCGCGGAAGGTGAAGCAGGTGAAAACCGGTGATATGCTGGTGACCCGCGTGGTTCCCGAAGAAACCGACGCCGCTCTGATGGATTTCAAATACAACAGCGGGTTTTTCTTCGAAAAGGACATCGATGACCTTTCGGAAATCGCCGGCGTCTGCGATCTCCGGTGTCAGACGCTGACTTATTTCGGCGTCGAACAGGCGGATTTCCGAAAGTTCCTGGAAGAAACCCGCCCTGCCGGGATTGACCGCATCGTCCCCATGGGCAAATCCATGGACTTTTCACTGATCTGGGACGGTTATGATCTGATCCGGCAGATGTCGCGGCGGGTTTCAATGCTGTGAAATTGCATCGGTCTTCGCTGCACTCGCTTTCCGGACTTTTTAGCATCCGATCTGATTCAAAACTTCCAACGGAGCTTCCTGTATGATTCAAAGTGACCGCTGAGAAGCGGAACAGATTGCGAAACGAAAGTACCCCACAGTAGAATAGAACGCCTAATTAAGTAGC
>CACWXP010000011.1 GCA_902764875.1 uncultured Eubacteriales bacterium
CCTCCATATCGGACGACGTCCGCGCCCTTCTGGAAGCCTCTGGCACCGGCATCCAGTTACTGTCCTTTCCGGGAGAGGACTCGCAACCGCTGCGCGGCAAGGCGTATGTCGGCAAAGCATCGGATGCGATTGCATCCGCTCTGTCGCAGGCTTGTGCCCGTGGCTTCCTGACCCCAGCAGGCCTGCAGGTGATTCCGAAGGAACCGCTGCCAGCCAGCCTCCATCTGACCGAAGCCGATCTGACCGACCGTCCTGTCTTCGCCGATGCCGGCTGGAAGATGATCCTGTCCACAAATGTCGTCGGCTTCCAGCCTGGGGATGAGATGACGCTGTCCTTTGAGGGCACGACCACAAAGGGCCTGATCGTCTCCCGACTTGTGGACGCCGATTCCTATGCCGGTCCCTGGAAAACGGAACTGCTGATCGAAATCCATTCATAAAGCCTTAACCAGAACGGAGAAGCTATATGAACAACACCCTTTCCCATGAAGAGCGCGAAGCGCTGAAGCAGGAGATTTTTCATTCCCTGCATTGCGCCCTGCCCGGCAACATCCTTAGTTTCACCCCTGAGACCCAGACCGCCAGTATCCAACCAGCGGTGAAACTCGGCTCCCTCCCGTATCCTGTCCTGACCGATGTCCCGGTTTTCATGCCTGTTCCCTTTGAGATCAACCCAGGCGACGCCTGTCTGGTGATCTTCTCCGACGTCGATATCGACAACTGGTTCGAAACAGGAGAAACCTCCGCGCCGAATTCGCCGCGGAGGCATTCACTGTCGGATGGTTTTGCGTTTGTGGGGTTTCGGGTGGCCGGGTCTCCAGAGAGCAACGGATAACTTCCGGTTATCGGTGCATCAATTCGTCGTCAGCGGCGTCTGCGGGCTGAAAGCCGGCGGTTATCCTTTGTAAACCGTTGAAGGGTGGTCCCAGAATGTCTGGACGTATTCGCAGACTGCGTCAAGGTACTCTTTGTCCTTGTCTGTTCTTTTCCTGACCGCTTCCAAGGTTTTTTCCTTGGACAAGCCGAGCAAATTGCAACCTTGGATAAATGCGGTTTCAAATTTGCATTCTTTCGGGGACAGGCGTCCGTGGTACAAGCCGCCGGATACTTTTTCCAGCTGTTCAGGATTCATCTCTTTAATATCGCTCATGGTCTTTATTCTCCTTCTTTTTCTGACTTTTTTATTTCTGTCAGGCGTTTATCGTGCTGACATTCATTTATACGCAGCCGAAGAGGGGGATGGCAGGAATCGTTTGCAAAAAAGTTATTTTCATTTGTTTTGCCGCAATTATCATATCCGAAAACAGGGAATCGGTCAAACGGTTTTGTACCGAAAATTTTAATGTTGGGAAGTCTATTCTCACTGATTATACACCAAAGGGAGGTGTTTGTCCCGTGCTTCTTCGTCCTGTCGATGCTACCGGCGATATTCTGCCGGTGCGTTCTTCTTCTGATCTGCTTTCTGGCCCGGAAGCTGTGGCCAGGCTGGCCGCGTATAAGCTATCGCTGTTGAAAGGCGACTGGTGGGAATATCCGGAGGATGGGTTCTTCGTGCTGGAGTTCATGCGCGAGGAACGATTCTCTGAAGCCAACGCCGGGATGTTTGCTTCGCGGGTGACGGAGTTTATTCGCGGAGTGGAAGGCGTTTTCGAGGTGGATGATGTGAAGTTTGAAACCGACGGTCGGGTGTTCCGCTATTCCTGTCAGCTTCCGACGGAAGAGGGCCCGGTGGCGCTGGAATATGCATTTGATTGATAGCAAAGAAAAAGTGGGGCTAAAAGAACCGGAAACAACGCAGGAGCCACTGGCTCCTGCGCCCCATAGGCCCACTTTTTGCAAGGAGGTTTCGGGTTATGGCCTACTTTGCTCCCTATATTGATGAAACCGGCATTCACATGCCGACGTATGAAGACCGGCTGCAGGATCTGTGCGACAAGTATCGCTCGATCTTTGGGCAGGACGCCATGCTGGACCCGGCAGTGCCGGATTATCAGCTGCTTTCGGTTTTCGCGAAGGCGCTGGATGATACTTCCGCGTATGTGCTGGCGGCTTACAATTCCCGGAATCCGGGATATGCTTCCGGCCAGGCGCTGGATCTGCTGCTGCCTTTGTACGGCATCAGCCGGGAGGCAGGGGAAACGGATGCCTCCGTTCGCGGGCGCATGAACGCCGCCATTGCCTCCCGGGGCATCTTCACCTTTGACGCCCTGGCGGCGGCCTTGCGGGAGATTGCCGGGGTATCCCATTTCCTGATCCGGGCCAATGACGAGGATTCTGCTGTCGACGGAATTCCGGCACATACGCTGGCCGTTCTGGTGCAGGGAGGGAACGCCAACCGGATTGCGGAGGCGATCTGGAACAAAAAGCCGCCGGGTATTGGGACAGACGGGTCATTGAGCCGGGTTGTGACAGACGAAAAAGGCCAGGAGCACACAGTGAAGTTCTCCCGGCCGGGGATGCTAACGGTGCACTTCAATATCACGATCAAAACCTACGACGGTTTCAGCCTGGATGCGGTGCAGCCGCTTATTCGGGCGGCGTTGATGGACCTGATGAACAACAAGTTCGAGATCGGACAGGAGCTGATTGTTCCGCAGCTTTACGGGCTGCTGTATCAGGCTGTAGGGGCATATGCTTCAACTTTCGCCATTACGGACATCGTTGTCAGCGGAAACTACGGGGTTTCGCGCGACAAGGTGACGCCGGCGTGGAACCAGATCTTCACAATGGTGAGTTCGAGCGAAGCTGTGATCGTAATTGACAACGGCTAAAAACGGACCGGAAGAACCAGATCGATCCAACGCAGGCGGCACTGTGGCCTGCGCCCCGTGGACCAAAAACGGATCGTGGGAAAGTGAACCCAAAAGAACCGTCCCTGTAGGCCCATTGTGATTGATAACGGGTGATGAGGTGATTCTTTGGACTACATGACACTCTTCCCGGGCTACACCCGGGACAAGCCGCGGTTCGCGGCTCTGGCCGCTGCCGTGCTGCAGCAGGTTTACGACCTGATCGCCCTGATTCCGGAGCTGGAATCAGGGTTTTCTGTTGCCCACGCGGTGGGCGCACAGCTCGACGCCCTCGGCGTCTCGCTTTCAATCCCGCGGCAGAGCGGCTGGAATGATGAAACCTACCGGAGCATTCTTCTGCGGAAGCTCCGGCGAAACCAGTGGAACGGGCTGAATGACAGCGCTTTTGAGTATGTCGATGAAGGCGAGACCTTCACCGACAACTGCAACGGAACAGTCACCGCCGTGACAGTGGAGGCGGTTCCCGCCAAAGAAGTCATGCCTGTACCGATTGGAATTAGGACTATCGGGTAACGGTGAGCCCTCCGGTTCAAAAAAACGGCAGCTGGGCGGCTGCCGGATCAGGGGTGTTGCGGTGGAATATCACAGAGAGAGGGCGTCGATTTCCTGCAACTCTTCTGCGGTGAAGGAGGTGTTCTGAATTGCCTTTACATTATCGAGAATCTGGGCAGGGCGGGAGGCACCGATGAGCACGCTGGTGACGGCTCCGTCGCGGAGGATCCAGGCCAGCGCCATTTCCGCGAGGGTCTGGCCGCGCCGAAGGGCGATTTCATTGAGACCGCGGATTTTGTTCAGGGTTTCTTCGGAGAGCTGGGACTCCTTGAGGAAACGTCCGTCCGTACGGACGCGGCTGTCGGCGGGGATGCCGTTCAAATAACGATCCGTGAGCAAGCCCTGGGCCAGGGGGCTGAAGGTGATGATGCCTTTGCCGAGCTGCACAGAGGTTTCCTTGAGGCCGTTTCTTTCAATCGTACGGTCGAAAATGGAATAACGGTTCTGATTGATGACGAAGGGGACGCGCTCTTCCTTCAGGATGGCCTCCGCCTTGCGGAGGGTTGGTCCGTCATAATTGGAAAGGCCGACATAGAGCGCTTTTCCGCTGCGGACCGCCTGGGCCAGGGCGCCCATCGTTTCCTCCAGCGGGGTGGCGGGATCCATGCGATGATGATAGAAAATATCCACATAATCGAGGCCCAGGCGATTCAGACTCTGGTCCAGACTTGCGAGAAGATATTTGCGGCTGCCCCAGTCGCCGTAAGGGCCTTCCCACATATAATAACCGGCCTTGGTGGAGATGACAAGCTCGTCCCGGTATGCATGAAAATCCTCCCGGAGGATGCGGCCCACGTTGGCTTCGGCGGAGCCGGCCTCGGGGCCGTAGTTATTGGCCAGGTCGAAATGGGTGATGCCGGCATCGAAAGCGGCGCAGCACATGGCCTTCATATTCGCCAGGGAGGCGGTATCGCCGAAATTATGCCAGAAGCCGAGGGAAACCATGGGCAGCTTGAGGCCGCTGTTTCCGGAGGGGACGTAGGTCATGGACTGATATCTTTCTTTGGACGGTTGATACATGGCGGATGCCTCCGTTTCGGTTTTTTGTTTATCTTACCATAAATTCCGCCAAAGAAGAAGGAAAAAACGCCTGAACTTTCCGCATTATTTCTGCATGATTTCGGCGGCGATGGCCGTGAGATCCAGGCCGTCCAGATCCTTCGCACGGGCGGAGAGGGAATACATGACGCCGGCTTCCTTATCATACCAGAGGCAGCGCTGGACCGAGAATTCACCGTCCCTGGCCGAGGCGATCGAACCGGCGCAGTTGCCGACCGTGATGGCTTCCTCGTTTTCCCAGGTGTAATACATACCGGAATTGTCGGACAGATGGCCGTCCTCGAGGGTCATCGCCTCGGCACGGGCGTTAAACTCGGTGTCATTCCAGGTGAACTGGATTTCGGCGAGCTTTTCACTGCTCATAAAGCGATAGGCCACTTCCCTGGCTTCGGCCGGCACATTGAGGGAGAGACCGGAGAGTTCCTTCAGCTGTTCGGCGGAGACATCCTGCCAGGGATTGGCGAGGGACATGCCGGTTTCAGCCCGGAAGGACACGAAACCGCTCTGATTCTTTTCGCTGGAAAGGAACCAGGAATCCAGCTCGTGGATGGTATCTTCGGTATCGAAGAGATGGGCCCACATCTGCATATCCTCGGAGAGAACGGTGACCGGGGTTCCGGGCTGATAGAGGAGCATATCGTCGCCGGCGCTGATGCCGTAAGGCTCGGTGTAGACAAAACGCATGCCATCCTCGATGATTTCCTTTTCTTCGGGGACTTCGGGTTTCAGCTCGTCCACATGCAGCTTCCAGGTGTTTTCATCCACCTGCTCCACAAAGGAGAAGCGGCCGGTGAAGGAGCAGAAGTAGACGGTTCCGTCGGGATAGGCATCGGTGGCTTCGCCCATTTCGGAATCGTGATACTCACCGGAGAAGGTTCCGTCCGGAAGGATCCGCATGTCGGTAGACCAACCGCCGGCGCCGCTGCTGAAGGTCCACTCCAGACCCTCCAGGCGGGTGAAGAAGGTATCGGTTTTTTCTTCCGCGCCCGCGCAGGCGAGGACGGCGACCAACAGCAGGGCCAGGATACAGGAAATCAGTTTCTTCATAAATATACCTCACTTTCTTTTCGGGGCGCTTTTCGCGCTCCACTATTATATACGCACTAAAACGGGCGTTGGTTCCCGGAGGCGGTTGTTTTTTTTATGGGATGATGGTAAGATAGTCGGCGTTGAATTTTTACTGACTGAGCGAAGGGAATGCGGTATGGCGGCAAGCGGAGACATCGGAATTGACCTGGGGACATCCAACGTTGTGATTTACATGAAGGGGCGCGGCGTCGTTTTCCGCGAACCCTCCGTGATTGCGATTGAGCGGGAAAGCGAGCAGATTATTGCCTTCGGCATGGAAGCCTATCGGATGATCGGGCGGACGCCCGCCAACATCAACATCGTGCGGCCGCTGGCGCAGGGAGAGATTGCTGACTTTGACCTTACAAGCTCGATGCTGCGGTATTACGTTTCCAACGTGATCGGCAAAAAGTTCTTTGCCCGGCCGCGGGCGATCCTGGCCGTGCCCAGCGGCGTTAAAGAACTTGAGAAAAAGGCGCTGATTACGTCGATGTTCGACGCGGGGCTGCGGCGGACGCAGATTCTGGACCGGACGATCGCGGCGGCCCTGGGGGCGCAGCTGAACTTCCTCGGATCGTACGGGTGCATGGTGGCAGACCTGAGCGCGGGAGGGACGGATCTGGCCGTGCTGAGCAACGGGATCGTTGCGGTTATGAGCTCGGTGCCGGTCGGCGGCGACCAATTCGACGATTCGATTATCCGTTTTCTTCGGAAGAAATACAACATGCTGATCGGCGAACGCACGGCGGAGCAGGTTAAGATTACACTGGGCGGGGCCATGCGGCGGAACCCGAAGGTGACGATGGACATTACCGGGAGAAACCTGATTTCCGGACTTCCCAAGACGATCTCCGTCGATTCGGACGAAATTTATGAGGCGCTGGTTGACAACGTTAACGAACTGATTGAAAGCATTCAGGCGGTGATTGAAAGAACGCCGCCGCAGCTGGCCAGCGACATCCTTGAAGGCGGGGTTACGCTGACGGGCGGCGCCGCGATGCTTTACGGGCTGAGCGAGGCGATTTCGGACGCGATCCGGATTCCGAGCCGCGTTGCGGAAGAAGCGCGGGACTGCGTCGTGCTGGGCTGCGCAAAGGTGCTGATGAATCCTTCGTCGATGCGGCATCTGCTGTCGGTTTCCTGACAGACCGGAGTCGCAAAAAGCAGACCGAAGTTCGGTCTGCTTTTTTGCTTACGGATTTTTGGCCGGGTTGCCGGCGGTGTCTATACCGGCGGCTCCCACAAGGCCCAGGCGCTGGGCGGCTTCCTCGCGCATCTTATACTTGAGGACCTTGCCGGCGGCGTTGAGCGGGAAGGCATCCACAAACTCGATATACTGGGGGACCTTATGGCGGGCCATATGGCTCTTGATATAATCGGTCATTTCCTGCGCCGTCAGCTGCGCGCCGGCTTTTTTGATGATGCAGGCCATGACGGCTTCGCCATAGCGGGCATCCGGCACGCCGATGACCTGGACATCCTCAACGGCGGGATGGGTGTAGATAAACTCTTCGATTTCCTTGGGGTAGATGTTTTCTCCGCCGCGGATGATCATATCCTTGAGGCGGCCGGTGATGAGGAAGGTTCCGTCCGGATTGCGGCGGGCCAGATCGCCGGAATGGAGCCAGCCGTCGGCATCGATGGCGGCGGCGGTGGCATCGGGCATTTTATAGTAGCCCTTCATGATGTGATAACCGCGGGAGCAGAACTCGCCGTCCTTACCGTCAGGCAGTTCCTCGCCGGTTTCGGGATCGATGACCTTGCACTGGACATGGGGGAAGGCATAGCCGACGGTCTCGGTGCGGAGCTCGAGAGAATCGGTCCAGGCGGACATGGTGCTGCCGGGGGAAGACTCGGTCTGGCCATAGACACTTACGATGCCGCGCATATTCATTTCATCCGGCCGGGCGGCGCGCTTCATGAGTTCGGGCGGGCAGCCGGAACCGGCCATGATGCCTGTGCGCATATAGGAGAAATCCGTCTTGCGGTAGTCCTCGTGGTTAAACATGGCGATAAACATGGTGGGGACGCCGTGGAAACAGGTGATCCGCTCCTGGTTGATACAGGCGAGGGAGTTTTTCGCCGAGAAATAGGGCAAGGGGCAGATGGTGGTTCCATGGGTCATGGAGGCCGTCATGGCCAGGACCATGCCAAAGCAATGGAACATGGGGACCTGGATCATCATACGGTCGGCGGTGGAAAGGCCCATGCGGTCGCCGATACACTTGCCGTCGTTGACGACGTTGTAATGGGTGAGCATGACGCCCTTGGGGAAACCGGTGGTTCCGGAGGTGTACTGCATATTGCAGACATCGTCGGGCTTGACGTTTGCGATCATGGAGCGGAGGGTTTCCAGCGGGACGGTATCCGCCCGGCGCATGGCCTGGTCAAAGGTGAGGCAGCCGGGCTGGGTGAAATCGACAGTGATCACATTCCGGAGGAAGGGGAGACGCTTGCAATGCAGGGGTTCGCCGGGCTTGCTGGCCGCGATTTCCGGGCAGAGCTCGTTGATGATCTGGCGGTAATTGCTGTCCAGGGCCTTTTCGATCATGACGAGGGTATGGGTATCGCTCTGGCGGAGCAGATAATCCGCCTCGTGGATTTTATAGGCCGTATTCATGGTGACGAGGACGGCGCCGATGCGGGAGCAGGCCCAGAAGGAAATATACCAGGCAGGGACATTCGTGGCCCAGACGGCGACCTTGGAACCGGCGGTTACGCCGAGGGAGATCAGGGCCCGGGCAAAGCGGTCCACATCGTCGCGGAACTCGGTGTAGGTTCGGGTGTAATTCAGGGTCGTGTACTTGAAGGCATACTGGTCCGGGAATTCCTCCGCCATGCGGTCCAGGACCTGGCCGAAGGTTTCATCGATGAGCTCGTCCTTCTTCCAGACATAGCGGCCGGTGCCGTCATGGTTGAAATAAAGGGATTTCTTCTTGCCCTTGGGGTTGTCGAAACGGTTCATATAGTTGACGAAATGGGAGAAGATGATTTCACGGTCGGTGAGATCTTCCATCCACTCCGTTTTCCATTCCAGGGAGATGAAACCGCTGTAATCGATGGAGGAGAGGGCGTTCATCATGCCGGCGACCGGGAGGGTGCCTTCACCGATGAGGTTATAGGACCCATCGTCGTTGGAATCGCGGAGATGGACATGCTTCACATAGCCGCCGAGGTTGCGGATGGTGGTATCCGGGGTTTCATTGAAATCCCGGTAGGGATGGTGAATATCCCAGAGGGCGGCCAGCT
Source organism: uncultured Eubacteriales bacterium (assembly GCA_902764875.1). Taxonomy (GTDB): domain Bacteria; phylum Bacillota; class Clostridia; order Christensenellales; family Aristaeellaceae; genus Aristaeella. The sequence continues at coordinate 8,739 of CACWXP010000011.1, forward strand.
CGTCGCAGGCGTAATCGTCCATGAGGGCGCGGAGGCGGGAAGTATCCGCAAAAATGCCGGTGGTTTTGATGAGCAGGGTGACCTTTGCCTTCGCGGCATCCGGCAGCACTTCGGAGAGGAAGAGGCGGACCTGATCCTCATTGTCCTGCAGGGCGCAGACGGAGACATATGGCACATGCATGGCGCCGGCGGTTTCGAAGAGCAGGCGGACTTCGGCCGGATCGGTCTTCGAATCGGAAATATCAAGAGACGTATCGAAGCAGGGGATCTTCAGCCCGTACTCCTCGAGGAGGCGCTCGGTTTCGTTGCGGTTATACTTATGAAAGGGGCCGCCGCGATCCGTGAGGGCGCTGATTTTATTCAGATTGTAGACCTCGATGCCGCGGAACTGCATTTCGCAGGCATCCTCGACCTGGCGGATCCAGTCGTTATCGCGCCAGCCGCGGGTTGAAAAAGAAAGATTCACGCCTCTTCCTCCTCATAGATGATTTTGTTCAGGGCGTTGATATAGGCCATGATGCCGGCGCCGACAATATCGGTGGAAATGCCCTTGCCGGAATAGAGCTTGCCTTCGGAACGGAGGCGGACCAGGGTTTCGCCCATGGCCTCGCGGCCCTCGGTGACCGACTGGATCTGGAAATCGTCCAGCTCGAAATGGCGGCCGGTGGCCTTTTCGATGGAATTGAAGGCGGCGTCGATGGCGCCGTCGCCGGTGGAGATGCCCTCCAGGGGCTTGCCGTGGAAGGAGAGCTTCATATGGGACATGGCGCCGATGGCGCTGCCGGTATTGATAACATACTGGACATCGGTGTAGGCCGGGGGAACCTGGAGCGCCTCGGTGGCCACGATGGCTTCCAGCTCCTTGAGGGTGATGGACTCCTTGGAGCCGGCGAGGGCGCCGAAGCGCTGCCAGACCTTTTCCAGATCCTCCTCGGTGAGATCGTAACCCATTTTGATGATGGCCCGGGAAACGGACTCCCTGGACTCATGGGTATTGACGGTGGCGTTTGAGCGGCCGTCGTCCCCGGCACGCTCCTGACGGAAGGAATGGCCCAGGCCCGTACGGCAGAGATTCTCGATCTGGGCCGTAAGGGTGAAGAGTTTCTCCACGCCCATCCGGATCACGACATTGAACATCTTCTGCTTGATATTCAGGATATTGACGATATGCTTCATGGAAATGCCATCCGTTCGGAAGGCGGCGGCCTTGATTTCGCGGACGCCGCACTGGACCGCGGAGATGGCGCAGGCATCGGCCAGGTTCAGGGCGTCGGAGCAGGAATAGCCGACGGTGACTTGGGCAAGTTCCGGCACGTCTTCAAAGAGGGATTTCAGGAAAACGGCGGTTTCCTCCGGCAGCATGGAACCGGCAGTATCGCAGACGGTGACGGTGGTTGCGCCGGCTTCGACGACCTTTTTCAGGAGGGAGCGGAGGAAAATTCCGTCGGCACGGGTGGCATCGACGGCGATGAATTCCACATCGGAGGTGACTGCGCGGCACTTCTTCACGGTGTTCACAATCCGCTCGGACAGGGCGTCGGGCTTCAGATGGGAAAGATATTCCATCTGGACGGAGCTGACGGGGGCCGAGACCTGGAGCCGGGGCTCCCGGGCGTCCTTCAGGGCGGAGAAGACGAGATCCACTCCGTCGTCCTCAAAGGAGACGGGCACGGCGATGCGGGCGTTCCGGACGGTCTGGGAGACGGAACGAATGAGCAGGGAATCGATCTTTTTCTGGCTGATGGGTTTGAGCTCGATGAGATCGATACCCAGCTTGTCCAGGAGCCGGCAGAGCTCGATGGTTTCGCGGAAGCTGAGCTGCGGACTCTTTTCGCCCTGGCGCAGGGTGCAGTCACAGATCCGGATTGTTTCGGTATTTCCCATGGTTGAATAACCTCCTTTGGTTATTGCGAAAATAAAAGCCCCAAAAGCGATTGCTCCGGGGACGAAAAGGGAGTGCAGTTTCATCTCGGACTCAATCAAGTCCACAGCCGATAACGGGGCATCCGGGCTTCATTACTGGAGCAAAACTCGTTCACAAAACCGGCTCCGGAAGCAGTCAGCTCTCTTTCCTGTGCTGCCTCACACCAACCGGCAGCTCTCTGCAACATTCGGGAGAGAATTCTTTCCTTCATTGCCTTTGGTCTATGAAATTAGTGGCATCCTACCATAATTCAGGTGCGGTGTCAACCGAGGAGGCGGTGCGCAGTGTTTTTTTCCTGTTCTTCAGGGCGGCGGAAAGGCCGGAAACACAAGGGCCGGAAGGCATAAGAAATTGACAAATAGCCAAAAAGAAGTATCATATATATGTGACTGAAACATGCATTCGGAAGGGAAGGTTTGCTGAATTTGACAGACACCCGTGAAATCGTGCTGACCGCGGATACCATGGACGCATATATCGCGCTTTTCGGCCTGAACGACCGGAACATCTCCATGATCGAACAGGAATGCTCCGTGCACATTGCGCTGCGCGGAAACCAGCTTCAGATTCAGGGAGAGACGGAGCATCTGCGGATTGCCGAGGAAACCATTCATATTCTTTTCGGAATGATCGAAAGAAACGAGCCCGTGGACCGGGTACGGATCCGGTACGTGATCTCGATGGTAAAGGAAGGAAACGGCGACCGGATTGAGGAATCACTGCGGAAAGTGATCGCCATTACGCACCGGGGGAAGCAGGTGACCTGCAAAACGCTGGGGCAGCAGGTTTACATCGACACCATCCGGAAAAACACGCTGACCTTCGCCGTGGGGCCCGCGGGCACCGGCAAAACCTATCTGGCCATGGCGCTGGGCGTGATGGCGCTGAAAAACAAGGAAGCGGAGCGGATTATCCTGACCCGGCCCGCCGTTGAGGCGGGGGAAAAACTGGGCTTTCTTCCCGGAGACCTGACGCAGAAGGTGGACCCCTATCTTCGGCCTCTTTACGACGCGATGTACGACTTTATGGGGGCGGACAGCTATACCCGGCTGCTGGAGCGGGGAACGGTTGAAGTTGCGCCGCTGGCTTATATGCGTGGGCGGACGCTGAGCGACGCCTTCATCATCCTGGACGAGGCGCAGAACACAACCAGCGAACAGATGAAAATGTTCCTGACGCGGATCGGGTTCAATTCCAAGGTGATCGTGACCGGCGACATCACCCAGACAGACCTGCCGAGCGGCAAGAAATCCGGCCTGGCCGAGGCCATCCGCATTCTGGACGGCATTCCCGGGATCGGCATCGTTCAGCTTACGGGGAAGGACATCGTTCGGCACGAACTGGTTCAGCAGATTGTGGAAGCCTATGCCGCGAACGAGAAAAACGGTACGGACCGGGAAGGGAATGAACGCGTATGACTGAAACGAAAACCGTTAAAATCAAGCGTTCCAAAGGCGAGGCCTTCATGGCTTGGCTGCGATCGGCCGGTTTCAAGTGTATCCTGATGGAAATCGGCGCGTTTGCGCTGATTCTGATCATCTTCTTCCTGGTGTGCGTTCCGAAGAAATACACGCTTTCGGTCGGATCCATTTCCCACGACACGATCAACGCGACGAAGGACGTTGTTGACGAGGTGACCACGGAGGACAAGAAGAGCGCGGCGGCCTCGACGGTGGAGCCGACGTACCGGTTTCAGCAGGGCGTGAAGGAAGAAGTGATGCTGGCGCTGAACGACGCTTTTGACGAGCTTCGGACCATACAGCAGTACGGGCTGACGCTGCGGAGCGAATCCAGCATCCGGCTGAATTCCTTTTCCGAAGAGGAAATTGCCTATGCCATGGGGCTGCTGAACAACCTGAACCTGAACCGGAACCAGATTGTGACGATGCTGCGGACGGAAACCACGGTGTTTGACGACATGGTGAACCTGGTGACCACGGCGGTTGACAACACGATGAACTCCTCCGTTCGTGAAGGTCAAATTACCCAGGCGATTCAGACCATTCTTCAGATCGTCGGATATAAGGTGGATATCTCGCTGACGCAGAACATTCTGCCCTCGGTGCTTCGGTCCTGCATCAAACCGAACATGACCATTGACCAGGAAGCCACGGAAGAGGCCAAGCAAAGCGCCATGGACGCCGTTGATCCCGTTGTTTATGTTCAGGGACAGAACATTATTCGGGAAGGCGACCGGGTTACGAGAGCGCAGCTTGAGATGCTGCGGGCGCTGGGGCTGCTGAACGACAACACGCTGGATTATTCCTCCTACTGGGGCAGCGGGATCGCGGTGGTGCTGTCGATGATGATTCTGATCATCACGCTGTATCTGCTTCGGCCGGACCTGCTGCACGACGTGCGGCAGATGGCGGTCATCCTGCTGCTGCTGGTGCTTGGCGTTGTGATGGGCGCGCTTTGCTACATGCTGCCGAGCGTTTATATTACGCCGGTGGCGCTGAGCGCCGTGCTGGCGACGGTGCTGATCGGCCACAGGGTCGGCATCAGCATGACGCTTTGCATGACGCTGCTGCTGAGCTCGCTGGCGGCGGGCAACAGCCAGAGCTCCTTCTATACGGTGACGCTGATGTCCACGATGACGCTTGCCGAGAGCATGGTGGCTATCTGGTTCCTGAAGGGACGGCCGCAGCGTACGCGGGTGCTTCTTTCCGGCGCGCTTTGCTCCATCATCGGACTGGCCGTGATTTACGGCATCAAACTGCTGACCTCGGCGGAATCGCTGGACACCATGGAAATCATCGGATGGGCCATCGTGGGCGGTATTCTGAGCGGGGCGCTGGCCATCGCGCTGCAGCCGATTTTTGAATTCGTATTCCGGCTGGCCACGCCCACGCGGCTGCTGGAGCTTACAAACCCGGGACAGCCGCTGATGCGGCGGCTGATGATCGAAGCGCCGGGGACGTACCATCACTCCATCATCGTGGCCAACCTGGCCGAATCGGCCGCGGGGAGGATCGGGGCCAACGCCTATCTTGCCCGCGCAGGCGCCTATTACCACGACATCGGCAAGCTGAAGCGTCCGATGTATTTCAAGGAAAACCAGATGGGCGAAAACCCGCACGAGAACACGGATCCCTATGTTTCCGCGGCCATTCTGATCAGCCATACGAAGGACGGCATGCTGATGGCCCAGAAGGAGCATATTCCGCCGGAAATTCAGAACATCATCCTTCAGCACCACGGAGTTACGCCGGTGATGTATTTCTATCACAAGGCGCTGCAGCTTTCAAACGGACAGCAGGTTGACATCAACGAATTCAGGTATGCCGGACCGAAACCGAACACGAAGGAATCCGCCATCGTGATGCTGGCGGACACGATTGAGGCGGCGGTACGTTCCATGAAAGATCCGACGCCGAAGGCCATCGACCAGTTTATTGTGCGTCTGGTGCGCGGAAAACTGGAGGACGGGCAGCTTTCGGAATCGCCGCTTTCGCTGCGCGATATTGACGCGATCTGTGAAGCTTTTTCGGACATTCTGAAGGGCGTTTATCACGAGCGAATTGAATATCCGAACGTGCCGCACTACGCGGCGCAGGGCGGCAGCGTTTCCGGAACCGTTGCGGCGGAGGCTGCGGCAGAAGCCACTGGGGAGGCGGCCGCGCAGAGCGCCGAAGAGACCGGGAAGGCGGCGGATGCGCAGAACGCCAAGGAGGCCGCTCCCGCGCAGAGCGCCGAAGAGGCCGGGAAGTCGGCTCCCGCGCAGAACGCAAAAGAGGCCGGGAAGGCGGCGGACGCAGACCCGCAGAAAGAAACCGCAGGCGAGGACGCCGAAAAGAGCCCGGCAGCACCGGCAACGGACGGGGAGAAAGCGCCATGACCATTGAATGGATCCGGGACGCAGAGCTGCCGGAGGAGATTCTGGCGCAGATGGAAAGGGCCGCTTCCGGGGCGCCGGCATGCGAGGGAATTCACGTTCCATGCGGCATTACGGTACGCCTTTGCGACGACGAGACCATCCGGAAGATCAACGCAGAATGCCGGGGAATTGATCGATCCACGGACGTGCTGAGTTTTCCGACGGTGGCCTATCCGGCCGGACAGACGGCAGGGAAGAGCGAAAAGCTTTTGAAAAGGGAATTCGACGACGAAACGGGATGCTGTTTCCTGGGAGATATTATTATTTCCGTTCCGCACCTTTATGCCCAGGCCGAGGAATACGGCCATTCACCCCTGCGGGAGGCCACCTATCTGCTTGTGCACGGGATCTGCCACCTGATGGGGTACGACCATATGGAAGAGGACGAGAAGGCGCGGATGCGGAAGATGGAAGAGCGGATTATTCATAAAGGAGCAACAGATTTATTATGAGCAACGGGTTTCATTCCGGTTTTGTTACGATAACGGGACTGCCGAACGTCGGAAAGTCCTCGATTATGAACGCGATGATCGGCGAGAAGGTCGCCATTGTTTCCAGCCGGCCGCAGACCACGCGGAACAGGATTATGGGCGTCGTGACCCACGAGAACGACCAGATCGTTTTTCTGGACACGCCCGGCGTTCACCGGCCGCGGACGAAACTGGGCGAATACATGATGCAGTCCGTGACCAACGCCATGGACGGCATGGACTGCGTGCTGATGCTGGCGGACGTTTCGCACATTACGGAGAAGGATATTCAGCTGGCGCAGGATGTGATGAAATATAAGGTACCGAAGATTCTGGCGCTGAACAAGATCGACCTGGTGCATCCGGAAAGCGTGCTTGCCGCGACAGCCAGGTTCGCCGAGATGGGATTCAACGACATCATTCCCGTGAGCGCGCGGAAAAAGAGCGGACTGGACGAACTAGTTTCGTGCATCGTGAAATATCTGCCGGAAGGGCCCAAATATTTCCCGGACGACATGATGACGGACCAGCCGGAGCGGGTGATCATCGCCGAAATCATCCGGGAAAAGGCGCTGCGCCATCTGCGCGAAGAAGTTCCGCACGGGATCGGCGTTGAGATCATGGGGATTGAAAAAATCAGCGACACACTGACGGAAATTCACGCGACCATCTATTGCGAACGGGAAGCGCACAAGGGAATCATCATCGGGAAGCACGGATCCATGCTGCAGACCATCGGAACGGAAGCGCGGGCCGACATTGAAAAGCTGCTGGACACCCATGTGAACCTGAAACTTTGGGTTAAAATCCGGCCGGACTGGCGCAACAATCCGGCGGATCTGAAAAATCTTGGGTATGAAAAATAAAACAAAAGGATGAAGGAGGGATTTCAATGAAAAAGATCACTGCCGTACTTTTAACACTGGCCATGCTGCTGCTTTTCGCGGCAAACGCATTTGCGGAACAGGAAGAGGACCTTTTTGCGGACTGGAACAAGGAAGCTCCCGCACTGAAGGCCCTGATTGAATTTGTCGAAACGGTAACGGACGAATCCTCCCCGGATTTCATTCCGCCGGCTGACCGGATCGCGACATTTGACATGGACGGGACACTTTGCGGAGAACTGTATCCGACCTATCTTGAATATTATCTTCTTGAACGGCGCATTTTCTGCGATCCATCCTACACGCCGGACGAAGAGATGCTCGAGTTTGGTCGGATGCTGCGGGACCACGCGCTGGACAAATCCTTTCCGGACGGGATGGATGTTCTGCACGGCGAGCACGCCGCCAAGGCCTATGCGGGCATGACGCTGAACGAGTTCGCGGACTTTGTTACGAACCAGCTGGTTCGGGAAGTGGACGGCTTTGAAGGCATGACATATGCCAACACGTTCTATACACCCATGGTGGAAGTTGTTGAATACCTGGAAGACAACGACTTCAAGGTGTATGTTTGCAGCGGCAGCGACCGCTATATCTGCCGGACCTTCATTGAAGGCGTTCTGGACATTCCCTTTGAACAGATCATCGGCATGGACGTGGATGTGGAAGCCACCAACGAGGACGGCGCGGACGGACTGAAGTATGTTTACACCAGCGAGGATACCATCCTTCGGACGGACAGGATGCTGATTAAGAACCTTAAGATGAACAAGGTTAAGGCGATCGTGAAGGAGATCGGGCGGCAGCCTGTGCTCTCGTTCGGCAACAGCAGCGGCGACGTGAGCATGCATAACTATACGATCTTCAACAACCGCTATAAGAGCGCGGCTTTCATGCTGATCGCGGACGACGAAGAACGCGACTACGGCAATACCGAGAAAACACAAAGCCTGCGGCAAAAGTGGGAGGAAAGCGGCTATCACGTGATCTCCATGAAGGATGATTTCCGGACCATTTACGGAGACGACGTTAAAAAGACCGGCAGCTTCCACTGGCTGGAAGAGTTTGCCGATCCGGAGGAGAAAAAGGCCGAATAAACACATAAACCGGAAGACTGACTACACCGGGAAGACCTGGTAGATTCCGCACTTGAGATATTCGGTTTCGGGAGACTGGGGCAGGATCGGGTGATCCTTGCCCTGGGTGCGGAATTCCACCTGGCGGAGAAGGACACGGGCATCGGACGCGGCGTCCTGCACCATGCGGCGGAACATATCCGGCAGGACATGCTGGCTGCAGGAGCAGGTGATCAGATATCCGCCGGGAACGATCATTTTCATGGCCCGGAGGTTGATTTCCTTGTAGCCGCGCATGGCGTTTTCCAGGGTGGATTTTGACTTTGTAAAAGCCGGGGGATCCAGGATGATGACGTCATACTGATCACCGGAGCGGCTTTTTTCCGCCAGGAGATCGAAAGCATTGGCTTCGACAAAATGCACCCGGTCCTCCAGGCCGTTGAGCTTCGCGTTTTTTTCTGCAAACTCACAGGCAAAGCCGCTGATATCGACGCCGGTGACTTCCTTCGCGCCGTAATGGCCCGCATGGAGGGCAAAGGAACCCGTGTGGGTGAAGCAGTCGAGGACACGCTTATTTTTGACAAAGGGCGCGATGGCCGCGCGGTTTTCCTTCTGATCGAGGAAGAAGCCGGTTTTCTGGCCCTCCTTGACATCCACATAGAAACGGACGCCGTTTTCCTGAATCTCCACGAGATCCGGGACTTCACCCCAGAGGAGGCCTGTGGTCATTTCCAGACCTTCCAGCCGGCGGACGGGCACATCGTTGCGTTCCCAGATGCCGCGGGGGCTTACTTCCTGCACCAGGGCGTCGACCACATCCTGCTTGAACCTTTCCATACCGAGGGAAAGGCACTGGAGGACGAGGACATCGCCGAATGCATCCACGATCAGGGCCGGGAGGCGGTCGCTTTCCGCGAAGATGAGGCGGCAGCTCTTCAGATCGGCAAAGGTGCGGCGATATTCCACCGCTTCGCGCACGCGGCGGAAGATGAAATCGCGGTTGACGGGCTCTTCACGGTAAGTGAGGATCCGGAGGGCGATCTGGCTGGCGGGATTGTAGAAGGCTTTGGCCAGGAATTTGCCCTTGGAAGAACGGATATCCACGACGTCTCCGGGGCTGACCGCGGCGTCCGCGCTGTCGATATCGCTGCGGAAGACCCAGGGGTGGCGGGTGTAGACACGTTTTTCCTTGCCGGGTTTCAAGGTGACTGACGACATTGGTTTTTGCTCCTTTTCTTTGTTTGACGGATTGATTGACAGAGACTGTATAATGGCAGCTGCAATAAGGGGGAATTTCGGATGGTTCGGGAATGCGTGCTTTACGACAGGGAGTGCATCGGATGCGGCGAATGCGACCGGTGCGACCTGGATCCGGAGAAGATCTGCGACAACTGCATGAAATGCGTGCAGGGGGACGCGGAATTCCGGGGCATCATGATCGACGGGATTCAGCTTGAGCACGAAACCGACCAGGGGTCGGTCAGTCCGGTTTGAACTCCGGATCGCCGGGCAGATGCACATGCTCGGCCGCCATGCGGCGGCGGGCATCGGTCATATCCGCGTAGTGCTTGCGGGTTGTATCCACGGAGGAATGGCCGAGGACGTCCGCCACGAGATAGATATCGCCGGTTTCATTATATAAATTCGTCGCGTAGGTGCTGCGCAGCTTGTGGGGGCTGATTTTCGGCTTCAGCGGGGCAGCCACCGCGGCGTATTTTTTAACGAGATTCTGGACGGCGCGCTGGGTGATGCGCTTGCGCTGGAGGCTGAGGAAGAGAGCGACCTCGTTTCCGGGGAGGGTTTCCACCTGCTTTCGTTCCTCGACATATTCGGCCAGGGCGTCGGCCACCTCCGGCGAAAAATACAGCACGACCTGATTGCCGCCTTTACGGGTGACCACAAAGGCATTGTTTTCAAAATCCACATCGGAGAGGTTCATTCCGACGCACTCACTGACGCGGATGCCGGTGCCCAGAAAAAGGGAGAGCAGGGCAAAATCGCGTTTGGCGGTGATTTTCTGGTATTTCTGCTGGCCTTTGGACATTTGATCGCCGGACTGGGCCGTAGAGAGGATGCGCGCCAGTTCGTCCTTGGAGAGGCGGATGATTGGCTTCTCGTGAACCTTCGGCAGGGGAACGAGCTCCGTTACATTGGCGGTGATCCGCTGGTTTTTGAAGAGATAATCATAAAAGGAACGGATGGAACAGAGTTTTCTTTTAATGGACAGTTCGTGATTGACATACGCTTTGTTAGGTACCGAAGCGTCATCTGATTTTAAATAATAAGTCAGATATTCGGTGTAAGCGGTGAGATCGCTGCGGGTCAGCTTTTCGAGATCCTGATCAGTCAGGAGCGTGAGCTTCTGATCGGCGAAGGAGACGCGCTCGGACTGCAGAAAATGAAAAAACGTCCGCAGATCGATGGCGTAGGCCAGCCTGGTGAGCGTACTGGTCGTTACAGCGATCGAACGAATGTAATCCGAGCAGGCCTGCGGGAGCTCGCGCAGAATGGCGCGGATCTGGAGAATGCGTTTCGCGTCGGATTCCTCACGATACTGATTGACAGGATAAGCCATGGGTTCAAGTGCCTCCGAGCCTTTGATTTACGACGGTTTCAGGATATACCGGTTTATTGCCTCAACTATTCATAAAACTATGGTTTAGCGAATAGTTCCAAGCGATTATAACCCCTCTTCCGAGGGTATGTCAATGACGCTTCCTTCCTCGGATTCATTGTTTTTTCGCGGGTGCATCGAGCGGAAACCATTCCCTGTATGCGTCGTAGCCTGTTTGAATACTCTCTTCCGTTCCGGATTGTAGCTGAGAAGCTTTGCGAAGGGCTGCAGGCTCTTTGCCGGGCTGTATCCCTGGTTCCGAAGCGCCAGATAGGCTCTGAGGGTTTCAGGCTTTCCGACGATCACGATCCAGTCAAACCGTTCGCTTTCTGGCTGATCGAGATTTTTTTCGTGATAAGGGATCAGTTCTTATTCGGCGGGTCTTCTTGATTCTTCTTCCATCTTCATCAGCTGCTGCACGGCTTCCCTTGCCAGTTCGTCGCAGCGGTTGTTTTCGGGATGATCGGCATGGCCTTTGACCTTGATGAACTCCACGTTGTGCTTTTTGGTCTGGGCCGTGAGGATAAACCAGAGATCCTGGTTTTCGACCTTGGTGCCGTTGCTGGTTTTCCAGCCATTCTTTTTCCAGTTATCGATCCAATGGTCATTGAAGGCCTGGACAAGATAGTTGCTGTCGGAATAGAGTTTGACGTTGCAGGGCTCCTTCAGGGCGCCGAGGGCGCTGATGGCGGCAAAAAGCTCCATGCGGTTGTTGGTGGTGCCGGCAACGAAGCCGGACATTTCCTTGCGGTGGGGGCCGAACTCGAGAATGGCGCCCCAGCCGCCGGGGCCGGGATTGCCGCTGCAGGCTCCGTCGGTATAGATATTCACGGTTTTCCGGTTTTCACTCATGGAAGTACCTCTTCAGGATTATTTGGACATTTCGCGGCTCTTTTCCGCGCAGACCTTCATCGCGTCCATAATGGCGGCGCGGAAACCTTTCCTCTCCAGCTCTTCAACGGCTTCGATGGTCGTTCCGCCGGGAGAACAGACCGCATCTTTCAGGGCGGCGGGATGGGTTCCCGTTGAGAGCACCATCAGGGCGCTGCCGAGGACGCTCTGGGCAGCCATTTCATAGGCATGCACGCGCGGAATTCCCTCTTTGACCGCGGCGTCGGCCATGGCCTCGATCATCATATAGACATAGGCCGGGCTGCTTCCGCTGAGGGCCACGACGCCGTCAAAGAGGCGTTCCGGGAGAATACGGGTTTTTCCTATGGAATCGAAGATGCCCTTGACGAACTCAAAATCCTCCTTGGAAAAGGTGGACTCGTCGCACAGGGCGGTCATTCCCTCGCCGACCAGGGCCGGTGTGTTGGGCATGACGCGCATATAGGCCGCGTCCGTCCCCCGGAGCTCTTTTTCGAGCATTTTCACCGTCCAGCCGGCTGCGATGCTGAGCACTGCCTTGCCCGAAAGGGCGGAGCGGATTTCTTCGATCACATCGCGGACAAAGATCGGTTTGACGGCGAGGACGATCAGATCCGCCTCCTCGGCCACCTGGAGACAGTCGGACGCCGTGCGGATGCCGGGAAGATCCTCCTCCAGCTCGCGCATTCTTTTACGGTTTGTATCGAAAGCGATGATCTGGGACGCGCGGACGTATTCCGCCTCCACAATGCCGCGGAGAATCGCGGAACCCATATTGCCCGCGCCGATCATTCCGATGGTTCGAATCATATGCCAGCCTCCCCTTCTGTTTTGCTCCCTGTCATTATATACGACAAGAGTGCGGTCTGCAACGAGACCGCACTGAGAAATTCGTTTAAAGAATGTATTTTCGGATATCCACGGGTTTATTCTCGCTCTTCAGGTGGTCTTCCACGTATTTCCGGTCGATCGTGAGCTCAAAGGGCGGCATGTTTTCATCCCCGGCGTTGAAGGAGATATCCTCCAGGAGCTGCTCGAAGATCGCGTGGAGTCTTCTGGCGCCGATATCCTCGGCGTTTTCGTTGGCCGCGCAGGCTGCCTCGGCGATGGCGTCGATGGCGGTTTCGTCAAACTTCAGGAGCACCTTATCCACTTCGAGGAGGGCCCGGTACTGCTTGGTGAGGGCATTTTCCGGAACGGTCAGGATCTGGCGGAAATCATCCCGCGTGAGGCTCTGGAGATTGACGCGGACCGGGAAACGGCCCTGCAGTTCGGGAATGAGGTCGGTGACCTTGCTGACATGGAAGGCGCCGGCGGCGATGAAAAGCATATAATCCGTGCGGACCGCGCCGTATTTCGTGTTGACGGTGCAGCCTTCAACGATGGGCAGAATATCGCGCTGGACGCCTTCGCGGCTGACATCCGGGCCGCCGCCCATGCGGCTGCTTCCGGCGATTTTGTCGATTTCGTCAATGAAGACGATGCCGTTCTGCTCGGTGCGGCGGATGGCTTCCTCCTGCACGGCGTCGTTGTCGATAAGCTTGGCGGCTTCCTGATCGGTCAGAATCTTGCGGGCTTCCTTTACCTTTACATGGCGCATGCGGGTGCGCTTGGGCATCATGTTGCCCATCATATCGCCGAGGCTGATGCTGGAACCGCCGACTTCCAGGGTCGGGGCTTCCTCTTCCACCTCCAGCTCCAGCTCGTTTTCCTCGATTTCACCGCGGAGGAGCTGCTGGCGGATTTCTTCCTTTTTCTTCGCCAGCTCGGTGGTTTCCTCGGAGGAGGCCTGCTGTTCCTTCTGCTTTCCGAGGAGGAAATCCAGCGGATTGGAGGCGGCGTTCTTTTTGCGGGGATGGGACAGGAGTTCGGAGAGCTGTTCTTCCGCCAGGACCCGGGCCCGCGGGAGGACCTTTTCCTCATGCTCCTTGCGGACCATGCGGACGGCATTTTCCGCCAGATCGCGGATGATGCTTTCGACATCGCGGCCCACATAGCCTACCTCGGTGAACTTGGTGGCTTCCACCTTGATGAAAGGCGCGTTCACCAGTCGGGCCAGGCGGCGGGCGATTTCGGTTTTGCCGACGCCGGTGGGACCCACCATCAGGATATTCTTCGGGATGATTTCATCGCGGAGGGACTCGTCCACCCGGCTGCGGCGGTAGCGGTTGCGCAGGGCGATGGCGACGGCCTTCTTGGCCTCGTTCTGGCCGACGATATAGCGGTCGAGTTCATGGACAATCTGTCTTGGGGTCAGCTGTTCACTCATTTTTTCTTCACCTCGGTTCCTTACAGGGTTTCCACGGTAATGTTGTCGTTGGTGTAGACGCAAATGCTGGCGGCGATATGCAATGCCTTTTCCGCGATTTCGGGGGCCGGCAGATCCGTGTTCTGCATGAGGGCTCGTGCCGCGGCCAGGGCATAGTTTCCGCCGGAACCGATGGCAGCGATGCCTTCATCGGGATCGATGACCTCGCCGGTGCCGCTGAGGATCAGAAGCCGGTCCCTGTTGGCGGCGATCATCATGGATTCCAGCTGGCGCATGGCCTGATCGCCGCGCCAGGTCTGGGCCAGGGCCACGGCGGCCTTTTCCAGATTTCCGCCGGTTTTCTGGAGCTGCTCTTCAAACTTTTCGCAGAGGGCGAAGGCATCCGCAACACTGCCGGCAAAGCCGACGGCCACTTCGCCGTTATAGAGGCGGCGGACTTTCTTCGCGGTGGTTTTGAAAATGGTATGCTCTCCCATGGTGACCTGGCCGTCGCCGGCGATCGCGGTGACGCCGTTTTTGCGGACGGCGCAGATGGTGGTTCCTTTGAACGGACTGCTCATTTTGATTCTGTTTCCTTTCTCAGCTTTTCTTTTCAGCTGCTTTTGATATAAAAGGAGATCGTCACTGCAATTTACCTTTTATCCAATTGATTCGGTCCTGAAAGAACCGTCCCTATAGGTTCAGGGTTTCGGCGATCCAGTCCAGGGATCGCCTGGAAACGGCTTCGTATCTTTCCCTTTTATCCCGGATTTTCTTCTGACCGGGAACATGCGGGAGGGGGTCGATGATACCGAAGGTGCAGTTCATGGGCTGGAAATGGCGGTTTTCAGTTGCCACATAGCGCCCCAAGGCACCCATGGCCGTGAAGGACGGGAGCGTCAGCACTTCCTCCCCTTTCAGCTCTGCAGTCAGGGTCATGGCCGCGTAGAGGCCGCTGGCCGCGCTTTCCACATAGCCCTCGACGCCGGTCATCTGGCCGGCGAAGAAGCACTGCGGCCTTGAAATCATTTCAAAACGTTCGTTCAGGAAGCCGGGACTGTTCAGGAAGGTGTTGCGGTGCATCATGCCGTAGCGGGCATAGGAGGCGTTTTCCAGGCCGGGGATGAGACCGAAGACACGCTTCTGTTCCGGATACTTAAGGCGGGTCTGGAAACCGACGATATTGTACATGGTTTCGCTGAAATCGTCGCGCCGGAGCTGGACCACGGCGAAGGGCTCTTTGCCGGTTTTCGGATCCGGGAGGCCCACGGGCTTCATGGGGCCGAAGGCCGGCACCATGCGGCCGCGCTTCGCCATGCTTTCGATGGGCATGCATCCCTCGAAGACGTTCTTTTCCTCAAAGCCGTGGATTTCAGCGGTTTCGGCGGCGATCAGCTCGTCGACAAAGCGGTTGTATTCCTCCTTTGTCATCGGGCAGTTGAGATAATCGTCTCCCCTGCCGTAGCGGCTGAGGCGGTACATTTTGCTTTTGTCCAGGGATTCCCGGTACACAATGGGTGCGGCGGCATCATAAAAATTCAGGGTGGAAAGGCCGGGAAGCTGCGCGATGGCGGACACCATTTTTTCGCTGGTGAGCGGGCCGGTGGCAATAATCACCGGTCCCTCCGGAATCGCATCCGCCTCCTCACGGACGATTTCAACGAGGGGGTGATGTTCCAGGGTTTCGGTGATGCCGGCGGAGAAGCCCTCCCGGTCCACGGCCAGGGCGTCGCCCGCGGGCACGCGGGTTTGATCTGCCCAGCGCATGACCAGAGAATCAAACCGGCGCATTTCTTCCTTCAGGAGACCGACGGCATTGGAAAGCCGGTCGCCCCGGAAACTGTTGGAACAGACCAATTCGGCAAAGGCGGCGGTGTGATGCGCGGGAGACGGGACGGCGGGCCGCATTTCGACAAGGCGGACGCGAATGCCCCGTTTTGCCAGCTGCCAGGCGGCTTCGGAGCCCGCCAGGCCGGCGCCGATCACAGCGGCCTTCAGATCATTCATCAGCGTCTTCCTCTTCGCGGTCAACGGTTTTACGAAAACGGCAGTTCTCGTTGGCACAGAGAAGCACGGTTTCTCCGCGGGCGGTTCTCTTTTCGACCATATAGCTGCCGCAGGTCGGGCATTTCTCGGTGACTGGCTTGTCCCAGCTGACGAAATCGCAGTCTGGATAACCCTCGCAACCGTAGAACCGGCGGTTTTTGCGGCTGACCTTTTCGAGGAGGCGCTTGCCGCACTTCGGGCAGGGGGCGTCGATATAGGTCAGGAGCGGCTTGGTGTTGCGGCACTGGGGGAAGTTCGGGCAGGCCAGGAATTTGCCGAATTTGCCCATCTTGTAGACCATGAGGGCGCCGCACTGATCGCAGGGGACATCGCTGACCTCGTCGTGAATATCGATTTTCTCGATTTCTTCCTCGGCGACCTTCAGGGTTTTTTCGAACTCGGGGTAGAATTCACGCAGGATCTGCTTCCAGTCCTCTTTCCCCTCTTCCACGGCGTCGAGCCGGTTTTCCATGGAGGCGGTGAATTCGGTATCCACAATATCGGCAAAGTAGCTGTTCATCATATCCGTAACCATGATGCCCAACTCAGTCGGGAAAAGGCGCTTTTTCTCGCGCGCAACATAGCCGCGGGAGATGATCGTCGAGATGGTCGGCGCGTAGGTGGAGGGGCGACCGATGCCGTTTTCCTCCAGGGTGCGGACCAGACTGGCCTCGGTATAGCGGGACGGGGGCTGGGTGAAATGCTGTTCGCTGTCGATTTTGTCGATGGAGACCTCCTGACCCTCCTTCAGGGTCGGGAGATTCATTTCGACGGAATCGACATTTTCATCGGAGCTTTCCTCGTAGAGGGTCGTAAAGCCGGCGAAGGATTTATGCTCGCCGTAGAAACGCAGGGCCACGCGGCTTCCGGTGATGTCGGCCGTTAGGGTCTGATAGACCGCGGCGGACATCTGGCTGGCCACAAAGCGGTTCCAGATCAGCCGATAGAGCATATACTGCTCGCGGGAAAGGGAGCTTTTGATGCTGTCCGGCGTACGATCGATCCGGGTCGGGCGGATGGCCTCGTGGGCGTCCTGGGCGTTTTTGCGGCCCTTGTATTCGTTTTTCTCCTGCGGCAGGAATTCCAGTCCGAACCGTTCCGGAATATAGGCGCGGACGGCGTCCATCGCTTCGTCGCTGATGCGGACGGAGTCGGTACGAATATAGGTGACCAGACCCTGGATCCCCTCGCCCTCGATTTCCACGCCTTCATAGAGCTGCTGGACGATCTGCATGGTACGGGAGGTAGTGAAGGAGAGCTTGCGGCCGGCTTCCTGCTGCATGCTGGAGGTGGTGAAAGGCGGGGCGGGCATCCTGCGCCGTTCCTTGCTTTTGACCTCGGAAACGGTGAAGGTATCGCTTTGGATCAGACTGCAGACTTCATCGGCGCCCTTCTTATCGGAAACGGCGGCCTTTTTGCCGTCCACCGAGGAAAGGCGGGCGCGAAACTGCTGCTTCTTTTTGTCCTTCCCCGTGCTGCAGTCGGCGGCGATTTCCCAGTATTCCTCTGGAATGAAAGCATTGATTTCGTTTTCACGGTCGACCACCATGCGGGTGGCGACGCTTTGCACCCGGCCGGCGGACAGCCCTTTTTTCACTTTGGCCCAAAGCAGCGGGCTGATTTTATAACCCACCAGCCGGTCGAGAGCACGGCGGGCCTGCTGGGCGTCGATGCGGCCCATATCCAGCTTTCGGGGATGTTTGATCGCGTTCTGGACGGCTTTCTTCGTGACCTCGTTGAACTCGATGCGGCAGGGCTTGTCTTCATCAACACCGAGAACATGGTACAGATGCCAGCTGATGGCCTCTCCCTCGCGGTCAGGGTCTGTTGCGAAGTAAATCTGGGAAGCGTTGCGGGCTTCCTTGCGGATGCGGCTGAGGATATCACCGCGGCCGCGGATCGTGATATATTTCATTTCAAAGTCTTTATCCGGATCGACGCCGAGCTGACTTTTCGGGAGGTCGCAAACATGGCCCTGGGAGGCCTCGACCTTATAGCCTTTGCCCAGATAGCGGCCGATGGTTTTTGCCTTGGCCGGAGACTCGACGATAATGAGTTTCTGCTTTGTGGATGCCATTTGGTTCAGTACTCCTTTTTGAGGGATCATTTCCGGACGAGCTGATATCTTTTGCCCGGCAGGATTTCGACCGTTTTTCGGATCTGCATCACCGTGAGGGTGCTCATCAGCGCCGAAGAAGTCAGGCCGGTTGCCGCGATCAGCTCGTCAAATCCCAGATTCCCTTTCTCCAGGGCCAGGTATACCGCCCTTTCCGAAGGATCATCCGGGACCGTTTTCGGGGAACATTCGATATTTTGCCCTACATAAGATAGATTGTCAAGCCAGTTCATATCCTCGAGGACGTCTTTTGCTTCCGTGAAGTATCGCGCGCCCTCGCGGAGGAGAAGCCGGTTGGCCTCGGAAAGCGGCGAAACCGGATCGCCGGGATATGCAAAAACTTCCTTGCCCTGGCGCAGGGCATGCCCCACCGTTGTCATGCTTCCGGAGCGAACCTTTGCCTCCATCAGGATAACGGCATCGGCCAGGCCGCTGATGATGCGGTTCCTGTAGGGAAAATGATAGGAGGACGGCCGGACGCCTGGCGCATACTCGCTGATGAGCAGGCCGCCAGCCTTCAGGATGTCATTCATCAGCCCTTCGTTCTGAGGCGGATACACCTTATCCAGGCCGCCGCCCATGACCGCCACCGTCGGGCTTCCGCCCTTCAGGCAACCCTTATGGGACGCCGCATCGATGCCCAGCGCCAGGCCGCTGATGACCGTGACGCCGGCGCGGCTGAGGCCTTCGGCGATTCTTTCCGCGGCTTTCAGACCGTTCCAGGATGCACTGCGGCTGCCGACCATGGCAGCCGGCTTTTCCGCCTTCAGCACCTGCGGGTTTCCCCGGAAAAAAAGCACTCCGGGCGGATCCGGAAGATCCCGGAGGCAGTGCGGGAATGCCTCCTCCAGAATCGTGACGGATTGTATGCCGTGGGTTTGGGCAAGATCACGATAACCTCGCAGGGATTCTTCGGAGGCGGTTTCATTCATCCGTTTGCGGCACGCCGGCGGAACCGCTTTGAAAAGCGGATGCTCCTCCCGTTTTTTCCAGGCCGAAAAGACCGCATCGGCACCGCCGAATTCGTGCAGGAGCGGAATCAGCAGGTCATAAGGCAGTTCGGCACCGGCCAGCCAGGCGTCAAAAACCGTTTTCTCAGTTGCCATGGTTCATCATCTCCAGTATTTCTGGTCCAGTTCACGATACTGCACGGCTTCGGCCACATGGGCGGAGGCAATGATCTCCGCGTGGTCCAGATCGGCCACGGTGCGAGCCGTTTTCAGAATGCGGCTGTAGGCCCGCATGCTGAGGTGCATGGCCTCGACCGCCGCGCTGAGCAGCGCCTCCGCATCCGGGGACATGGTGCAATATCTTCGGAGGGCATCGTTTGAAAGCTGGGCGTTGCAGAAGAAGGGCTCTTTCCGGTATCTTTCCTGCTGGATTTTCCGGGCGGCAGCCACGCGCAGCGCCACCTGTGCGGAGGATTCGCAAAGAACGGAAGCGTTGATCTCCTTCACCGGGACGGCGTCCACCTCGATCTGTAGGTCGATACGGTCCAGAAGCGGGCCGGAGATCCGGTCCAGGTATTTGCGGATCTCATTGGGCGTGCAGCGGCAGACGCGGGTACTGCTGCCGAAATAGCCGCAGGGACAGGGGTTCATGGCGGCGACGAGCATGAAAGAAGACTGATACTGCGCCTGGCGGCGGATTCTCGAAATGGAAACAACGCCATCCTCCAGGGGTTGACGTAGCGCCTCGAGGGCGGACCGGCTGAACTCCGGCAGTTCATCGAGAAAGAGGACTCCGTTATGCGCCAGTGAGACCTCACCGGGCTTCGCGTTGGGACCGCCGCCGATCAGGGAGATCACCGAAGTGCTGTGGTGCGGGGCGGAAAAGGGACGGATGACCATCAGACCGCTGCCGGGCGCCAACCGTCCGCTGATGGAATGAATCCGCGTGGTTTCGAGGGATTCTTCCAGGGTCATGGGCGGCAGGATGCCGGGAAGGCAGCGGGCCAGCATGGTTTTGCCGCTTCCGGGAACGCCGATCATCAGCATGTTGTGACCGCCGGCAGCGGCTACTTCCAGGGCCCGGCGGGCGGCCTGCTGGCCGCGGATCCGGCTCATATCAGCAGTGATGATTCTTTCCTGGCAGAGATCGCCGTAGGACAGCTGCTGCTGGGGAACGATTTCTTCGGTTCCCTCGATATGGCGGATGACCTGCGCAAGGGTTGACGCCGGAAGGATGCGCATTCCTTCAATACAGGCCACTTCGCGGGCATTGTCCGCCGGGAGAATGACGCTTTTATAGCCGCACTCCCTGGCACTGATGACCATGGGCAGGGCGCCGTTGATGGGGCGCACCTGTCCGTCGAGACTGAGCTCGCCGAAGAGAACAGTATCCTCTGGATCGTAGTCGGGAGACGGGAGCAGTTCCCGCATACCGGTGAGGACGCCGACGGCGATGGGCAAATCGAAACTGGGACCTTCCTTTTTCATATCGGCGGGGGCCAGATTCACCGTGATCCGCCGGGGAAGCATCTGACGGCCGCTGTTGATGACGGCGGCGCTGACACGGTCGCGGCTTTCGCGAACAGACGCGTCCGGCAGGCCGATAATCTCCATGCCCGGAATGCCGCCCGTTGCAAACACTTCCACATGGACGGGGAATCCGTTGACGCCCGCGACGCCCATGCTCAGCGCTTTTGCCATTAAAGCGTAGTCCATAGCTTCCCTCTTTTCAGCGATTTCCGCGTCAGTACCAGATATGCAGCAGGCTCCTGCCGATGTTCAGCCACCAGACGGGCGCGGCCATGCCTGCAGCATAGGGCAGGAAAATGATGAAAGCAACGAAGGCCAGGCCGAGGAAACAGCCGCCGGCAATGCGGGCCGCTTTCGGCCGGACTTCATCCCCGTCGGTCAGCAGAAGGGAGAGAATGAGAATCAGGAACGGGACGCTGGCGAAATAATGGTAGATATAGGTTCCCCGGGGAACCAACACCCAGGGCAGATACTGGGCCAGCAAGCCCACAAAGACAAAGGCGTAGCGCCGGTCGCCGGAAAGGCTGCGCAGATGCCAGCGGGCTTCACTTTCCTCGCGGAGATAATGCCTGTCGCGGATCCGGAGGAAAACCGCCGCCAGAAGCGCGGGCAGCGCACCCCACCAGAGGACGGGATTGCCAAAGCTGAAGATGCTGTGGGACAATGCGCTGTCGGCCGGGAGATACTGCTTAGAGGCGTAATACATTGGCTTGCCGATGATGGGCCACTGCCACCAGGGAGAATAGAAAGGATGATCCATGCCGAGACCCGGGGTGCCGTGGTAGCTGAGCATGCTCTCCTGGGAACGCCAGACGGCGGCCAGGAAGTCGCCGAAATTCGCGATCCGGGTATTATAGGCCATATAAGGAATATAGCTGAGGAGATAAATGGCCAGGGGGACGACCACAAAGAAGGGCACACACCACAGGCAGAGCACAAGGAAACGGCGAGCCGGGAGGCCGAGGCGAATCTGGCGGACACAATGGGCAAAGAAGATGACCGCCAGACCCATTCCTGCGTAGATGCCGATCCACTTGCTGGCGATGGACAGGCCCATGAAGAGGCCGGAGCATGCCAGCGGTAGCAGAGACGCCTTCAGGCCGGCTTCGCGAAGATCCGTCTGGGCGAAGCGGAGCATGAAGAAGAAGGCAAAGATGATAAAGAGAACGGGGAAACTGTCGATGGTGGCGATTTGGGTCTGGGTCAGGTGCATACAGTCCAACGCCATAAGCGCGCAGGCGAAGGCCGCCGGCCAGGTTTTCTTTGTGAGCTGTTTTGCGAGGAGGTACACGCCCGGGAGCATCAGGATGCCCGCCAGGGCACCGGCGAAACGCCAGCCGAAGGGCGTCATGCCGAACAGGGTGATGGTCCAGCTGATGAAGATTTTGCCGAGGGGCGGATGGCTTGTTTCGTAGGGCACGGTGCCGTTCAGGAATTCAAACCCGGTGCGGGCATGGTAGATTTCGTCGAAATATGTGCTGTTCCACCAGGAGGGCTGGGCTTCCCCTTCCTGTTGCAGGCCGAAGAAACCGGGCAGGTTTTCCAGGGTATCCTGTTCATCCAGAAGGTTTTCCGGATCGGACCGGAGGGCGGAGCCTTCCGTTTCCCCTGTTCTTTCAATCACCTTCGCGGGGATGATTTCTCCTTTTTCATCCCGGAAGATCACTTCGCTCAGGGTAAGTCCCACCTGGCAGGAGGTGATGCGGACATAGCGGCCGGAGAAACGCCAGATGTAATCCGTGTCGTTATAGAAGGTGCGGCCGCCGGTGCCGTCTTCCCAGGACTGGGTGACATATTTCCATTTCCAGCACTGGCCCTGGTCCATCTGGGCCCAGACGGGATCCTCCCAGCCTTCGCCATCGGTGCTTGTCGCGACTTTGAAGTTTTCACGGCTGACCTGGGCAAAATAGAGCATGGTGAATTCGTCGTAGTCCGTGCCGAGGTCGAAGGTGACCTGTTCCTCCTCGCCGGAAGAGGTCCAGGCGGTTTGCGGCGCCTTTGTGCTTCCGAGGGTGGTCAGGGTGAGGACGGTGAAAAGCGCGGTGATGCAAAGCAGGATCACAGTATCCTTTTTGTTCCAGTAGAGCTTCCGGTCGGGCGCCTTTTTGCTGCCGATTTTCCCGCCGACCTTCCGGATCGGCAGGAAGGAGGGCAGCTGCTTTACATCGCCGGGAAGTTTGCCCTTCATAAGGGCATAGCCGAGCAGCACCGAAAGCACGGCGCCGAGGACGTTCAGGACGCTGAGAATATCCGCCAGAGCGGTCGTATCGTTATTCAGATGGCCGAGGGCGGAGCCCAGGCGGATGCTGTTGTCAAGGACGACGCCTTCGTTGATAAAGACCGTTGAGGAGAAAAGGATGAGCAGATAGAGAATGCGGCGGTCCCTCTGCAGCACCCAGGCGAACATCAGCAGCACGAAGGCCGGGAAAAGATAGCGTTCGTGCATTTTGACGCCGAAGACATAAAGCAGGATGAAGAGCAGGGCGCCGAGATACGGCAGGAAGCGGATTTCCCCGTTGCGCACGGCCATGGAGATCACGATCACAAAGGCCCAGGCCATGGCGCCGATACCGACAAAAGACCAGCTGAACCGGAAAACGGCGCAGGCGACGAACCACAGCACAAAGAGGGCGGCCAGGGCGGACTCGATCCAGGCGTGTTTTCTGTCCCTGTTTTTCAGATACCAGAGCACCCCGTGCAGCGCGCAGGCGGCGGCGAAGAGGATCGGGGCCAGCAGATGCGCCGGATTGCCGATGGCGTTCCAGTTACCGCCGAGAAGATAATAGAAATTGGCGGTGTTGACCGTTGCATAGGGATAGGAGGAAAGCGTTTCGATGTAGCGCTGAATGAGCCAGCCGGGCTGCTGCCGGAGGCCGAAGGGCAGAATGTATACGACCATCAGTGCCGCGCCGACAGCGACGCCGATGAGGATCTTTTTCAGCTGCGACCGGTCGCGGATGACGGCGAGGATCATATAAGCCAGGCCCAGGAAACCCAGCATCAGCGTCTGGGGCTTCACCAGGACGGCCGTGACATACAGGGCGATGGCTGCCGGCCACTTCCCTTCCACGGCGAATACGGCGACACCCAGGAGCAGCAGGCACAGGACGCTGTCCATCTGGCCCCAGGCTGCGCTGTTGATGATTGTGACCGGATTGAAAGCCAGGAGCAGCAGGACGGCCTTTGTATACAGATCCTTACGGTTTTCCTTCTGTTTTGCCCAGGAAAGGAGGATGCCGCAGGCAGCCACATCGCACAGGCAGGGGATCAGACGGAAAATGACGCGGGTCCAGGATGTGTCGGCCCCGGTGATATTGGAAAGCCAGGAATTGACGCCAATCACATAGGTGTAGAGCGGCGGATAGTCGCAGAAGCTCGTTGCCTGGTAGAAGCCGGCGGGGCCGTTCTGCGCCATGGTGGCGCCCCAGCTGAGGAAGCAGTTAACGTCGACACTGTATCCTTCGACAAGGAAGGAGATGACCAACCGGATCAGCAGGGCCAGGAGCAGAACCGGTCCGGTTTTAATCCTGTCGCCGTCGGACCGGGCCAGATCGGTTTTTCCGTCGCGGAAAGTGTAGATGAGGGCGAACGCGATCAGCGCGCTGAGCACGCCAACGGCCGTGAGGGCGGGCCAGGCGGGATCGGCCGCGCGTTCTTCCTCTTCATAATACTCGTCGGTCCATTCATCCTCTTCATAAACCGGTTCCGGTTCATACCAGAGGTCGGCCAGAACGCCGTCGGGCAGCTCTTCTACTTCTTCCAGGGAAAGATTGCAGAAGGCAGCGGCGCCTTTGCTTTCACCGCTGTACCCGCCGACACGGGCAAAAACCGTGACTTCATGCTGATCGGGACCGGTTTCCCCGTAGTATTCTATTTTCTGCCATTGACCATCGGTATCGTATTTCTTTTCGCTGAAGGCGTAGAGACCCTCGACGCTGAGGTTTGCGCCGTGGCCTTCGCGGACGCCGTCGGCGCGGACGTAGGCGCTGAAGCAATAAAGCGATTCGGGCCTGACGGAAACTGTCTGGGCCAGGCGGGCGTCGTTCTTCGCCGTGTTCTGAATGAGGATGGCGGAGGTTTCTCCGTCCTTTCCTTCGGTCATGCTGAAAACGGAGTATCCGGGATCGAGCCGGTAGGCATCCACAAACCAGCTTTCGGGAAGGCCGTCGTTGTTCAGAATATTAAAATCGCCGTTAACCAGGAGATTGTCCCCTTCCGCGCCTGCCGGCGCGGCGAGGAGGAACATCTCGATGACAATCAGAATGAAAAGCAGCGGCAGCGCCTTTCTCTTCATCTCTTCCTGTCCGTCCTTTCGTCAGTGCTGAAAATTCCCGTAGGGCTGGAACGCGTTGGGGATGTGGAGGATTTCGGATCCGTGTACCTCCACCAGGTCGAAACGGATCAGCGCGTTCATACAATGGTTCTGCATCATCCAGACGGTGGCCGCCCGGGCGATTCGCCGCTGCTTTGCGGTTTTCACGGCGGAAAGCCCCCAGCCGGCCTCGCCGGTGAGGCGGGTTTTCACTTCGACAAAAACAACCGTGTCGCCGTCCTTCATGATGAGATCGATTTCGCCGGGCTTTGCCCTGTACCTGTGCGCCAGGAGAACCATGCCTTTTTCACACAGATATGCGGCGGCGGTGTCTTCGCCGAAGAGGCCGGTTTCATAGGTCTGTTTCATACGAAATTCCCGATGAAGGATCGCCGGTGGATCGGGCACGGGCCGTATTTCTTCAGGGCTTCGATATGCTCCCTTGTGCCGTATCCCTTGTTGCGGGCAAAGCCGTATTCGGGCCAAAGGCGATCGGCCTCGGCCATCTGGCGGTCTCTCGTAACCTTTGCGACGATGCTGGCGGCGGCAATACTGTAGGAGTTCGCATCGCCCTTGATGATCGGAACTTCCGTTCCGTTCAGACCGAGGTTTGTCACCGCATCGATGAGGAAACAATCCGCCGGCACCTTTGAAGCCGCAAGGCGCATGGCGCTTTTTG
Organism: uncultured Eubacteriales bacterium; assembly: GCA_902764875.1. Lineage (GTDB taxonomy): Bacteria > Bacillota > Clostridia > Christensenellales > Aristaeellaceae > Aristaeella. The sequence goes on from CACWXP010000011.1 coordinate 34,335, forward strand.
TAGCCTGAAGAATGTTGATCCGGTCGATTTCCTCAGGGCTCATTTCACCGATGCCGACATGGAGAGCGGCCTGCATGATTTCATCGAAAACCTTTTCCCGGCGAGATTCGCTGAGCTTTTTGCTGTCGTCGATCCAGAGGATCAGGGGCTGTTCCGGCATGACGACACAGGCCGTGACCACATTGCCGGCCAGGGGGCCCCTTCCCACCTCGTCCATACCGGCGAGGACGATGCCGGGGGTTCTGTATTGCGCGTCGAAAGCTATCAGAGCTTTCGCATGCTCCAACCGGTTGATCATGGATTCACCTCTTCCGTGCTTTTGCTGCCCCGGCCGGGGGCAGCGGCTTCTCCTTCATCATTCTGTCCGGTTCCGGCAGGTTTCTCATTCACGTCTTTTCCCTGCTCCGGCGCCTTTTCAAGGGTGATCCTGCCGAGCTTTCCGCCGCGGAACTCGTCGAGAATGACGCGGGAAGCGCGGTCGTAATCGCATTCCCCGCCCTTCAGCAGCCACCCGCGACCCCGGCAGACCGCATCAATAAGTTCCTGCCCCCGGAGGGACGGATCGTTCACATGGAACCGATCCATGACCCTGTCCGGGCAGGTTTCCATCATTTCTTCCAAAAGGGAAAGGGAGAGCAGGTACAGGTCGGTCACATCGTCCTTGACGGAACCGATGTAGCACAGGCGTTTCGCCGCCTGCTGATCATCCAGGCGGGGCCAGAGCATGCCGGGCGTGTCGAGCAGCTCGAGATACGGGGAGATGCGGATCCACTGATTACTCTTTGTAACGCCGGGGCGATCCCCCGTCCGGGCGATTCCTTTTCCCCGAAGCGCGTTGATCAGCGTGCTTTTTCCTACATTCGGAACGCCGAGAACCATGACCTTCACCGTTTTCCGGACGCCCCGGGCCAGCGCTCTGTCCACTGCATCTTTGGTGGATTTCTGGATGAGCTGGATGATTTCTTTGGTTTTTAACATTGTGGAATTGATCGCAAAGGCATCTGTACCGGATGCACGGATGACCTTCAGCCATTTGGCCGTTTCGGCCGGATCGGCCAGATCGGCCTTATTCAGCAGGACGATGTGCTTTTTGCCTCCGGCGAGCCGGTTGATTTCCGGATTGCGGCTTGAATGCGGAAGGCGGGCATCGCAAAGTTCGAGGATGAGATCGACCTTTCGGATCTGGTCGGAAAGAAGTCGCTTTGTTTTAGCCATATGCCCCGGGTACCAGTTTATGGGCATTGCGGAATTCTCCATACCTGACCTCCAATCCGAACCTCGTGAATTTCTTCTTCATTATATAACAAGCCATATTGCACATCAAGGCGAACAAAAATAAAAAATCCCGGTTTCTTTGACAGGCCCCAGGATCAGGCAGACCGAAGTTTGGAAAACACAAAAACAGAACGCGGTCTTTACAAACCGCGTTCCGAAACTTAACCGAGTTCATCCACGTAACCGCGGAGCAGCCGATAAAGCGGTGCCAGCGCTTTGAAATCCCTGCGGACTTCCTTGAGGATTTTGTCGGAATAGATCATTTTGTAATCGGGATTTTCCTTAAAGATATAGAAATCCTTTGCCAGATACCAGCGCTTCAGGCGTTCCGGGATTTCCGGCGGTACAGGCATCTTTTTATGAGCGGTTCCGCCGAGAATCATCTTCCTGCGGGGCAGATCCAGATCATCCAGCAGGGCAAGGGTTCCTTCGGGATTGGCCCGCATCCTTTTGCGGAAAAGATCAAGCGCCTCGCGGTTTTCATCCCAGAATCCCATCCCCCAGCCAAGGCGGTCCGGGCCTGCTTCAAAATAATAGAACAGGGATTTTTCCCGCGGCTCCGCCGCATGGCGGAAAAGGTACCAGAGATGATCCCGGTAGGGGCTTTTATCCCGGGTGAAGCGGGTATCGCGGTGGATTCTGGAGAGGCACTTGTGGGGACGGACTTCCATCTGCGGATCAATTTTCAGCATGTCCGGAGCGAGATCCTCGATCATCGCATAGAACACCTGCTGCACTTCCTCCACATAGCGGTCATGCTCCTGATGGAAGTATTCCGTGTTGTTATGAAATTTCAGATCCAGAAAGAAACGGATTGTTTCGTCCGTAAAACCGGTGAACATAAGATTTCCTTTCAAACGGATTATTCGATGACGACGGGCCTGACGCCGCACATTTGAACACTCTTTTCGTCCGGCTGGCTGACGCCGACAAAGAAAGTCAGCTTTCCGGCGGGGATTCTTTCGCCGTCTTTATTCACGACGGTATCGGTCCATTTGTCCAGGGGAATCGCAACGGTTTCGGAGGCCCCCGCCTTCACAAAGACGCGGCGGAAGCCGCAGAGCCGCGGATGCGCCGGCGCATCGGGACTGTCGGCAGCGACATAAACCTGCAGGACCGTTTCGCCGTCCGTTTTCCCGGTGTTTTCGACCGTTGCCGTGATGGTGTTTCCATCTTTCTTCGCGGAAACGACCTTCCAGGTGGTATAGCTGAGACCGAAACCGAAGGGATACAGAACATCGCCGGTGAAATAGCGGTAGGTTCTGTTCTTCATACTGTAATCCTCAAAGGCGGGCAGATCCTTCACATCCTTGTAGAAGGTCAGGGGCAGATGACCGCCGGGGTTCTTTTCGCCGAAAAGAATTTCCGCCAGAGCCGTTCCGCCGGCCTGGCCCGGATACCAGGCGAAGAGCTTCGCGTTGCCTTCCGGAACGTTCAGGGAACTGCCGGCCGCGATGACCGTGACGAGCTTCTTCGCACTCTTTTCAAGGGTTTTCAGGAGTTTACGCTGGCTTTCAGGGATCAGCAGATCGTTCTTGTCGCCGCTGAAGTATTCGTTGCCGGTGTCGCCCTCTTCCCCTTCCAGACCGGCATCGAGGCCGACGCAGGCAATCGTCACATCCGCCGTTTCCGCATACATGGCCGCCTCGGCCAGGCGGTCGTCCGCCTGGGCCAGGTTGGAAGTTCTGTCCTTGAACAGATGGCTTCCGAGGCTGTACAACACGCGGATGCCGCGGGCCTTGCAGTAAGCCCGGATACCTTCCAGGAAGGTGACATAGCGGGAACTTGTGCCGTTGTAGTTACCCTCCAGCGCCGGGATGCTGTCCGCATTCGGGCCGATGACGGCGATCGTTTTGATTTTTGCGGGATCCAGGGGCAGGGTTCCGTCGTTTTCCAGAAGAACCATGCTCTTTTCTGCCGCCTTCAGAGCCAGCGCATCGTTTTCATCGGTATCGGCGTCGGTGACGGGGATACGGTTGTATTCGCAGTTTTCATCGAAGAGGCCCAGGAGATACCGGGTTGTGAAAAGACGTTCACAGGCCGTCGTGATCTGTTCTTCCGTCACCAATCCCTGTTTCAGGGCCTGGAGCATATGGAGATAGGTGTTGCCGCAGTTCAGGTCGCAGCCGTTTTTCAGTGCCAGGGCGGCGCTTTCTTCAGCCGTGTCGGTCACTTTATGATTCTCATGGAAATCGCGGACGGCCCAGCAGTCGCTGACCACATGACCGCGGAACCCCCATTTTTCGCGCAAGGTTTTCTTCAGCAGCGTTTCGCTTCCGCAGGCGGGCTCGCCGTTGACGCGGTTGTAGGCGCCCATGACGGACTCCACTTCCGCTTCCTTCACTGTTTCTTCAAAGGCGGTGAGGTAGGTTTCAACCATGTCTTTTGGATTTGCCACGGCGTTGAACTCATGCCGCAGGGCCTCGGGACCGCTGTGGACGGCAAAATGCTTGCTGCAGGCGGCGACCTTCAGGTATTTTCCGTCTCCCTGGAGGCCTTTGATGAAGCGGATGCCCAGACGGGTGGTCAGATAGGGATCCTCGCCGTAGGTTTCGTGACCACGGCCCCACCGAGGATCGCGGAAAATGTTGATATTCGGGCTCCAAACCGTCAGTCCCTTATAGATATCCCTGTCGCCGTGGGCGCTTTGGCCGTTATATTTCGCACGGGCCTCCCGGGAAATTGCGGAGGCGATTTCTTCCTGGAAATCCTCGTCGAAGATGGCGGCCAGGCCGATGGCCTGGGGAAAAACGGTGGCCGTTCCGGCGCGGGCAACCCCGTGGAGCACTTCATTCCACCAGTTGTAGGCGGGAATACCGAGCCGCGGGATGGCAGGCGCGTCGTATTTCAGCTGGGAAGCTTTTTCCTCAATCGTCATTTTTGCGACCAGTTCTCTGGCCTTTGCGGCAGCTTCTTCTCTGTTTCTCATCATTTCCGGTCTCCTGTTCCTCATCATTTTATGCCTGGAAACACGTCATCTACGCTGTATATCATCATAACACGAATAAGCCGTACGTACAACCTTAAAATGTTCGTGTTTTTCGGGATCTTTCGAGAAATCAAAAGCGGGACATATAAAAGAACCGTTCTCTCTTTTCAGAGGAACGGCCCTTCACAGGACACAGATCACACGCGTTTGACTTCCTTAATTTTGGCCGCTTTGCCCTGAAGGCTGCGCAGATAGTACAGCTTGGCGCGGCGAACCTTACCGCGGCGGATGACGTCGACGTGATCCACGCGGGGGGAATTGATCGGGAACGTACGTTCGACGCCGATCCCGTAGGACACCCGGCGAACAGTGAATGTTTCGCGGATGCCGCCGTTACGCTTGGCGATCACAGTACCTTCGAAGGCCTGCAGCCGTTCACGGTTACCTTCAACAACCTTGACCCAAACGCGGACAGTATCGCCGACATTGAACTGGGGAAGATCGCTGCGGATCTGCTTCGCCTCGATGGAACGAATAATCTCATTCATGATGTGTGCCTCCTTCCCTTATAGACGTTCTTGCTCCGGGGACGGAACCGAACGGAACCGTCACGCAGACCGGACAGAGGACCGTCCGCATAACTTTGATATATTATCATATCGCGAGAGGAAATTCAAGATGTTTTTTGGCGACAGATCAGAGACCGGTGGTTTCATAGGATGATGCGCCGTTGTTCGTCGGGCAGACGTACAGGATGGCATATTTTTCGGGAGTGAAATAATAAAGGAAGACGCTGGTTCCGTCCTCTGCGGTCCATTCCAGCGCGCTGCGAATCAGATCCTGCTGATAATAATTCTGGTAGATCCGATCCATCCATCCCTTGATGATCAGGGGATTGGCTTCCCGGCTGTCCCCGTAAACAGAACAGAGGGCACCGGTGAGATACTGATAATTCAGGGAGGTGCAGTCCTGCGTGAACTCATAAGTAATCATCCTGAGTGCATCCTGCTTGAACATATACACCAGATCGGCAGAAAAGCGGCTGACCTGAACCGGAGATTCGGAGATCAGCACCGCCCAGTCGGAAGAGACAGACTGCTTCATCGGAATATTTTCTATTGCGATGACCTGCTGCTGATTCATGGCCCAGGATACACCGTTTCGGAAGGAAAAAGGCTTTGCCTGCTGTTGTTCCGTTGTCACCAGATCGCGAATGCTGGAGCCGGAAACCGGTGTGCCTTCACCAAAGGCGCCGCAAACGCTAAATAACAACGCCAGGCCGCAAACCATTGCAATGATCCGTTTCATATTTCTTTCCCCTTTCGCGCATTTTCCGCGTTTTGATTTTCGATTCCGCGGATCTGCCGAAGTGTTTCCGCCACGATCCTCTCCTGCTCCTGCTTCAGAGGCGCATCCGGATTGTATTCAAATATTTCGCCGAAGGTGATGCTCCGATGCGTTTTATCTGCGTACATCGGAAGCATCCGAAGCTTCTTTTTCTTCCGCTTCCAGTAAATATTGGCCAGCATTACAAAGCCGGGAGACAGATCACCGATACCCTCCTGGGGATACTTCTGCTCCGGATTCTCCGGGAAAATAAGGATATTATCTCCGGTTTCCATAGCCTCCAGCGTTAAACGGAAGGTTTCCCGGAGCTTCAGGGGGGACTCCTTGTAAACGGGGATGCACTCCAGCTGTCCCATGACATTCACGCTGAGCCAGGCGGCCATTCTTGCCAACAGGCGCTTTTCGAACTCGGGCATACCTTCCTGGCGGCTGGTAGTGTTTTCATAGATATACTCGGTAACCGATTTCTTGTCGAACATCATGGTGGAATTCGCCCAGGCGCGAATCGGAACCGGAATATAGATTTTACAGGCCATGGGTCCGTAGAATTCACCGTGATTGCAGAGGAACACCAGCGGATTGTCGTCATCGGTGACAATATGATCCTTATTGTAAACCCTGCAGCGAAAATGGAGGCGGCAGAGGAAGATCAGGAACCGGGACAGCCAGGGCTGGCGGTAAGGTTCACTGATCACACGGGTTACCTGTTCCTGCAGCGCCGGGTTTTCGACACCGCTTTCCTTCAGCTTGAGCAATTTTCTTATTTTTTGAATATAGCGGCTGCTGAGAGGAAAGCGGAAGGCACTGATCAACGCGCCGATCAACACCAGGAAAACGGGAACGGCCATCACCGGCTGAAAGCGGGCGGCCCATTCCTCCGCGGACTGCGGCAGGCCCCTGCGGTTCACGAAGCATACGATTCCCAGGGCAATCAGCGCCAGAACATCCCCCAGGAGACGGGCCAGATTCCAGTTGGTGAGACGGAGCTTCCAGTACCCCTTGGGAACCTCCGATCCGCTGGCGTGTACGGCTTCCGGCATCAGTTCCTCGATACGGCCGAGTCCGGTAAGGCTGAGGGATCCGCCCACGGTGCATATGATCAGGGAAATAAAAATTCTTGTATAATCAACCTTTCCGGCGACGAGCATCTGGATACAGAGAATAATACCGGCCAGCCACATGATGAGCCCGGAGCAAAGCAGCCAGGTCGGATCCTTCATGCCCTTACGTTCGGATTTGCGAATGAGCAAAAAGCCGATTTCGGCGGGAATCACGGTACACAGCACTGCGGTAATCATCGCGTGGAAAAGGCTTTCCCGGTTTGTTGCCACCAGGGCATAAATACAGGTGACAGTCAGTTCCACGGCCATCACCAGGAGGAGACTGACCCACTCCATCGTGTGATAGGCGTGCGCCTTACGAAAGTCTGCTTCTCCGAGATCCGATTCCTGTTCGATCTGTTCACGGCTTCCGCGAAGACGCCAGGTGACGTAAATCCGATATGCGATCAGGATCATAAACCCGGCGGCCGGCATCCACCCGTCTTTCCAACCGAAGTTTGTGAAAATAATGGCGGACATGCCGCCCATGATCAGCAGCTGGATGACGACGCCGCTGATCTTCGCCCGGAGCGGCAGTTTTTCATCCGCATTGAAAAAACGGGATACCCGGTCGATATTCGCCTCTGCACAGATGCACAGCACAACAGCCGCAAAAAGAATCCAGGTTTTGCCGCTTTGAATGGTACCCGGGAAAATGCCGACCAGCAGCACCCCGATGGCCAGCAGGACGATCAGGATCAACACCGTCCAGCGCTTTGCGTAGGACGGCAGAAACGCACGGTCTTTTCCGTAGGTTTTGGCAAAGACCAGAACCGCTTTTCCGCAAAGATAGAGCACGCCGCCGTAGAGCGGCATCCCTGTGAGCATGTTTGAAAGAATCATGCAGTAGATATAGCCGTAGAGCTGGGTTATGGCAGCACGCAGAGGCATTTTTTCCGCTGTTTTCGCAATCATGCCGGTCTCTCCCGTTTTACAAGCAGCAGAATGCCCAGGACGACCGGTACGGCCAGGCCAAGGAACATGACCGCGTAAAGCACATAGTGGCTGATACTCATGCGGTCGAGGGCAAACTCGATGCCGCCAGCAAGGCCGATGGACAAAGGAAGCGAAATGATCGCTGCGCGGAAGATCCCCTTATGGGCTCCGCGGTTGCGGATGCCGGCAAGGGTCACACCCCAGACCAGAAGGATCGCGGCAAAAATCTGCTGAAAGCAAACGAAGCTGTATTCCAGAAAATGGTCATAGCGCAGGCTTTCCAGAATAATGCCGCCGGCGCCGCAAAGCATCATGAAAAGGATCCAGAGATCACCGTCAGCCCGGTTTCGGGTGAGGAAAAACACAAGAACCAGGAACAGCACCACCGCGCAGATCGCGCAGAGCAGGTGCGTTGCCAGAAAAGAAACGTCTTCATAGTAAGCGTCTTTTACCGAGAGGAAAGTTCCGTCCGGAAAGCTTCCGAAAGCAAGCTGACGGCTTATATTGAACCCTTCCGTTACCCGTTCGCCGAAGCGCTCGGCAGCCATCATCAGCGGCAGTGCTACAGAAACAATATCCAGCAGGATATCTGCTTTTTCCCCCACGGCTTTCGAACAGATCCATGCGCCGAGGAAAACGCCGAAGATCATACCGAAAAGGCTGAAGCCTCCGATAGAAAGGTTAAACCATGCACGAAAAGGCACGCCGCCCAGAGCCACATCGTTCAGCAGGCAAAAGACCAGTCTTGAACAGATGATCCCGCACAGGAGACTGAGCAGGGACAGCAGGGCGGCAGTCCCCTTTTTCAGCCTTTCCGCGCGGCAAAGAACACAAACGGCCGCAACGGCACAGAGGGCGCCGATAGCGCAATAAAGCCCGAAGGTGTAGACCTGGATCCCGAAGATTTCGGTTTTTGGCGCTTCTTCCCACATGTTCGAACCTCTTTCCTTCCGGAAAAGAGCAGATTAATTCCGCTCGTTTTCCGGCACAGCGGTGGCAAAATAGATAATATCGCTTTGAGATCTGTATTCAGACGCGGTCTGGTCTCCCTTTACATGGAACATCACATTGTCGGCATCGGGTCCGATCATGATCATTTCGGCGGTGTTTCCTCCGTCGAGATTATAGGCCTGGACGCAGCCCAGATCTTTCATGAGATAGGCCAGCTCCTCGTGGCTCACGCCCCGGCTTTTTCCCCTCGCTTCAACCACAACGCAGACATAGCTGAGAGGGCCGGTCTGGCCGATGGCGGAACGGCTGGTTCTCCCCGTCCTGTCATAGTCATAGTTGTCATGGGTATTGATCTCCCCGTTTACCACCAATGCCGGACCGAACATGAAGGCATTGACGATCTCATTGCCGTGCTGCTTCACATATTCCTCCATCCCGTCGGACAGGACGAAGAGATGAAAATCGCCGTTCCGGTCAATCATCAGCGTATCTTTAACCTTGCTGGTTTTGTTCCTCTTCGGTATCTTTTCGGTCATACGGACTTCAAAGCGTTTCTTTTCGGGCATTTGGATGAAAAGATCACCGTTCATAGCGATCACCGCGTTGTTCTGCTTTGCGATGTTGAACATCTTGAGGGCACGGGAGCTCTTGACGCCGTAAGCCGTGGCTGTTCGGACCTGGCTCGGATCCGCCACTTCGATCCGCGCCACGTGAACCGTAGACTCCATGACCTCAAGCGTTTCGACAGTGACGCGGATTGAAGCATCCTCGTATCCATTTTCATTAAACTTTTCCGGATCCGGCATGGGCGGTACGGAAAAATCGAAAGGAAGCTTCCATGCGTCCGGAATGCTCAGATTTCCGCCGGAAACAGACTCGGAAGTCTTTTCGGCAAAGGGATCTTCTGCATCCGTCTCTTCCATGACAAATTCCTCTTCTGCCGCGGCAGATGGGAAAAGCAGACGCCCGAAATCCAGGGATTCGCCTTCATCTTCTTTCTCATCCTCGTTCAACAGCGTGTCCTTCGCTTCCTGAATCATCATCGGCGCAGACAGATAAAACGGCATGCCGCAAATCAGCGCTGCACAAAGCAGGGCGCACAGAATTCTCAGCCATGTTTTCATTGCTTATTCTTCCTCGTCGTCGGCCACGCGGGTATTCGCGATTTCGATGAGCTTTTCAGCCAGAGTTTCATCCTCAACAAGCTCGAATTCCTCGTCTTCCTCGCCGTTTTCGCCTTCAGCGGCCACAACTTTGCAGACGATACATTCCTCGCCGTTTTCGTCGGCCTCCTGACCCATTTCAGTCAGGAGCGCGTATTCATCGCCGTTGTAGAAGAAATAATCCCGGACGATAAATTCGTATTCCTTTCCGTCTTCGTCCTCAAAGATGATGGTATCGGGTTCCATGCTGTTGTTCATTTCCAGATCGTCCATTTTCTGCCTTCCTTCCTTAAATCGCTGACTTTCAGATTATAATCAACCTGGCTTTGTTTGACAAGCCGGGTTTTCCTGCTCTATCATTGTACAGGCGGCGGATCCTTCCGTTTCAGGGGATGGCGCGATCCGTCCTTCTCCTGAACTACGATGTTATCCAGCATCGCCTTCAGATTTTCGCGATAGCCGTCGAGGTATTCCTTTCGGAGGGCGGCCTGTTCGGCTGCCTCCTGTTCGGTGAGCGTTCCCGCCTTCTTTTTTCGGGCCAGCTCGTTGATCCGTTCAATCTTTTTCGGGTCCATTTGGTTCACCTCACATTCATACTTCATCCTTGCCGGGAGGGAAAATACATGATTCAGGGAAAATGGTTTGCTCCGGGAGAAAATCTTTCCGCGGAGGTTCTGCCCGTTCGGGCGGAGGTTTTCGGCGGTTCCGGACCTGCGGCGGATCCGGAGGGGTGGAACACTGTTGTTTTCGCAGACGGCGTGCCGGCGGCTTCCGGGCGCATCTGGTGGGCAGACGGGGCGTTCCGGCTCGGGGAGATCGGGGTCATCCCCTCCCATCGCGGACGCAAACTCGGCGACCTTGTGCTGCGGCTGCTTCTTTTCAAGGCGCAATCCCATTTCGCCCGGGAAGTCCGCCTGATCTGCCCGGAAGACACGGAAGGATTCTTCGCCCGGCTCGGCTTCCGGCCGGTTTCCCGGCTGGACGGAACAGTTGAAATGATGATCCCCGGGGATGAGATTGAACTCGACTCCTGCAAAAACTGCAAAAAAGAAAACTGTCCGAACCGGAAATGAGAGACTATTTCCGGCTGTCCATACCGGCAGGAAGCATCAAAAGCATACACAGGAGCAAGCAGCCCGCAGCGACGGCCGCATCGCCGATCTGACTTCCGGCGGACAGCACGCCCGCAGTCATGAGCACGGTTACTGCTTCACAGCTGAGCACCGCAATCCACTCCAAAACGGAGGATGCGGTGTTTTTTTGCGTTGCATCGAGACGCACGGTCCAGACAGCAAAAGCAGCATCGGCCAGGAGAAACATCAGGATCTGCGTCAGGTTCACACTTCCGACTCGAAGAAGCGTTTCCCCGCGGAAACTTTCGGTGAAACCCCGAATCAGACCCCAGAGGCAGAGCGCCGTGAGGAACAGATCCCCGTTATCGGGAAGATCCTTCTTCCGGGCAATCAGCCAGATCACAAAGCCCACAAAGCAAAGGCAGGCAAGCATCATTTCCACCCGGGAAACGGCGAACCTTCCTTCTTCAGTGATAAAGGTCATTCCGCCCAGTGGCTCAAAGCAATTCATTCCCTTTGCAAGGGGTGTTGCCTGTTCGAAAAGCTTCCAGACGGCAAGCCCAGGGAAAAAACCGAAGCCGGCAGCGTTCAGCGTTTTACCGGCGGGCGTTTCGACGGCTGTTTTCTTCCGGACTTCCAGCAGGCGAAAGAAAGCAAACAGCAGAAACACCGCCAACGAAGACGGGATACCGACGGTGGTAACAGTGAGCTTCAATATCATGCCTCCTCTTTAAAAACCCACTGCTGCTGAACCCGGTAGCTGACAAAATAGAGCAGTGTGTCGACAATTACTTTTGCCAGCCAGGGGGCCATGCCCAGCTTTCCAAGGCCCTTGATGCCAAGGGTGGACAGAATGACAATGCCGACAGCCACAAGCGCATAGCGCCAGCCAGCGCCCTTGCTTCCCCTGACCTTGAACACCATATCCTTGTTCAGGCGGAAATTCAGGATCGCGCTGAAAAGGCGGGCCGTATAGTTGGCCAGGGATGTATTGTCCAGATGAATGCCCAAAGGCAGCGATACATTCAGATGGATGCCCAGGAGCGGAAAGAGCCAGCCGCTGAACAGATTGAAAAGGAGATGATCGGCCAGAAAGCTGATGATGGAGGCACCCATGAATTTGAAAAAGCTTCCGAGGATGACTTTGTAGATCTTCCAGCTGTCCTTGATCGGATGAAAATGGGTCCCCTTGTTTTCATTCTCATAGATCGTTTCGATGGTGACCGGAATCATGGGAATGCCCGCGCGGGAGCAGGCGATCAGCACTTTCATCTCGTATTCAAAGCGCTCACCCTCGACGTTGATCATGAACGGAAGCTCTTCCCTGCGGAAGGCCCGGAGTCCGGTTTGTGTATCCGGGAGATACTGACCGTAAAGGAGCTTGAAAACAACAGAAGTGATTTTGTTGCCGCTGCGGCTTTTGGGCGGAATGTTTTCCAGGGAGAAATCGCGGCTTCCGAGATAAAGGGCTTTCTCCCCTTTCCCGATCTCTTCCGCCAGGCGGATGCAATCCGGGACGGTGTGCTGTCCGTCGGCATCGGCAGTGATGACGCCGGCGACATCCGGAAGATTGTCCAGAATATATTTGTATCCCGTTTTCAGGGCCACGCCCTTGCCGTGGTTCACATCATGGTGCAAGACAACGGCCCGGTCGACCCCTTCGACCTCTTTGAAAATCGGCTGATAGGCCTCGCTGCTACCGTCGTCGACGACGACAATGTGGCCGAAACCGCTTTCCGACAGCTTTTGAATATACGCCGGAAGCCTTTCATCCGGCTCCAGCGAGGGAATCAGAATGACCGCTTTGCGCGCATCGGGAATGTGCTTTTCCTGACCGTTCATCCGTTTCTCCTTCCCGTTTCACAGGTGATAAACCAATTTATTATAACAGAAACGCCTTGAAAGCACAACATGTATGGCGATTTCCGGCCGTTGACATACAATACCTGTGACGATATAATAATATATCCATTGAATCGGAGGTGTCCTTGATGGGAAGTGCTTCGAAAAATCTTGAAGAACAGCGCCGTGAAAAAAACGGCATAACGTATTTTGACCGGGGAACCCTTACCGGCCGAAACGGCCGACGGTACGACCGCTATGCGATCCAGACCCACTTCATCGAAGTTGGCGAAGACCAGTCGGAAATCGTTCGCAAATACGTACTGCCCATTGCTCAGGACGGTGATGTGCTTGCCTTCGGCGCAAAGGTGATGGCCATGTGCACCCGAAACGTTTTCACCAAAGAACAGATTCAGCCCGGATTCTGGGCCAAACTGCTCTCTCCCCACGCCAGCGAAACTGTGGCGGGTATCGGGATGCACGATCCCTACAAGCTTCAGCTTGCGATCAATATGGTCGGCGCGCCGCGGGTGGTTCTGGCTTCCGTCGTTTCCGCCGTGACCAAGCCCTTCGGCGTGAAAGGGCTGTTCTACAAAATCGTGGGCAAGGGCGTAGCCGGGATTGACGGCTTTTACTACCGTTCCTCCTTTGACCGGTACAAGGATCTGGCACTGGTGAACAACGAAAACGCCGAGGAGCTTTGCAACGCGCTTGAAAAAGAAACGGGGATTCCGGTGGTGCTGATGGACGCCAACGACATCGACCAGAACCAGCTTGGCAAATGCACGGACTTCCCTCTGTTGGACGACGAGATACAGGACGCCATGAAAGACAACCCCTCCGGACAGGGAGACGAACTTACGCCCCTGATCCTGATCCGGCCCCTGTCGAACTGACATGCGGCACATTCCAACTTCCGACACGTTTCACACGAAGGTTCTGACCTTCGAGGAAGCGCTTGTGCCCACAGCAGACGATTTTGACCGGGACAGATGGATCTATGTCCCCGATCATTACAGCGAGTACCGCTATATTCTCGGAACAAAGGGAAGCCGGCCGCTGATCTGCATCGGGATCAATCCGTCCACCGCTGCGCCGGACCGGCTTGACAACACGCTGAAAAGCGCCCAGCGCATCGCGCTTGGCAACGGATACGATTCGTTTATCATGTTCAACGTGTATGCCCAGCGGGCGACGATTCCGGACGACATGGAAAAAACGCTGAATCCGGAGCTGCACCGGGAGAACATGAAGGCCTTTGAATGGATCCTGGAGCGGACGGCGGCGCCGGCATCTGTGTGGGCCGCCTGGGGCGCGATCATTGAAAAGCGGGATTATCTGGCTGGATGTGTTCGGGAGATAGCAGCCATCGGCAACCGCTACGGGGCCCGGTGGTTTACTGCCGGGAAACGCAGCAAGGCCGGCCATCCGCACCATCCGCTGTATCTTCCGAAGGATTCGGCGCTGGATCCTTTCGACGATCTTCTTCCCTATCTGGATGCCCTTTCGCAGGCAAAATAAATCAGCTGAATCGGAGGCGATTCTTTATGATGAAAACATACACAGAAACCTTTACCCTGCGGACCAGGGACTGCGACCTGAAAGGCACCTGGCGCTTGAGTGCTGTGCTGGAGGCCATGCAGGAAGCGGCCGGCACTCACAGCATGCTGCTGGGGTGCGGACGGGACGAACTGCTGAAGAAAAACATTGTATGGGTGCTTTCCCGGAGCGAACTGCACATGGACCGGTATCCCGGGGCCGGCGAAAAGATCACGCTGCACACCTTCCCGATGCCGAACCGGATTTGTTTCTTTCCGCGGTACTATATCTTCACGGACGAGCGGGGCGAAATGATCGGTAAGGCCGGGACGCTTTGGCTGCTGCTGGACATTGAGACCCGGAAGATGCTGCCCCCGGGAGACATCGCGAACCTGATTCCGGACAACCGGGACCTTGCCGTTCCGATGAACCTGCCAGCCACAGTGGGCAACCTTCAGGGTGAAGAATTCATCAGCGAATACACACCGGTTTACACGGATCTGGACGTGAACCAGCACGTGAACAACACCAGGTATGCCGACTGGCTCTGCAACACGCTGGGGATTAAAACCATGTCGGAGAATGAACCGGAAACGGTCATCTTCAATTATAACCACGAAATTCTTCCGGGGCAGAAGATCCGCCTTCGGAAAATCCTTCACGGAAACGAATACCGGCTGACCGGCTTTGTCGGAGACACAAACGCCTTTGAAATCGGCGGCGTTCTGCGGCCGCGGGTATAAGCCAACGAATTGAGTCGTTTTAAACGCCCGGATTCCGAAAGGAAACCGGGTCTTTTTACTCCCCATGTTTCTCTTTGTACATTTCCTTGTCGGCTTTCCCAAGCCAGGTTTCGGCCTCACTTTGAATTGAAGCGGTTCCTTCGCTTTCAGGAACTTTTCGATAGCAGCCGATGCTCACGGATACGCCGTAATTCTTTTCTGCCCGCCGGATGCTTTGACCGATGGCTTCCCGGACCATCCACATATAGGTATCCGCCTTCTTCTGGTCATAATTCTTTGCCAGCACAACGAACTCATCGCCGCCGGTCCGGATGCAAATTTCATCCAGGCATGCGCTTTTTTTCATGGCGTCGGCAATGGTGCAGAGACAGAAGTCTCCTTCCGCATGGCCATAGCGGTCGTTGATCTTCTTCATACCGTTCATATCAATCAGGAAAACCGCCAGCTCCGTTCCGGCCGTCCGGCATTCCTCATAGTAGCTTTCGAAAAAGCGGTAATATCCGCGGCGGTTGTAGAGACCGGTCAGCATATCCGTCTGGTAAAGATATTCCAGCTCTTTCACTGATTCCGTCAGCTGATTACGGAAGAGCCAGCTGATCAAAACGGTGCTGACCGAGACGAGCCAGGACTTGATATGCAGCTGCTCCATTTCCTTCAGTTCCGGGTTGATAATGAAATAGCCGAGGAAGTACTGAAGATGATGAACCGGAAAAATATAATAAGGGGTCGGATCATTCATGATCTCGTCTGGAAGGAGACAGCCCCTGGGGAGCTTTTGCCTTTTGACGGGTGCGCCGTTCCACTGTCCGCAGACGACGTTGAAGGATTCCTCCTTCAGGGAATACCTGTGCTGAATCAGCTTTTTCTCTTCCCAGCCGTCGATCAGGCAGAGGACGGCGTCTTTAAAACCGGTTTCCCGAAGGCAGCCTTTTTCGATTTCGTCGTAGATTTCCTCAATGGAATCATCCGTGGCACCGCCAAGGATCATATTTGTATTGGAAAGGGCCAGGTTTTCGAGATTGGACACCGTTCGGATATATTTTTCGCGGATCATATCCCGGCGGGCCGGACCCGGGGTCTCACAGCCGCAGGACTTGCGCAGACAGAGGGCTCCGGGAACAGCGGTGATGTCGTCTGGATGATCGCCGCGAAGCACGCGTTTGAGGATTTCCATACCCGTCTGGCCTACACGGAAAAAGGGTTGCGCAGAGGTTGTAAGGGAAGGATCGTTGTATTGGGCACGGAGAATGTCGTCATATCCGGTTACGAGCACATCATCGGGAACACGGAAGCCTTTTTTCTCCAGCGCGCGGATGATTCCGATGGCCGTGTAGTCATTGACGCAGACGATGGCATCCGGGAGCTTTTTGTCGCCTTCCGCTGCATAGGCCTCCAAAATGTCATCCACGATGCCGAAACCGCATTCCGGACGGAGGGTACCGTAATATATCCGGTCTTCCCCGCAGTCCAAACCCCAGTCCGCGAGGGTGTTCTTGAAAATGTCGATCCTTTCCCGGCAGAAGGAACGCTCCAGTGGACCGGCCACATGGACGATATCCCGACAGTTGTGCTTTTCGATCAGATGCTCGATGACTTCCCGGAAGGAACGGTCCTGATCGTTGACGATGCTGTAGGTTCCTTCCTTCACCGTGCCCATGGTGACAACCGGGATGGAAACCGCATCCTTCAGTTCGTTGATCGGGCCGATAAAGGAACCCGTCATATAGGTATCAAAGGAGATCAGCGCGTCGTATTCCTTCAGATCCGGCAGCAGGTAGACAACAAAGTCACCCTTATCGTAATCCTGATAAAGATCATAGCTTCGGCTTGTGTGGTTGTCGGCAAAACTGGTGAAGAAGAGGATTTTCATATCCTCTCCCCGGGCTGCGCTGAGCAGGCCCTCCATCGTCTGGCGCACCATATCCTCATAGAGCGCAGAGATAAAAACAGCAATGGTTTTCCGACCCATGTCAACGATCCTTCTTTCCGGTTCCGAAAGTTCTTCTTTACAGCAGAGGAATCAGGCGGCTGCGGACACCGTCCATTCTTTCGTCAATCAGACCGAAGTCCATTTGCCTGTAACTCCAGGCAGCCCGGGAAATTTCGTGTTTTTCAAAGGTATCATGGATCACCCGGAACCAATTCACGGTATCCTCCGGTGAAGCGATATCAATCACGCCGTATTCCCCGCAGTAAAGAGCCGTTTTGTGCTTCTCAGCCGTTTCAATGGCAGAAGCGAAAGTACGTTCGAAGAAATCTTCATCCACGCCGGCTTCCTCAAAGGAGACCCTTGCCTTCGGATCAAGCCAGGGAACCCAGTAGGCACCCTGGTGCGTGAAACTGATGGGATCGTAGCAGTGGAAATTGTAAATGACCTTTGGATCGGCCGGCGGATCCAGATCCTTCAGGGCATCGGGCGCGTTATTGTGATAGCTTCCGATCAGGATCAGGGAATCCGGGGCGATCTTCCGAATACGGCAGATGGACTCGGTGGAAATTTTGTTCCAGGAAGTGATAAAGGATTCATCCGTCACTTCGTTCAGGAGTTCAAAAGCCACGTTTTTCGCGTCAGTAAAATTCTTGGCCATTTCCTCCCAAAGTCGGTAAAACCGCTGCTGGCAGGGCTCACTGGAAAAGAAGCCTTCTTCCTTTTCACCTGCGTCAAAAGAAAAACCGGCGGTTTTATGCAAATCCAGGACGAGCTTCAGGCCGTTTTTCTGTGCCCAGGTGATGGCTTTTTCAATGCGGCGAAAGCCATCGGCCTTCCATGTTCCGTCATCAGCCTCCATTACATTGTAATCCACGGGGAGGCGGACATGATCCAGACCCCAGTCCGCGATGATGCCGAAATCCTTTTCCGTGATAAAGTGGTCCATCCGATTCTCGGAATAATCACACTGGGAAAACCACCCGCCCAGGTCCACTCCCCTGTAAAATCCGAAATCTTTCATCTTCATACCGTTTTCCTCCGCTCTTTCTTTCTGTTTCCGGGTTTAATGCAGGATATTTTGCGCTTTTAAATAGAATCAGTATACTCTTTTTCTCCTTATTTGTACAGACAAAGATAAATGCCGAACCAATGGGCAACCGCGCCGAAAAGAACAAAGAAATGCCAGATGAAATGTGCGCCTTTTTTCTTCATCGCAAAGGGGACGATGCCTATGGTATACAGCAAGCCACCGGCCAGGATCCAGACAAAGAGCGGCATATTGTCGGAGAGCATTTTCGGCAGGAATACCAGTCCGCACCAGCCGAGGATGATATAGAGGGTGATATGAACCTTTGTGGCCCTTTCCGGACCGAAAACAGCGATCAGCGTAACGCCGGCCAGTATGACCGCCCATTGGACGATGCAGAAGGCCACGCCCTGCGCCCCGCCCCAGTAAAGAAGCCAGAGGGGCGTGAAGGTTCCGCCGATCAGCAGATAAATGGAGATATAGTCAAAGCGGCGCCAGAGGCGCTTTACGCGGGTACCCCATTTAAAGCTGTGGTACAGGCAGCTCATGAGGAACATCATGATGAGACAGATGCCATAGACCAGCGCAGCGCAGAGCTTCAGCCCCGTATCGGACTGAAGCAGCAACAGGACCAGGGCCGCGACGGAGAACAGGGCGCCGACACCATGGGTAACAGCGTTGCCGACTTCCTCGAGGACCGAGCGTTTCGGCGGTTCCTTTCGCGGGGTTTTGTTTTCAGGGCTCAATTTGGAGGCTCCTTTCCCGGATTTTCAGAAATTGTAAAAGGACGGTTCTCTTACAGCCAGTTCTGGCCGCAGTTGAACCGTCCCTCATGCTGCCGAGAAGGAACAGCCTTTGCGTTTTGAATGATCGGCCAGCCGTAAAGGAACCTTCCCCTACGGCTGTTTATGCCTCTTTGTTCTCGGCTTCTTCGCTTTCCTTCCTGTCCAGGGGCTTCATAGTCGGGAAAAGAAGAACATCGCGGATGGCCTGAGAATCCGTGAGGAGCATACACATCCGGTCGATGCCGAAGCCGATGCCTCCGGTGGGCGGCATGCCGATTTCCAGTGCGTTCAGGAAGTCCTCATCGGTATGGTTGGCTTCCTCATCGCCGGCGGCAAACTGCTCCTCCTGAAGGGCGAAGCGGTGACGCTGGTCGATGGGATCGTTCAGTTCGGAATAGGCATTGGCCATTTCCCAGCCGTTCATGAAAAACTCGAAGCGCTCCACATACTCCGGATTGTCCGGCTTCATTTTGGTGAGCGGGCTGATATCCGTCGGGTGGTCCATGATGAAGGTGGGCTGGATCATGTACTCCTCGCAGAACTGCTCGAAGAACAGATTCAGAATTTCACCCTTCTTATGCCGTGGCTCGAACTCGACATGATGCGCCTTTGCGGCTTCGCGGGCTTCTTCCAGGGTGTGGATCTGGTCGAAATCCACGCCGGAATACTGCCTGACCGCTTCGGTCATGGTGAGACGGGCGAAAGGTTTGCCAAGATCCATTTCGATACCGTTGTAGACGATTTTCGTGGTTCCCAGGACTTCCTGCGCTACATAGCGATAGAGATTCTCCGTGAGGTCCATCATGCCGTGGTAATCGGTATAGGCCTGATAGAGCTCCATGAGGGTGAACTCCGGATTGTGCCGGGTGTCGAGGCCCTCGTTGCGGAAAACACGGCCGATTTCATAGACCCTTTCCAGACCGCCGACGATCAGGCGCTTTAGATAAAGCTCAAGAGAAATACGGAGCTTGAAATCCTCGTCCAGGGCGTTGAAGTGGGTTTCAAAAGGCCGGGCCGCGGCACCGCCGGCATTGGCCACTAGCATGGGCGTTTCGACCTCCATGAAGCCCTGACCGTCCAGATAGCGGCGAATGGCACTGATGATCTTTGACCGCTTGATGAAGGTGTCCTTCACTTCCGGATTCATGATCAGATCCACATACCGCTGGCGGTAGCGCAAATCGGTGTTGGTGAGTCCGTGATACTTTTCAGGAAGGATCTGAAGGCTCTTGCTGAGGAGCACGAGTTCGACGGCATGGACGGAAATTTCCTCCGTTTTCGTTTTGAAAACGGTTCCCTTCAGGCCGACGATATCGCCGATATCCATCTTTTTGAAATCCTTGTAGGATTCCTCACCGACGAAATCACGGGCGACATAGCACTGGATGGTTCCCTGCAGGTCCTGGATATGGCAGAAGGAAGCCTTTCCCATGATCCGTTTGGACATCATCCGGCCGGCAATGCAGACTTCCTGCCCTTCAAGTTTGTCATAATTATCCTTGATTTCGGCACTGTGGTGCGTTACGCCGTATTTCGTGATGACAAATGGATTCTTTCCGGCCTGCTGCAGCTCGGTCAGCTTGTCCCTTCGGATCTGGAGAAGCTCGTTTACATTTCCGGTTTCCTGTCCTGCCATGGTGATTCTCCTTAATTACAGCTTTTTGATCGACAGCACCTTGAACCGAATGGTTCCGGCGGGGATCGTGATGGTTACGGTCTGGTTCCGCTTCGCTCCCAGCAGGCCGGCGCCTACGGGGCTCTCGTTGGAAATCCGATTTTCGACGGGGTCTGCTTCATTGGCGCCCACAATCGCGTATTCATAGGTTTCGTTTTCATCGAGATCCTTGACCTTGACGACGGTTCCGATGGAGACCCGCTCGGTGGTAATTTCGTCATCAGCGACGACGGTGGCCGTGCGGATGGTGGCCTGGAGGCGGTTAATTTCTTCCTCTACCTTGGCCTGTTCCTTTTTCGCCTCGTCGTATTCCGCGTTTTCACTGAGGTCGCCGAAACCGCGGGCGATCGCGATCTGTTCGCTGATTTCATTGCGGCGGACAGACACGAGATAATCCAGCTGCTCCTGCAGCTTTTTCAGTCCGCTCTCTGTGAGAATAGTTCCTTTTTCTTCGGCCATTTTTGTTCAGGCTCCTTTCACATACAAGAAACACCCTGCGGCCGGCGGCCATGACAAGGTGTTTCAGAGTTTCTTCTGAAGAATAACGGGATTATACCCGTTTTCAGGATCTTTGTCAACTTTATCCCAGAAATCCAATGGCCTCATTGAAAACGTTGAAGAGCATATCGCCTGAGCAAACCGGCAGAACGCAGTCTGTTTTGCCGATCTGTGCTTCGGTGAAAAGCTCTGAAGTGCCTGTTAAGACAAGAGCCGGATAGATATCCGTCCCCGGGCCGAAGAGGATTTCCAGAAACGGGACATACTTGGCCGCCTGCAGCACTTCATCGGGATCGACAGCGTTCTTCATCTTGAATTCCAGCGGAAAAACCCGTTCCGGCGTGATCACAAGCACATCAGCATAGATCCGGATCATCCGCCGGAGATTGAGGCGGAGCTCGAAGACAATCTCCCAGGAAGAGGTATCCAGAGAGGACATTTCCCGGAGATCCTCAAAAAGGCGTCGCATGGTTTCACGGCAGTCACGGAAAGAATGAATCAGTCCGCGGGTATCGTTCAAATTCCGGCCGATGCGGCGGCATCCCTGTTCCAGTTCATTCAGCCAGGTGTTTTCGTCTTCAGCCATAAACTCCTGAACGGTTCCATACCACCCGGAGAACTCATAAAGCCCTTCATAAGGCGGCTGCTGGCGAACCAGAGCATGCCAGTTATATTCTTTATCCTGATAGCAGAGTTCCCGCATGAGGGCAGAGGACACCATCCAGCGGCTGATTTCAGTTTTTTCCAGACCCAGCTCCCGGGCAATTTCGCGGGCTTTGATGCCGCTGCTCCGGGAGATCAGGGAATAAATTTGTAGCTCCGCCGGGGTAAAGAGCCGGGTTGCATCTTTTGCCACGGTTATTTCCTCCGTCAGCGTGAAATCTCGCTGAGGTCGTAGGGCGTGGTCTGGTAGACCATATAGTTGAGCCAGTTCGCGTAGAGCAGATTCGCGTGGCTGCGCCAGGAAACGATCGGCTCCTTTGTATCATCGTCGTTCGGATAATAGTTCTTCGGCACTTCGATGGACAGTCCGGCGTTTTTGTCCCGGAGATATTCCTTTTCCAGGGTGCGGGGATCGTATTCACTGTGGCCCATGATGAAGACCTGGCGGCCGTTTTCCGTCGTTGCGGCATAGACGCCGGCCTCATCGGAGGAGGCCAGAATTTTCAGCTTGCCGCAGGCCTCCAGATCTTCCCGGCGGACGGTGGTATGACGACTGTGGGGCGCCATGAATACATCGTCAAAGCCACGGAGAAGAATATAGTTCTTCCGCTCGGCATGATGCGGAAAGACACCGAAAATCTTTTTCTCCAAAGGATATTTCGGTATGCCGAAATGATAATAGAGCGCGGCCTGGGCGCCCCAGCAGATATGAAAAGTGGAATGTACATGTTCCTTGCTCCACTCCATGATTTCGCAAAGTTCATCCCAGTATTCCACCTGTTCGAAAGGCAGGTGCTCCACCGGTGCGCCGGTGATGATCATTCCGTCGAACTTCATTTCTCTGATTTCATCGAAAGTTTTATAGAAAGCAGTCAGATGCTCTGCGGATGTGTTCTTTGAGACATGGGACTCCATCTTGATCAGCTCGGTTTCAACCTGAAGCGAAGTGTTGCCCAGGAGGCGCAGGAGCTGCGTTTCAGTGTCGATTTTGGTGGGCATCAGGTTCACAATCGCGATCCGTAGCGGACGGATATCCTGGGTCATGGCCCGGGTTTCCGTCATCACAAATATATTCTCATCCGTCAGCGTTCTGTAGGCCGGGAGTTCATTCGGAATCTTGATCGGCAACTTTTTTCATTCCTTTCCGGAAATCCGTTGATCACAAGACAAGAGTCTACCACATTTTCCGTCAAATCACAAGGAATCGCGCGGAGATCGGCCGGTTTCATGCATGAAAAAAACAGCGCCCGGAGAAACCCGGGCACCGTTTTTGCAATGCTTATTCAGGGGATTAATACATTCCGCCCATTCCGCCGCCGGCAGGAGCCGCAGGTTCGGGTTCAGGAATGTCCGCCACCAGGGATTCGGTGGTGAGGATCATGGCGGCGATGGAAGCCGCATTCTGCAGCGCGGAACGGGTGACCTTGGTCGGGTCGATGATGCCGCGTTCCACCATGTCCACATACTCGCCCTTCAGCGCGTCGTAGCCATAGCCAGTCTTCTTGGCATTCTTGATGTGATCCACGATGACGCTGCCGTCGATACCGGCGTTCAGCGCAATCTGACGGATCGGCTCTTCCAGGGCACGCAGGATGATCTGCACACCGGTCTTGGCGTCGCCGGCATAGCTGTCGAGCAGGGAAGCAACCTTCGGAATCACGTTCAGCAGGGCGATACCGCCGCCGGGAACGATGCCTTCTTCTGCCGCGGCGCGGGTGGCGCTGAGGGCGTCTTCGATCCGCATCTTGCGTTCCTTCATTTCGACTTCCGTTGCGGCACCGACCTGGATCACAGCCACACCGCCGGCAAGCTTGGCCAGGCGCTCCTGTAGCTTCTCGCGATCGTAGTCGCTGGTGGTTTCGGCGATCTGGGCCTTGATCTGACCCACGCGGGCTTCGATTTCCTTTTTGTCGCCGGAGCCGTCGATGATGGTCGTGTTTTCCTTGTTGACCTTAACCTGGCGGGCCTTGCCCAGCATGTCAATGGTGGCTTCCTTCAGCTCCATGCCGGTTTCGGAGGAGATAACGGTGCCGCCGGTGAGGATGGCGATGTCCTGAAGCATTTCCTTGCGACGGTCGCCGAAGCCGGGGGCCTTGACGGAAACGCAGGTGAAGGTTCCGCGCAGCTTATTTACAACCAGGGTGCTGAGGGCTTCGCCTTCGACATCCTCGGCAATGATGAGCAGCTTTTTGCCGGACTGGACAACCTGCTCGAGAACGGGGAGCACTTCCTGGATGGCGCTGATCTTCTTATCGGTGATCAGGATCAGCGGATCGTCGAGAACGGCTTCCATCTTTTCGGTGTCAGTAACCATATAGGCAGAAGAATACCCACGGTCGAACTGCATACCTTCGACGGTGGTCATACCGGTGGTCATGGTCTTGCTTTCCTCAACGGTGATGACGCCGTCGGCACCGACGGTTTCCATCGCGTCGGAAATCAGCTGTCCGATGGTTTCATCAGCAGCGGAGTTGGAAGCGACCTGAGCGATCGCCTGCTTGCCGTTGATGGGCTGGCTCTGCTCGCGCAGGCCTTCCACGGCGGCCTCAGTGGCGGCCTCAATGCCCTTCTTCAGGATCATGGGGTTGGCACCGGCGGCCAGGTTGCGCAAACCTTCACGGACGATGGCCTGGGCCAGAAGGGTGGCTGTGGTGGTGCCGTCGCCGGCCACATCATTGGTTTTTGTTGAAACTTCCTTGACCAGCTGGGCGCCCATGTTTTCAAAGGGATCTTCCAGTTCGATTTCCTTGGCGATGGTGACGCCGTCGTTGGTGATCAGGGGAGCACCGTATTTCTTGTCGAGAACCACGTTGCGGCCCTTCGGTCCGAGGGTGATTTTTACGGTATCCGCCAGGGCGTTGACACCTTTTTCAAGGCTGCGGCGGGCCTCTTCGCCGTACTGAATTTTCTTTGCCATAGCTATTCGTCTCCTTTTGTTTTTCTTTCCGGATTATTCGACAACCGCCAGAATATCGCTCTGACGGACAATGATCAATTCTTCGCCGTCGACCTTGACTTCCGTTCCGGCGTACTTGGAATAGATCACTTTCTGTCCTTCTTTTACGTGCATGGTGATTTCCTTACCATCCACATTTCCGCCAGGGCCCACGGCGAGAACGATCGCCATCTGGGGCTTTTCCTTGGCAGCGCTGGTGAGAATGATACCGGACTTGGTGGTCTCCTCAGCTTCGCAGTTCTTGATGACAACGCGGTCACCCAAAGGCTTCACGGTCATTGATGATTCCTCCTGTCATAACATCTTTCCGTTTTAGCACTCGCCTTGCACGAGTGCTAACAACGTAATGTAATATATCTCATCCGTTCATTTCATGCAAGCACCGACATGCCCGGTATTCTTCTGTTTTCTGCATATTACGTTGTATTTCTCATCTGTTCTTTACGATTCTCCGTTTTTCTGCTGTTCTGCATTCCGATTCCTTGTGATACAATCTGTTCCGGTATTTTCATTCCGCACAAAAGGACGGCCTTTTTATGAACCGTTATCGCGAAATCTCTTCTGCCCTTCTTTCCTGGTATGACCGATGCGCCCGGGACCTCCCCTGGCGCGGTATCCATGATGCCTATCGAACGTGGATCAGCGAAATCATGCTGCAGCAGACAAGGGTCGATACCGTTATTCCCTATTATAAGCGTTTTCTTGCCCGTTTTCCTTCCCTTACGGATCTGGCGGCAGGAGATGAAGCGGAAGTGCTGAAGCTTTGGGAGGGACTGGGATATTATTCCCGGGCTCGCAACCTGCTGAAGGGCGCACGGCAGGTAGTAGAGGAATACAGCGGAAAGCTTCCTAAAGATCCGCGGCTGCTGGCCAAAATCAGCGGTATCGGCCCCTATACGGCAGGCGCTATTGCTTCCATCGCATATGACATTCCCGTTCCGGCAGTGGACGGAAACGTGCAGCGGGTTTATTCCCGGGTTTTCGGCGTCCGGGAGAATATCCGTCTTCCTGCAGAAAGAAGCAAACTGGACAAACTCGCCGAAGTACTTGTACCGCAGGACCGCCCCGGCGACTATAACCAGGCAGTGATGGATCTCGGGGCTACGGTCTGTATTCCCGGCACGCCGAATTGCGATCAGTGTCCCCTTTCCGATTTCTGCAATGCCTTTGAACGGGGCGACGCCGCGGATCTTCCCCTGATTCCCGGAAAACCGGCGTCGAGAATCATTCGATGGACCGTAGCCGTGATTACGGACGGAAAAAGAACACTGGTTCGGCAGCGGACGGAATCCCTGCTCCAGGGGCTTTGGTGTTTTCCGATGCTGGAATGTTCCTCCGAAGAAACGCCCTCAATGCTGGTACGCAAGTTTCATCTTGCGGCAGAGCCCATCAGGAATTCCATACATGCCCGCCATGTTTTCACGCACCTGGTCTGGGAGATGGATGTTCTGCCCCTGAGAACCGCAGCCGGGAAGAAAGTTCCCGCCGGATACCGGTGGGTCTCGACGGACGAACTGAACGCGCTTGCTTTTCCGGCGGCTATGAACGCCGCCCTGCGGACCGCAAAAGAGCTCCTCCGGGAAGAGGAGCTCTGAGAGATCCGACTGTTATATCATTACGCGTTGAGCATAAAAGCCCGGTACGCCTTGTCGGCCTCATACAGGTCCGCTTTGGAAATAATTTCCATTGGAGCGTGCATATTCAGCACCGCAACGCCGCTGTCGATGACCTCCATACCGTAAAGAGCACAGATATAGGCGATGGTACCGCCGCCGCCCTGATCCACACGGCCAAGCTCGGCCGTTTGCCAGGAAACCTTGCAGTCGTCCATAATGCGGCGAACTTTTCCGATGAATTCGGCATTGGCATCGTTGGATCCGCTTTTCCCGCGGGTGCCGGTAAACTTATTGTAGCAAACACCGCGGCCGAGGAAAGCGGCATTTTTCTTTTCAAAAGCAGAAGCATACAGCGGATCGAAGCCGGCGCTGACGTCGCAGGAAAGCATTCGGCTGTTCTGCAGGGCGCGGCGAACGGTGAGTTCGCTGTACTGCCCCATCAGATTCGCAATTTCGGCCAGGGCGTTTTCCAGATACCTTGCCCGCATGCCGGTTGCGCCGACGCTGCCGATTTCTTCTTTATCCACAAGCATACCGCAGCATGTGAACTCCGGAATGGACGGCAGTGAAAGGAGCGCATCCAGTTCGGCAAAAGCACAGCTTCTGTCGTCATGGCCATAGCCGATGATCATGGAACGGTCGAGACCAAAGTCCCTGGCCTTTTCCGCGGGAACGGCCTCAATCTCGGCAGAAAGCATGTCTTCTTCCTCGATACCGTATTCGTCTTTCAGAATTCTAAGGAGCTGAGCCTTGACGGGTTCCTTTTCCTCTTCTTCGAGGGGTTTCCCGGCAAGAATGATATCCAGGTTTTCGCCGGTGATCGCCTCGCTGAGCTTCTTTGACGCCTGGTCCTGGGAAAGGTGGACCAGGAGGTCGCTGATGCCGACAACCGGATCATCGTCTTTTTCGCCGATACAGATGTTGATCATCGTTCCGTCTTTCCTGACAACGACACCGTGAAGCGCCATCTGCCTGGCTACCCACTGGTATTTCTTGATTCCGCCGTAGTAATGCGTGTCGGCCAAAGCAAAATCGGCGTCCTCGTAGAAGGGATTCTGTTTCAGATCAACCCGCGGGGAATCGATATGAGCGCCGACAATATTCATTCCGGCTTCCAGCGGATGCTTTCCGATATGGAATGCGACAACCGCCTTGTTCATCTGATTCAGATAGACTTTATCGCCAGATTTCAGCTTTTTCTTTTCATGGACCGCCTTTTCGAGGGAAAGGTAACCTTTCTTCTCCAGCGCATCCACAATGTAATTCACGCATTCCCGTTCCGTTTTTCCCCGGTTCAGAAAGTCTTTATACCGTTCCGCCAGCAGATCGACCTTTTTCAGATCGGTCTTATTATAGGTTTTCCATGCATTGGGTCTTTCCATTTATTTTCCACCATCCTTTTCCTGGGGAATTTTACCACGAATGGCAATGAAAAACAACGAATAAAAATCCCCGCGGCAGCGGGGACTCCGGATTATCCGGCTTGGCGCATTTCCATCAGGGCTACGCGGGTTAAATAGTACTTTCTTTTTGATTCGGTTCCCTGCCTGAGGAGGCCTTCGTTAACCATGCGCTGGAGATACCCGGCGGTGGTCGAAGTGGACATGAGACCGGCGGCTTCTCCGATTTCACGGACACTGGGCTGGCGGCCCGTTTCGTTTGAGAAGGAGAGAATGTAGCGGAGAATGAGTTCTCTCGTCTGGGTGTTTCTCGGTGAGCGACTGTACATGCTTTTCATCCTTTCCAATCTTATATGTCATTCAATTCATCTTCACTGGCAAACAATTCATCATCAATGATTCCGAGCACCTTTCCGATGCAACGAACTTCGTCGCCTTCTCCGAAATGCATAACGGGGTATCTGGGGTTCAGACTGTGGAGGCCGTCGCGCTGGTATACCTTGATGTATCCGGCATCGCCGCAGACGAAGATCGCAACGTCGCCGGGGCGAATTTTTGCCCCATGCTGGACAAGGACACGGTCGCCGTCATGGAACTCGGGCTCCATGCTGTCTCCGCTGACGCGAATAATTTCATCGGCAAGGATGGTCAACGGCGTTTCCTCAATCCAAACCTTTTCTCCGCAGCTTTCCCCGAGAAAGGCGCAGGGGCCGGCACAGGCAGAAAGATCGCTCATGAACACAGAGATCAGCTTCCTCTTTTTTGCCGGATTCAGATCGGGTTTTTGAAGCTCAATCAGGGTATCCATCTGGCGGAGGATGATTTTCCGGTGGTAATCCGTGAGACTGGCGTATCTCCTCCGAAACTCATCGGGGACACTGAGCTCCTCCTTGTCGTTCGGAATCCCGAAAAACTCATTGAGAGGAATATCCAGCGCATCACAGATTACGGGAACGCTGCTGATATCCGGACGGCTGCGGCCTGCCTCCCACGCGCCGACAGCATTCTTCCGGACGGAGACGAGGGCGCCGAGTTCTTCCTGGCTCATTTTTTTGCGGCGGCGATTCTCCCTGATCAGCTCAGCGAAGGGAACGCCGGCAGCATTCAGCATATCAGTGTTCTTCAGTTCCTGTCTTCCCATAACGCATCACTCCTTTGCGGGAACATTATAGCACAATTGTATTGTCGATGTAAAGGGGAACAAAATAATTTTTTTGTTCCCTTCTGTGCTTTCTTTGTCCACAGGGTTTCTCCCGATTGACCCGGCACCCTCTAGCCCCTATAATATCATTATATTATCATAACCAGAGGAGTGTAAAACATGTTCCACCTTCAGCAGAAATGTTTCCTGAAACTTCTTGACCTGAGCCCGGAAGAGATTACCGGACTGCTGGACCTGGCCGCAGATCTGAAAGCAAAGAAAAAGGCCGGCATCCCTCATGCTCTTCATGCGGGAAAAAATATTGCCCTTATTTTTGAAAAAACCAGCACGCGTACGCGCTGCGCCTTTGAGGTTGCAGCCTACGACCTGGGTATGAACTGTACTTATCTGGATCCTTCGGGAAGCCAGATCGGCAAAAAAGAAAGCATTGCCGATACTGCCCGGGTTCTGGGCCGTATGTATGACGGCATTGAATACCGCGGTTTTGGCCAGCAGATCGTAGAAGATCTTGCCCGCTATTCAGGCGTTCCCGTTTGGAACGGACTGACAAACGAATTCCATCCGACGCAGATTCTCGCGGACTTCCTCACGATCCGGGAGCATTTCGGATTCCTGAAAGGCATTAAGCTGGTTTATCTCGGAGACGCACGTTATAACATGGGAAATTCACTGATGGTCGGCTGCGCGAAGATGGGCATGCACTTTGTTGCCTGCGCCCCAAAGAAATACTGGCCGGATGAAAAACTGATCACCGACTGCCGGACCATCGCAGCCGTTACCGACGCCACGCTGGAATTCTCGGAAGACGTTTCGTCGGTTGCCGGTGCCCACGCGATCTATACGGACGTCTGGGTTTCCATGGGAGAGCCGGATTCCGTTTGGGAAGAAAGAATTCAGGATCTGATTCCCTACCGTGTTACGGGGGAAATCATGCGTAAGGCAGGATCCCAGTGCGTATTCATGCACTGCCTGCCCTCTTTCCACGACCTTAACACGGCCATCGGAAAAAGTATCTTTGAAAAGTTCGGCGTGGACTGTATGGAAGTAACGGACGAAGTTTTTGAAGGGCCCCAATCCATTGTATTCGACGAAGCAGAAAACCGCATGCACACCATCAAGGCTGTTATGGCCGCGACGCTCTGATCGTACCGTACAGCAACAGCGAACAATAAAAACGCGCTCCGTATCAAGAGCACGTTTTTATTGTTTGTCGTTCTTCAGACAGGCCATTCGCCGTCAAACACAAATTCGGCGGGGCCTTCCTGGAAAACATGATTCGTCTTTTCATCCCATTCAATACGGAGTGTCCCGCCGTTCAGATTCAGGAAAGCCCGGCGGTCAGTGAGGCCATTGGCCGCCGCCGCAACAAGGGTTGCGCAGGCGCCCGTTCCACAGGCCATTGTTTCCCCTGCGCCACGTTCCCATACGCGCATCCGGATCCGATCCCCGGCGAGAACTTCCGCGAATTCCGTATTGGTTCGGTTCGGAAAGAGCGGAGCTCTTTCGATAACCCTTCCGTAGTCCTCCACGTCGAAGGAATCAACCTCGTCCACAAAGATTACAGCATGGGGATTACCCGTGCTGACCCTGGTAAACACGAATTCACGATCCTTTGCCGTAACCTTTTCACCGAGACCCTGAATTTCCGGTTCGCCCATATCCACTCGGACCGAGAGGGTTTTCCTTTTTTCCGCGTTGATCTTCAGTATTTTGATTCCGGCGCCCGTCATCAAAGAGACCTCGGTCTTTTTTGTCAGACCCCGGTCGAAAACGTATTTCCCAACGCACCGGGCGGCATTTCCGCACATTTCGGATTCGCTTCCGTCTGCATTGAACATCCGCATGCGGAAATCCGCCTCCGGATCGGGACAGATGAGCACAAGCCCGTCGCTTCCGACGCCGAAATGACGGTCACTGATCCGGCGGGCAACATCCTCCGGATGTTCGACCTTTTCCTCAAAGCAGTTCACATAGATATAATCGTTTCCGATGCCCTGCATTTTCGTGAATTTCATATTTCCGACCCCGCCTTTTTCTGATTATTCAACATGGCCCGGCGCTTCCAGCGGCTCGCCCTGAAGCAGAGGCTCCTCTTCGCTCTCTTCTTCCTTCATTCCGCGGCGGATAAACTTATTCAGCTCTTCCAGCCGTTTGATTCTTCCCTGCACCCGATGGCCGGTTAGTGTTTTGCTGCGATATCGATCGAAAAGGGCTCGCACGCCCATGGTGACCGGAATGGCGGCCCAGAACCCGGTAAGCCCGGCCACAGCTGTTCCCACGCCCATGGCAGCACCACTTTTCACCATGCGGTAGGCGCCGTCCTTCAGGCCTGTCATGCCCGGTTTTTTTCCGAGAAGGACTTTTGCTCCCTCGGTTGCCGAAATAATGACAAAAGGAAGAAAAGGCGTCACGCTGGATGTCAACTCGGTGAGAATGCCCGTTTCCTCAAGAATACCGGAATCAACGGCAATCTGATCCATATAGGAAAGGCCCGTGGCAATCGTGTCAACCACGGTGTCGTGCTGACGTTTTCTGTATTCCTTTACCAATTCCTCATACGTCTTCATTTTGAAGGTCCTCCCTGCATCAGAAGAACTTGTTGATCACCGTGACAATGATCCATGCGCCGGCGGCAATTGCGATCAGTACTGTGAGATCGCGGATGATAGTCCCCTTTCGGTTCTTTTCTTTCCCGGCCACAGCCGGTTTGTTTGCAGCCTGCTTTTCAAGGGCCGCCAAACGGTTCCGCAATTCTGTAAGATCACGGTCGTGGGCCCTGCGCTCTTCCTCCAGAGACGTTTCGGCCGCTTCCACCCGGGTCTGGATCGCCTGAATCCGGCGATCTTCCTCCGTCACCATCTTATCCACATCCCGGCGAAGATTGCCCTGATCCTCGCAGAGCCCTTCCGCCACAAGAGTCATTTCCGCCGTGAAGTTTTCGATCAACTGCGCCGTGCTTTCCCCGCGCACCATCTTCAGCGCGCCGTCCCAAAGCTTTTTCGGTTTTTCCTGGACAGCGACAGGCTTTTTTTCGGCAAGTTCTGTTTTTTCGCTCATTTTTATCATCCTCCCGTCAGATTCGGAATACAAACCGGTCCCCGCGAATCAGCTGCAGGCTGTTGTGCAGAGGGCGGCCCTTCTGGTCGTAAACGACTTCATGCAAACGCATCAGCGGATCTCCCTTTTTAATGTTCAGGAGTTTTGCCTGATCATCGGTTGCAAAAGCCATTGAAATATCGTGGGACGCCTGTTTCGGCTCAATGCCGTAGTCCCGAAGGACGCCGTAAAGACTTCCGGCAAGGTTTTCGTTCTCAAGATAGGAATAGGCCATGGAAAAATGGTTCTTCTCCAGGACGACCGGAACACCGTCTGCCGTTCGTACCCGAAGGGTTTCCACCACCTTTGAACCTTCCCGCAGTTCCAGCTCGCAGATGTCGGAATCATCGGCATTTACTTCCTTCACATGAACCAGGATCGTTCCGCCACGGAACCCGTTCAGCTTGCACGCATCGTGAAAACTGTGGATACTTTTCAGGTCCTGGCTGATGCGGGGTGTGGAAACAAAGGTGCCTTTCCCCTGCTTCTTTTCGAGAAGTCCTTCCGCAGTCAGCTCTGACAGTGCCCGACGAACCGTTACCCTGCTGACCTTATAAAGTGCCTCGAGCTCGTGTTCCGGGGGAATCCTGCTTCCGACAGGATACTTTCCGCGTTCAATATCCTCTGCCAGTCGCTGCATCAGCTGGTGGTAAAGAGGACTTGAACTTTCCGACTGAAGATTCTTCATACAGGCGTTCCTCCTGTTGTATTGATACATATTAATACAACGCAAGAACATGATACCATTTTCAACAGAAAAGTTCAAGCCCGGTACGGTAAAGGCCGGCCCGATACGGACCGGCCGTAAGGAACACTGTGATTCCTTTACTCCACGGGGACAAAATCAAGATCAGAAAGGAACTTCATTGCCTGGGTGATCTGGGCATCGGTCAGTGGTTGCGTGCCATTATCTGCGCCAAAGACGTTGAGACCCACCTCATATCCCTTGTAAAGTGTTACAAAGCAAGCAAAATCGAAGGACGGATCATCGGAGCGAAGAATCATGACCTTGGTTCCGTAATCGGTTTCCATAATGTCTATTTTCTCGTTCAGAGAGGGATCGTCATCCACAAGAGCATACATTTCCGCTTCGCTCAGGTCGTTCAGTCGCTCTACATTAGCATACTCTTCTAGGAATGAGATAACAAGGGAGAAGGATGGTTTCGAGGGATCCTCACTTCCGAAAACCGCCCAGATATCCGTGTCCATGCTTTGTGTGTCCTCCAGACGGTATCCTTCCGGTGTGATGCCCCGGATATTGAAGGCACCGTTCACGGTAACAACGGTATAGTCTTCCTTCTTCGCAGACTCGGCAACAGCAAAGGTGCAGGACAGGACCAGCATCAGGCACAGCAGCAAGGCTGACAATTTCTTCATAACTGTTATCCTCCTATAATCATTGATTCAAACCGTTCAGTAAGACGAACCGACACCCATACTGATCGTGTACTGTCGCATAACATAACCCGTTACACCGTTGTCATTTTTGCGAACCTGGAGCCAGTTCGCGGTTTCGGCGATAACCGTCAGCTGGGTATTGGCATATAAATTTTCGGCATGACAACACTCCGTGCTCGGAATATAGCGGAGATTTACCCAGCCGGTGGCACGGACAGGCTTGGCAACCACCGTATAGGGTGAAACGACGTGATAGCTCCGAAGCTCATTTTCCAGGGAATAGATCAGCCCCTGGGAACTTCCGCCGGAAGGCATGGGTGTAACCGGGGTGACCGGTGAGCCATCCACCAGATACTGGGTCATGACATAAGCCGTCTGGCCGTTGTAGCGAATGACGGCCCAGGTATAATCCGTTGTATAGTTTTCGACGGAAATGGCACTTCCGTTCGGAATGGTTCCCAGGAGAGAGGAATTGACGCTGGGCCATGCCCGCACGTTCAGGGGCTTTCCGTTTCTGGTGTAAACATATTTGGTGATTCCGGCTGCCGTTGCGGCCGGCACAAAAGTCAGCATCAGCAATGCCAATGCCAGCAGAAGGGGAATTACGCGTTTCTTCATTATAAATACCTCCCGATTCATTGATCCCGTGAAAAGGATCGTTCATCATAATAGACGAACAAGAATCCATCCTCCATCCCGATGCCTGAAAAAAACATGAAAAACCGGGAACCCATTGTGATGAATCAGTTCCCGGGAAACTCTTTTTTATTTCACGTTGATATCGCCGCTGACACTGGAGGCCTGGATTTGGAGCTTTGCTCCGGGGCCGGCATCAGGAACGTCACAGCTCTCTGATCCGGAAACAGTGGACATGGAAGTATGCACGCCACCGTCGGTTCCGACGGCCAAAGAGATATCCACATCGCCGCTGGTGGAACGAACCTGAATGGAACGAGCCGCATCGCCGCGCAGATTGACGGTCACATCACCGCTGACAGAATTCATGCGAATCTGTTCCGCTTCGCCGTTCAGTTCCACATCACCGCTGGTAGACCTCAGTTCGGCGTTTCGATAAAGACCGCAGGCTTCCACGTCACCGCTCATGCTGCTGAGGGTTGCGGTATCTGCGTTTCCTTCGAATTCAACCTCTCCGCTCATTGCGCTGAGGGTTACAATACGGGCCGGTCCATGATCGATGGCTTTGATTTCTATATCGCCGCTCATGTTATGGGCGGAAAGCTTCATGGGCATCTTCGCCTTCACTTCAATGTCGCCGGACTTGGCGTTCAGGTTCATTTCATCAAGCGCCTGACGCGGAAGATCAATAAAGACATCTTCGCATATGCTGATATTGGCCGCAACGCTGCCGATGGCCTTGCCGATAAAACTGAGCAGGCCTTTCATGGTAAATTCCTGGCTTGCCATTTTCCGGCCTTCTTCTTCGATAGATTTTTTTGCCTTGTCCACAGCCTTCACAACAAGTGCGGAGCCTTCTTTTTCACAGAGGATCTGTTCCATATCCTCACACCGTACATGAATCCGACTGTCACCGGAGATGCCGATCTTCAAATCGCAGTTTTTCAGTTCCGTTTTCAAACTGCGAATTTCCGATGCTTCATAAACATACTCGCTCGGCTTTTCGACGGGAGGAACTTCCTTTTCCTCTTCGCCCATGCGGATTTCCGGAACTTCGGTATCCTGTT
This sequence comes from uncultured Eubacteriales bacterium, assembly GCA_902764875.1. Classification (GTDB taxonomy): domain Bacteria; phylum Bacillota; class Clostridia; order Christensenellales; family Aristaeellaceae; genus Aristaeella. The sequence continues at coordinate 69,142 of CACWXP010000011.1, forward strand.
CGAACTTCTGCTCCGCGTTCACTTTTTCCTTCTTCGCAGCCTGAACATCGCTCTTCTTCGGATATTCGTCAATGACTTCCTTCATACCCTTGAGGCTTTCCACCACCGCGTCGATGGCTTCTGTTTCACTCATGCCCCGGGCGATCAAATCCTCGTAATGCTCCAAGCAGTTATTCAGCAGTTCTTCGTGCAACGCTCTTGTTTCCGCATTGTCAACGGTATCCTTAAACATGTGATCGATAATTCCCCGAATACTTGCACTCATGGTCTTTACTCCTCCTCCAGCAGGCGGTTCAGCACTTCCCTCGTCTCACGCCAGGCGTCCGCTTCCTCCGCCAGTCTTCTTTTTCCTTCTTCTGTTATGCTGTAATACCTTCTTCTTGCGCCAACCGTCTCGTCCCCCCAATAGGAGCGAATACAGCCCGCGTTTTCCAGCCTTCGGAACGCTGTGTACAGCGTTGCTTCCTTCAACTCCAGCCGGCCGCCGCTGATGTTTGTAACTTCCTTGCTGATCTGGTATCCGTAGCCGTCTTTCTTTTCCAGGCGGCGAAGAATCACTGCATCGGTATAGCCGCGCAGCAGGTCCGCCGAAATGACCATAGAATCACCTCCCGATGCATGTTATATCACAACATACCTCATCTGTCAATGTATTATATCAAATTATTTACAGAAATACTTGAAGTATTTTTATTTGCCTTTCCGGATCCTGCCGCGTTCCTCCGCCGCTTTGTACTCGTTGATTTCTTCCTCCGTTTCGGGAGTGAACGGAGGAACCGATGTCGGCTGATCCCGCTCATCCAGGGCGACAAAAACGGCATAGGCACGATTGATCAGTTCCCAGCTTCCGTCCAGGGTTTCCACAAGGCTGTCCACCCGGACCTCCAGAGACGTTCTTCCGGTCCAGGTGACCACCGCTTCGAGCACAACGGTATCGTTCAGATAGGCCGGCTTCAGAAAAGTAAGGTTGTCGATGCAGACCGTTGTAACGGCCTTGTGGGTATACCTTCGAGCCGCCACAGCGCCCGTTACATCGATCCAGGCCATGATCTGCCCTCCGAAGAGTCTCGGCTTTGCATAGCCGTTGCAATGCTGCGGCATAACGATCTGGACGGCAGTTGTTTTTTCCTGCATTGTTGTTCTCTCCTCTTTACATATTTTCAATTTCTTCCTCAAGCTCTTCAATTTTGTCCTCAAGGATGTTTCTTTCCGCTTCCCAATCTTCAAACTCAATGCTCAGAACATCCATAGGTTCGTCAAGCTTCAACAATTCCAGGCGATCCTTCAGTTCCTCCAGTTCCTGTTCCATTTCTTCCCTCGTGGGCGCATAATACTTCGCAAAGACCGGATTCTGCCGATAGCTGACGTTACCCTGTTCGTCCACGCGAATATCGAGCCTGTTTTCTGGATATCCCGGAATTTCTTTCAAATGAATAGCCTCCTGTCCCGATTGTTTTTCAATGCCCAGTATGGTAAAATCATAACTGTTTACAATCAGATTGTAAAGGAGTTCCGTCCATCATGAAAGCATGGCTGTCACATTTGTCCCTGGATCTGACCGTTTCCCCTTCCTCTCCGGAGGAACTGGCTCGGGCAGAACTTTCTTCCGCGCTGCCGGAAACCGTTTTCCGGCTGGACAACGATCCTTCTCTCGGGGAAGGCTATCGGATTCAAAAGAAAGCAGACGGCAGTTTTACCATCTCCGGCGGGAAGACGGGTATCCTTTACGGTGCATATGCCATGATCCGCAGCGCGCTTTCCGGCAGGGGACTTCCTGAATCCCTGTTCTCCGTCCCGAAATACGGCCTGCGTATGATCAACTGCTGGGACAATATGGACGGAACGGTGGAACGGGGTTATTCCGGCCGCAGCCTTTTCTTTGAAGGAGACCGCTTTCAGTACAACCCTCTGCGCATGATGGAACTCGGCCGGCTCATGGCTTCCGTTGGGCTGAACGTGCTTTGCATCAATAATGTGAACGTTCATAACCCGGCGCAGCTGCTGCTGGAGGACTTTCTGCCTGAAGCAAAGCGGCTCGCGGATCTTTTCCGTCCCTTTGGCGTGCGGCTGATGTTTTCAGTTGACTTTTCCCAGCCTATGCGTCACGGGATTCCGACGGCGGATCCCCTTTCCCCGCTTGTTCAGGACTGGTGGAAAAAAACCGCACAGGAGGTTTACCGGGCGATTCCGGACCTGGTCGGCTTCCTTGTCAAGGCAGACAGCGAAGGCCGTCCCGGGCCTTTTACATACGGACGCAACCATGCGGACGGGGCCAACATGCTGGCCGACGCAGTGCGGCCCTTCGGGGGCAAAATTATCTGGCGCTGCTTCGTTTACAACTGCCGCCAGGACTGGCGGGACGTGCAGACCGACCGGCCGAAAGCCGCCTGGGAGCACTATGCCTTCCTGGACGGTGAATTTGCGGACAACGTGATTCTTCAGGTGAAACACGGGCCTTTCGATTTCCAGGTTCGGGAGCCGCTTTCCCCACTGCTGCTCGGCATGAAGCAGACAAACCTGGCCATGGAACTGCAGCTCGCACAGGAATACACCGGACACCAGATTGATCTTTATACTATGATCCCCATGTGGAAAGAGATTTTTGAAGAGCTTCCCGCAGACAACATCATGTCCGTCGCGGCGGTTTCAAACCTCGGCCGGGATGACAATTATACCGGTCATCCGCTGGCTGCCGTGAACTTCTACACTTTCGGACTGATGGCCTGGGATCCGGAAACGCACGCAGAAAGCGCCGTTTCCGAATGGATCCGTTTGACATACGGTTTCAGGTCTGAAGATGAAAAAGCCCTTTTAAAGGTTCTGCTTGGCAGCCGGCGGACCTATGAGAAATACACGGCGCCGCTGGGCATCGGCTGGATGATTACACCTCACGATCACTACGGCCCGAACCCTTCGGGGTATGAATACGACCTTTGGGGAACCTATCACAAAGCGAACCGGGAGGCCGTCGGCATTGACAGGACTGAAAAGGGCACTGGGTACCTTCTTCAGTATCCAGAAGAACTTCAGAAAAAATACGGTGATCCTGCCACCTGCCCGGACCTTTATCTGCTGTTTTACCACCGGCTTCCCTATTCCTTCGTCATGAAAGACGGTCGAACACTGATTCAGCGGATCTACGACGATCACTTTGAAGGGTACGAAGAAACTAAAGCCATGGCGGAGGTGATCCGGTCGCTCCCCTTCCCGGAACCGGACCGTGAAATCATTCTTTCCCGCATGGACAGGCAGCTTTACAACGCCAAAGAATGGTGCGATATTATCAACACGTTCTTCCGCCGTCTTTCCGGCGCGGATGACGCACGGGGCAGAACTATTTATGACTGACGCGGCATTCCCGCGGGAGAGGAATCAAAATGTCATTTGAAACCATTCTGAAAATGACCCTGGCTACGGCCGGTTACGTACTGGTAACCGGCTTGCTGTGGCTTTTCTGGATGAAGAAGAAAAAACATAACAGAAAGGATCAGATTCTGGTCGGCCTCGTTTTCGGTGCCTGTGCCGTTGCTGCCAATCACTTCGGTATCGTCCAGGGAAGTTTTCTGATTCTGAACGTTCGTGATATCGGCCCCCTTTCCGCAGGCTTGTTTTTCAGCCCGGTCAGCGGTATTATCGCCGGCCTGATCGGCGGTATTGAACGCTATCTTGCTGCGGAGATCTGGGGCATCGGTTCTTTTACCAAAGTTGCCTGCAGCCTGAGCACCTGCCTGGCCGGTTTTTTTGCCGCGTTTCTGAACAAAAAAATTCACCAGGGAAAACGCCCGTCCATGCCTCTGTCCTTCTTTCTCGGGGCTGTGACGGAAGTTTTCCATATGTACGCCGTGATTTTTACTAACCGGGACAACATCAGTATAGCCTATTACATTGTCCGCGGCGTTGCTTTACCCATGATTCTGTTTACCGCCTTCGGGCTTGCTTTCTGCTCCGGAGTGATCATGCGCCTTTCCCACGAAACATCCGATCTGGGTTTGCGCGTTCCGGATGAAAAAATACCGATCACGGTTCTCTTTCAGCGAGCGTTACTTGTAGTTACAATCGGACTGTTCGTTTTCAACTTCATTGTATCCTACAACACAAATACCCGAATGGTCTCCGAAAGCGCAGAAAGTGAACTTCAGTCCATTTGTCTGCAAAAATCATATATATTCGAATCCACACACGATCTTGAAGCATTGAAAAAGAACCTGAATGAGTCGGATGAAACCAATATATCGGCCATGCTGGTCAACATCGATACCGGCGAAATCGTTGCCGGCGAGGACTCCCTTACCGACTACGTTGTTTTTGATGCAAACGACCGGGAAGTTCTGCGTAATTGCGCAGATAAAGAAGCCGTTCAAATCAAATTTGAAAGCGTCGGCGATATTGAATTTCTATGCTGTGCCAGCAGCATTTCCGGACAATACTACCTGGTTTGCCTGCGCAAAATGTTCTCTGTGTTCTTAATCCGGGATTCCCAGATGTATGAGAATACGCTTTCGGATATTCTGCTGTTCACGGTCATGTACATGCTGGTTGTGATGCTGGCGGACCGGCTGGTGGTTCGAAATCTTCACCGGGTGAACAAATCCCTGCATAAAATCACCGGCGGCGACCTGAAAGAAGTCGTATGGGTTCACGCATGCAAGGAATTCACCGATTTGAGCGAAGATATCAACAGTACCGTCACCACCCTGCGCGGATATATTGACGAAGCAGAACAACGCTTGAAGAACGAACTGAAGCTGGCCGCTACCATTCAGGAGGCTTCTCTTCCGCAGAATTTTGATCTTCCGGAAAAAAACATCGATATTCATGCGCTGATGACCCCTGCGAAAGAAGTCGGCGGCGATTTCTACGACTTCTTCTATGTCGGAGTTGACTGCCTTTGTCTGGTAATCGCCGACGTCAGCGGCAAGGGCGTTCCGGCCTCTCTTTTCATGATGCGCGCAAAAACCGCTATCAAAAACTACACACGCAGCGGTATGAGCCCTGCCGAAGTGCTTTCCAAGGTGAACCACACGCTTTGCGAAGGCAACGACGCGGAAATGTTCGTAACCGTCTGGCTCGGTATTCTGAACCTGAAAACAGGACAGATGCAGTGCGCCAACGCCGGGCATGAATACCCCGTACTGATGCGGGCGGACGGTAACTATGAGCTGCTGAAAGACCGGCATGGACTGGTGCTGGCCGCCATGAATGGCATCAAATTCCCTGAATACGAAATTCAGTTGAATCCCGGCGACCGGATCTTCGTATACACCGACGGCGTTCCTGAGGCCATCAACGAAAAAGAGGAAGCATACGGAACAGACCGTCTGATCAGCCGGCTGAACCGCGTTAAAAACTATCCGCAGGATTATATCCTGAAAGAAATCCTGCAGGATATCCGGAACTTCGCCGGATCCGCGGACCAGTTTGATGATATTACAATGATGGGACTGACCTATAAGGACACAGTCGAATGAGTTATGCTTTTAATGCGTCCTTATACCAGGTCAGCAGCATCAGCACGTCACAGTTACTCATCCCTTCCAGGGTCGTGACGCCGTTCTCGTCCGTCACTTTTCGCGGCTCTTCTATCAACTCAAGGTCCTGTATAATCAGGTGGTCTTTCAGCGTGATTTTGAGCTCGTTCAGAATTTTATTGATCATCTTCACCTTATGCCCGGCAAAAATCCCCTCTGGACGCTTCTCAGTGTAGGTCTCTAATAACAGGTAGATATCGTTGAACACCTGCATAATATACGCCAGGTCATGATGATCCCGAACGTACCATTTCTTTTCTTCCGGAGACTTCTGTTCCTGGTTCTGATCCGCCGGAGAAAGCTGCTTCCCCTTTTCTTTAAGGTACTGAACTCCATTGGAAACCCGCCGCTGCATCGCGGCGGGATCCTTTTTCAGCTCGGCTATTTCCTTCTTCTTCGCGCAGCGCATCAGAAAAGGATCGCGGATTTTCCGCGGAACCGTGTTCGGCACCAGCGCAAAGTAGTTTTCGTTCGGATACATCCGGTCTGCAAAAAGCGGAACAACCTTTCCGATGGTCCTGCGCCTGACTCTGGAATTCTGAGTCTCGCTGGAATACTCACGGTCCAGTTCCATTTGGACCGTCTTCTCGTTGCGGATGACAATCTTCCCCTGCTCAAAGGGAATGGGTACCGTGATATCTTTCAGATACATGGGTTCATTTCTCCTCTCCGCTGTTTCGAGTGTCGGATTTCGAGTGTCCGTTTACTACATCCGAGGCCGGCCCTTTTTCAGTCGGATCGTTGATTTCATTGGCTTCGTCCGCGGTTTTTCGAGTGTTTTTTCCCGAGTGTTCGAGTGTTTCGCCATGCAGATTCCGCATCCTTGCGGCAAAATCTGCAATCCTTTCGCTGGCCTTCTCCACCTCGTGCTCGCTGCTCTGGATCTGCAGCATCTCGTCCGGCTTCCCGTATACCCGGTCCAGAATGATGTCCACCAGCGCCAGCTTGGCCGCATCGGGTACATTTCTGTCCTTCAGGATTTCTTCCATCCGGACTGCTGCGCGAAAGGCCAGTCCGCGCAGCTTGTCCAGAGCACCCTTCGCGTCCATGTCTGGTACGGGAGTTTCTAGCTCGCTGTCCCGGTCAAGGATGAGGTGATCGCTGGGAATATCATGAATCATAGCTTGTTCCTCCTGTCTTTTCTATATTACATATACCACCTGGGATCCCAGTACCGACAGCAGCAGGCGGCGCTGTCCGGAGCGTCGTCATGCTCGGCATGCTCTGTATAATCCATGATCTGGTTGATGTAGTCCGGATCTGTGCCGCGAAGGAAGATAATGTTCGGCCACCACTTTTTCATATACGTGGAAATCTTGATAAACTTGTTCTGATTCTCCGAATAGGATTTTGCCCATTTGCCCCTGTGCCGGATTTCCTTGCAAAGAAAACCTTTGTCGCCGTTATCTTCGCAATGCAAAGGCCAGCACAGAAGCCGATCCGCTTCCATGATGCATTCTTCAAGCACGGCATCCACAGGTTTGTGCCAAATCCGACCATAAAGATAGATTTTGTTACCGGTCCGTTTCGCGCAGGTGAAGGCCGTAAAATCGCTCCCGCCGTAGGCTGCGTCGATGTGAGAAATGCCATTCCGCAGTAGTTTCGGATCGTCTGTGAAAACCGGTGGCGTATCGAAAAAGGCTTCTTCCGATGCAATGTGTTTCAGCTCATAATTCGCTGCAAACAGTGAAGGCGTCATGGACTGCCGGATCTCATCCAGCTTCTCGGTTGAAATCAGTCCCGTCTGGTAACAGTCGTACCGGTGGATGTTCGGCATCTTGCTGAACACGTCGTCCTTGTGCCAGGGCGTTCCCAGGTTGATAATCCTTCCTTCCCTGTTCCGGATGTTCTGCAGCTCATCATACTGCAGCTTGGTACGTTCTCTCTCGGCCCTGCTGATTCGGTCTGAAAGGTTGCAAATGTCGTCGGTAATCACGTAATAGGCGTGTTTGCCGGTGATACTGGCTCGCAGACCGATGCCCAGCAGCTGATGGGCGCCCATGGGCGATGTCCAGAGATTCGTCGAAATATGATCCGTACCTTCCGAAACAATTTGCAGCGGTTTGCCGTGCATAAAATTGCAAAAATCCTTCATGAGACCCGTTCGAAGGATCTTCGCCACCATCCCCAGCATCTCGCTTACGTCTTTGTCCGTTTTTCGGATAAAGATAATGTTCCTTTTCGGGTTCATCAGAAGGATCAGGGCAATTGCCACAGCCAGGCAGGAGCTTTTGTAGCTCCCCCGGTGTGCCTGCAGCGTATAGTCTCCTTCACCGAAGACCATTTCATGGATCCATTCCCCGTGCAAAGGCGTCAGGTCTTTAAACCCGACTTCCTTGCCGACTTCATCCAGGTGGCTGAAGGCATCCTCCAGCATCTCCAGTTTCTGCTCATTCATGGTTCAATGCTCCTCTCTTCATTTTGATTCTCTCAACCAAAGCCTGAATGCTGACGCCGGATTCTTCCGGAGTTCTCTCTTCCGCTTCAAGCTTCAGAACACCTTCAGGTTTTCCGTATGTCCGGTTCAGAATCATGTCAATCACCTGAATTTGCGCATTCAGCGGCGCCTTGGGGTTATCAAGGACTCTTTCGATTACATCGACAGCCAGTGGTGCAAGGCTTAATATCTTCCTTTGGGGATCCTTCTCCTCATAAGAATTCGCCGCTTCCATGGCGATAATGTTGGGTCCGGCTGGAGTGTGTTTCATGCAAGATCATCCTTTCCTATTTATATATGGATAGAAAAAAACCGGTCCGGAGTTTTCTCCGAATCGGTTGATTCTCGCTGTCTTGATTTTAGTACATCATATTGATATCATCCATGAACAATAATATTCAACAGTCATTGACGTGTCATAGGAGTGTCATAGGCGTGATTCTTTCCCGTTGCCTTTCAAATCCTGTTCGACAACATATCTGATATCATATATCGAAACGGCATTCAACATGCAATCTCCCGGTTATCAACCGGCAATTTTTTTCAAATGAAAAACCTTGCACGCTGCTCGCACATCATAATAATATCACCCTGGGCAGCGGTACACAAGGAGTACGCTCCTGTCACTCCCCTGTCACTCCCCTGTCACTCCCCTGTCACTCCCCCGTCACTCCCCTGTTACTCTTTAAAGCGGTTTAACAGTTACAACTTCCGGTAGGTAATGTATTCTCCTCATCATGAGAATCTCCTTGCAGTTTACAGTATATTGTTTATCGCAGAGGTTTTCAAGAGGAAATGAGTGGCATTCAGAGGAAGTGAGAGGCTGTTTTTTACAGATCTTAATACTTCGAACGCCAGAGAGCAAGAACAGTGGTTTTAGCTAAAGACATCCAGACAAGTATTTACAGGATTGTGAATGAGTCTTCTTAAGTGAAAAAAGCCATCCCACAATGGGACAGCTTTTTCAAAAACCAATTCTAACCTTTCGCGATAGAAACAGCGCCGGCCTTTTTTGCCTTGGCTTTATCACGTGCACTGAGAATCACGCTCTGAAGGAGAATGAAAACACCCAGCAAGGCACCGCTGGCCATATCCTGCCACCAGGAGTCATTCAGCTTGCTCATGCCAATGATCTTCTGGATCGTAGCCAGGATCATCGTTCCGAAGAAGGTGCCGATCACATTGCCGACGCCGCCGGTCAGCAGCGTTCCGCCGATTATCGAAGCGGCAATTGCGTCCATTTCACTTCTCATGGCGACACTCGCATTTCCCGTCGGTTTATGCATGAGGAATACAAAGCCCGCAATACCACTCAAAAGTCCGCTGATAACATAGCTCATGAAACGGGTCCGCTTCACATTGATACCGAGCATCAGAGCGCTTTGCTGATTTCCGCCGAGGGCGTAGATATTCCGTCCGAGCTTTATATACCGGAGCATCAGGAAGCTAAGCACAACCACCAGCAGCGCAACCACAGCGCCAATCTCAAGCTTTGCAGGGATTGTGTTTCCGTTCTGTGCAATATATCCAAGGAACGGGATTTCGATCTTATTACTGCGGAAAGCATAGAACGCGGCATGGGTCTGAGCAGAAACCTTCACAGGTTCCACAGAAAGCATAGTCGTAAGTCCTCTGGACAGGAACATACCGGCAAGAGTTACGATAAAGGGTTGTATCTCCAGATAACTGATAAGGAAGCCCTGGCCCACGCCGAAAGCAAGGCCAATTCCCAAAGCGAGAAGCAAGGTGACAATAATTCCCAATGCATTCTGCGGTGCCGAATTGTTCAGGAAGATTGAACAAGCCATGACGGTCAGGCTGATGACACCGCCGACACTGATATTAATGCCGCCACCAATCATTACGATGGACAAGGCGCATGAAATAATAATCAGGTATGCATTATCATTCAGGAGGTCAAAGAACATTTGGAACTTTTCAAATCCCTGGACACCGGTGACGATGGCCGCAATATACATGACCGCGAAAATACAGACGGCGATCGTTGTTAGCAGCTGGGTATTGTTCAAAGGCTCTCTGCGTTTCATGATCACCTCACCCCCTTTGCGGTACTGAGCTGCCTGCCGGATTTCATTTTATTGGAGAGAGCGGCAATCTTGCTCTTAATCACCGGGGAGCCGGCAACCACGATGACGATAATCACAATCGCCTTATAGGCCTTTACATTCACGGTTGCAACGTTCATTGCATAAAGCGTTGTGGTCAGCATCTGGATAATATAAGCACCCATAATACTGCCGGCGATTCTGAATTTGCCGCCGCCCAGATTGTTTCCGCCGATGGCAACAGCAAGAATTGCGTCCATTTCAACATCAACGAGCAGGGTTTTATGGCTTAATTGGGCCATACGGCAAACGCCGATCATGGAAGCGACTGCTACACAGACTCCCAGCAAGACAAAACTCAACAGCTTGATAACTGTAGGATTGATGCCGTTCAACCGGGCCGCACCCTGATTGATACCAACCGACTGTGTATAGAGCCGGAGGTTCGTAAACCTGAAAACCAGGGACAGAATGATACCGACAAGAACAACCGCAAAGATCGGCGTAGGGATCGGAATTCCCGGAATCGTCATACCCATTGCCCGAATAATCGGACTGTTCAGCTGGGGTGTGGCGCTGCCGGTGATCCAGTATGCAATGGAGCGTCCGCAGGAGAACAGGATCAGGGTTGCAATCATCGGTTGTATTCTGAAGACGGCAACCAATGTTCCGTTAAACATCATAAAGGCAACAGCAGCAAGTATGCAGACCAGCACACCCAAAATTACGGAACCGGCGGTGATTTCCTCACCGGACTTGAGAACCTTCACAAAGAAACTGCCTGCAATGGCTCCGACCGCCCCGACGGAAATATCCTGACCTCCGCAAGCCGCGGTCACCAGCGTCATACCCATGGCAATAATCGCCAGAGCGCTTGCATTATCAATAATCGTGATCAGATTACCGCTGAGTACGCTGTTTCCGTCATTGTTCACTGCAACCTTGATAGCGAAAAAATTCGGATCGCGGATGAGGTTGAACAGAAGCAGAATCGCCAATGCGGTCAGCGGGATCAGAAGCTGACCGAGCGCACTCTTTTTTCCGTTTTTGCTCTTCGAGTTCATGTTACCGTTCACCTCCCGCAATTGTCTTCATGACCGAGGCCTGGGTCAGTTGGTCACCGGTCAGTTCACCGACAATATTCCTGTCTCTCATAACAATCAGCCGACTGCATGTACGCAGCATTTCCTCAATTTCAGAAGAGATGAACGTAATGCTCATGTTCTCCTCAGTTGCCAATTTCAGCACCAGTTTCTGAATTTCAAGTTTGGTACCAACGTCGATGCCGCGGGTCGGCTCGTCCAGAATGAGATAATCCGGATGTGTCAACAACCAGCGGGCCAGAATCACCTTCTGCTGGTTTCCACCTGAAAGGCTTCCCACTGGCGTTTCCTGGCTTGCAGTTTTGATGCTGAGTGCCTTGATATATTCATCGGCAAATTCTTCCATTTCCTTCTTGCTCATGGGATGGAAGAAACCTTTCATGACCTGCAGTGCAAGAATAATATTCTCGCGAACCGAAAGATCAGCTATAATTCCATCGCGTTTACGGTCTTCAGGCAGATAACCGATGCCTGCTTTCATGGCGTCATGCGGCTTTGTAATATTGACTTTCTTTCCCTTTACCTGTACATCGCCGCCCGTTACCCGGTCGGCTCCGAAGATCGCCCTAACGCTTTCACTGCGTCCGGAACCCAGCAGGCCGGTAAAGCCGTTTACCTCACCCTCGTGAATCACAAAGTCGAAAGGTTTACTTTCAGAGCTGGAAAGGTCTTTTGCCTGATAGACCACTTTTTCCCCGGCAGTCTTTTTCTGTCCGATCTCCTCGAGATCCGCAAGATCGTCCAGATTCTTGCCCATCATCCTGGCGACCAGCTCCACCTGCGGCAGATCGCTGATAGGATACTCACCGACCAGTTCGCCGTTGCGAAGCACGGTAATACGATCGCTGACTTCATATACCTGCTCAAGGAAATGAGTTACAAAGATGATACCGACACCGCGGCTCTTCAGATCGCGCATAAGTCCGAAAAGCATCTGGACTTCCTTATCATCCAGAGACGAGGTCGGTTCATCCAGAATCAGAACCTTACAATTCATGTCCACCGCACGGGCGATAGCCACCATCTGCTGCACAGCCAGGGAACAGTTCCCAAGTTCCTGCTTGGCCCTGGCGGGAACACCCAGACTTTTCAGGATTTCATTCGCTCTTTTTTCGTAATCCTTCCAGTGCACCATTTGTCCCTTGTTTCTGCCGATAAACATATTTTCCGCCACGGTCAGATTCGGGCACAGAGTGATTTCCTGATACACTGTTGCAATACCGATATCCTGCGCTTCCTGTGGAGAATGAATATGCGCTTCCCCTTCCACACCTTCCACCCAAATGCTTCCGCCGTCCTTTTCATGAACGCCGGTCAGCACCTTGATCAGCGTTGATTTTCCCGCTCCGTTTTCACCCATGAGCGCATGAATCTCGCCCTTTCGAAGGGTAAAATCCACTTTATTCAGCGCTTTTGTGCCCGGAAACCGCTTATCGATACCGCGCATTGCCAGAACAACATCCTTATCCAGCTGCTTTGAAGCTTTCAGTTCCTTCGCCGAGACCACTCGATTTTCCATTTGGGCTGCTCCTTCCCGACCCGATTGTATCCTGCAGGACGTTTCTTAAAGAAAGCGCGGTATGAACGCGCGCTTACCGTTTGTTCATACCGCGCCAAGTCAAGCCTTTTTTGAATTACTTCAGGCCGTAAGTGTCAACATCTTCCTGGGTGATGGTGGTGGCATCGAAGCCCTTTTCTTCATTGTAGATGATACCGCCTTCGATGGTTTCGCCAGCTTCCAGCTTCTTGATCATGTCGTCAATCACAGCCGCCTGGAAGGGGCTGCACTGTCCGTCGTAGTTCCATTCGCCGGCCAGCAGCTTTTCAAGCGCCCAAGCATTGCAGTCAAAGCCCATGATTATCACGTCGCCGTCGACACCGTGGGTGATGCCCTTCTCGTCCAGAGCAGTCACAACGCCGCGGGCCATGCCATCATTTTCAGCGTACACAACGTTGAAGGTCTTGCCAGCGTCGATCGCGGCCAGGGCGATGGCGTGCGCTTCGTCTTCAGACCAGCTGTCTCCGCCGGTGCCTTCATGAACGATGGTCCACTTGTCATCCGCTTCGCACTTGGCGGCCAGAGCGCCGGACCGGCCCAGCTGCGCAGCGCTGCCCAGCTGTCCCTGGATGTGCAGGATGTCATACTTCTCAAGGTTCAGGCTTTCCAGCCAAGCAACAGCGGTTTCACCTTCCTGGTCCATGTTGGAAACGACAGCAGCGGTGTAGAGCTCAGGATCGCATTCGATCAGACGGTCGAACAGGAACACCTGGATGCCGTTGTCTTTTGCTTCCTGCAGAACTTCGTCCCAACCGGTGGTTTCAGCGGCGGAAACCAAGATGTACTTCACACCAGCGGTGATGAAGCCCTTGAAAGCTTCCAGCTGCTTGTCGGCGGTAGGAGCGGTTACAAACGTGGCATCGTAGCCGTTCTCAGCGGTGAAAGTGGCGTTCAGGTCAGCAACGTTGGCCTGACGATAGCCGGATTCAGAGGGGTCCAGATTGATGATGCCGACTTTGATTCCGTCCGCCAGAGCGGAAGCGGCGCACAGCACCATTACCAGAGCGAGTACCAGAGCAAGGATCTTCTTCATAGGTTTTCTCCTCCATTAATCTTTTTGGCATTCCTGCCATTTGTCTTTATTATAGAAAAGAGCCCCTGAATTTGAAATACAGAGGCTTTTTATTTTGGTTCAAATTTTTCCGTTTATGACATTTTTTAGTTGTTTTTCAGTTTATTTTCTTTCCGGAGTTGTTCACTTTTTTTCGTTTCGGCTTTCCTTCCTGTATTCACCTGGAGTCATGCCGGTATTTTTCTTGAAAAGATAGCTGAAATAATGCGAATCATTGTAACCGATTTCCTGGGCGATCCGTGAGGATCGCATTTCGGTGGCTTCCAGGAGTTCCTTCGCTTTGCCGATGCGAAGAGCCGTGAGATACTGGGTGAAGGTGAGGCCGGTTTCCTGGGCAAAAACTGTAGAAAAATGGCTTTGGGAGAGATGAACCTCATCCGCTACATCCTGGAGCATCAGATTCGGATCTGAATAGTGCTGGGCAAGATAAGCACGGGCATGGCTGATGGCGGAATCGCCGTAGCCGGATCGGTTCTGATCCCGGTATTCCATTGCGGATCTGAGCAGAGCAGCCAATCGGCGAAGCCCTTCCTCTCCCTCTGTATGCAAGGCTTCTGTAATCTGCTGCTCATCCAGTGTATCCTTCGGATTTCCGCCTGCTTCCTGTATGATCCGCCTGGCTGCTAACAGGGCTGCAACACGAAGATAACCCAAGGCCAGGGCCGGGTCCATGCTTTCGGAATACTCGGTCAGAATCATTTCAACGCTTCCAGTCTGCGCGTACTGCAGACGCTCATAAAGCGGACTCAACTCCTTTTCCGGCAGCGGGTTGTCAGAGCCTTTTTGCTCGTTAATGCCGATGATGATATGATCCACAGGGCGTTCGGCATTTTGCAGATGGCGGGCATGGCGGGCTGTTCTCATGGACTGACGGATGGAATGGAAATCATTCACGGTTTCCCCAATGGAAATCAGCAGGTGACCCGCCTTCATGAGTTCGGGAAGATGAATTAACGAATTCGCAAAGGAATAGGCACGCTCTTCCGCATCATCAGGCCTATCGCCGAGGACCAGTGCCCGAGCACCTTTCGGCGCACTGCAGATGAAGACGCCGCCACCGCTCATTTCGGCCATGGTAAAAAGTGCGTTGCGGCAGGCGAGACGCTCCTCCCCTTCGGCATCGAAGGCGATATCTATCACCGCATAGCAACTGGCGGAAAGGTTAATGCCAAGGGCACGCATCTGACCGATCAGAGCATCATCATCCTCGGGATCTCCTTCATCTGTGAAAAGCGAAGCCAAAAGTTTGTCTCGGAGGAACTGATTCCCAGAAGACAGCCGTTCCCGCATCGCCGTTAGATTTTCCCGCTCTTTTCGCTTATCTTCGATCTGGCGGCGAACGCGGTCCAAGGCAGCTCCCAGTTCTTCGGAAGTTACCGGTTTCAGCAGGTATTCCCGGACCCCAAGGGAGATTGCCTTCTGGGCATAGGAAAAATCATCATAGCCGGAGAGAATGATCCGTTCCACCCATGGCATGGTCCGCTGCACTTCTTCGCACAGGCGGATGCCATCCATAAAAGGCATCCGGATATCTGTCAGGAGTATTTCCGCGTTCAGGTCGCGAAGCATCGGCAGGGCCATTTCCCCGTCCGGCGCTTCACCCACCAATTGATATCCCTTTTCCTCCCATGGAAAAGAATTCCGGAGGTTTTCACGGATGGCGATTTCATCATCCACGAGAAATACTTTCATCATGGTCAATTTCCTCCCTTGTGCGGAACGGAATGGTGAAAAACACTTCCGTTCCTCCTTCGTCCGACCGGATAGTAAGGCCTTTCTGCTTCTGATAGAAGAGACGGATCCTCATATCAACATTTCGGAGTCCAAAACCTGAATGGCCGGGTTCCGACGCTTCCTGGACAGTCGGATTTTCCTCTGTCAACATCGCACGAACTCTTTCCAATTCTTCTTTCGTCATTCCTCTGCCATTATCCTTTACGAGAAATGTAATAATTCCTCTTCCGACACGGACACGAACCTCGATCCGACCGCCGCCGCGTTTCGTTTTAATTCCATGATAGAGCGCGTTTTCAACAAGCGGCTGAAGAAGTAACTTCGGCATATAAACGCTCTGAAGTTCTCCACATTCGTCTACTTCATAATCAAGAATATCCCGGTATCTCGTTTTCTGGATACTGAGATAGGCTGAAACATGCTTCAGCTCCTGAGGCACAGGAATCCAGTCGGCGCCGGATGAAAGCGAGATTCGGAAGAAATCGCTGAGACTGCGCGTTAGCCGGACCACCTCATCCGCCTTTCCGGACTCAGCCTGCCAGACAATGGTATCCAGCGTGTTGTAGAGAAAATGGGGATTAATCTGGGCCTGCATGGTTCGCAGCTCAGCCTTGGCCAGGTTTTCAGATTTCTGTCGCGTTTCCTGCATCAGAGTTTCCAGCTGATTAGCCATTTCATTGATCTGATCACCCAATTCCCTGAGTTCTTCCACCTCAACGCCGGTTACGCGCTCACCGAACTGACCCTCGGCAATTCTGCGTACGGTATTTTCCATGGAGCCGAGGGCGTTTTGAATGGAATCAGTTATCCGGTCTGTTTTTATATGGCTGTACCAAAGGGCAAACAGGAGCAGCAGGACTTCTACCGCAGCAGCAACCCACATCCACTGATGCAGGCGCTTACTGGTGATAGTGGCATTGGCAATCTCCTCTGTAATAAAGGAATCCAACATGTCTGCGACCAGCCGGCCCACATTGCGAACTTCATCGACGATACCCTCAATTTCATCCACTGGCCGATGTACTGCCATGCCGTCCCGAACCTGGAGTGCATACTGCTCCATGGTATCCATAGTCCGCCGGGCAATCATCAGTTGCAGATGACCTCCACCCTCTGTTTGTCCGGTAAGCTGGTCGAGGGTGTTATCGATCCGATGGATATTTTTCATGACGCCGCTTTTGTTAAACTCGACACGCCCAGCAGCAACGGAAAACAGATCTTCCGCCAGGGTCGTTTCCAGGGCAGGCTTCAGTTCGGCCGCCTCATCCATCCGGCTGATCATCGCCTGATAGCGGGAGGAATAAAGAACCATAACCACCAGGCCAATCATTACAGGTAGCACCAGAAGAACAGCAATGATGCATACTGAATGCCTGACCTCAGAGGAAATCCCGGTGCCTTTTCTTCCTTTCATGATCAGAATCCCTCCACCGAAGGATCTGTGAGATCATCAAAGTCTGTAAAAACCCCCTCTTCAGGATGAGTCACCTTAGAAACCTTCTGTCCGGAGGTTAGGCTCTTCACGAGGGCCATAGCTGCCGGGCCAAGCTTTGGCGTACACTGGACAACACAGTTGATTTTTCCGTTTTTCAAAGCATCGACTGCTTCCTTTTCACCGTCCACAGTAATCAGGAGAATATCTTTTCCCGGCTGAATCCCCTTCTGCTCCAGAATGTCCAGGACTCCGAGTGTCATGGAATCGTTATGTGAATAGATGACATCGATACCGTCTTTTCCGAAACGGTTCAGCAGATCCAGTGCGCATTCCTCTCCCTTGGATCGCAGGAAATCCCCGTCCACGCTGGCAATCACGGTGAAACGGCTGTCCCCGGCGATGGCGTCCATGAATCCGGCTTTGCGATCTCGCATAGGCGTTGAATCCTTGGTTCCGCAGATCTCCGCGATGTTCAGGTGATCTACACCCAGAGCGTCCGCCTTCCGGATCAGGTATTCCCCGGCTTTTTTTCCTTCAGCGTAGAAATCAGCGCCGACATAGGACGCATAAAGGCTTTCATCAGGTGTTTCGATCATTCTGTCCATCAGGATCACGGGAATACCGGCCTTTTTCGCTTCATTCAGCACGTTGTCCCAACCGTTTTCAACAATCGGTGAGAAGACAATGACATCCACCTGATAAGCAATAAAGGACCGAATCGCATCAATCTGCTTTTCCTGCTTCTGGTTCGCGTTTTCCATCATAAGACCGAAGCCGGCTTCCTTCGATGCCTTTTCCATACTTTCGGTGTTTGCGATGCGCCAGGAGCTTTCCGCACCAAGCTGGGAAAAACCAACAACAACGGACGGTTGCTTGGCCTCAGGCGCAGGTTCCTTTGCACAGCCAAAGAGCAGCAGACACAGCAAAAGGGACAAAAGTAGACAGATTTTTCTTCTCATGCTTCAAACCTCCCCATCCATTACAGTTCTCCGATTTTTTCGCATCCGCACTGGCGGAGGACTTCCTCGTGGGCAACGATGCATGTACGGCCGTCACGGGCAAAAGTATTCAGCCATTCGCCGCAGTCCGCCAGCTGTTCCGGCGTTGTGTTCAGCACTTCAAGGCGAATACGTTCGTTAAGTTCCCTGGTGTAGCCCGTAAACATTCTTGTATCCGCCAGCAGTCCCTTGTCGCGGGCTGACAGAAGCGGATTCAGTTCATTGAGAGCTGAAATGATATACCGGTCAGGATTCCTTTCGGTTTTTGCAAATTCTTGAAGAAAAGCGGCTGCGCCGCTGTCGGCCTGCAGTGTTTTTGCAGGAGTCGGATCCCGGAAAGAATAGGAATAGAGGTTTCCCATTCGGTCGATCTGGATCCCGGCACCGTAAGCACCGCCCTGTACCCGAACCTTGTTCCAGTAATGCCCGAGGCTGAGGATGCCGCAAGCCAGCCACATGGTGCCGGTGAAAGCGAGGCCGCAGCGGCTGAGCCTGTATCCGCGGCCGGCAAAGCCAATCTGTGCCGGAATTCTGAAACCGTTGATTCCGTCGTCTTCTTCCTTCCAGGAGGCGCATTCCGGGACCGCTGAACCATTTGGGAAGGAATGAGCCAGGATTTCCGGCAAAAGGTCATTGCCGGAAGTTACGCTGAGGGTCAGACGGTCACGGCAGATTGTTCTGAGAAGCAGATTGTTAGCTGATTCGAAGAAAGCAGGCATGTGACCCGCGGAATCTGCCGCAAATGAATGAATGTAGCGGCACATCCGGTCGCCGTCTATAGCGTTTTTCACAGCACTCTCGCTGCTGAAACGGCTCAGGATTTTTCTGACGGCCAGCAAATGGCCGTCACTGACAATCCGTTCCCGTGTGCTGATTTCGTTTTGCATCATGATCTCGGTGATTTTATCTTCCTGGCCGTCGATCACAGTGTTGCAGAGGATTTCCGCCAAAAGTTCCTGGGCTTCACCAGCATATTCCTCCAAGGCGCTGACGTAGGCCGTGAGGCATGGAGCGCAGTGATTATCGTCGCCGGCTTTTGACCAGGAAACCACCGAAAACCCGAGATTGCCAGTAACACGGCGGATTTCCTGCTGCAGACGCAGAGCCGAATATTTGCGGGTCGGAAGCCTTCCGAGCATTCCTACGAACAAGGAAATCTTTGTAAGCTCTTCTAGAGACAAATCCGTCAGGAGAAAGTATGCGCGAAGATGTACAACGCCGTTGCACGGAATCCGGTGAATCATAACGGGAACACCGTTAATCCGCATTGTTTCCGTCTCTGTCCATTCCGGGGTGACATCAGCGTCTTCCCGGCGAAGCAACGGCAGCGTTGCAAGATCTTCTTCCCGGTCAGGGGTCAGCTGCCAGTTTTCGATCTCTTCACGAAGACGCTCGGTTTCGCTCCGTTCCTCTTCAGACATATTTTCCAATGCCTGACGCAGCTTTCGCGCTTCCCGTTCACGCCGCTCTTCGCCAAGGGTCGCGGAAGGCACCGTATGCAGCACGGCCGCATTTTCGCGGTTCAGAAGCATATCCTCCGCCAGACGGTTAAAGGTACCGTCGTCCACCCAGGTTTTCAGTGTTCGGATGAGTTTTGCGCTTTCCAATGCCTCAGCCGGATCTCCACCGTAGAGCCATGTTCCCATGCTGCGGATACAGCGGCCGATTCCCTGGGGTTCCTCCTCCTCACGCAGGTTGAAAACGGCCCGGTTCAGCGATGCCTCCACAGCATTGCGGTCCAGTCCGGTCCGGCTGATCTGCGTGCCCGTTTCCTCCAGCAAGGCCATAATTTCATTCTCTTTTCCGTCGGTAACATGCTCGGCATGAATGGCAATCCAGCTTTGCAGGCCCGTATCATCCAGAGACAGGTTCAGATCCTTTGCCAGATTTCTTTCAAGGGCTGCCCGCTTCAGCGGCGCTTCGTTGTTGCCGGTCAGCACGTCAGCAACAATGCACCGGGCCATATTCTCTGCACGATCCCGCCAGGTGCCTGCAATCCGGGCAATCGTCAGATATCCTCTGTTTTCCGGTTCTTCCTCCGGCGCCAGCTCATAGTAAATCGTTCTCTCAGAGCTTTTAGGCTGTTGATAGGAGAACTCCGGATGATTGGCTCTTTTATTATAGGAAGAAAAGGTTTCATCCAACAGGGGCAGCATTTCCTCCATGGGTACGGCTCCGTCGAGGTAAATCCAGGCATTGCCGGGGTGATAGCAGCGTTCATACTGCCTTTTATACTCTTCATAAGTCAGATCCGTGATTTGTTCCGGGTCTCCGCCGCTGTTGTAACCGTTGTAGGTATCCGGAAACAACATGGAAACAAGTTCATGTTCGATCAGGGCATCTGTTTCGCTCATAGCGCCTTTCATTTCGTTATATACAACGCCGCGGTATTCCGGATTGCCTTCCTCATCCCGGTCAATATGCCATCCTTCCTGGCAAAACCGTTTCCGGTCTTTCATGGAGGCCGGAGCAAATACCGCATCGAGATAGACACCGGTCAGATTCATCAGATCCCTCGGATTCCGGCTGGCTACGGGGAACATGGTCATATCCGGAAAAGTCATGGCATTCAGGAAAGTATTCATGCTGCTTTTGAGAAGTTCAACAAAGGGCTCCTTCATCGGATATTTCTCGCTGCCACAGAGAAGGCTGTGCTCGAGAATATGGAAAACGCCGGTGGAATCCTGCGGAAGGGTACGGAAACTGATGGAAAAAACAATGTTCTCCGCTCCGTTATCCAGAAAGAAAAGACGGGCGCCTGTGCGCTCATGCTCCATTTGGAAAATGTTTCCCTTCGGATCTTGGCTTTCTTCTGCCCTTTGTACGCGAAACCCGTGAATCAGCTGATCTTTTTGATATTTCATGCAGTTACTCCATTCTATGTTTTCTCTCCCATTTTATCGGATTCCTTCCGCTTGTCAAGAAGCCGAAAAGCAGGAATTCCGGTCTTTGTGTTGTATATATGTTGATGTGGATTTCCGCAATGATCCCCGGAGGAGGCAGGATATGAACATTCGGCAGCGTCTGGAACAGCAGGAATTTCTTCTTCTTGCGCCGTATGCTTCTCACGCTGCGGACAGTGCCGGCCGCGAAAAAGCTGAGATCCCCTGCGACTTGAGAACAGATTTTCAGCGGGACCGGGATCGGATCATTCACTGCAAATCCTTCCGCCGGCTTAAATTCAAAACCCAGGTTTTTCTCTCTCCGGAGGGCGATCACTACCGCACTCGCCTGACCCACACGCTGGAGGTTTCCCAGGTGGCAAGGACCATTGCGCGGGCGTTGCGCCTGAACGAGGATCTGACCGAAGCCATCGCCCTTGGGCACGATCTGGGTCACACACCCTACGGCCACATCGGTGAACGAACGCTGAACAACCTTTTGCCGGAGGGGTTCCGTCATAATGAGCAGAGCCTGCGGGTTGTGGAAAAGCTTGAAAACGACGGTTCCGGCCTGAACCTTACCAAAGAAGTCCGCCACGGGATCCTGACGCACTCGGGAACCTTACTGCCGGAAACACCGGAGGCGGAATGTGTTCGCCGAGCGGACCGGATTGCCTATCTGAACCACGACCTGGACGATGCCCTTCGCAGCGGCATTCTCCGGGCAGACGCCATTCCTCCGGATTGTTTGAAGGTTCTCGGCAACACACACCGGGCAAGAATCAACACGATGATCGTTGATGTGGTCGCAAACAGCGAGGGGCAGCCCCATTTGGCCATGAGTCCGGCCGTTGAAAGCGCGATGAACGGTCTGCGGGAATTTATGTTTGAACGGGTGTACCGAAACGAATGGCGTGATCCGGAGGAAGCCCGCTGTGATTATGTGTTGCGCCATCTTTTCGAGTATTACTGCGAGCATCCGGGCGAAATGCCGGAAGAATTTGTTGTGATCGGCTATCAGGACGGAACGGAACGCAGTGTTTGCGACTTCCTTTCCTGCATGACGGATCGATATGCAACGCGCAAGTTTACGGAGCTTTTCGCCCCAAATTCCTTTCCTGCTTTCTGACCCTACTTCCATTTGAATTCTGAGGTGGAGCATCGATGGCATCCCGTTTCCCCGCTCATTGGCTGGACGAGCTGCGATCCCGTTCGGACATTGTGCAGATTGTTTCCGGCTATGTTGGTCTGAAAAAGTCCGGACGAAAATATTGGGGGCTCTGTCCTTTCCATGGGGAAAAGACTGCCTCCTTCTCTGTCGACGGCGAACAACAGCTGTATTACTGTTTCGGCTGTAAGGCCGGCGGAGATGTGATCCATTTCATTATGGACATCGAACGGTGCAGCTTTCACGAAGCCGTTGAAATCCTTGCCGACCGGGCGCACATTCCTCTTCCTGAGATGGAAAACGACGCGGACTGGGAACAGCGGCAAACCCGTCGGGAACGCCTGCTGACCGCAAATCGGGAAGCTGCTAAGTTTTATCACGAAATGCTTTTTCGGCCCGAGGGTGCTGCTTCACTGAACTATCTTCGCAAGCGGGGGCTATCCGATTCCGTGATTCGAAAATTCGGTCTCGGTGCCGCACCGGATCAGTGGTCTGCGCTGACCGACCACCTTGTATCTGCCGGTTATACCACGGATGAACTTGTCTCCGTCGGTCTCACCATTGTCCGTCCTCCGAAGGAACCCGGCGGAAAGCAGACCGCTTTCGACATGTTCCGCAACCGGGCGATCTTTCCGATCATTGACATGCACAAAAACGTGATCGCCTTCGGTGGCAGATCTCTCGGAAAGGAGCTCCCGAAATATATCAACACAGCCGATACCCCCGTTTACAGCAAGAGCCGGAATATCTACGCGGCCAATCTACTGAAGCAACAGCGTCATCTGGATCATGTTGTTCTTACGGAAGGTTATATGGATGTCGTCTCCCTGACCCAGTTCGGCGTTGAAGGCGCCTGTGCTTCCCTCGGAACATCGCTGACCGAGGAGCAGGCACGTCTCATCCGCCGTTTCGCCCCGGAAGTCTATCTGGCCTATGACGGTGATTCCGCCGGACAGAAAGCCATTCTCCGAGGATTGGAGATTTTTGAAAAGGAAGGGCTTCCGGCCCGGGTTCTGGTTTTTCCGGACGGCCTGGATCCGGACGAGTTTGTCCGCAGGGACGGAGCAGAAGCCTTCTCGGCGCTTCAGACGCTGACCCCGACCGCCTATCGGCTCCGGCAGCTGAAGACATCTTTCGATCTTTCGAAGGACGAGGACAAAATGAACTATGTCCGCAAGGCCGCCCTTGTCCTTTCCGGGCTTGATCCCGTCGGTCAGGAAACTTATCTGAAGACGCTGATGGTGGAAACCGGTTTCTCCCACGACGTTCTGCAGCAGCAGGTTGATGAAGGCCGAGGGAAAGCCCTCGGAAACGCAGGGCTTTCAAAGCCTGCCGAGGCGCGCCGTTCTCGCGCCGCAAGAAAAAATGAAGGTTCAGTCTCCCCTGTTACCGCTGCCCAGGAAACGCTGCTCGGCCTCCTCGCAACCGGACAAATTCCGAAAGATATGGTTGAGGAAAAGGATTTTGAGGACGACGAGTTGAAATCATTATATATGGCGCTGATCGGCGGAGCATCTCCCGCTTCGCTTCCGGATACGGCGCCGGATGATGAAACCCGGTCCCGCTATACGCGGATTCTTTTATCCCCCGCGGCGGAGAGCACGGATCAGATGATTTCCATGGCAGGCCAGTGCCTCGGCAGGATCCGTAAAGCTTCCTGCCAGAAACAGTACGATGCGCTGATGCAGAAGATGAAAACGATGGACCCGAAGGATCCTGCGATTCCCGGTATGCTTCAGGAGGCGCAGGAGCTCCGGAAAAAAATGGACAAACCGGCCTGACCGATTACAGAACCGACCGAGATATAAAGGAGAGGATTCCCTTGTCTACCCTTTCACCCGATAGCCGTCAGAAGCGTTTGGACGAACTTTATGAATACGGAAAGTCCAAAGGAACGCTGACGTATAAAGAAATCATGGACCGGCTGATGGAGCTGCAAATGGATTCCGACCAGCTCGACCGCGTTCTTGAAACGCTTGATGCATATGGTGTTTCCGTTGTAAACGATTCATCAGACGATACCGTCAGTATTTCCGATGATCAGGCAGCAGATGTCGCAGCAGCCACCGCGGCAGCAGATGAGTCTGCCAACGATCCGATCGATCTTTCCATTCCGGAAGGAATCAGCATTGACGACCCCGTACGTATGTATCTGAAAGAGATCGGCAAGGTACCGCTGCTTACGGCCGAAGAGGAAATCGAGATTGCAAAGCGGCTCGAAGCCGGAGATGAAAGCGCCAAACAGAAGCTGGCCGAAGCCAACCTGCGCCTTGTCGTTTCCATTGCGAAGCGCTATGTTGGCCGCGGTATGCTTTTTTTGGACCTGATTCAGGAAGGAAACCTGGGTCTGATCAAAGCCGTTGAAAAGTTTGACTACCGCAAAGGCTTCAAATTCTCCACCTATGCCACCTGGTGGATCCGCCAGGCGATTACACGGGCCATCGCGGACCAGGCACGAACCATCCGGATCCCTGTACATATGGTTGAAACCATCAACAAGCTGATCCGTGTTTCCCGTCAGCTGCTGCAACAATACGGCCGGGAGCCCACACCGGAGGAAATCGCCGCCGAAATGGGTATTTCCGAGGCGAAAGTCCGCGAAATCATCAAAATAGCGCAGGAACCTGTATCCCTGGAAACGCCCATCGGTGAAGAAGAAGATTCCCATCTTGGCGACTTTATTCCAGACGACGACGCTCCTGCCCCTGCCGAGGCCGCATCCTTTACCCTGATGAAGGAACAGCTGATGGATGTTCTTGACACGCTGACCCCCAGAGAGGAGAAGGTGCTCCGCCTCCGTTTCGGGCTTGACGATGGCCATCAGCGCACCCTTGAGGAAGTCGGTAAGGAATTCAACGTCACCCGCGAGCGCATCCGCCAGATTGAAGCCAAGGCCCTGCGCAAGCTTCGCCATCCTTCCCGCAGCAAGAAGCTTCGGGATTACCTGGACTGATAATATGCAGCAAAGAATGCTTGATCCCCGCCTTTCGCTCGCATTTGATCTCTATGATCCATGCGATCTGGCGGCAGACATCGGAACCGATCACGCCCATCTTCCGGCCGCGCTCCTGCAGCGCGGCCGCTGTCGGCATATGATTCTTACGGATATCAGCAAAAGTGCGCTCGAAAATGCGCGCATGGAGATGATCCGCCTTCACCTGACAAACCGGGTTTCGCTCCGTCTCGGTGACGGGCTGATCCCTGTTTCGGAAGAATGCGGCGTGATTTCGATCATGGGCATGGGTGGTCGAACCATCCGGGACATCCTGCTTTCCGGGAAAGATCGGCTGAAGAAAGCCTCACTGATCCTTTCCGCCCACACGGACTGGCACCTGATCCGCGCCGCCATTCACGAAATCGGATATCACCTGGATCGGGAGGAACCCTGTTTTTCCGCCGGAAGATATTACCTTGTACTCCGCGCACGACCTGGCCAAAAAGCCATGACGGATCAGGAGATACGGCTTGGCGGACCGCTTTTTCATTCTGAATCGGAGGTGCTTGTCCCATTCCTCCATCGTCGAAAGGAAGTGCTGGAGGAACGGCTTCGTGGAATCTCCTTCGCCTCCTCTCCTGATCAGTCTGAATTGCTGCTGCTGAAATCCGACTTGAATTTCTACAAAAACTATCTCTCGACCCGTGAATCCTGATTTCACAGAACGGAGGCATTTTATGAACGTTCAAACCGTATATAACGTGATCCACAGTGTTGCTCCTTTCGACACCCAGATGGAAAGCGATAATTCCGGCCTGCTGGTCGGATCCCCCCGGCAGGAAGTAACAAGGATCCTTTTCGCGCTGGATGTAACAGAGACGGTAATTGACGAGGCTCTTTCCATCGGTGCGGAACTGATCGTCTCACATCACCCGCTGATGTTTTCCCCGATCCGTTCCCTGACGGATGAAGATTATGAAGGGCGCCTGCTGCGCCGTCTCTGCCGGGAAAACATCAGTTTGATCGCCGCCCACACCAATCTGGACCGGGCCCGGGGCGGAATCAACGATACACTTGCAGCACTGTGCGGATTATCAGATGTTTCCGGAGAAGGCTTTTTCCGCTCGGGCATCCTCCCGGGCGATCTGACTGTACGGAATTACGCGGATCTTCTGACAGCAAGCCTGAAAACCACCGTTCGTATTCTGGGGCCCGAGGACCGGATCATCCGTAGGGTCGGTTTGTGTTCAGGCAGCGGGAGCGATGAATGGTTCCGGGCGTTTGAAGATCACTGTGACGCTTTTGTTTCCGGAGAAATAAAGCATCACCACGCCCTGGCCATGGTGGATGCAGGGATCATCGGCCTTGAATGCGGGCATTTTGCCACGGAGGAGCCCGGGATTGCAGCCCTTGCCGAAGCTTTACAAAACGCATTCAATCATGTAGAATGTAATGTGCGGGTTTTTGTATCCGCAGTTTCTGCGTATACCTTGCCGCGCACGCCGTGACAGGCGGCTTTTCCTGTCGGAAGGAGGCTCCTGAATGGAAAACTTTGAAGCCCTGTGGGCATATCAGACGGAAGACATGAAAGCTGACGCCATTGCCAACGCGATCCGGCGCTCTCCGGTCCGTCAGAAACTCGAAAAAACCCGCGATCTGATTCTGGATCGTCAGAAACAGTACAAACAGATCGAGGTTGAAATTACAGCCATGTCCGATCGGAAGGATATCATTGCCGAGGCGGTTGAGCATTCCGAGGCCCAGCTTCAGACGCTGAAAACGCGTTTTGAAACCAATCCTCCCCAGTCTGCGGAAGAAGTTAAGGCTTTGATGGCTGAAGTCAGCCGCTGCCGTGACACAATTCGCCAGTATGAGGCAGAAATCGCCCGGATTGTCAAGGAAGCCACCGCACACGAAAAGCTTCAGAAGGTTGTCCGTATGGAAGCAGCCAACGCTAAGAAAGCTTTTGACCAGCTGAAGGCCGAATATGAGGAAGAATCTCAAAGCAAAAAGGCAGAGCTGGATGAGCAACGAGCCAGAGCAAAGGCTCTGGTCGACAGTGTGGATCCCGCGCTTCTTGAAGAATACAACACCATTAAGAAGCGTATTTCTCCTCCGGTAGCCCGTCTGACATATGGCCAGTGTTCCGGGTGCAATACCTCGCTTCCATCGGCGGTTCTGTCGAAGATTAAAAACGGAAGTCTGGTTGAATGCGAAACCTGCGGACGGATGATCATACAGTAAAGAATCCCACAAAAAAGGGGCTGTCTTTCAGGACAACCCCTTTTTGTGTGTGCCGGGCATGGCACAATTCTTGCGGGTGAAAGTCCCGCCACGGGTATTTACCGCCAAGTGTAGCGAACCGCAAGCTGCTACCAGTAATGGCAGGAGGGGAGGAAGCGGTGTAGCAAAGCCGAGGAGCCTACG
>CACWXP010000012.1 GCA_902764875.1 uncultured Eubacteriales bacterium
GCGGATCATCAACCTGGGAACGCCATGGCACAAAGACGACGTTTTTTGCCGAATGCCGAACATTCACAGGTACGACTGCTATACGACGGGGTTGATTTCTCCGGCGCAGCTGGACGTTTTGCGCTCCTCCATGCCGCCGAGCATGTTCGCGGCGAACTATGAGCTGAAGCACATTGCTTCGGAGAACGCCTTCTTCACCACGCCGCCGGTTTTTACGGACAATCCGCTGGTTTTGCGGGACGGGATTTCGCACGTGGACGCTTCGTACGGCGGGGAGGATTTTACAGCCTTTACCTGCGGAAAGCGGAAGGGGAACACGATTTACCTTTACGGGCGGATCTGGCATTCGCATGTGGACAAAGTGCTGGAGGAGATCATCGGGGAGGCGGAGCGGATGATGTGCTGGCCTATGTATTGTGAAGACAACGGAGACAAGGGGTTCTTTTGCAAGGAGATCCGGCGGCGGGGGCATTACGCGAAGACCTATACGGAGCACCAGAACAAGGTGATCAAGATTTCGAGCTATCTGCGGAAATGGTGGCCGAACATCGTTTTCGTGCGGGGGACGGACGCGGAATATATCAACCAGATTTTGGACTATACGGAGCAGGCGGAGCACGACGACGCGCCGGATTCGGCCGCTTCAGTTTGTCGGAGATTGGATGCGCATTATTGGTAGCGAAGAGACTTGAGTGGACCGGCGGAAGTGAACCTTTGGTTCACATTAACGCAGGGCCCACTGGGCCCTGCGCCCTCCGGTCCGTTTCAGAACTGAATGGGCAGGAAGGCCGCAATCACGGCCAGGACGACAGCGGGAAGCATATTCGCGACTCTGATCTTTTTCCCCCAGACCAGATTCAGACCGACGCAGAAGATGAGAATGGATCCTACCAGAGAAAGATAGCTCATGGCGAGATCTGTCATTACGGGACGAATGAGGGTGGCAAGAAGCGTCAGCCCGCCTTCCCAGAGGAAGACCGGAATAGCGGAGAACATACAGCCTTTGCCCATGGAACAGGTCATAACCATGATGATGATCAGGTCCAGGATTGATTTGGCACCGAGCGTCGACCAGTCGCCGGAGATGCCGTCCTGGATTGCGCCCATGATGGCCATGGCACCGATGCAGACGGTCAGAGAAGCGGTTACAAACCCGTGGACAAATCCCTGATCTTTGGAGTTGCCGGTTTTCCGCTTCAGCCATTCGCCGAAGCGTTCAAACAGGCGCTCTATGTTGAGGATTTCTCCGATCAGGCCGCCCAGGGCCAGGCACGCGACAACCAGCATTCCGCCGCCGCCGGGGAGGAGATCGTTATGCAGCATGTGTTTCATCGCGCCGGCTATGCCCAGAAACAGGGTTCCGACGCCGCAGGCCATGGTCAGCGTTTCCTGATGCCTTTCCCGGATCAGGCGTCCGAATAGAGCCCCGAACAGTCCGCCCGCGATGATGGCCCCGGTGTTGATGATTGTACCCAGCATATCCGCAACCTCCCTTTTCTGAAACAGAATACCGACAATAGCCTTTTGGGCAGAAGACGTTTTACGGAGCAATTAGTTCTGCAGCGGATGACCACCTTTTGAGAACTTCAAACAATTCGTCAAAAGAGGAAGCGCAATAGTTGATATCGTAAGCAGCCATCGCTGCTTCGATATCCCCGGAGGGCATGAACCATACGGAATCCAGGGACGCGTTTTTCGCGCCGAGCATATCCGAAGAAAGTGAATCGCCGATCATGATGCATGAAGATTTCGGTTCCGCGATCTGAGCAAGGCAAATATCGAAGAATGCCGCATCGGGCTTTGTTGCACCCATTTCTTCACTGATGAATAATCCATCGATATACAGGTCAAGACCGGTGGACGCGATTCTGCCCTTCGCGTTTACGGTCGCACCGTTGGAGGCAATATAAATCCTCGCGTGCGGTATGTTTTCCTTCAACTTTCCGACAAATTCCAGGGCGCCGTCCATCAATACACCATTTACGGACATCGTACGGATGAAATCGTCGTTGACCTCCAGAGGATCAAGGCCGGATGCATTTCCTTCGCAGCGGCTGAAAACATCCAGGAATCGCTTCGTAAAGAGTTCTGTTCTTGTGATGGCTCCCTTTTCCAATTCAAGCCAGAGAGATTTATTGTATGCTTTAAACGCCTGGTAAATCTCATCTGAGAACGAAAGGCCGTTGGCTTGCAGGACGATGCCGAGCGCTTTATACTCGGAGGCATGAAAGTCCAGTAATGTCTGGTCGAGATCAAAGAGAAAGTTGCGATGCATACGGCAGCTCCTGATCGCAATGGCTGGCCGTTTATCCAACGATCTTTTTCGCGAACGCCGCGGCCGCGACAAGATCCGATTCGTCCGGCTTCCCTTTGTGGAGACCTTTGAATTCGCCCTTGCAATGGAATTCCCGCTCATCCATTGAAATGCCGACTTTATCAGCCACAGCTTTGACCTTTTTCCAGGTGGAGTTCATCATGGCGGCTGAACCGAAGTTTACGATTTTTCCGACTTTTTCCTTCGACAGGGATTCAACAAACCGGCGCACTTCCGGATCGATGGTAAAGGCATAGTAGGAGTTGCCGAGGAAGAGAATATCCACAGATTCAGTGACCGGCGCGGTGACAGGAAGCGCCTCCACGCCGACTGCTTTTGCGATTGCTTCTGCCAGGCGTTTTGTATTTCCTGTTTTCGTGTAATATCTTACTGCGATTTTCATTGGTCAGTACCATCCTTTCTGTCAGGTCATTTGGGTTCGGGAGAATCAAAGCTTAAAAACCCTTTCCGATTATACACGAAAGCGGGGCGTTTGTCCCGTGATTCTCAGAAATAGGGAAGAGAGTGCGCAAAAGTTTGCAGTAGGAGACAAAAATTACCATTTTGGAGTGAGAACTAGCAGTTGGACTACGCTGTGTGCCTAGAATTTTTTGTGCCTAAAACGGGGCCTGATGCAAGGAATATCAAGGATTTCGGGGAAAAATGTGTGCCTAAACGGAGAGGAGGAGAAAAACAGAATGGCCTATTCAACCAAACCGGTTAAGATTCCGAAAGTTCCGGGGAAGATCACGCTTCGGAAGCGCAGCGACCGGACATACGTGGTATATGAGACCGGCAGAACATATAACAGCGCGCGGAAGAACACCAATCCACTGCGGAAATATATCGGGCTGCAGATTCGGAACGCGCCGACGCTGATGCTTCCGAATGAGAATTATGAAAAGTACTTTGGAAAGGACGGGGAGGAGAAAATGACGGCTAAGGAAAGAACGGCGTCGGAGAATTATGAGGCGATGAGCAACGATTTCTGGATGCTTGACTGCATGTTTGAACAGCTGTACTTTGAATTTCAGATTCAGGCGCACCGGAACCCGCATTTCGTTGTGAACGCATACAAGATTCAGCGGATTAACAAGATTCTGGTTCCTTTGAAGCATCTGATGGAGGGGAAACCCTACGGAGCTTTTCTGGAGATTCCGGAGGAGCCGGTGGAGGTTGAGGAAGAGGAAGGACTTATTACAACGGGTGTGGATCAGGAGGAGATGCCGGTTCGGGCCCGAAAGACAAAGCTGGTCGGGCTGGATTACAGCGATATTGCATTGCTTTTGACGCAGTACAAGGGGGCAATGACGCGGTTTGCGGGGGATTGTTTGTGATGGGAGGATGTTTGGGCCGAAAAGAATACGCTGAGCGTTGCAATTTCCAAATAATCATGCTATTCTGTACAAAACGTACGTTTCGTACATTGCGATTCGGAGGTTGTTATGGATCAGTGCGTTGATTATATGAAAAGCGCTTCAGAGGTGCGTAAGGAATGGAGCAGTACCATTGATACTGCGCTTCGGGAACATCCTGTGTTTATTCAGCGAACAAGGGATAATCTGATTCTGCTGGACATTGCTACGCTCAGGCTGGCGTTTGAAAACCTCCGCTTTGAGCTGATCCTCTATCCGGAAAAAGACGGCTCCGTTACCTTGGTTGAAAGTCATCTGGACCTGGTTGAGAATGCCGCAAACAAAGATTCCGGCATTGATCAGATGATTCATGCCCTGCGTGATTATGCCAGCGATTTTTACAGCGAGTTTGCATTGTGGTCAAAAGCGCCAAACAGAAAAAGTCATATTCCCTATATCCTGAAAGTGCTTTCCAGTACCGACGATGAGCTCCGGGAGGATATCGTATGCCGAAATGGAAAGAACTGAAACGATTTTGCGATCGGGATAACTGGGAATGCTATAAAGTCACCGATCATTATTTCTATCGTAAGATTCTTCCGGACGGGAACATTCTGTACACCAAAGTTTCAAAAGGAAGCGGTGAAATTGGATACCACATGTGGAAAGAAATTTTGAATCGACAGCTGAAAGTAACTCAGGAGTATTTCAACAGTAAGATTTAATATACTTCTGATGCAGAGCGGAGGTGAGGGGTTTGACATTGACCAGGGTGTTTCAGTACGGAAACAGCCAGGCGGTTCGTATTCCGAAGGAATTCCGATTTAATACGGACAGAGTCATTGTTACCCGGGTCGGACATGCACTTGTGCTGACACCGGAAGACCAGCTTGCGGCGGTGATGAGAGAAGGCTTCAGATCCGTACCGGAAGATTTTTTGGCATCAGGACGGGAAGAATTCATTCCTTCTGAGAAAGATTCACTGGATACCGATCATGAATAAACTGTGCGGGATGAATCCTATGTAGCTTCGGTAGACAGTTCCGGCAAGATTACTGCAAAGCATGCCGGGAAAACCAGAATTACAGCTACATCTACGGACGGAAGCAAAAAATCAACCTATGTTGATGTGATTGTTGAGCCGGCTGTCCCAATTTCACTGGATAGTATCGGTTACGGCATTTACAATTACAACCTCCTTGGAATTACAGTAACAAACAAGTGTTCCACTCAAGCTATAGTTGATTTTGACTTTGATCTAAATTTCTATGACTGGGGCGGAAGCAAGATTAACGGTGGAAGTTACAGTCTGGGAAAAGAAGTAAGAATCAGGGCCGGCGGTAAAACTACGATTAAGAGGACTGTATATGGCACAGGCCAGGCATATAAAACTGTTATAACAATTACGGGAGTTAAGTTTGCTGACGGATCATACTGGTCGATACCTTATGGAAAGCAGGAAACATGGAGCTTTACAAGGTAAAACAGAGAATCGGAAGAGATGAGAAAACGTTTGACGTTTTAAAGTTCGGCTGGTGTTTTGTAATGCTGAAACGGAAATAAGCGAAACAAAAAAAGGAACGGAGGGTTGCTCCGTTCCTTCATTGGTCTTATTTGCTTTGATCAAGCGGCGGGGGTTTCGGCGGCCGCGGGGGCGGGCTCGAAGATAAAGGAGATTTCCTGACCCATCGCATTGATATACAGGGAGGCCATGCCATCCTTCAGGAGCATGACTCCCAGGGTCATCTGCAGATTGTCGAGGCCCAGGCTGCTCAGATCCATACCGGCGGACTGAGAAGCCTCAGCGAGCATTTTGCCGAGATCAATGGAAAGGGCTCCGTCCGCGAATTCCATTTCGAGCGGGTCCGCACCTGTCATGGACTCCAGACCGGTCAGATGCATGGTGTTTCCTTCGATCTTCATGCCGGGGATCTGAGAGGCGCCCAGCTGTTCCACGGGGATCGCGGTGACATCGATGACCATACCGTTCATGGAAACATATTTGCAGACCCATTCGCCAGCGAAGTCTTCCAGCTTGGCTTCGGTGTTCACTTCGGCCAGGGTGATGGACTGGGCCGCTTCGGCATCACGGGTGAAGGTAACGGATTGCTTTTCGTTTACGAGGGTTGTTCCATCGTAGACAAAGCCGTTGGCTGCATCGGTGTCGCCGTCCATGTACACGATGCCGTCCTTCAACTCGTAGGTTCCGGGGAGTTCATTTTCGCCCATGAGGAGCTTGTAGGTGTTGTCGGCATTGAGGGTGAGCGTGACGCTCATGCCGTACATCGTGCCATACCAGTTGCCGGTGATGTCCGCACCTTCCGCCAGGACGGCGGTGTACAGGCAAACCAGGCACAGAGCCAGAAGCAGAGATACGAGTTTCTTCATGTTTCCAATCTTCCTTTCTTGATTCAAAATCTGCCGGCTGGGCCGGCTGCTCTCCTTTCGCTATTGTAACATTTTTACAGCTGGGTTGTCTATGACGGGATTGAATTTTCTTTGTACATACAACTTTTAGGGAAATAAATCGAAAAAGTGGCCGAAAAAAAGGTTTTGTATGCGAAAAGTGGTCCGGAAGAAAGTGGACCGATGGTCCACCATTAACGCAGGCCACACAGTGGCCTGCGCCCTCCGGACCGTTTGGCCCTAAAAGAACCGTCCCCCTATGGTCACTTTCGGGTTGGGCGGAGGTTGAGGAGCTTCAGCATGACGGCTTCCAGGGCTCCTTCCTGGTTGAGGCGGCCGGATTTGATGCCGTACTCGGTATCGAAGCAGATATTGACGGCGTTTTTGATCTGGCCGTTGGACCAGCCGGCGGCCTGGCGGACATACTGATCCACGGCGAAGGGCGGGACGCCCAGGGCGGAGCGGATCTCCGCGGAGGAACGCTTTTCATACTGCATGATCTTGATATGCTGGAGAAGGCGGAACTGGCGGAGGAGCATGGAGAGCATATACATGCGGTCGGCGCCGGCGAGGAGCTGATTGCGCATAAGGAGGAAGGCGCGGCTGCTCTGGCCGGAAACCACGGCGTCCACCATCTGGAAGACGGTACACTCCGTCGACGGGGTGGCGACAGCGCGGACGGAATCCGGATGGATGACGGGGGATTCGCCGGCATGGGCGGCGACCTTGGCGATCTCCGTGAGGAGAAGGCCGGTATCGCTGCCGGAGGTGAAGATGAGGAAATCGGCGGTACGCTCGTCGCACTCCTTGCCGAGATCGCGGAAGGCGGAAGTGACGAAGGTGGTGAGCTCCCGATCGCGCAGGGGGGAGAAAACCACGACGCCGTTCAGCTTCTTGATGACGGTATAAAGTTTTTTTCTGCCGTCCGGCTTCTGGGTGCAGAAGAAGAGGAGCACCGCGGAGGGCGGAACGGAGGGGAGATACTCCGCGAGGCGGTCGTCCGCCTCGGCGCGGCCGATGAGGGCCGGATGATTGCGGACGACGACGAGCCGGCGATCGGCCATGAAAGGCAGGGTTTCCGCCGCGGCGATGATCTGGTCCGTTTCCGGAGCATCGAGAAGCGTGCGGTTCAGTTCCTGCAGGCCTTCCGGGAGAAGTTTTTTCTGCAGGGCATCGAGGGCGGACTGCTTCATATGCTCCTCTTCACCCTCGAAGAGCAGCACGGAGGGAATCTTCCCCTGGGAAAGGAGACGGTCAAAATCCTTGCGATCCATAATCAGCGACCTCCGGGATCAGAATGAGAGAGGAAGGGGGTTACGGTGAAGAAGTTGTCTTCGAAGCGGACGGTGAGCGCACCGCCTTTCGCGGTGGACCAGACGGGGATTTCCCCGACCCGGGCGGAGAAGCTTTCGGCCCGGGAGACTTTATCGCAGGGCAGGAGAATGGCCCGGGGATTCACGGCGGCGAGGAACTGCGGCGAGGTGGACGAGGCGGAACCGTGGTGGGCGGCCTTGAGAAGATCCGCCGGGTGGGCGGCGTAAGACTCATAGGCGCCGGTGATATCGGCGGCCTGGAGAAACGCCGTGCCCCGCAGGGAGAAAAGGGAAACGAGGGAATAGTCATTGGCGTTGCCGCCGGGGCGGGTTTTCTCTCTTTCCGGCCAGAGAACGGTCAGCGACCCGGAGGGCAGGGAAAGAGTATCGCCCCGGGCAAGATACCGGATCTCGGTGCCGGAGGCACGAAGCTGATCCAGAAGCGCGAGGATATCCTCATCGACCTGCATGTTTTCCGCACCGGAGGGGAGATACAGGGTGCGGACCGGGATTTCATCATCGAGGAGAGACTGAAGGCCGCCGGCATGATCCGTATGCAGGTGGGTGAGGACCACAGCGGTTGGGGCGAGCCGGTTGCGGCGGAGAAAACCGCTGACCACGCCGTCGTTTTCCCCGGCATCCACGACGACAACATCATCCTGATCCCAGAGGACGGCGGCATCGGCGTTTCCGACGCCGAACTGGATATACTCCGTTTCCCGATGCGGCGGGGGGATCAGCGAAACGCAGACAACCGCCAGGCCGGAGAGGAGACAGAGGATCCGAACCCAAGGCTTCGAGCGGAACAGGCGGCAGAGCGCAACAAAAACGGCCAGCATGCCCAGGACCGTGACCCAGGTGGAAGCGTGGGTCCAGAGGGTGATGCCCGGGAGGGCGGACAGGGCGCGGACGCCGGAGACCAGCCAGGACGTGAGCACCCGGGCCGCGGCGGCCGGAAGACCGCACAGGAAGGGAACGGGCAGCAGAAGGAGCACAATCCAATCCAGGGAAAGGAGGACGGTTACAAAAAACGAAACAGGGAGATTCACCAGGAGCGACAGGAGGGGCAGCTTCTGATAGTAATACAGGACGGGCACGAGGACGCCCAGCTCGGCACCGAGGACAAAGGACACGGAGCTCCAGAGGCGGGACAGGATCCTTCGGCGCCAGTTCCAGCGAAAGGGATTCAGCGAATCCAGATACGGGGAGATGAGCGTGATGCCCAGGAGGGCGGCGAACGTCAGCTGGAAGGAGATACCGGTGAGCTGGACCGGGGACCAGAGGAGCAGCAGGATCGCGGAGGCACAGAGCAGATGCAGGCCGCTGCGGGGGCGGTTCAGAATTTTGCCGCCGAGCGCCAGCAGGAGCAGCAGGGAAGCCCGGACCACCGGCGGATTGAAGCCGCAGAGGGCACAATAAGCCAGGAGGACGACGGCATAGAGCACGAGACGCACGGATTGGCGCAGCTTCAGCAAACGGAATAGGGCGGCGAGGAGCATGACGAGGATGCCGGTATGGAACCCGGAGACGGACAGCACATGGGCGATGCCCAGCTTTGAGAAGGCGGCCCGGTCCTCGGAAGGAATGAGGGAGCGGGTTCCCAGGAGGAGGGCAGAGGTATAGCCGCCGGCTTCGTCGCCCATTTCCCGGACAAGGGCGGCGCTGAGCCGGGCACGCCAGGAGGCGGTGACACCGGCGAAGGAAAACACGGAAGGGGCGGAGAAGGAGAGATCCTCATCGCCGTACAAACCGACGGTGATGCCCCGGCGGAGGAGCTCCTCGCGGAAATCATAACCATCCGGATTGGAAGCGCCTTCGGGATGATACAGGGAGCCGCGGAAAGAAACCTCGCGGCCCGGGGCAAAGGCTTCGGGCAGCTCTTCTTCATCGGTATAGAACGTCCAGTAAGCGCCGGAAGACAGGGGGCGGCCGTTCAGGGAGACCTCGGAAAGGGTCGTTTGCACCCTGCCGTAACTGCCGCGGCGGATTTCGGAAGAGATAATGCCGCGGACTTCATATTCCCCTTCGGCGGGGAGGGAGGGATGCCAGGCCATCTGGCCCGCGGCGGCACCAAGGGCGAAAAACAGCGCCAGACAGGCAACAAAACGCAGCCTGTCCCGCAGGAGAAAAACAGCGGCAACGGCCGGCAGGCAGGCAAGCCACGGGAGAAGCGGGGAGGAGATTCCCCGACCCAGAAGGATGCCGGCCATGAGCAACAGGCAGGCCGGGGGCAGGAACCAGGCCCACCGGCGGGCGGTCATACGGAAAGAACCGCGCCGGGAGACGCCAGGGTAACGGAAGGATGAACGGCCTGGGCCTGCCGCAGGAGCTGGCGCGGGGCGTAGGAGGGGTTCAGATGGGTGAGAACCAGTTTTTCCGCCCCGGCATCGCAGGCCAGCTGCGCCGCAAGGGGGGCGGAGAGATGGGGCCTGGCCTCTGTCCAGGCCTCCGCGGGGAAGAGGGCGTCCGCCAGGAGCAGGGAGCAGCCCTGATAGAAATCTTTCAGGGAAGGAAGGGTATTGGTATCGCCGGTGAAGCCGAAAACGCGGTCCTCCGACTCAATACGATAGCCGACGGTCGGCACCGGATGGCGTGCTTCGCCGACGCGAACGGCGCAGGAACCTATGGTGAAGGCGTCGCCGGGGGCGACATCCGTGAGTTCAAAAAAAGGGGATTCGGCGATGATTTTGCGCAGGGGGGATGCTTCGTCCACGGGAGCATAGACGCGCAGGGTTTCATTCAGCTGCTGCAGGAGATAGGAAAGGACGAGCAGATCCGCGGTGTGATCATAATGCCAATGGGAGAGCAAAATGGCCGAAAGGGATTGCGGGGGCAGCTTCGCCGTGAGGCGGGCGAGGATGCCGCTGCCGAAATCCAGCTGGAGGAGGGTGTCTACGGCTTCCAGAAGATAGCCGGAGGTTGCACCGTTGGATTCGGGATAAGGGCCGTTGATGCCGAGAATGTGCAGTTTCATAGGGGCCTCCTTTCAGAAGAGTTGCGTCACCTTTCCGCCGAGGTCTTCGACGACGGCGCAGACGGTGTCCAGGGCGCGGGCGACTTCGCCTTCACCGGGAGATGCGAGCCAGAGATTGACCGGTTCGCGGCGCTCAGACAGGCAATCGTGGAGCGCGTCGGCGTTCATGCCGTACCAGTCCGGAAGGCTGAGCATGGCTTTCAGGGCAGCGTGGAGCGCGCGGGGAGTGGGATAGCGGGACGGATCCAGGTACAGGGTTTGCATAGCGGCACCTCATGGAGTGGATAGTGAATAGTGAGGAGTTGATAGTGGGGTCAGATTCCGCGGCCGGTTCTGATCGAGAAGGCCAGGAGGTAGGCCGCGAAGGCTCCTTCGATCGCCACGATCCAGGAACCCGAGGAGCCGGGCTGGACCGCCAGGAGGCGGAGAACCGGAATTTGCAGGCTCGGGCTGACGGAGGCCAGATACTGATAGAGCAAAATGAGGAGGATGACGGCGGCGGGCACCCAGAGCAGCCAGGCAAAGGGTTCCCGGAGGCGCGTTGCGCCGGCCAGGGGCAGGAGGAGGCTGAGGAGTGTGCCCAGGAGGAGGCCTATCAGCAGGCCGCCGAAAAACCAGTTCAGAGAGAACAGCAGGGGCAGCAGAAGGCACAGCAGCAAGAGCATGCCAAGAGGGACGAGAATGACGGTCAGTTTTCGGAGGAACATTCGTTTTCCAGCTCCTTTAGGATTTTCAGATCGGCGGGGGACAGATCCGCGGTTTCCAGCAGATCGGGCCGGAAACGCAGGGTGGCGCGGAGACTTTCGCGGCGGCGCCAGGCGGCGATTTTCGCGTGGTCTCCGTTCAGGAGGACCTCCGGAACGGAGCGGCCGTTCAGATCCCGGGGACGGGTATACTGGGGATATTCCAGGAGGCCGTCGGAGAAAGATTCCTCCTCCGGGCTCTCGCTGCTGCCGAGGACACCGGGAATGAAGCGGGCGACGCAGTCCGTGAGGACCATGGCGGCCAGCTCGCCGCCGGTGAGGATATAATCGCCGATGCTGATTTCCTCATCAATACAGGCGTCCAGGGCCCTCTGGTCCACGCCTTCGTAATGGCCGCAGAGGAGGATGAGGGACGGCTCCCGGGCCAGCTCCCGGGCGAGCTGTGTGGTGAGCTTTTTTCCCCGGGGGCCGAGATAGATCCGGCGGGCATTCGGCAGGGACGCGGAGACGGCCGCCATGGCATCCATGATGGGCTGGGCCGTCATGACCATGCCCGCGCCGCCGCCGAAGGGATAGTCATCGGTGTTTTTATGCCTGGCGGCGGAAAAGGGGCGGATATCCGTGAGGCGGATGTCCAGAAGGCCCTGCTCCCGGGCACGGCCGAGGATACTGGCGGCGAAGACGCTTTCGAACATCTCCGGAAAGACGGTGAGGATATCAACGGTCATAGACGGCGACCTCCCGGAGCTTTTCGGCGACGACAAGAATCCGGCGGGCAGCGGCATCCACCTGCGGGAAGACCGCGAGGAGGGCCGGGGCCATGAGGGTGCCGGAGGCGGTTTTGAACACCCAGGTATCCACGCTGCCGTGCTGGAGGACATCGGTGAGGGTGCCTACGGCGTTGCCTTCCTCATCGACGGCTTCGCAGCCGATGAGATCGGCGATATAGACGGCGCCGTCCTCCGCCGGGGCGGCGTGGGCCCGGTCGATATAGAGATCCCGGCCGCGGAAGGCTTCGGCGTCATCGGCGGACTTGCTGTCCGCCAGACAGGCATAGACGAAGCCTTCGTGGATCCGGGTGACTTTCAAAGAAACGGGGGTGTAGGCACCTTTGTCTTCCAGGTAGAGATTTTTCCAGGAGGAGAACATTTCCACCCGGGCAGCGTAGGGCTTGATTTTGACCTCACCGCGGATGCCCTGGGGCTTGAGGACGGTGCCGATCATGAGATAGGATTGCATTTGAGGCTCCTTTGGATGAGTGGATAGTGGGTAGTGGATAGTGGGTAGTGGATAGTGGATAGTGGATAGTGAATAGTGGGTAGTGGATAGACGGCAGGGTTTGGGGGATAACGAAGGCGCGGGATCCTTTCTGCTTCGGATCCCGCGCCTGAGATTACTGGATTTCGACAAAAACAGGCTTGCTGTTTTTTGCCGTAGCCGCCTTGACCACGGCGCGGATCGCCTTGGCTATACGGCCCTGCTTTCCGATGACCTTACCCATATCCTCTTCCGCCACGTGGAGCTCGAGGATGATGGCCTCGGGGCCTTCGGTCTCAGTGACGCTGACCTGATCGGGATGCTCCACCAGTGACTGCGCCACGAAGGTAAGAAGTTCTTGCATGGGTACATCCTTTCTCGGCGTCCGTTATTTCTCTTCGATGGCACCGGACTTCTTCAGCAGAATGCGGACGGTGTCGGTGGGCTGGGCGCCAACGCCGAGCCAGTACTTCGCGCGGTCATTGTCGACCTTGATTTCGGCGGGCTTGGTCATGGGATCATAGTAACCGATCTCCTCGATGAAGCGGCCGTCGCGGGGGCTGCGGATATCGGCAACCACAACACGATAGAAAGGCTTTTTCTTCATACCCATTCTCTTCAGACGAATTTTGACAGACATTTCGGGAATCCTCCTTAAAATAATTAGAATGAATCATCTATGGAAAACATATACCTGTCAGTGTATATGAGTCCAACAAAAGGGGCGTTTACATTCCGGGCATACCGCCGGGGAAACGCATGCGCATACGTTTTTTGCCCTTGCCACTCATCATCTGCTTCATCATCTGCTGCGCCTGCTCGAATTGGCGGATGAGGGTGTTGACATCCTGGACGGTGGTTCCGGAGCCGGCGGCGATGCGCTTGCGGCGGGAGGCGTTCAGAATGGAGGGATCGCGACGCTCCTTCGGCGTCATGGAGCGGATGATGGCTTCGGGCTTCTTCATGGCGTTGTCGTCCACTTCGATGTCCTTGCCGCTCATGCCGGGGAGCATGTTGATCATGCTGCGGAGGCCGCCCATTTTCTTCATGCTCTGCATCTGTTCGAGGAAATCCTCGAGGGTGAGCTTGTTGGAGACGCCTTTGCGGGCGAACTTTTCGGCATCGTGCTCATCGAAGGCTTCGGAAGCCTGCTCGATGAGGGTGAGGACATCGCCCATGCCGAGGATGCGGGAGGCCATCCGGTCCGGATGGAAGGGCTCGATATCCGTGAGCTTTTCACCGGTGCCGCTGAACTTGATGGGCTTGCCGGTGACGGCCTTGATGGAGAGGGCCGCGCCGCCGCGGGTGTCGCCGTCGAGCTTGGTGAGGATGACGCCGGTGATATCCAGCTTTTCATCGAAGGTTTTGGCGACGTTGACCGCGTCCTGACCGGTCATGGCGTCGACGGTCAGCAGAATCTCGGTAGGCTTGACGGCGGCCTTGATGCGGGCCAGCTCGTCCATGAGCGCCTCGTCGATATGCAGACGGCCGGCGGTATCGATAATCAGGACATCGCGCTGATAATACCGGGCGTAGTCGATGGCTTCCTTCGCCGTTTTCACGGGATCCTGCGTTCCCTTTTCGAAGACGGGCACGTTGACCTGCTGACCGACGACCTGCAGCTGCTTGATGGCGGCGGGGCGGTAGATATCGCAGGCGGCGAGCATGGGCTTTTTGCCCTGCTTGGTGAGATAGCCGGCGAGCTTGGCGCACATGGTGGTTTTGCCGGCGCCCTGGAGGCCGCAGAGCATAAAGATCGTCGGCACGGAAGGGGACCAGTTGAGCCGGGCGTTGGTGCTGCCCATGAGGTCGGTCATTTCTTCGTTGACGATTTTGATGACCTGCTGGGCAGGGGAGAGGGAGGACAGGACATCCTGCCCGACACAGCGCTCGGTGACCTTTTTAATGAAGTCCTTGGCGACGGCGTAGTTTACGTCGGCCTCGAGAAGGGCCATGCGCACCTCGCGCATACCTTCCTTGACGGTCTGCTCGTTCAGCCGGCCGCGGCCGGTCATCTTTTTCAGAGCGCCCTGCAGTTTTTCACTTAAGCCTTCAAAGGCCATTGCTTTCCTCCTGATCCAGGGCGAGCAGGGATTCCAAAACCTGCTGTGCCCGGGGATAATCCTGATTCTTCAGCGCGGTGAGCGCTTCCTGGAGGCCGGACTCCATCTGGCGGAAACGGCCGGCCACCCCGAGGGTGGCCTCCAGCTCGTTGAGCCGGAAGGCGGCACGGGAGATCGTTTCGTGCACGGCCTGGCGCGAGATGCCGACATCGGCGGCAATTTCGCCCAGGGACAGATCCTCCTCACAATGAAGGGAGAGGACGCGGCGCTGCTTCTCCGTCAGCAGACCGCCGTAGAAAGCGGAAAGGAAGGCGAGATCCACCTTTTTCCGCAGATCTTCCTGCGCCAAACGAAAACCTCCTGCGTCAAGGGAATACCATTGACAGGAGTATTATACAGATCAAAAAAAGATTGTCAAGGGTTTTTCCCTGACAATCTTTAAAAAGGTCTGTGATCATTTGCGATACTTCCGCATGGGATGTGTTACCCATTTGGATGTTTGCGTATCATCAGTACTTCAGATCTTCGCCGGTGAGCCTTCTCCAGAGGGAACGGATGGTGTTCTGATTGGAGACGCCGTAGTTCGGATCGTTGGCCTGGGCTTCGGACAGATCCCGCAGGAAGTGGACGCAGAGGTGACCGTTGAAATTATTGTTTTCAATATGGCCGGACTTATGGGGATTGTCATGGGTGGCGGCAACGGTCCAGACGCCGGAGGGCAGCTTCACGTAGACGCCCTTCTGATCCCAGGTTTCGATACCGCCGAAGGCCTGCTTCATCCGGTCGGTATCCGCGGCGGTGAGGGGTTCGGCGTCGCAGTGGCGGCCGCAGGAATGCACCCGGAGAGTCCAGGACATGCCGGTGGACGGATCGTAGACGAGGAGCTGGTTGCCGCTGGCGAGCTGGGGCTTGACATCCTTATACCAGTGGAGGAGCTTCAGCTTGCCGCCGTCGGGGGCGGTGAGGACGGTGTCGGAAGAGGGGGAATTATCGGAAGAAGCCGCGGTGGATTTGGACTCTTCCTGCGCGGCGGCGGAGGCCGTTGCGGCGCCCTTCACAGCGCCTTTCTTGTCCGCATCTTCCAGCGCGGCCAGGGTCTTTTTGCCGGCCAGGCCGTCCTCGGTGAGCTTGCAGGCCTTCTGGAAATCCTTGACGGCGGCGAGGGTCTTATCCCCGTAGATGCCGTCGGCATTGCCGGAGAGGTATTTCAGGCGGATGAGCGCCTGCTGCATGACTTTGACGCGGTCACCCCGGTCCTTGGGCCGGATGGTGGAGTAGTTCCCCCTGAAAAGATTGCCGGAGGTAGAGGATGATGAAGAGGAAGACGAACTCGACGAGGACGAGGAAGATGAAGAACCCGACGAGGAACTCGAAGAACTTGAGGATGAGGACGACGAACTTGACGACGAAGAAGAACTTGACGAAGACGACGAGGACGATTTCTTCTTCCCGACTGCTTCATAAATGGCGGCCTGGGTCTTTTTACCGGCCAGACCGTCCTCGGTCATCTTCCTGACATGCTGGAAAGAGACGACGGCCAGGTAAGTCAGGTTGCCGTAAATGCCGTCCGCCTTTCCCTTGAGATAGCCCAGATCGATGAGGGCCTGCTGGAGCTTGCGGACTTCCTCGCCCCGGGAACCGAGGGTCATGGTGTCCGGGGACAGGGCCAAAGCGGAGGCAAAGACGGAAACCGTCAGCGCGAGCACCGCCAGGAAACAGATCCAACGCGTTTTTTTCATTAATACAACCTCCTGTAATTCATTGCAATATGCAGGTAGTCGGGTGGTAACTATATAAGTACGGAAGAAAGTATAGCATAAGTTTTTCAAATTGTAAAGAAATTGTTACAAAAATTTTACAAAATCTATTTCTTTCATCCGACGGAAAGATATGATATACTAAATCCAGATGAAAAACCGCCGAAGGGGCGGGAAGCTCAAAGGAGCGTAATATTTATGAGAAAGATCGGTGTACTGACCAGCGGCGGGGACAGCCCGGGAATGAACGCCGCGGTGATGTCCGTGGCACGCAGCGCGGCGCTGTACGGGATTCCCCTGATCGGCATTAAGCGCGGCTACAACGGACTTCTTCGCAAAAGCGAGAATATCAAAGACGACCTTCAGGAGCTGACACTGGAGACGGTGCTGGACATCGCGGACCAGCCGGGCACGTATCTGCGGACGGCCCGGTGCAACGAATTCCGGGAGGCCAAATACCGCGAGTTTGCCATGAAGACCCTGCGGGACATGGAGATCGACGGCCTGGTCGTGATCGGCGGGGACGGCAGCTTCAACGGCGCGATCGAGCTTTGCCGGCTTGGAATGCCCTGCATCGGCATTCCGGGCACCATCGAC
Source organism: uncultured Eubacteriales bacterium (assembly GCA_902764875.1). Taxonomy (GTDB): domain Bacteria; phylum Bacillota; class Clostridia; order Christensenellales; family Aristaeellaceae; genus Aristaeella. Next base: position 16,741 of record CACWXP010000012.1, read on the forward strand.
AACGACCTGGCGTATTCGGAAATGTCGCTGGGGTTTGACACGGCGGTGAACGTCTGCGTGGACGCGATCCGGAGAATCCGCGCCACATCGCGCAGCCACGACCGGCCGGCAGTGGTGGAGGTGATGGGCCGGCACTGCGGCGACATCGCGCTGACGGCGGCGGTTTCCACGGGCAGCGAGATTGTGATCGTGCCGGAGGTGCCGTGGTCGGTGGAAGGCATCGCGCTGCGGCTGCAGGAGCAGCTGAACCGTGGGAACTACCGGGCGACCATCGTGATGGCGGAAGGCTGCTATGAATCCATGGCGCATTTTAACCTTTACAAATTCCTGACGAGCCGGGGCAAGGCATGCTATCCGGACGAGCCCATGAGCGCGGTGCGGTTTGCCTCCGTCATGAAGCGCATGTGCGGCGGGGCGGAAGCGAGAGCCAACGTGATCGGCTATGTGCAGCGCGGCGCGGAGCCCACCGCCCGGGACAGCAGCTTTGCCTTTGAGGCCGGGAACCTGGCCGTTCGGCTGCTGCGGGACGGCATCGGCAACCAGGTGATCGGCATGCAGAAGGGCCGGGTGTTCTACATGCCCATCGAGACCGCACTGAAGCGGAAAAAGCAGTTCAACATGGGCATGTACGAGCTGGTGAATTCGCTGTAATTTTAGGGTTGACAGGAGACAGGGGCTGTGGTATCATCACTTTTGTTTGAAAGCAGAGGCCTGCCCGTCTCTCACCTTGGCGGTTTTGATCGCCGGGTCACGAAGCATCCTGAAACAGGATTTTCGATGTGCGCACATGAGCGACGGGTTTGACCCGCCGCTCATTTATTTGGAGGTGCATGGACATCGCAACCGAACTGATGATCAATGAAGAAATCCGCGACCGGGAAGTTCGACTGATCGACGAGAACGGCGAACAGCTCGGCGTCATGACCACGCAGCAGGCGCTGGCGCTGGCCGAAGAGAGAGGGTACGATCTGGCCAAGATTCAGCCTTCCGCCGTGCCGCCGGTATGCAAGCTGCTGGACTATGACAAATACCGCTACGAGCAATCCAAGCGGGAGCGGGAGAACCGGAAGAATCAGCGCGTTGTCGATATCAAGGAAGTACAGCTGAGCGCCACGATCGAAGAGAACGACATCAACACGAAGGCGAAGATGGCGATCCGCTTCCTGGAGAACGGCGACAAGGTTAAGGTTTCCATTCGCTTCCGCGGCCGACAGATCACCCACAGCGAAATCGGCATGAAGGTTATGCTGGACTTCGCGGACCGGTGCAAGGACGCCAGCATGGTGGAACGCCGCCCGACGCTGGATGGCCGCAACATGATCATGATCCTGGCTCCCAAGGCCATGAAGGCCTCCTTCGCCGAAAAGAAGGCGAAGAGGGAGAACGCTGCCCCGAAAGGGACGCAGGAATAACCGTACTGGAAGGAGGACCAAACACTATGCCTAAACAGAAATCCCACCGCGGGGCTGCCAAGCGCTTTTCCTTTACCAAATCCGGTATTGTAAAGCATAAGCAGATGAACGCCAACCATCAGGTGCATCTGAAGACCACCAAGCGCACCCGTCACCTGCGGAACGCCGGAATCGTTGACAATTCCGCCGAAGCCCGCACGATTCATAAGCTGCTGCCTTACAAATGAGCCCATTAACCGGCAAGGAGGAAAACAAAAATGGCACGTATCAAGAGGGCTGTTAACGCCCATAAAAGCCGCCGCAAGGTGATGAAGCTGGCGAAGGGCTACTTCGGAGCGAAATCCAAGCAGTACCGCGCCGCGAAAGAACAGGTTGCCCGCAGCCTGCGCTACGCTTTTGTCGGAAGAAAGCTCCGCAAACGCGAATTCCGCCGCCTGTGGATCACCCGTATCAATGCTGCCGCCCGCCTGAACGGAATCAGCTATTCCAGGTTCATCGCCGGACTGAAGAAGCAGAACATTGATATCAACCGCAAGATGCTGGCAGACATGGCCGTCAACGACGCCGCCGGTTTTGCCAAGCTGGTTGAGATTGCGAAACAGTAATCGGACTGATTCAAAAAGCGCCTGACGGCGCTTTTTTCATGCCCGGGGGAAGATTTCTATTTTTCCGATTTGGAAAAATAGAAACGGGTAAACATCCTTTTCCGAGGTTTCAAACGGGCAGTTTTATGATAGAATTGACGTATTCTTTGGTTCGGAGGCGCGGAGCATGGCTGTACCGATTTTGCTGTTTATACTGGGGCTGATCCTGCTGATCAAGGGCGGGGACTGGTTTGTGGACGGATCCGTGGAGCTGGCGCACCGGCTGCACGTGCCGGAACTGATTATCGGGGCCACGGTGGTTTCCATCGGCACGACGCTGCCGGAGGTGCTGGTTTCGGCGACAGGGGCCATTGAGGGCCACGGCGGCATCGCCTACGGGAACGCGATCGGGAGCGTGATCTGCAACACGGCGCTGATTTCGGCGCTGACCTTTGCGATCCGGCCGTGCCGGGTGGACCGGGAAACCTTCAAGGTGCCGGTGATCTTCTTCTTCATCGCCGCGGCTTTCTATGCCGGAATCGCCTACATTTCCGGATATTTTGCCCGGTGGACCGGGATCGCGCTGCTGTGCATTTTCGCCGCGTACATGGCCTACAACGTTTGGGACGGGAGACGGCAGGCGCGGCCCGGCGGGGAGGAGACAGAGAGACCGGAGGAAGCAGAGAAAGCAGACGAAGAAAAAAAGGACGTGCCGATGTGGCAGTCCATTCTGAAACTGGTGATCGGCGCGGCGTGCATCGCGGTGGGGGCGAACCTGCTGGTGGACAACGGAACGATTATCGCCACAGAGATGGGCGTTCCGGAAAGCGTGATCGCGCTGACGTTTGTGGCGCTGGGGACAAGCCTGCCGGAACTGGCCACGGCGATTACCGCGCTGGTCAAAGGACACAGCGCGTTAAGCCTCGGCAACATCGTCGGGGCGAACCTTTTCAATCTTGTGCTGGTGAGCGGCCTGGCGACGACGATCAATCCGTTCTACGTCAAAGACCTCGGCAGAAACTTCTTCAACGGAGAGCCGGTTTCGCTGATGGTGGACATTCCGGTGATGCTGTTTGTGATGGCGTTTATGACGCTGCCGGCGCTGAAGCGCGGAAAGCTGACGCGGGCGCAGGGGATCATCCTGCTGGCGGTTTACGCGGCGTTCTGCGTATTCCAGTTTGCTTACAAATGATTCTTCTTCCTTCAGAAAACGAGCTCCGACCCCGCGGTTCCGTTGAGAGCGGGATCCGTTGAATCGACACCCGTAAAGCACTCCGGGAAAAGCCCGGCGGTGCTTCTTTTTTCGCCGTTTGACTCCAGATGGCTGATATCGCCGAGGCGGGTGACACGGAAGGAGACTTCGCCGCGGGTCCGTTCCTCGGTGACCACCTCGGAGACGGAGGAGGGCAGGGTGAGGGCCCTGTGCCAGAGGACCAGGGGGGAACAATCCGTGAGCACGGCGAGGATGGCCATGGAGATGCCGAAATGGCAGAAGAGGGCGATGGTATCCCGGGTGTTTTTTTCGGCGCGCCAGACGGGACCATCCTTGCGGAAGCCGTAGCGGGCAAGGAGCTCCTTCGTGCCGGCGACGGTTTCGGCCCAGATTTCCCGGACGTCGCTGCCGGCGAAGAGGGGCGCATCCACCCAGGACGCGGCATCATAGGCGCCGGGGAGGGCGGACCAGAGACGGGGCGGAAGATCCCAGGGAAGGCGCTTTTCGCCGGTTTGCGGATCGCGGATGCGGCCGCGGAATTCCGCCAGCCAGGGGAGTTCTTCGGCCGTGCGGTTCAATCTTTTCAGGGTACAGGCGGCGGTGTCCTTTGCCCGGCCCAGGGGGGATACATAGAAATCAGCGATATCATAGTGAATCATGCGGCGGCTGAGAAGCTCCGCCTCCACGCGGCCCTTCGGGGTCAGAGAGTCCACGGTGTAGTCCGGTTCGGCATGACGGATGAGCAGGATACGCATTTGGCACCTCCGGGGATTTCTTACTTATTGCACTTTAACAGTATACCTTTTGCGGTCCCGAAAGACAAGCTTGACAGCGGGGCGGGGGAACAGGTAGAATGGATAAAAGTCCGTACAACTTTTGGCAAGGGAGGCGGAGGCAACATGAGCGGCGGAGCCATCAAAAGCGGCGTTTATCCGAACTATCTGGCGGAGATCGGGATCGGCGACGGGGAAGCGCGGAAAAGGGTTGAAGAGGCCTTTGAAACCATCTTTTTTGATCCGGCGGAGAATTTCTGCCACCGGACGGAAGAAGACGCCTGGTGCATGGTGGACACGGGGAACAACGACGCCCGGACGGAAGGCATGAGCTATGGGATGATGATGTGCGTGCAGATGGACCGGAAGGACATCTTTGACCGGCTGTGGACCTTCGCGGACCGCTACATGCGCCTGCGGGAGGGCCCGAACGCCGGGTATTTCGCCTGGTCGGTGCAGCTGGACGGGACGCACAACGCGGAAGGCCCGGCGCCGGACGGCGAGGAATACTTCGCGATGGCGCTGTTCATGGCGGCCGGCCGGTGGGGCGACGGGGAAGGGCTCTTCAACTATACGCAGCAGGCGCGGGAGATCCTGCGCCACGCGGTGCACCAGCACGAGATGATCGCCGGCGGGGAACCGATGTGGGAGCCGAAAAACAAATACATCCGCTTTGTGCCGGGAATGAAGATTTCCGACCCGAGCTATCATCTACCGCATTTCTACGAGCTGTTCGCGGAGCGGGCGGATGAAAGGGACCGGGACTTCTGGCGGGAGACGGCCGCGGCCAGCCGGGCATACATCATCAAATCCGCGGACCCGGGGACCGGGCTGAGCCCGGAATACGCGGACTACGACGGGAAGACGGTGCTGCTGTTCGGGAAGCCCTGGGTTTACTATTCGGACGCCTACCGGGTTGCGGAGAACATCGCGCTGGACCACATCTGGTTCGGGGCGCATCCGGAGGAGAACGACATCAACACCCGGCTGCAGGATTTCTTCGGGGAACAGGATCTTGAGGACCTGCGGGCCTATGAGCTGGACGGGACGCCGCAGACGGAGCCGGCGATGCATCCGACGGCGATTCTGGCCGTTCTGGGGGCGGCCTCCGTTTGCAGCCGGAGCCAGCAGCGGGAAAAGTTTCTGCGTCTGTTTGCGGAGACGCCTTTGCGCAAGGGCGTGCGGCGGTACTACGACAACTGCCTGTATTTCTTCTGCCTGCTGATGCTGACGGGGTCTTATCGGATTTATTAATGGGTTTGGTTTTGCTTTCCGGAAAAATAAAAACACGGGAAATGCAGAGAAAGGCCCCGGAAACGCCTTTGCGGCGTTGACAGGGTTTTTCCCTGCATTTTATAATCATACATCACGAAATGTCGGAGTATTCCGAAATCAAGGAGGAACGGATTTATGAAGAAACTGTTTGCGATCATCCTTACGCTGGCACTGACGCTGGGCCTGGCCTGCGGCGCACTGGCGGACGGAGAACTGACCTTCACCACCGGCGGAACCGCCGGCACATACTATGCCTACGGCAACGTGCTGGCGCAGTACGTGGCGGGGAACAGCGACGTGGCGATGACGGCCGTGGCCGGCAACGGCAGCGCGGACAACATCGACAAGCTGGACATGGAAGTTGCGCAGCTGGGCTTCGTTCAGAACGACGTGGCCTACTATGCCTTCAACGGCATCCGCATTTATGAAGGGGATCCGGTGAATTCCTTCACTGCTATCGCCGCACTGTACACCGAGACGGTTCAGCTGATCACCTGCAATCCTGAGATCAAGAGCGTTGCGGATCTGAAGGGAAAGAACGTTTCCATCGGCTCCCAGGGCAGCGGCGTTTACTTTAACGCCATCGACTTCCTGAACGCCTATGACATGACGGAAGCGGACATCACGCCCACCTACCAGAGCTTCGCGGATTCCGCGGAAGCCCTGAAGGACGGCAAGATCGACGCGGCCTTCGTCGTGGCCGGCGCCCCGACCCCCGCCGTGACCGACCTGGCCACGAGCAAGGACATGTATCTGGTTTCCCTGGACGACGAACACGTTGCGAAACTGCAGGAGATCAGCGGCGCCTACACCAAGAGCATCATTGCCGCGGGCACCTATTCCAAGCAGGACGCGGACGTGGTCACCGTGGGCGTGAAGGCGACCATCATCGCCAACGGCCAGGTGAGCGAGGATCAGGCCTACACGATCGTGAAGACGATCTTTGAAGGCAAGGACAACATCGCCCACGACAAGGCGAAGGAACTGGATCTGGAATACGCTTCCACCTGCGGTCTGCCTTATCATGCCGGCGCGGCCAAGTACTTCGCGGAGCAGGGCATTACGGTTGAAACGGCCAATCCCTGAGTGAACGCCGGGAATCCGCTTCCCCGCAAGCGGGGGGCGGATTCCCGTTTCCTTTTTTATTTTATCTGAGGAGCGGGTTTTGTGAGCAAAAAGGACGAAAAACTGATTCCCGAGACGGGGGAAGAAAGACAGGCGACCGCGGAAGAGCTGGACGCGATCATGCGGAAGTATGACCGGGAAAGCAACGTGCGGATCTGGGAAGGGAAACCGAAGATCATCGTCGGGGCCTTCCTGGCTGCCTTTTCCCTGTACTGCATCTATGTGACGCTGTTTGCCAACATGCTGGACCAGGTTCGGCTGAGTTCCTTCATGGGGCTGGTGGTCGTGATGGGCTACCTGACCTATCCGGCGAAAAAGGGCCGGGTGAAGGTGAACTACATGCCCTGGTATGACATTGTGCTGATGTTGCTCGGCGCGGCGGCATTCTTTTACTACACCTTCCGCGCACCGCAGCTGATGACGATGCGGGTGAAAACGAAACTCACGGATCCCGTTTACATCACGGCGGGCATTGTCGGCATCCTGGTGCTTTGCGAACTGTGCCGGAGGAGCGTGGGACTTCCGATCCTCTGCGTGGCGGGGGCTTTTCTGGCCTACACGATTTACTTCTACGTGAAAGACGGGAAGCTGATGGCCAACGTTGTGCACGAGCTGTTCTACAACGAGAACGGCCTGTTCTCGACGCCGGTGAACGTATGCTCGAAATACATCGTGGTGTTCATCATCTTCGGGGCATTCCTGGAAAACACCGGTATTTCCGAATTCTTCATCTCCCTGGCCAACGGGCTGACCGGCCGGTTTGCCGGCGGTCCGGCGAAGGTGGCCGTGATTTCCAGCGCCCTTTGCGGCATGGTTTCCGGCTCCTCGGTGGGCAACACGGTGACCACCGGATCGATTACGATCCCGATGATGAAGAAGACGGGATACGACAAGAACTTCTCCGGCGCCGTGGAAGCGGCGGCTTCCACCGGCGGACAGATCATGCCGCCGATCATGGGGGCCGCGGCCTTCCTGATGGCGGACTATCTGGGCGTGCCCTACAGCGACATCATCGTGCGGGCGATCCTGCCGGCATGCCTGTACTTCCTGGGCGTGTTCCTGTCGGTGCACCTGGAAGCGAAGCGCCTTGGCCTGAAGGGCCTGACGAAAGAGCAGCTTCCGCGGGTGAAGGAACTGATGAAGGAAAGCTATCTGCTGCTGCCGCTGGCGATCCTGATTTACCTGGTTTGCTCGAACATGAAGACCATGCAGTTCTCGGCGGCGGTTTCCATCCTGGCGACCATCGTTGTGGGGCTGATTTCCAACTACCTGAAGATGCGCAAGGCGGTGAAGAACACGGCCGCGGAGTATCCGGCCTCCTTCAACGAGGCGTACCTGCTGCCCTTTGCGATCATCGTTTACCTGCTGCTTTCCCTGCGGATGGAGGTCGTGACTTCCATTATTGTCACGGTGGTCATTTCCGTGGTGGTATGGTTCTTCTCCTGCTACGTGGTGATGCGGAAAGCCTACCGCAAGATGCGCGCTTCGGACGACACGGTTCGGGAGGCGACGCAGGAAATTCACGAATCCCTGTTCAAGCCGGTGAACGTATTCCGGGCGCTGGAGAACGGCGGACGGAACTGCATTTCCGTGGCGGTAGCCTGCGGCGTGGCGGGGCTGATCTGCGGATGCCTGACGGTGACCGGACTGGCCTCCACGGTGATCAACGCCATCGTGACCATTTCCCAGGGAAAACTGTTCCTGGGGCTGCTGCTGACGATGATCTGCTGCATTATCCTTGGCATGGGCCTGCCGACGACGGCGACCTACTGCATCATGGCTTCCACGTGCGCGCCGATTCTGATTCAGATGGGCGTGCCGGAACTGGCGGCGCATTTCTTCGTATTCTACTACGGCATTGTGGCGGATATTACGCCACCGGTTGCGCTGGCGGCTTACGCCGGATCGGCCATATCCGGCGGAAGCCCGATGAAAACCGGCGTGAACGCCACGAAACTGGCCATCGCGGGCTTTATTATCCCGTTTATCTTTGCGCTGAGTCCGGACATGCTGCTGATTAATACCACATGGTATGAAGTGGCGCTGATCACGGTGACATCCATCGTCGGCATGTACGGCGTGACGGTCGGGCTGAGCGGATTCAGCAGGTATGAAGCGAGCGGAGCGAACCGCGTGATGGGCATTCTTCAGCGGGTGATCGCCATTGCCGGCGGGTTGATGCTGATCTATCCCGGATGGGTTACGGACATTGCGGGGATCGCGCTGGTGGGCCTGGCACTGCTTTGGAAACAAATGATGACGAAAAAACAACCGGTATAGGACGGAGAAAAGGCCGGCTGCGGGGGCTTCGGCACCCGGGCCGGTTTTTCTTTCCTTTTTCATCCAAAAGAGATATAATAAACCGATACACATTCGGGAGGGATTCTTTTTATGCACTCTGTCTGGTCGCTGGTGCTGAACAGCGTGCTGCTGGGATTCGGGCTGGCGATGGATGCTTTTTCCGTTTCCCTGGTGAACGGGCTGCGGGAGCCGGAGATGCCGAAGAGCCGGATGGCCCGGATCGCCGGGGTTTTCGGCGGATTCCAGATGCTGATGCCGATGATCGGATGGATCTGCGTGCGGACGATTCTGGAGATCTTCAAATCCCTGCAGACGTACATTCCATGGATTGCCTTCGGGCTGCTGGTTTTCATCGGCGGGAAGATGATCCTGGAGGGGATCCGTAACAGGGAAGCAGAGGAAGCGGAGAAGATCGGGACCGGGGGGCTGATGATCCAGGGGGTTGCCACCTCCATCGACGCGCTGAGCGTCGGGTTCACGATGACGGATCTGAACTGGATACAGGCGCTGGCGGAATCGGCCCTGATCGGGGCGGTGACCTTCGGGATTTGCCTGGGCGGGATCCTGATCGGGCGGAAAGCCGGAACGAAGCTTTCCGGAAAGGCCTCCATCCTGGGAGGCTGCGTGCTGATCGCCATCGGGATCAAAATGGTGGCGTTTGGGTAGTGATTAGTGATTAGTGGATTGTTGATAGTGTTTTTTTGGAGGTTTTAGGGTTCAGGGTTTAGGTTGTAGGTTTTAGGATTTAGGGATTAAGGTTGAGGGAGGATGTCGGAAGTTGAAGAAGATTTTTGCTTTGATGCTTGCTTTGGTGCTGGCCGTTTCGGCCTGTGGGGCTTTCGCGGAAGAACAGAAGGCGCCGGACTTTATCCTGGAGGGATACGACGGGGAAAGCAGCACGCGGAACTGGGAGACCAACCTGTTCTTTGAACGGATGGAGGAGGCGACCGGGATTTCCTTCGAATTCCGGGAGTATACGAGTTCTGACAAATGGCAAGAGCGGAAGACGGCCATCAAGGCGGGGGAAGACCTGCCGGACGTGCTGTTCAAGGCCGAAATGAACGCTTCGGAGATCCGGGATTTTTACGGGGCGGGGGTGCTGATTGACCTGAAGCCTTACCTGGAAGAATACGCGCCGGACCTTTGGAAGATCCTGCAGGAGGATCCGGAGGCAATGGCGGCGATTACGCTTCCGGACGGCGCCATTCCGGCGCTTCCGGCCTTCAACAGCCTGCAGAACAACGACGTGATGTGGATCAACAGCACATGGCTGAAGCGGCTGAAGCTGGAGACACCGAAAACCGCGGAAGAGCTGACGGAAGTATTGCGGGCTTTCAAGACCGGAGACCCGAACGCCAACGGATCGAAGGACGAGGTTCCGCTGACGTTCATCGGCATGTGGGAGCTGCGCTTCCTCGGCCATGCCTTCGGCATCACGGACAACGACTACTACCTTTCCGCGAAGGATGGGAAGGTGACCTCCTCGCTGACGAGCGACAACAACCGGGCGTTCCTGGAATGGCTGCACGGGCTTTGGGACGAGGGGCTGCTGGATCACAACGGCTTTTCCATGGCGGACTCGATGCGGCAGATTACGGACGAAAAGGCAACGATTCCCTACGGACTGATTCTTTCTTCCTCGCCGCTGACGGTTGTGCCTTCGTCGTCGCTGAACAGCTATACGCTGCTGCTTCCTCTTGCATATGAAGGAAAGCAGGTGTACCGGGACCTGACGGGAAACGTGATCCGCGGAACCTTCGCGATTACAAGCCGGTGCAAGGAACCGGAAAAGCTGGTTGGCTGGGTGAACCGGCTGTACACGGAAGAGGGTTCGCTGATGGCCCAGTACGGCCTGGAAGGAAAGGAATACAGCTTCCGGGAAGACGGGCTTTGGGAGTGGAACGAGGACCTGACCACGGTGGCCGAATACATGCTGCCGGCGAACACCATCGGCAGCGGAACGGCGGCGCCCGGGATCAGCAGCGCGGAATTCCAGACAAAATACAGCGACGAGAACGCACGGCAGGATATCATCGAACTGCTGGAGCTGAAGAAATACACGGTGCTGCCGATGCCGATTGTGTCGCTGACGGCGGAGGACGAGAAGACCATCGCGGAGATTCATCTGAAGCTTTCCGACTGGGCGGAGACAGCCATGGCCCGGTTTGTGACGGGGGATGTTCCGCTGACGGACGAAACGTGGAAGGAATTCTGCGAAACGGCGGAGAAACTGGGACTGAACGAGCTGATCGCGATCTGGCAGAAGTACGTGAAATGACAACGGGGAGGGACTTGCATGGAGCTGGAGACGATGATTCAGGAACTGGAGACGCCGGAAACCGCGGCACAGCTGGCGCGGCTTTACGGAAACGATCCGGAAACAGTTGCAAAACAGAAGGCACGCTATGGCGCGATGATTCGGCAGCACAGGAAGCTGTTCGGCGACCGGGGAAAGATTGCCCTGATCAGCGCGCCGGGACGGACGGAGATCGGAGGAAACCACACGGATCACAACCACGGCCGGGTGCTGGCGGCGGCGGTGAACCTGGACACCCTTTGCGCCGTGACGCCCCGGAACGACATGACGGTTCAGTTTCACAGCCAGGGCTATTCACCCATTGAGATCCGCCTGGACGATCTTTCGGTGCACGACGACGAGAAAGGCACTACCATGGCACTGATCCGCGGCGTGGCGGCGGGCATGAAGGAAGCCGGATACCGGATCGGCGGATTCGACGCGGTTGTGACTTCCACCGTTGCCGGCGGCAGCGGACTGAGCAGCTCCGCGGCGCTGGAAGTGATGCTGACGGGGGTGCTGGACGCGCTGTACAACCGGTTTGACATGCCGTATGTGCTGCGGGCGCAGATCAGCCAGCGGGCGGAGAACATCTGGTTCGGGAAACCTTCCGGACTGCTGGACCAGATGGCCAGCGCGGCGGGCGGACTGGTGACGGTGGACTTCCGGGATCCGGCGAAGCCCGAGGTGCAGGCGCTGCAGTATGACTTTGCCCGGAAGGGCTACGCACTGGTGGTGGTGGCCACCGGCGGATCCCATGCGGACCTGACGGACCAGTATGCCGCGATTCCGGCGGAGATGCGGGCTGTTGCCCGCTGCTGCGGACAGAGCGTTCTGCGGGGCGTTACGGTGGAGGAGCTGACGGCCAGAGCGGCCGAAATTCGGAAAAGCGCGGGAGACCGGGCGCTGATGCGGGCCTTCCACTTTGTGAACGAGGACGCGCGGGTGCCGGAACAGGTGAAGGCGCTTCGGGAAGACCGGATGGAAGATTTCCTGCAGCTGATTATTGACAGCGGCCGGAGCAGCTATATGTACCTTCAGAACGTTTACGGCCCGGGGACGGACCAGAGCCTGAGTCTGGCGCTTTGCATGGCGGAGGAGATGCTGGCAGGGAAAGGCGCCTGGCGCATTCACGGCGGCGGGTTTGCCGGGACAACGCTGAACTTTGTGCCGACGGCGGAGATCGGGCGTTTTGTGGAAACCATGGACCGGACCTTCGGGGAAGGCGCCTGCAAGGTGTTGAATATCCGTCCGGAAGGAGCGGCATGGCTGAGATGCTGACGGTGACAAACAGCGCGGAGGAAACCCGGGCGCTTGGGGAGCAACTGGCGGAGCGGCTTTCGGCGGGCGACGTGGTGACGCTGGAGGGCGAACTGGGCGCCGGAAAGAGCGAACTGGCCCGGGGGATCGCCCGGGGCCTGGGGGTGACGGAGACGGTGACCAGCCCCAGCTTCACGATCCTGAACGTTTACGAAAGCGGACGGGTTCCGCTGTACCACTTCGACTGGTACCGGCTTGAAAGCGAAGAAGAGCTGTACGAGCTTGGGATGGACGAATACCTGGGCGGGGACGGGATCGCGGTGGTGGAATGGGCAGAGCGCTGCCCGGACGCCGTACCGGAGAACGCGATCCGGATTACGCTGGAGGCTGTCGGCCCGGAAAGCCGGCGGATCCTCGTAAGGGGCTAGGTTTTAGGGTTTGGGTTTTAGGCTGAAGAATGTAGGATACAGGATTTAGGGGTTATTGATTCAGCATATGAGACTATTGATTATCGACACATCGGGACCGGTTTGCGGGGTCGCGGTGATGGAAGATGAAAAGGTTCTGAGCGAGTTTACGGCCCAGAACCGGAACACGCATTCCGCAAACCTGATGCCGATGACGGAGGCGGCCCTGGAGGCAGCCGGAAAGACCATCGGGGAGATGGACGCGATCGCCGCCGTGACCGGACCGGGCAGCTTTACGGGCGTGCGGATCGGCGTGGCGACGGCGAAAGGCCTGGCCCACGGAGCGGGGATTCCCTGCATTCCGGTGGACGCGCTGGAGGCGCTGAATGCCTCGGCAGGCGGGTTTGCGGGTGTGGTATGCCCGATTCAGGACGCGAGGGCCGGGCAGGTGTACGGCGCGGCATTCCGCGGCGGGGAACGCCTGATGAAGGACGAGGCGCTGAAACTGGAAGAGTTTTTGGAAAGAGTTTCCGGGATGGGAGAAGGCTTCCTGTTTCTCGGGGACGGGATGCCGGTGCACCGGGAAAGAATCCGGGAGATACTCGGGGAAAAAGCGGTTTTCGCGCCGGCTCACCTGAATTACCTGCGGCCGGCGGCGGCGGGGGTTCTGGCCATGAAGAGCGGGGAGGAAACGGATTACTTGCACCTGGAGGCCACCTATCTCCGGCCGCCGAACGCCCAGAAGAACAAAAAACTTCTGGAAGCCATGGGGATGAAACAGGAATGAACGGAGAGACAGTGATCCGCCGCATGGACCGCGGCGATCTGGACGCGGTTTGCGCCATTGAAAACGCGACCTTTGCGGTTCCGTGGAGCCGGGAAAGCTTTCGACAGGAACTGGAACGGAACGTGGCGGCGCGGTACCTGGTGGCGGAGACGGACGGAAAGGTCGTCGGATATGCCGGGGCCTGGGTGATTCTGGACGAGAGCCACATCACCAACATTGCCGTTCTGGAAGCCTACCGGGGGCGGGGCATCGGGAAACAGCTGACCGGGGCGTTGCTGCAGTATCTTTCAAACCTGGGAGCGTGCTACGCAACGCTGGAGGTGCGGGTGAGCAACGAACGGGCGCAGCACCTTTACAAAAGTTTCGGATTCGTGAGCGTGGGCAAACGGAAACGCTATTATGAGGACAACGGGGAGGACGCCTTCCTGATGGTTTGCGAACACATGCCGGAGGTGGAGGAGGACTTTTCGGAGGAACCCTGGCCTGCAGCGGCGGCTGTGCGCCCGGAGGAACAGACATGAAAAGAAAGCGGCTGACGGCGGCGCTCTGGGCGATGCTTTTTGCGGTGCTTTCGGTTTTGTTTGCTTCGGCCGAAAACGCGCCGGAATGGGCGGACGCGGAGGAAACCGTGATCGGGGAGACGCCGGAAGTGACTTCGGCAACGGAGAGCGCCCCGGCATGGGCGGACGTTACGCTGAACAGCCGCGGATTTCTGGACGAGGGCGAATACGTGCTGGAGGACGCGGAGAACGGACACTGGATGTTCGTGAACGGGACGCTGCGGATTCAGATCGAACGGACCTTTGAAACCCCGGAGAAGATCCGGAAGAAGGACGCGGAACAGACTTTCAACTGCTTTACAACAGAGATTTGGTGCGACACGGAGGCGGGGGAACTGCCCGTGACCCTGTGGGCAGATCCGGACGCGCCGGGCAATATCAACAAAACGAAAACGGTGGCCGATATCGCCGCGGAACAGGGAGCTGTTTTCGCGGCGAGCACGGATCTTTTTACCGCGCGGATACAGGAAAAGCGCACGGGGATCGTGATCCGGAACGGAGAAATCCTTTACGACGGAAAAAACAGGCACCGGGCCGGATCGCGGCCGCCCTACGACACGCTGGCGATATATGATGACGGGCACATCGACAGCTTTGTGCCGGCGGACAGGCGGGCGGAGGAATATCTGGCGGAAGGCGCTGTTCAGGTTTACACCTTCGGGCCGGTGCTGGTGCGGAACGGGGAGATTCCGGAAGAGATCGCACGGAAATACGACCGGAACCTGAACCCCATGCACGCCTTCGGGATGATCGCGCCGGGGCACTATATTGACGTGATGTGCGAAGGACGGATGAAATCGCTGAACGGTTCCACAGGCGTCAACATCGAGACCATGGCGCGGATCATGAAAGAAAAGGGATGCAGCATTGCGGTGAACCTGGACGGGGGCGACACGGCGGTGATCGCGTTCATGGGGAAACAGCTGAACATGGTCGGGAAGAAGATCAACGGAAAGGTGACCGGCACGGCAGGACGGCAGACCTGCGAAGTGATGGCGTTCGGCGTGCGGCGGTAGATATTTGGACTACAAGCGGAGGAGATGTCACCATATGAAGCATTTCCAGACAACATATTCAGGAGGGAAAAACACCGTTCGAAAAGCAAAGTGAAAACGGGGATCGGCCCGTTTCGCCGGAGGGAGAACCGATTTGTTTTGAATGAAAGAAGGGAAAAGACAGATGAGCCGATACAACCTGTCGGACGACGCGAGCGGGTTTGTGCTGCTGACAGATATCGTACCGGACGCGATCCTTGAGATCCGGTATTATTCCACATACAACTTTATCGGCGACCGGATTGATGGCTATGAGCAGCCGGCGGCCCTGCTGACCCGGGAAGCGGCGGAGGCCCTGAAGCTGGTGAGCGACGACCTGGCCGGGCAGGGATACCGACTGAAGATTTTTGATACCTACCGGCCGCAGAAGGCGGTGGCCCATTTCATGCGCTGGGCCCGGGATGAAGAAGACGTGCGCATGAAAGCATACTTCTATCCGGAACTGGACAAAAACATCCTGATTCCTCAGGGATACATCGCGGAGCATTCGGGCCACAGCCGCGGCAGCACGGCGGATCTGACGCTGCTCGACATGCGGACGGGAAAGGAAGCCGACATGGGCGGATCCTTTGATTACTTCGGGGAGCTGAGCCATTCGGATTACCGCGGGATCACGGAAGAACAGTACGCGAACCGGATGCTTCTTCGGGAAGCGATGACGCGGCGGGGATTTATGCCGCTGACAGAGGAATGGTGGCATTTCACGCTGAAGGACGAGCCGTATCCGGATACCTATTTCACCTTCCCGGTGAGATTTGATTCGGTCGCGGAAAACCGGAGATAACAAAAGAGCCGCCCCGGATATGGCGGCCGTCGTTAACCAGCTCGAGGCGGGGGGTGTTGAGCGACCCGGGCCTCCGGTCCAGACGGAGAACGGTGATACCCGTGAATTCCAGATGAAACAGGGCGCAGGCAAAGGGGAAGGGCAGATTCAGCATATGCCCCATGGCCGCGCCGGAAGAACCGCCGTGGCTGAAAAGAGCCACGGTTTTCTGATCATCATTTTCCCGGGTGCAGCGGTAATAACAGCCCTCCCGCAGGTAGCCGAGGGAGGAAAGCCAGCCGTCAATACCCTCTTCCACCAGATTCACCGAATCGACAGCGGTGTTGTTGCGGAAAAAGGGAAGGCTGCGCCAGCAGGGATCGTTCAGCGGAAGCCCCTGGCGGGCCATTTCATCCGCGATATCCCAGGGATGGCCGGTGGCAAAGATGGGGGAGCCGTCGCGGCTGCCCCAGTTCAGTTCGCGCATGAAATCCAGCGTGCGCACCGGAAGGCCGATGGCACGGGACGCGGCGGCGGCCGTTTCCGCGGCGCGGCCGAGGGGAGAGGACCAGATTTCGCTGATGCCTTCCTCCCGGAGCCTTTCGGCGCAGAGAAGGGCCTGCTGCTTTCCCGTTTCAGTCAGACAGTCGTGCTGATAATCCGGTTCTCCGTGACGGACAAAAACGATTCTCATTCTTCATTCCCACCTGTTCCGATTCATTTCAAGAACTGCTTTGGATTATACCATGAAAGGCCGGGCTTTGAAAGCGATCCGGCCGGAAAAACGAATCCCGGCAGGGAAATGATTCCGGACGGGATCGGCCGTCCATTTTTTTCTTGACACAGGGCGGGAAGAGTGATACATTATTGCGGTAAGCCGCTCGGGAGAGGTCTGTCCAAATGCGCTTGCGCAACCTCGGAATCCCGGCGAGTATGTAATCAGGAGGTGCTGTCCCACATGTACGCTATTATTGCAGCGGGCGGCCGGCAATACCGTGTGTCCCAGGGTGATGTGATCTACATCGACAAAGTCAACCAGGAAGCTGATTCCAAGATCGATTTCGACGTGCTGATGATCGGCGGCGACGGAGACGTGAAAGTCGGCAACCCCGTTCTGGCAGGCGCCAAGGTTGAAGGCAAGGTTCTGGCTCAGGTGAAGGGTGAGAAGATCACCGTTTACAAGTACAAGAGCAAGAAGGACTCCAGCCGGAAGATCGGCCACCGTCAGCCCTACACCAAGGTGGAAATCACCGGCATCAAGGCATAATGATTTCCGCGACGATTTATGAGGGAGAAAACGGCTATGCCGCCTGCCGGATTACCGGGCACAGCGGACAGGCCGAAGCGGGCAGAGACATCGTCTGCGCCGCGGTTTCGATCCTCGGATGCACCTGCGTGAATGCACTGGAAAGCGTGTGCGGCGTGGTTCCCCTGATTGAGGAGAACGACGACGGCGTACTCGGATTCCGGCTTCCGGAAACGACCCCGGAAGAAAACGCGAAGGCGCAGATTCTGATGGGCGCCCTGCGACAGGGGCTGGCCGATCTGGCGGAAGAATTTCCGCAAAACGTGACATTGAAGATTCAACCACTTTCCCATTAAAGAACGGAGGAAACGACCATGATGAAGCTTAATCTGCAGCAATTCGCTCATAAAAAAGGTATGGGCTCCACCCGGAACGGCCGCGACAGCGAAAGCAAGCGGCTCGGACCGAAGCGGGCGGACGGCCAGATGGCCCTCGCGGGCAACATTCTTGTGCGTCAGCGCGGCACCCATATCCATCCCGGCCACAATGTCGGCATCGGCAAGGACGACACCCTGTTCGCCAAGACCACGGGCATCGTTCGTTTTGAGCGCATGGGCAAGGATCGCAAACAGGTTTCCGTGTATCCCGTGGAGACCGCGGCCGAGGCTCAGTAAGAGAGTTTGGGAAGAATGGGCTGTTGCGGTGCAACAGCCCATTTTAATACAGAAGAGGGGGTAAAGCCATGGAAAAGAAGACCTTCTACATCACCACGCCGATTTATTATCCTTCCGGCAACATGACGATCGGCCACACGTATACGACGGTGGCGGCGGACACGATGACCCGGTTCCGGCGAATGCAGGGATATGACACGTACTTCCTGACGGGGACCGACGAACACGGCCAGAAGATTGAAAAAAAGGCGGCGGAAGCGGGCGTCACCCCCATTCAGTACGTCGACAAAATCGTGGCGGAGACCAAGGAACTTTGGAAACTGATGGACATCGAATACGACGATTTCATCCGGACCACGGAAGAACGCCACATCAAAATTGTTCAGAAGATTTTCCGGCAGTTCTATGAGCAGGGGGATATTTATAAGGCCGAATATGAAGGCATGTATTGCACGCCCTGCGAAAGCTTCTGGACGCCCACACAGCTGGTTGAAAAGGACGGGGTGAAGGTTTGCCCCGACTGCGGACGGCCCTGTCAGCCCATGCGGGAAGAAAGCTATTTCTTCAAGATGAGCAAATATCAGGACTGGCTGATCGATTATATCGAGACGCATCCGGACTTCATTCAGCCGGCGAAGCGGGCCAACGAGATGCTGACCAACTTTCTGCGGCCGGGGCTGCAGGACCTGTGCGTGAGCCGGACGAGCGTGAAATGGGGCGTGCCGGTGGACTTCGACGAGAAGCACACGGTGTACGTATGGATTGACGCGCTGAGCAACTACATTACCGCGCTGGGCTACGGCACGGAACACGACGAGCTGTTCCAAAAGTATTGGCCGGCGGACATCCACCTGGTGGGCAAGGAAATCGTGAGGTTCCACACGATCTACTGGCCGATCATGCTGCACGCGCTGGGACTGCCGCTGCCGAAACAGGTGTTCGGCCACGGATGGCTGCTGTTCGGAGCGGACCGGATGAGCAAGAGCAAGGGCAACGTGGTTTATCCGGAACCCATCGTCGCGCGCTACGGCGTGGATCCGCTGCGGTATTACCTGATGCGGGAGATGCCCTTCGGCGCGGACGGCAACTATACGAACGAAAGCTTCCTGACCCGGATGAACGCCGACCTGGCCAACGACCTGGGCAACCTGGTGAGCCGGACGGTGGCGATGATCGAGAAATACTTTGACGGCGTGCTGCCGGCATGGACCGACGCGACGGATCCGGAACTGGACACGCCGCTGAAGGAGCATTGCGCCGCACTGCCCGGCCTTGTGGGCGAGCAGATGGACAAGCTGCAGTTTTCCCAGGCGCTGGCCGAGATCTGGAAGGTGATCGGCGAATGCAACAAATACATCGACCTGACGCAGCCCTGGATGCTGGGAAAGGATCCGGAGAAGAAGGACCGGCTTGCGAACGTGATGCTGACGCTGGCGGAATGCGTACGGTTTGCGGCGGTGCTGATCGGACCGTTTATGCCCTCCACGCCGGCGCGGATCTTTGCGCAGCTGGGCGTTACGGATGACAAGCTGAAGAGCTGGGAAAGCCTCGGAACCTTCGGCCTGCTGCCCGCGGGTACAAAGGTTTGCAAGGGCGAAGCGCTGTTCCCCCGAATCGACGTGAACAAGGAACTGGAAGCCCTCGCCGGTGGCAAGGACGCCAAGGAAGCCGGGAAGGAAGCCAAGAAGGCCGAAAAGGAAGAAAAGAAGCAGGAAAAGAAGGCCGACAAGAAACACGAAGAGCCGGAGTATCCGGCGGAGATTCCGATTGACGACTTCTTCAGGTGCAAGATTCAGGTTGCACGGGTTGTCGCGTGCGAAAAGGTTGAGAAGAGCAGCAAGCTGCTGAAATTCCGGCTGAGCCTCGGCAAGGACGGGGAGAGAACCGTCGTGAGCGGCATCCAGAAATGGTACGATCCGGAAACGCTGGTGGGCCGCCAGGTGGCGGTGATCACCAACCTGAAGACGGCAAAGCTGGCCGGCATCGAGAGCCAGGGGATGATCCTGAGCGCGATGGACGACAGCGGAAACCTGCGCCTGATGACCGTTGAGGAAGGCGTGGAAGACGGAGCGATCATCGGATGACAGAATGGTTTGACAGCCACTGCCATGTGGACGAAGAACAATTTAACGAAGACAGGGATACCGTGCTGGCGCGCATGCGCGAGCACGGTATTACCCGTTTTGCGGTGATCGGCAGCGACATGGAAACCTCGCGGCGGGCGATTGCCTTTGCGGAGAACCATGCGGGCGCCGTTGCCGTCGGCGGGATTCACCCGCACGAAGCCAAAGGATTCCGGGAAGAGGACTGCGGGGAAATCGCACGGTGGTGGAAAGAAGGAAAGATCCGGGCCATCGGGGAGATCGGACTGGACTACTACTACGACCACAGCCCGAGGGAAGTCCAACGGGCGGTCTGCAGGCGGCAGATGGAGCTGGCATACGAACTGGGAGCGCCGGTGGTCTATCACATCCGGGACGCCCACGGGGAGATGCTGGACATCATGCGGGAGATGAAACCGAAGCTGACCGGGGGAATCATTCACTGCTTTTCCGGCAGTGCGGAAACGGCCAAAGAATATTTAAGGCTCGGGTATTATATTTCCTTCGCGGGACCGCTGACCTTCAAAAAAGCGCCGAAGCTTCAGGAGGCGGCGAAGCTGATTCCGAGGGACCGGCTGCTGATTGAGACGGACAGCCCCTACATGGCGCCGGAACCGGTGCGGGGGCGGCGGAACGAGCCGGCGAACGTGCGGTACGTCGGGATGAAACTGGCGGAACTGCGCGGGGAGACGGCGGAAGAGGTTGCGGCTTATACGACGGAGAACGCGATGCGGGTTTACGGGATTTTAGAATGAGGGTTGGAAGAATGACTACACTGCGGGAACTGAAACCGGGAGAGAGCGGACGGATTGAGGAAGTCGGCGGCGAGGGGGCCCTGCGGCAGCATTTTCTGGACATGGGACTGATTCCGGGGTGCGACGTGACGGTGGTGAAGCTGGCGCCGATGGGAGATCCCATGGAACTGATGATCCGGGGATACGAACTGACGCTGCGGCTGGACGACGCGGCACAGATCCGCGTTTCACCGACGGAAAAAGCGCCGGAGGAAAAGGAAACCGGGGAAAGGGAAGAAACTCCGCACCCGGGCCTCGGCGAGGAGGGCATATTCCATCCAAAGGGAACGGGAGATCCTCTGCCGGAGGGAATGATGCTGACCTTTGCCCTTGTCGGAAACCAAAACAGCGGAAAGACGACGCTGTTTAACCAGCTGACGGGAAGCAACCAGCACGTCGGCAACTTTCCCGGGGTGACGGTGGACCGGAAGGACGGCATGATCCGGGGACATAAGAACACCTCCATCACGGACCTGCCGGGGATTTATTCCATGAGCCCTTATTCCAGCGAGGAGCTGGTTTCCAGGGACTTTGTGCTGAAGGAAAAACCCAAGGCGATCATCAATATCGTCGACGCCACAAACATGGAGCGAAACCTGTATCTGACGATGCAGCTGCTGAAGATGAAGATTCCCATGGTTGTGGCGCTGAACATGATGGACGAGCTTCGGAGAAACGGCGGTACGGTTGACATCAACCGGATGGAAGCCATGCTGGGGGTGCCCGTGGTTCCGATTTCTGCGGCGAAGAACGCAGGCATTGACGAACTGGTGCGTCACGCGATCCACATCGCCAAATATCAGGAAAAACCGCTGGAGCAGGATTTCTGCAGCCCGGAGGATCACGACGGATCCATGCACCGGGCACTGCACGCGGTGGCGCACCTGATCGAGGACCACGCGGAACGCACGGGGATTCCGGTTGAATTCGCTGCGGAAAAGCTGATTGAAGGCGATATGCTGATTGCAGAACAGATGGAACTGGACGAGAACGAGAAAGAGGTTCTCGGGCACATTGTGCTGCAAATGGAAAAAGAACGCGGCCTGGACGCGAGCGCGGCCATGGCGGACATGCGGTTCGACTATATTGAACGGGTTTGCGACACCTGCCTGATCCGGCCGCGGGAAAGCAGGGAACACGCCCGCAGCCGGAAAATAGACCGGATTCTCACGGGAAAATATACGGCGATCCCACTGTTCATCGGAATTATGGGGTTGGTGTTTTTCCTGACATTCTTCCTGATCGGGCCGTGGCTGCAGGGCCTGCTTGAAACGGGGATCGGATCACTGCAGGATCTGGCGGAACAGGGAATGGAGCGTGTTCACGTGAACGCGGTGATCCAGAGCCTGGTGAAGGACGGCATCTTCGAGGGCGTCGGGAGCGTAATCAGCTTCCTGCCGCTGATCGTGCTGCTGTTTTTCTTCCTGAGCCTGCTGGAGGACAGCGGCTACATTGCGCGGGTGGCTTTCGTGATGGACAAGCTGCTGCGTAAAATCGGCCTGAGCGGACGAAGCATCGTGCCGATGCTGATCGGCTTCGGATGCACGGTGCCGGCGGTGATGAGCACCCGGACGCTGCCCAGCGACCGGGACCGGAAGATGACGATCCTGCTGACACCGTTCATGAGCTGCACGGCTAAGCTGCCGATCTACAGCTTTTTCGTGACGTCATTCTTCCCGCGAAGCAGCTGGATGATCATTACGGGACTGTATCTGCTCGGAATTGTAACCGGGATTCTTTTCGCACTGATATACAGAAAAACCATCTTCAAAGGAAACGCGGTTCCCTTTGTGATGGAGCTTCCGAACTATCGGATCCCCAGCCCGCGGAACGTGCTGCAGCTGCTTTGGGAAAAGGCGAAGGACTTTCTGCAGCGGGCTTTCACGGTGATCCTGATCGCGACGATCGTGGTCTGGTTCCTGAAAAACTTCAATTTCCACCTGGACATGGTGGAGGAACCGGAAAGCATGCTGGCAACCATTTCCGGCGTGCTGACGCCTTTGTTCAGGCCCCTGGGCATGGGTGACTGGCGGCTGGTGACTTCGCTGTTCGGCGGATTCATGGCCAAGGAAAGTGTCGTTTCCGTGACGCGAGTGCTGTTTGCGGCGGAAGGCGGCATTAAGGCTGCCATTTCCTCGCTGACTGCAGTTTGCATGCTGGTGTTCTGCCTGCTCTACACACCGTGCGTGGCCGCAATTGCCGCCATCCGGCGGGAAATGGGTACAAAATGGGCTTTGTTTACGGTGCTTTGGCAATGCGGAATCGCCTGGGTTGCCGCGCTGATCGTGCGGCTGATCGGGATGCTGCTGGGAGTGGGGTGACAGGATGAACATCTGGGATATTCTGATTCTCTGCGCGGTCGGGGCCGCGGTTGTGGTGGCTGTCCGGACTTTGCGGGGCAAGGGAAAGCAGGGCAGGTGTTCCTGCGGATGCGGCGGGTGCATGAAAGAGTGCGCTTCGCGGCGGGATCCGGAGGCACGGACTTAAGCTTCAGTTTTTCGTGAATTTGGGGGCTGTTTATGGGGAAAATCGTTGTTCTGGCTGAAAAACCCAGCGTCGGGCGGGATATTGCCCGGGTGATCGGCTGCGGAACAAAGGGCGACGGCTGCCTGATCGGCAACGAGTATATCGTCACATGGGCGGTGGGGCACCTGGTGACGCTGGCGGAGCCGGACGAGATGGACGAAAAATACAAGAGATGGAGTTTTACCACGCTGCCGATCCTGCCGGAGACGATTCCGCTGAAGGTAATCCCCCAGACGAAAAGCCAGTTTTCCATCGTCAAAAAACTGATCAACGACAAGGAGACGGACTCCCTGATCTGCGCGACGGATGCCGGGCGGGAAGGGGAGCTGATCTTCCGGTATATCTACGAAAAAGCAGGCTGCAAAAAGCCTTTCCGGCGGCTGTGGATTTCCTCCATGACGGATGAGGCGATCCGGGAGGGATTCCGGGAAATCCGGGAGGGGAAGGACTACGACGGCCTTTATGAAAGCGCCCGTTGCCGCAGCCGGGCGGACTGGCTGGTGGGGATGAACGCCAGCCGCGCTTTTACGCTGAAATACGACGCGCTGCTGAGCGTTGGGCGGGTGCAGACGCCGACGCTGGCGATTCTGGTGAAGCGGCGGAAGGAAATTGAGAACTTCAAGCCGGAGGGCTACTGCACGCTGACGGCGGACTTTGGGGACTACCGGGGGACCTACTTCAGCGAAAAGCTGGAGCCGGACACCCACCTGAAGACCAAAGCGGAGGCGGAGGCCGTGGCCGCGGCGGTGAAGGGCGGGACGGGTACCGTTACTCAGGCGGAAACCGTTCGGAAAAAGGAACTGCCGCCCCAGCTGTACGACCTGACGAGCCTGCAGCGGGATGCCAACAGGATGCTCGGGTTTACGGCGGACAAGACGCTGAAAACCGCCCAGAGCCTTTACGAAACGCACAAGGCGCTGACCTATCCGCGAACCGACAGCCGATACCTTCCGCCGGATATGATTCCGCGGGTGGTGCAGACAATGAAGCTGCTGCCGGAGAAATATCAGGGATTTGTGGCCGGGGCGCTCCCGGGCGGAAAACTGCCGGTGAGCAAACGGACGATCGACGCGAGCAAGGTGACGGATCACCACGCGATTCTTCCGACGGCCAGAAGAGCGGACGTTTCCAAGTTTTCAGAGGATGAAAAAAACCTGTACGACATGGTGGCACGGCGGATGCTGGCGGCCTTTTATCCGGCCTGCGAATACGACGCGACGAAAGTAATTACCGCGGTTGGGGAGCATACCTTCCGGACCAGCGGGCGCGTAACCGTGGTGAACGGATGGCACGACGTTCCGCCGCTGGAAAAACCGCCGAAAACGAGGAAAAGCTCGAAGCCGGAGGAGGAAGAGGAAGGCCAGCTGCCGCCGCTGAAGGCCGGAGACACCCGGGACGTGAAAGGAACAAAGATCAAGGAGGACCAGACGAAACCGCCGGCCCCGCACACAGACGCCAGCCTGCTGGCCGCGATGGAAACGGCGGGGAAGGATCTGGAGGATGAAGAACTGGTGCGCCTGATGAAGGGCAGCGGGATCGGCACGCCGGCCACGCGGGCCGCCATCATTGAACGGCTGATCAAGGTCGGATATGCTTCCCGGCGGGGAAAGACACTGAACGCCACGGACAAGGGCGTGATGCTGATCGACGTGATGCCGCAGGAGATTGCCAGCCCGGAGACCACGGGAAAATGGGAGCTGGCGCTGCACGAGATTACGGACGGAAAGCAGGACGCGGACCGATTTATGGACGGAATCCGGAAGATGAGCGCGTTCCTGGTCGAATACGCGCGGGATAAGGCAAAACCGATGGCCTTTCCGCCCGACGAGCGGCGGAAGAAGGCCGGCGCAAAGCGCGGTGGCGGGAGCACGGTGATCGAAGGAACGGTCTGCCCGGTTTGCGGGAAAGGGAAGATGCGCGAGAATTCGGCCGCCTTCGGATGCACGGAGGCGAGATGCAACTGCGTGATCTGGAAGGATTGCCTGACACGGGGCGGCGGACCGGTTTTGACGGCGAAGATTGTGACGATGCTGCTGGAAAAGAAGGAACTGAAGGGGTCAACGGGAACTGTCGCCCTTCGGGACGGGAAGATTCTGTTTGTGCCCAACGGGAAGGACGCGCCGAGCGTCAGCCGGGCATTGGTTTATGAGCGGAAATAACCCTGAACGGGTTGAATGATTCGAGATTACCAGGAGGAAATGACCATGGCTGAAGAGATCAGAAAACGCAGCGAGATTGAGGAAAAGTACAAGTGGGACCTGACGCATATCTATGCTTCGGACGAGGCATGGGAGAAGGATTATCAGGCGACGGAGGCGGAAATCGGGACGCTTTCTGCTTTTGACGGGCACGTGGCGGAGGATCCGAAGAAGGCGATCATCACGGTGAACGAGACCGTTGAAAAGATCATGCCGATTTATGAATACGCTTTTCTGCGGAAGGAAACGGACAACACGGACAGCACGGCCCAGGGGTTGAAAGACAGGGCCATGCGGCTGTACGTGACCGCGATGACGGTGACGTCTTTCCTGGAGCCGGAACTGCTGGAAATGCCGGAGGAGGCACTGAAGGCGCTGGCGGAGGATCCGGAGATGCGGGACTACGACGCCATGCTGCGGCGGCTGCTGCTGAGCAAACCGCACACGCTGCCGAAGGAACAGGAGCGGCTGATTGCCATGATGGGCGAGGTGGCGGAAGCGCCGGAAAGCATCTTCAGCGCGCTGAGCGACGCGGACATGAAGTTCCCGCCGGTGAAAATGCCGGACGGGAGCGAGCAGGAGCTGACGGAAGGAAACTATTCCACCTTCATCCGTTCGGACGACCGGGACGTGCGCCGGCAGGCCTTCCGCAACATCATGACCACCTATGAACGCTACGGAAACACGAT
Organism: uncultured Eubacteriales bacterium; assembly: GCA_902764875.1. GTDB lineage: Bacteria > Bacillota > Clostridia > Christensenellales > Aristaeellaceae > Aristaeella. Next base: position 42,781 of record CACWXP010000012.1, read on the forward strand.
TGCCGGGACCTACGGCGCCAGCGTGAAAAAAGACCAGTTCATGGCCGTGAGCCACAACTATTCCAGCGCGCGGGAGGCGGCCATGAAGCCGCTGGAGATCCCGGAAAGCGTATACGACAACCTGATTGAGGCAGTTCACGAATACCTGCCGGTACTGCAGGACTATCTGCGCCTGCGGAAGGAACTGCTGGGGCTGGAGGAACTTCATCTTTACGACCTATATACCCCTATCGTCAAGGGATTCCGGATGGATCTGCCCTATGAAAAGGCCTTTGACCTTGTGCTGGAAGGGCTGAAACCCATGGGCGAGGACTATATCGCGAAGCTGCAGGAGGCCCGGGACAGCCGGTGGATCGACGTGTATCCGAGCATCGGGAAGAGTTCCGGCGCTTTCTCCGCCGGCAGCCTGCGGGAAGTGCACCCCTATGTGCTGCTGAACCACAACAACAACCTGGACAGCGCCTTCACGATCGCCCACGAGCTTGGCCACAGCATGCACTCCTTCTACAGCAACACGAACCAGCCGGCCCCGAAGAGCGACTACAGCCTGTTTGTGGCGGAGGTTGCCTCCACGTGCAACGAAGCGGTGATGCAGCGGTACCTGACGGAAACGATGACGGAGCCGGAGGCTCAGGCATTTTTGCTGAACCACCTGCTGGAACAGTTCCGGACGACGGTGTTCCGCCAGACGATGTTCGCCGAATTTGAGAAGAAGAGCCACGAGATGGCGGCGGAGGGCATCCCGCTGACCAAAGAAAGCCTGAGCGAGATGTACTTCAAACTGAACGAGCAGTACTACGGAGAAACCTGCTTTATGGATCCGGAGATTGCCGGTGAATGGATGCGGATTCCGCACTTCTACCGGGCGTTCTATGTGTACGTGTATGCCACCGGCCTTTGCGCCGCGGTTTCCCTGAGCGACCGGATCCTGCGCGAGGGCGAGAGCGCCGTAAAGGATTACCGGAAATTCCTGAGCGCGGGATGCAGCGTTCCGCCGATTGAAGCACTGAAGCTGGCCGGGATCGACATGAGCAAACCGGAGCCGGTGCGACAGGCGCTGGAGGTTTTCCGGCAGACGGTGCGGCAGATGCATGAAGTGACGGGAAAGTAGGGGTTCAAACCGGAACGGGCATTTTGCGGGAAGGAGATTCTGTATGAGCCGGGTGGGAGTTCTGACTTTTCTGCATAACGACAACTACGGATCTGCGCTGCAGGCATATGCACTGCAGCGGGCGATCCGCGGGCTCGGCTTTGACTGCGGGCATCTGGACTACTGCCCGGATCGGACGGAAAAGATGCGGAACCTTCTGCGCAGCGGGAACAGTCCGAAGCTGATTCTGGAAGGAATGCGGAAACGGCAGGTGAAAGCAGGGCAGGAAGGCGCCCGGAGAAAAAGCCATGCGATCCCGGCGTTTTATGAGCGGGAAATGCAGCTGAGCCGGCCCTGCAGGAACATGGAAGAGCTGCGGGAAGAATCCGGAAATTACGATATCCTTGTTTGCGGGAGCGACCAGATCTGGAATCCCGTGTGGCTGAACCCGGCCTACTTCCTGACCTTTGCCCCGGAAGGCAAAAAGAAGGTTGCCTATGCGGCAAGCCTCGGCATCGCCGCGATGCCGCCGGAGGGGAAAATTCGGAAGATCCGGAAATGGACGGAAGGATTCAGCGCCGTCTCCGTGCGAGAGGAGGAAGGCGCGGAACTTCTGGAAAAAATGACGGGCCTCCGGGCGGATGTGATGCCGGACCCTGTTTGCCTGCTGAGCCGGGATGAATGGGCAAATGTGGCCGGACCGGCGCCGACGGGGGACAGATACCTGCTGTGCTATTTTATCGGGGAAAACGCCGGATACCGGGAAAAAGTACGGAAGATCCGAAGCGAAACCGGCCTGCGGGTGCTGGAGATTCCGGTGACGGCGGAAGGATACGATTCGGAATTTGAAAAGCTGGAAGGCCTTGATCCTGCTGCATTCCTCGGCGCGGTTTTCGGCACAGAATGCTTCTGCACGGACAGCTTCCACGGCCTGGTGTTCGGAACGCTTGCGGGTGTGCGAACGGAGGTGCTGCGCCGATACAGGGACGACGATCCGGAAAGCAAGAACAGCCGGGTGGACCATTTCCTGCGGCTGATCCGGCAGGAAGGCCCGGACGAGATGCGCAGCCGGGGCCTTGCATGGCTGCGGAGGGCGCTGGAAAACTGAAAAAAAAGGCAAAAGAAAATGCGTCCGTGAACATCACGGACGCGTTTCCATTGCAATTCAGGCCTCTTCGTGAATCTTGGGCAAAGCGCGCTGCACATTGCCGCTGCGGAGACAGCGGGTGCAAACATTCATCCGCCGGGCAGCTCCGTTCACCATAACGCGAACGCTCTGCACATTGGGAGCCCAGATACGATGGCTCTTGCGGTTGGAATGGCTGACGTTGTTGCCGTTCAGCGTGCCCTTTTCGCAAATCTCACAATACTTACCCATAGGAATCCTCCTCCTTACTGGAGTGTTACACATCAAGCTTATCTACAATATCACAATTGATTGTGAATTGCAAGCATTTTTTTCAGCTTTTCGGCAAGCTCTTCGCTGTCCCCGTGGAAGACGATGCCCTGCCATCCGCACGCAACGGCGCCGGCCACATTGGCGGCGGCATCGTCAATGAAGACACACTCCTCCGGAAGAAGGGAAAACTTTGCTGTAAAGGCTTTATAGATTTCGGGCATCGGTTTGACGACACCGACGTCACAGGAGATCAGCGTTCCGTCGAACCATTCGCTGACGGGCAGCTTTTGCCAATAGTGCGGCTGGGCCTTGCTGGCGTTGGAAAGAAGGTAAATCCCGAAGCCGGCTGCCTTCAGACGCCTGACCAGATCCTCCATTCCCGGAACGGGATCCCGGGTGAAATGCCAGTTATACAGCAGATTGCGAACATGATCCTTCAGCCGGTCCGGAAAACGGGCAAGAATCAGGGGTTCGGCGGTTTCCTCCGTGAGAACTCCCGAATCCATCTGCGCCCATTCCAGAGACCGGAACAGCTCGTTCAGGATCAGCTTCCGGTCGGCGGGATCCGTGATCCCTTCGCGGTCGATGAACACCGCGGGATCAAACCGGATGATGACCTGGCCCATGTCAAAAACAATATTTCTGATCATTGCATGCCTCATTCAATATGTGCTTCAGCTTTATCGGTTTCTTCAGCCGCGGCGCGGGACAGTCCGAGCTTTCCGCAGACGGCTTTGAAACGCTTTCTGCGGCGTTCGCGGATGGCGAGTCGTTCGCCCAGATCCCGGGCGCCGACGCCGTAGACCAGATAGAGGATCAGGCCGGAAATCACCATGATGAACACCGTGGAGGCGCAACGGCGGCCGGAGGCGTTCATGTTCATGCCGTCCCGCCCTTCCTCGTTGCACATGCTTTGGATCACCATGGCATAGGAGGTGCCGTGGCTGGAGTGGAAGGTGGCGCTCATGTCATATTCCGTAAACAGGGCGTTGAAATTCAGGGCAAAGACAGCCAGCACACTCGGCAGCACAATCGGCAGCTTTACGCGCAGGAAAGTGACCAGCGCACTGGCGCCGAGATTGCGGGCGGCATCTTCCAGTTCCTCGTCAATGGCATAGAAGGCGGCTTTGATCATCCGCACGGCGAAAGGTAACTTGACCACCGTGTAAGCCATGATAATCAGGAAACGCACGTTTTCGCCGTAATAGAGATTGTTGCCAAAGACATACCAGACTTCGTTGTTGAAGAAAATGCGGAAACTGTAACAGATCAGAATGGTCGGCAGGAGCCAGGGGAACAGGAGGCAGGCCTCCACAACTTTGCCGCGCTTTTTGTTCTTGTGCTTGAAGATGTAGTTGACAGCGACAACCACGATGACACAGGCCAGCGCCGCAGCGATGGCGGAGAGAACGAAGCTGAGGCGGATGCCGCCGATGGTTTTTTCGTTGGCAAAGACGCCGGAAATCGCGTCCGGACGGATTTTGGTTTTTCCCCGGGAAGTCGTATAGGAATAATCCTGGGAGCCGAAATAATTGATCAGGGTCCAGCTGGAGAAATCCAGGGTTTTCGACCGGATCGCCTGCCAGTTCTGGAAGGAGAAGACGATGATCATCACCACAGGCGTCATGTAGATGATGAAAAGAACGTAGGCATAAATATGGGCGAGGACGTTGGCCACGGGATTCTGGATCTTCTGCTTGACCAGCTTGGCCTTTGTTTTGGACACGGAAAGGTAATGGCCCTTCCGCTCATAATGGTTCAGCACGCTGAGCAGAAGAATCGTGAACATAGCGAGGATGATGGAGAGCAGCGCCGCCCGGGCCTGGGGGAAGGCCTCGTCGGCCGTGGTGGAACCCGCCAGACGGACAATTTCCGGGTTGATGGAATTGTACCCCAGCAGCGTCGGTGCCGACATGGCGCACAGACCGGTGATAAAGGTCATGACGGTCAGCGAAAAAAGCGTCGGCAACAGGGTGGGCATAACCACCTTCATCAGCACTTTGAAGGGTTTGGCGCCGAGATTGCGGGCGGCTTCAACCGTATTATAGTCGATGCCGCGGATCGCGTTGCGCAGGAAAAGCGCGTGATTGGAGGTGCAGGCAAAAGTCATGGTGAACATGACTGCGCTGAATCCCGAAAACCATTGCCGGTCTATGTTCGGGAAATACTGCAGGAGCCAGTTTGTGAGGATTCCGTCCTTGTCATAGAGGAACTGATAGCCCGTGACCAGGGCTACGCCGGAATAGATCAGGGTGGTCATGTATCCGAGGCGGAGGATCTTCGCACCCCTGATATCGAAATACTCCGTCAGGAGCACGATGGAGATGCCGACCACGTTGACCGTGATGACAAGCAGAACCGCCAGTTTCAGGGAGTTCAGAACGAAAGTCGGCATGTTGCCGGCGAAGAAGAACCGGATGACCGCAAAGGGATCCGCGTTTCCAGCGGCGTCCTTTGTGGAAAAAATGGAGGTCAGCGTATCCAGACAGGGGAACACCATGAAGCCCAGGAAAAGATAGACGAAGAGGATGCCGCCGAAGATCGTCCAAAGTTTCCCGATGCCGTATTTCTGCTTACCGATTGACTGAGCCTGCACGATCTTCACCTCCTCAATAGCTCATGATATCCGCCGGGTCGATGCGGAGGATGACAGGATCGCCGGGCTCGTAAATGTTGATCCCATCGTTCTTTTCCACAACCTTCAGCGTCTGGCCCGCGGCCCGGATGGTGTACTTGATATACAGGCCGTAATACTCCTGGGACTCAATGGTGCCGGTGAAGGTCGCGGCGTTTCCGGCCGGGACGGAATCCCCCCTGCCTGCGGCGCGGACACCAATCCGCTCCAGACGGATGTAATGTACCTTATCCTCCGCAAGATTCATCGCGGAGACGATGTCGGACTGCAGCTTGTTAATGTCGCCGATGAAGTTCGCAACGAACTCTGTCTGCGAATGATTGTAGACTTCGTTGGGCGTTCCGATTTGTTCGATATAGCCTTTGTTGAAGACGGCGATCCGGTCGGAGAGAGTCAGGGCCTCTTCCTGATCGTGGGTGACATAAATGGTCGTGATCCCGAACTCCCGCTGCATTTTCTTCAGCTCGTTGCGCAGGTTTACGCGCAGCTTCGCGTCCAGGTTGGACAGCGGCTCGTCCATGCAGATGATGGCGGGCTCGGTGACCAGGGCGCGGGCGATGGCTACGCGCTGCTGCTGTCCGCCGGAAAGCTGGGATACGGCCTTGGCCAGCTGCTCTTCCGAGAGATCCACCTTTTTCGCGATCGTATCCACTTTCTGCTGGATGACGTCCTTGGGCATCTTCCTGATTTTCAGGCCGAAAGCAATGTTATCCCGCACTGTCATGGTCGGGAAAAGGGCGTAGGACTGGAAAACAATGCCGATGTTCCGCTTTTCAATGGGCACATGGGTGATGTCTTTCCCCTGCATGGAAACAACGCCGCCCGAGGGATTGATGAAGCCGGTGATGGTCCGCAGGGTGGTTGTTTTTCCGCAGCCGGAAGGCCCCAGGAAGGTGAAAAACTCGCCTTCGTTGACGTGGACATTGATGCCGTGCAGAGCTGTGAAATCGCCAAACCGGACAGTAATATCTTTCAGATCAATCATGAGCCGCAGTCCTCCTTAAACCGGAAATTGCTTTGAAGGGGAAGGTTGCCTCACGCGGCGGCGCTCCCCACATAAAAGGAGGCGAGCCCGAAACGGGCCCGCCCGTAAAGAAAGGATCTTATTCAGCCTTCTGGGTCAGGGTTGCCCAATCCAGATTGTCCCAATCCGGTTCGGTCGGCGCGGCAGCGTTGTCCGCCCAGTAGAAGCCCAGGTTGGTCATGATGTTGGTCCATTCCGCACTGTGGGAAGCCACATACTGGGCATAGTTCATATCCGTGCCCTCGATGGCGTTCAGCGCGAAGTTCGGCAGCGCGTAGATGCCGGGGGTTCCTTCCGGATACGCGGCGGCAGCAGCGTCTTCGTTGCAGGGGAAGGAGTCGAACTCTTCGGACCAGGCAGTCTGCGTTTCGGCGGAACCGAACCACTCAGCGAAAGCCTTGACGGTTTCGGTCTGCTCGTCGGTGCGGCCGGCCTTGTTCAGGATGCCGATGTATTCAGCGATGTAGTAGGTGCCGTCGGCGATATCTACCAGCGCCCAGTTTTCGGGGGTCAGCGTTCCGTGCAGCGCGGTTTCGATGCCGGCTTCTTCAGCGGCTTCGATGTTGCCGTAGAGGGAAGAAGAATAGAAGGTGGAAACCTGGACGTCGCCGCGGATCAGGGGATCCAGACCGTAGGAGTCGCCGGTGAAGTTGCCGTTGGCGCAGTAGTTCCAAAGGGTCTTCCAGCCGTCCACGGAGATGCCGCCGGCGGGAGAGGCGGGATCCACAAAGGGATAGAGCATGGCGCTGTTGATGTTGGCATTGGTGGTGCCGCCGACTTTGCCCTGGCGATACCACTTGTAGCCGCAGTTGACCATGTCTGCCCAGTGATCGAACTTCAGTTCTTTGCCGTTGGTGCCGAGTTCGTCGTTCCGGTACAGCATCAGAACGTTCTGAACAACGAGGCCGTAGGCCTTGCCGTCGTACTTGTAGTTACCGACTTTGTCCGCCCAGGAAGGCGTCCAGTCAGCGATTTCGAGATTCGCATACTTGCCCTTGATCAGCTGATCCCAGCGGGTTTCGTTCAGACCGAAGATCAGGTCGCCGTCTTTGTTTTCATCGGCAGCCTGCACGGCGGCGGTGTCGCCGGAGATGACGGAGTTATCGTCGATCTTGATGGTGAAGCCGGCTTCCTTGGCTTTCTCAATCAGCCAGGTTGTCCGCTCGGGGGAGTTGGAGTTGGAGTAGATCCGGATGGTGTAATCTTCCGCCGCCGCGAAGGACATGACGGAGAATACCATCAGCGCAGCCACCAAAATAGCCAGGAACTTTTTCATGAAAAGACCTCCTATGTTTTTTTACCGCTATGCGGCTTTTGTTACCACTATTATACTCATTTGCCAGACGATTGCAAGGAAAAAGTGACAAGACTTTTTCTTGACAGACCCATTCGCGCGTGATAAGATGAGCGCAGATCAAATGAAGATGCTCCCGCCGCCCGGAAGGGTGAATTGTTTTCATTGAATATTCCGCCGCGGGCCATCGCGGCGAAATAAATAAAAGGAGGTTTTCTGGTTATGAAAAAACTGTTTGCTGTTCTGCTTGCCCTGGCGATGCTGCTGAGCTGCGTTGCCGCGCTTGCCGAGGATGTTGTCGGCGCTCCGGCAGATCTGGTCGAAGCCGCCAAGGCCGAAGGCGAGCTGGTCATTTACGGCTCCTGCGAGGAAGAATACCTTGCGGCCGCCGCAAAACACTTCACTGAGCTGTACGGCATCAAGACCGAATATCAGCGGCTGAGCACCGGCGAAGTGCCCACCAAGATTGAGGAAGAAAACGGCAATCCATCTGCCGACGTCTGGTTCGGCGGCACGAATAATCCCTACGACGGACTGGCCGCGAAGGGCTTCCTCGACAACAGCTATGTTCCCGCCAATGCTTCCCATCTGACCAAGGATATCTACAAGGATCCCAACGGATACTGGTACGGCATCTACACCGGCCTGCTGGGCTTCATGGTGAATAAGCCCGAGCTCGAACGGCTGGGCCTGGAAGCGCCCCAGACCTGGGACGACCTGCTGAAGCCCGAATACAAGGGCCTGATCTGGCTGTCCAACTACAAGACCGCCGGTACGCCGAAGCTGGTTGCCAACCTGATGATCCAGCTGAAGGGCCACGATGCGGGCGTGCAGTACCTGGTGGATCTGGACAAGAACGTTCAGGTTTACACGAAGTCCGGCTCCGGCCCCAGCAAGAACGTGGGCACCGGCGAATGCATCATCGGCATCGGCTTCCTGCATGACGGCATCACCCAGATCATCGACAACGGCTATGAGAATGTCGGCCTTGTTGTTCCTGCTGACGGAACTGCCTGCGAAGTCGGGCCGGTTGCCATCTTCAAGGGTGCCAAGCATCCGAACGCTGCCAAGCTGTTCATGGAATATGCCCTGAGCCCCGAGTGCGTGAATCAGGCCCAGAACTACGGTTCCTATCAGTTCCTGGTGCTGGACAACGCGACCCAGCCCCAGGCTGCCATCGACTTCGGTTTGGATCCCAGCCTGGTTTGGGACGGCTATGACTTCGCAGCCGCCGCGAAAGACACCGACCAGAACGTGACCGACGTTATGGAAGCGATCGCCGCAGTCGGCGCAGACACCAGCGAAGGCCGTTTCAAGACTGAATAATCCGGTCAGACCTGACCGCGAGGATGGCAGAATACGCCATCCTCGCATTTTTAGGGAAAAGGAGGATGCCTTATGGCAAGGGCTCAGGGTGCATCGCTGGACCGGAAAAAACTGATGGGTGATCCCGTCATGGTAACCACCATCGTGCTGCTGATCACCTTTCTGACGCTTTTCATTCTTTATCCGCTGGCAATCCTGCTGGTGGACAGCTTTGTCGGGGACGGGACCTTCGGCCTCAGCGTTTTCAAACGGATCTTCCAGATGCCGGACTTTACGCGAGCCATAACCAATACGCTGAAGGTTGGCTTTGTTGTGGGTATTCTTTCGACGGCGATCGGTCTGCTGTTTGCCTATGTGGAAGTCTACGTAAAAATGAACAAAGGCGTTGGGGGTCTGTTCAAGCTGGTTTCCATGCTCCCGGTTGTCTCGCCGCCCTTCGTGCTGAGTCTGTCGATGATCATGCTTTTCGGAAAATCCGGACTGATCACGCGCTTCCTGCTTGGCATCTACGACAACAACGTTTATGGCTATTGGGGCATCGTTATCGTTCAGACGCTGACGTTCTTCCCGGTGTGCTACATGATGATGAAGGGCCTGCTGAAGAACATCGATCCGTCGCTGGAAGAAGCCTCCCGGGATATGGGCGCCACGCGCTGGAAGGTGTTCAGGGATGTGACGCTGCCCTTGCTGCTGCCGGGCCTCGGAAACGCATTCCTGGTGACCTTCATTGAATCCATTGCCGACTTTGCGAACCCGATGCTGATCGGCGGAAGCTATGACACGCTGGCAACGACGATCTACCTGCAGATCACGGGCGCCTATGACAAGTCTGGAGCGGCTGCCATGGCCGTTGTGTTGCTGCTGATCACGCTGGCAATGTTCGCCGTGCAGAAATACTACCTTGAAAAGAAAACCGCGGCCACGCTGACCGGCAAGGCCAGCCGTGCCCGGATGATGATTGAAGACAAGAGCGTGAAGATCCCGCTGACGATCTTCTGCTCCATCAGCGCGATTTTCGTCATTATGATGTATATCTGCGTGCCGATCGGCGCGCTGTTCCCGACCTGGGGCTACAAGTTCACGCCGCTGACCTTCAAATGGTTCGAACAGGTGTTCACCAAGTATCGCGGCCTTGAAGCCTTCCGGGATTCCTTCGTGCTGAGCCTGATCGCGGCGCCGATCACCGCCCTGCTTTCCATGATCATCTCCTATCTGGTTGTGAAGCGGAAATTCAAGGCAAAGGGCTTTATCGAGGCCGTGTCCATGCTGGCTATGGCCGTGCCCGGAACCGTTCTGGGCGTTGGATATATCCGCGGTTTTTCCGGCGGCATTTTCCACACAGGCTTCCTGCAGGGACTGTACGGAACGGGCGCGATTCTGGTGATTGTGTTCATTGTCCGTTCGCTGCCGACAGGTACACGGTCCGGCATTTCCGCTCTGCGGCAGATTGACAAATCCATTGAGGAAAGCGCCTATGACATGGGCGCGAACAGTTTGCAGGTATTCACCACGGTCACCCTGCCGCTGATCAAGGATTCCTTCCTTTCCGGACTTGTAACGGCTTTCGTCCGGTCCATCACAGCCATTTCCGCCATCATCCTGCTGGTGACGCCGAGCTATCTGCTGATCACGGTGCAGATCAACGAATTCGCGGAGAAAGGCGCGTTCAGCATCGCCTGTGCCTTCGCGACCATCCTGATCATCATCACCTATGGATCGGTCCTGCTGATGAACTTTATTATCAAACATTTCGGCACCAGCCGCAAAGTGAAGGAGGTTGAGCAAGAATGAGCGGAAGGAACGCGAAAGAACCCAAAGGAGTTAAACTGGACCATATTTCGAAGATCTATCAGAATCCCAAAACCGGCAAGGATTTCTATGCGGTTCATGATGTCAGCCTGGATATCAAACCCGGCAGCTTCGTGACGCTGCTGGGCCCCTCCGGCTGCGGAAAGACCACCACGCTGCGGATGATCGCCGGCTTTGAAAGCCCGGATGAGGGCGAGATTTATCTGGGCGGCGAGCCGATCAACGAGCTGACGCCCAACAAGCGGGATACGGCCATGGTTTTCCAGAGCTACGCCCTTTTCCCGCACTACAATGTTTTCGACAACGTGGCCTATGGCCTGAAGCTTCGGAAAGTACCTGCCGCCGAAATTAAGGAGCGGGTGACCAACATCCTGAAGCTGGTGGAGCTTTCCGACATGGAACAGCGGATGACCAACCAGCTGAGCGGCGGCCAGCAGCAGCGCGTGGCACTGGCCCGGGCGCTGGTGGTGGAGCCGGGCGTGCTGCTGTTTGACGAACCGCTGAGCAACCTGGACGCGAAGCTGCGGGTGCAGATGCGCACGGAGATCCGCCGGATTCAGCAGGCGCTGGGAATCACAGCCATTTATGTAACCCACGACCAGAGCGAAGCCATGGCGATTTCGGACAACATCATCCTGATGAAGAGCGGCGTGATTGCCCAGATGGGCTCGCCGACGGAGATTTACTATCATCCGAACAGTGAGTTCGTTGCGGACTTCATCGGCGAGTGCAATTTCCTGCCATGCACGGTGAACGGACGGGAAGGCGCAGACGTGCTGTGCCGGGTCAACGGACATCCGGTGAAGGTCCGGTCGGATACGGACAAAATGGGCGAAGCGGAGATTGTCCTGCGTCCCGAAGCCATCGAGATTGCCGACGAAGGGCAGCTTCCCTGCAAGGTGGAACTGAGCTGCTTCATGGGCTCCTATCAGAACTACCATGTGCGGGTCGGGGATACGCTGGTGAAGATCGCGGATAACTGCCCGATCGGGAAGAAGGTCTTCAACGTCGGAGACGACGCGTATATTTCCTTCCGCAGCGAATGCTCGCATCTTCTTGAAACCTGACGAAAGAAAAGAGTCAAAAACGGCGGGCGCCGAAAAAGCGCCGCCGTTTTTGATTTGATTTATTGACAACGATTTCCGGGTTATTCTATAATTCTGAGGATGTACATTCAGAGGATTTCAGGAGGAGGATATACTTATGAAGCGTTTATTCGGTTGGATGGTCGCGGCGGTGCTGATGCTGTCGGCAGTTTGCGCCGCGGGAGCGGAAGGAGTCACGTTCAAAACGAACTATTTCACTCTGCAGCTGCCGGACGGATGGATCACGGACTACGAAGACCTGGAAAAGGAAGAAGGCCTGGAAGGCCTGGGCTTTTTCGGGCAGGATGCGAAGATCGGGCTGATTGCCGGCGCCTATCTTGTATACTATGAAGATCTGAAGGAAGTGGCCCTCTGGAGCTCCGATTCGGAGGAAATGAAGGCGTATATTGAAGCTATTCTCGAAGACTTTAAGGATGATCATCCGGAATACCTTGATACTGTTATGGCCGGGAAGATCCCGATCATCCTCATCAAGGCGACAGACGCGGAAGGGGAATACCTCTATGCGGATACAATGACAAACGGCTATGCGATCCAGATCCAGGCCTATGTCGCGGATGATTCTGACGAGGAGAAACTCTATCCCCTGACTGAGGAAAACATCGAACAGTTCAAATCTATCCTGGCAACCTTCGTGCCCGTCACCTGATTTTTTCACTTCGATCCGGGGAGGAAACCTGCCTTGAAAAAACAGCTTTGTCTTCTGCTGGCGGTCACTGTGCTTGCCCTTCTGTTTCCGTGGCTTTCTCCGGACGCGAAGGCGGAAGAAAGAGAACTGACGATTCTGGTGTATATCTGCGGAACGGATCTGGAATCCGAAAGCGGGGAAGCCAGCGGCGATATCCGGGAAATGGCATCGTCGGGCATCGGCAGCTCCGGCGCGGCAACGGTGCTGATTGCGACCGGCGGCGCCTCCCGGTGGAGCGGATACAATTTTTCAACAAAAAGCGTCCAGTACTATCAGCTGGACGGCAGGAATCCGGTTCTGCTCAAGGATGCGGGACAGATGAGCATGGGAGACGCGAAGACGCTCAGCTCCTTTATCAGCTATGGCATTTCCGCCGCACCGGCGAAGCGCTACATCATGATCCTCTGGGATCATGGCGGCGGCCCGGTCCACGGCGTTTGCAACGACGAAAACTATCGGGATGAAGCCCTTTCGCTCGCAGAGCTGAAAACGGGCCTGACCGCCGGGCTGCAGGGCAACAAGCTGGATGTGATCGGCTTTGACTGCTGCCTGATGAACTGCGTGGATCTGTGCGCGGATCTTTACGGCATTGCGGATTATTCCGTTGTGAGCCAGGAACTGGTCAGCGGAACGGGCCTGGACTATGACGGGTGGATGCAGCCGATTGAGGAAAACCCGGCCATTTCCTCCGAACAGATCGCCACGCTGATGGCGAAAACCTATGTGGAAGACAACTCCAGGGGCCGCAATGCCTCCACGGCCACGATGACGGTCGTTGCCTCAGACAAAATGCCGGAGGTGATGAAGGCGGCAAATGCTTTCAGCGCGTCGCTGACCGATCTGGTGAGCACAAACCTGGCAGGGGTGGTCCGGCTTCGCACACAGCTGACTTCTTTCGGAGAGTTCCTGGATTACGACGCCTCTGACCTGGTGGATGTTTCGGACATGTGCGACGCTTTTTCCGCGCTGCTTCCGCAGGAAAGCGCCGATCTGAAGCAGGCGGCGGCGCAGGCCGTTTGCTATAACTGCACAACCAGCGATATTGCTGCCTATGCCCACGGAATGTCGTTCTTCCTGCCTTATCAGACGGTTTCCTCCGAACGGCAGGAGATTCTTTCCCATTACAGCGCCCTGAGCGATTCCTATGCCGCGCTGGCAACGGCCATGACGAGCCAGGTGGCTTCCTCCGGCTATGTGATGACGGCTTCCTCCTATACGCCGGACAATTTCTACAGCTATGACAATAACTCCTGTTCCGGTTCCTTCTGCGATATCTGGAACGGGTATTACGGAGACACCTGCACCTTTGACGATGCGTATGGCGTATGCGGGGGCGATATCTGGGCCGGACTGAATACGGCCGGCGGATCGATCTGGGACGGGTATTCCTCCTGCTCCGGTATCTGGGACGGGTACTGCCCGGACGATTCATTCGACTCATATGGCCCATACGATCCATACGGACAATACGATCCATACGGTCAGTATGGCCAGTACGGTCAGACTCAGCCGGAAACGACGCCGGCTGTCAGCGGCATCTGGGCCGGTATGGACGAACCCGCCGCGACAGAGGCGCCGGCGCAGCAACAGACCCAGGCCAGCGCGTCCACTGCGCTGAACAACATCTGGGCCGGCCTCCTGAACCAGAACAGCAGCTATTATCAGCCCGGCGAAGCAAACCAGAACGTCCAGCCCGGCGTCAGCGAAGCGGTGTCGATGGAAGATGTGGTGGAAACGGCGAACACCTACTTCTTAAACTCTTCCCTGACCACCCAGATGATCTATTCCCTTCAGCTGAACAAGGAGGATCTGGATCATCTTTCCATGGCCAGCGGCGTGCTGAGCCGGGAAGAAGGGGACGAGGTCATTCGGTTCGGGAACATGGGTGCAACGACTATCGACTGGTCAACAGGTATGATTCTCTCAATGTTCGACGGCTCCTGGCCGATGCTGGACGGGCAGATGGTCCGGGCTGAATACTTATATGCCGATGAAGAGGGCAATGTGCGGTTTGTAGTTCCGGCCAGGATCAACGGCCTTAAAATGTATGTGCTTGGCAATTACACAAAGGACGGAAAAACCGAGGTTCTCGGCGCGACGCAGGGATACGACGACCAGGGCTTTGCCATCCGTGGGGTGATTCCGCTGGAGGCAGGCATGACGGTGTATCCGCTGTTCACCGCGGTTGCCAAAGACGGAAGCGCGCGGGAGTATGAGGGCAGCGCCATCACCGTTCCCGAGGAGGGACTGGAAATGACCTGGAACAAAATCCCGGCAGGGAAGTATCAGTATTGCTTTGGACTGACAGATCTTTCCGGACAGGTTCACTATACGGAAAGCGTACCGATGAGTTTTTAGGAAACTGCCTTTTCAGCTTCTCATTTCCTCGATGTGATAAACATAATCCAGGGACTTCAGGGCTTCGATGATTTCCGCGTGTGTCTTGTATTTTTTCAGCATCTCATTGCTGACGGTGATGGAAATCGAATACACGGAAAGGCCGCTGCCGACATAGGCCGGGTTCTGCTCTATTTCAACGATCTTCAGGCCGAGGCGGCGGATCACCGTGACGAAATCCTGCAGGGAAATGCTGTTGGTCAGTTCCAGGTGCAGCTCAAAATGATTGGAGCGGTTGTTCAGCGCAACCTCCAGGGGCGGGAACCACAGCAGGATGCACAGAAGCGCGGCGAAGGCCGCGATGCCCACGGCATAGCAGCCCATGCCCAGCAGGATGCCGGTGATGACGGCCACCCAAAGGCCCACCGCGGTGGTCAGCCCCTTGATCTGGTTCCGGGAAGAATAGAACACCGAGTGGACGGCGATGATCGCCGCGCCGATCACAACCCCAGCGGAAAGCAGGAAATGGCCGTGACGGCCGGAAGCGATAAAGATGCAGCTGTCTGCGATGGCTGCCAGGGTTCCGATCAGGAAGGTCAGCATAAAGGTTCGCAGCCCGGCGGAATGCCGCTTGCTGGAACGCTCCCAGCCGATGAACGCCCCCATCAGCAGCGAGAGAAAGATGCGCAGCAGCACGGAACCGACGGTGATATCCGCCGCCCAATGCCCCAGCAGCCCGGCCAGGGGATCTGTCATAATGGTTTGCATGTTCATTGGCGTAATCTCCTTTGAAAAGATTGTCAGAAAAGACCTCTCCGGGAGTTTCTCCGCAGGGGGTAATGCTGCTCGCGGTAGTATTCCTCGGCGGCTTCGGTGAATACGCGTTCGTTTTCGCTTTCCGTGTGAACGGGAAGCTCGCTCTGGATTTTCTGAATCCGTTCGATCAGCAGCTCCACCTCGGACTTTTTCCGGCCTTCCTCGTCCTCCGCGGGAACCGGAGCAACGGTTTCCAGCTTATTGGAATAGGAGCCGGAAAGGTAGAGCGACAGCTTGGCGGAGGCGGGGCCGATCAGCTCATACAGCACGCTGGAGGAGAGAATGATGGTTTCCAGCGCGTGTCCCATTTCGCCGCCCAGCGCGCGGGCACCCAGGGCCGCAAGGCCGATGGCCACTCCGGCCTGGGGAATCAGGGCCAGCCCCAGATAATTCCGAACTTTCGCAGACTTTCCCGCCATACGGCAGCCGCTCCAGGCGCCGATGTATTTTCCAAGAATGCGAACCAGGAAATAGACAACGCCGACAACCAGCAGCGGAACCGTGCCGATGGCGCCCGTATTTCCGACCAGGGAGCCCAGGTCGAAGGCCAGGCCGCTGCGGAAGAAGAAGAGCAGCAGAATCGGCGGGCTGAAGTAATTCAGCTGGCGGAACATGCGCTCGTCGTCCGTTGTGTTGATATAAACCATGCCCATCGTCATGCAGCCCAGCAGGGGAGAAACATCCACCACCGCGCACAGCCCGCAATAGGAGAAAAGAACGGCGATGGCGATGATGAGCCGGTTGTCGGTGCTGCGCCGGGTGCCCACCAGCCATTTCAGCAGCAGGCCGAACCCGCCGCCGAGGGCCAACAGGAGGATTGTTTTTCCGAGAGGAAGCAGGACGTTTTCAATCCTGAAGCCGGAGCTGGAAAAGACGGCGGTGGCAATGGACACGGCAATGGAATAGAGCACCAGCCCCACCACGTCGTCCAGGGCGACGACCTGCAGCAGCGTTTCGACAAAATCCCCCTTGGCGCCTGTCTGCCGGATGGTCATGATGGTCGAGGCCGGGGCCGTGGCGGTGGCCAGGGCGCCGAGCACAATGGAAAAGGCAAGGTTCAGCCCCAGCATAAGCCAGCAGACCAGGAACACCAGCACCGCGGCGCAGCAGGACTCCATCACCGTGATGATCATCACTTTTCCGCCGTTTTTCTTCAGCGCGGAAAAGCGGAAAAACTCGCCGGTGCTGAAGGCGATGAAGGCCAGGGCGATATCCGGCAGGAAGGAGGTTCCCTCCACAATGGAGGCGGGCAGCAGATTCAGGCAGAAGGGACCAGCCAAAATGCCGCCGACAATATAGGCAGTGACGTTCGGAAGACGCAGAACCTTGGTGATCCTGGTCATCAGGAAGCCGATGGCCAGCATCAGGGCAACGGAGATAATCGTGACCGCGACGGGCGAGGGATTGTCAATCCAGTTCATCCAGACCGGCAAGCAATCATCTCCTTTCCGGAAGTTATGAATGAAAAACACAACATGCCGCCCGGGGGAGCATATGCTGTTCTTCCTGAAGGCTATTATACACCCGAAAACGCGGTTTGGCTATAAAAAAATATAAAGGGATTTTGCGGGAAGACGAAGAATTATTGATGCAGCATGAAAAAATGAATCCGGAGGACGGAATATGACGGAACAGGCACTGAAAAAACTGCTGGAAAGCATGACGCTGGAGGAAAAAGCAGGTCAGCTGGTGCAGTGCAACGCGGGGCAGTTTATTGCCAATCAGCTGGAGATCACGGGCCCGGACGGCGAAATGCTGCCGTCGGAGGAGCTGAACCGGGTGATGGGCAGCGTGCTCACCTTTGAGGACGCGAAGCAGGCCAAGGCCCTGCAGGACAAGCACCTGGCGGCGGATCCGCATAAAATTCCCCTGCTGCTGATGCTGGACGTGATTCACGGACTTCGCACCACCTATCCGATTCCACTGGCAATGGGGTGTTCCTTTGACGACGATCTGGTTTACGAATGCGCCGATATGGCGAGGAGGGAATCGTCCGTCTGCGGCGTGCACGTGACGTTCAATCCAATGGTGGATACCGCCCGGGATCCCCGGTGGGGACGGATCCTGGAGACAAACTCCGAGGAGCCGCTGCTCAACGGCAGGATGGGGGCCGCCCTGGTGCGGGCCACGCAGGGGGACGACCTCGGAAAGCCGGAGAACGTTGCGTGCTGCGTCAAGCACTACGCTGCTTACGGCGCCGGGGAAGCCGGGCGCGATTACAACACGGTGGATGTTTCCGAGCGGATGCTGCGGGAAACCTATCTGCCGGCATACAAGGCCTGCCTGGACGCGGGAGCGCGGCTGATTATGCCTTCCTTCAACGCGCTGAACGGCGTTCCGTCCGTGGCAAACAAATATCTGATGAACGATATTCTCCGCGGGGAATGGGGCTTTGAAGGCGTGGTCATCAGCGACTACGACGCGGTCGGCGAACTGGTCAGCCACGGCGTGGCGGCGGATCTGAAGGACGCGGCAAGGCTGGCGATGGAAGCCGGATGCGACATTGACATGGTGAAAAACGCCTACTATCTGCATCTGGCCAACCTGGTGCGGGAAGGTACTGTTTCCGAAGAAGCCGTGGACGCAGCCGTAATGCGGGTGCTGCGACTGAAAAACGAGCTGGGCCTGTTTGAGAACCCCTATCACGGCGCGGACGAGCAGGCGGAGAAGGAAGTCTATCTTTGCGAAAAGCACCGGGAAATTGCCCGCCGGGCGGCGGAGGAAACCGCTGTGCTGCTGAAAAACGAAGGAATCCTGCCCTTCCGCAGGGAGGTGAAACACGTTGCTCTGATCGGCCCCTTTGCGGAGGAAACACGGCTGAACGGCTTCTGGAGCCGTCCGGGCGCGGAACGCTACACCGTCACGATCCCGGAGGGAATCCGGAATCTGCTGCCGGAAGCGGAGCTGATCATCGAACGGGGCTGCGGCGCGGAGTTCGAGGACACGGACCGCAGCGGCATTGACCGGGCGGTACAGGCGGCCGCCGGCGCCGACGCCGTTATTCTTGCATTGGGAGAACCGGAAAATGACAGCGGAGAGGGAAGAAGCCGCGCGGAGCTGGATCTTCCCGGACCTCAGGCGGAACTGGCACGGCGCGTGATTGAAGCGAACGGAAACACAGCGATCATCCTGTTCAACGGGCGCCCGCTGGTGCTGACGGAGCTGGTTTCTTTTGCTCCGGCCGTGCTGGAAATGTGGTATCCGGGAACGGAGGCGGGGAACGCGGTGGCCCGGCTGCTGTGGGGCGAGGCGAATCCCTGCGGAAAGCTTTCGGCGGGACTGCCGCGAAGCGTCGGGCAGTGTCCGAATCCCTACAACCGGATGAATACCGGGCGGCCGAAGCCGGAACCGGACAGCCGGGCGTTTCCCTTCACCAGCTGCTATCTGGACACGCCAAACCTGCCGCTGTACTCCTTCGGTTTCGGACTCAGTTATACAACCTTTGCATATGAAAAGCTTTCTCTGGACCGGACGCAGATGACAAAGGACGGCGAAATCCGGGTGACGGTCACGGTCCGGAACACGGGCGCCGCCGCGGGAAAGGAAACCGTGCAGCTGTATCTGCGGGATCCCGTTGCCTCTGTTGTGCGGCCGGTGCAGCAGCTGATTGATTACCGGAAAGTGTTCCTGAAGCCCGGTGAACGCGCAGAGGTGGTGTTCACCGTTTCGGAAATGCAGCTGCGCTTCTTTGACATGAACGGCAGGGAAATGTCCGAACCCGGGGAATTCAGGATTTCCACCGGATACGCGGATCACCTGCTGCTGACGGAACGTTTTGAACTGACGAAATAGCCGGGGGAATAAAACGGCCGTATGATTCGTCTGATCAATGACGGACGCTTTTTGTCCGGATCATATGACCGGGAGGGAAATTCCAGTGAAAAGACTGATATTTCTGATCATGACGGCGGCCATCCTGGCGCTGTGCGCGGGGGCCGGGGCGGATCCTGCAAGAACGGACGGGACCGTGACGGCATGGATCGGAGAAGAAAACGAACTGTTTCTGAAATGCACCGACGGCATTACAAGAAAGCTGTCCACGCCGATGAAAGACATCCTGAGCCTGACGGACACGGACGTGATCGGCCTGACCCAAACGGGCCAGATTGTTTCCGTGAAAAAGGAGGGGACCAGTTATTCCATCCTGTCTGCCGCCGCGACGGAAACGGAAATTGCCGAAAAGACAGACAGAACCGTGCAGCTGCAGGACGGAAAGCTGACCGTTGGGGAGACGGTTTTCTCCGAACGGGCGGCGGTCGCCGCCACGGACGGAAAGATTCTTTACTGGATCAATCAAAGCGACAGCGGCTTTGTACTGATGCAGAAGGAAACGCCGGGCGCGGCAACGAAGACGGCGGGCACCCTGATTGCGAGCCTCACGGGAAAAAGCGTTCCGGAGCCGATCTCGATGACCGTGACGGCGGAGGCGCTGACGATCACCGCCGTGGACCGGAGTATCCTTTCCATCAGCCTGAAGGACGGCGAATCCGTTCCGTTTCCCGCTTCCGGTCAGGCAACGGCCGCAGCCTGCATGGCGGACGGACGTCTTTACAGATACAGAACGACAGAACTGGTTCCATGGGTGCTGGAGACGATTGAAAACGACGCAATGCTGCTTGTGACGGTAACCCCGGCGCCGACGGCTGTTCCGGCACCGACGCCGACCCCCACGGCGACGCCGCGAACCACACTGGTACCGACCACCGCTCCTTCCGGCGGAGGTTCTTCCTCGCGGCAGGACGACGGCAATATCTATAAAGGGGCGAAAGGGCAGACGGTCCGAAAAATCCAGCGGCGTCTGCAGGAACTCGGCTATCCCGTCGGTTATGTGGACGGGAGCTACGGCGACCAGACGCAGACGGCGGTGAGCCTCTTCTATGAAGCAATCCGCCAGCGGGAACGGAATTACATTACACCGAGCATGTACCGCAGGCTGTTTGCAAACGACGCACCCTATTATGACCCCTATGCACCGCTGCAACGGGGAGACTCGGGGCTGCGGGTTCGTATGGTGCAGATGATGCTGCGGCGGGTCGGCTACGATCCGATTCAGATTGACGGCGCGTACGGCCAGTGGACGGTCAATGCCATGGCAGCCTATCAGCAGGCTGTCGGGTATATTCCGGCTCAGGGAGAAATCCCCGGCGAGTATGCTTCGCGCGCTGTGCTGGAGAAGCTGCTTGGCCCCGATCCCGTGCCGGTGACGAATACGGACCTGTGATTACGGTAACCTTAAAACCCGGAAGCACGGAAGCTTCCGGGTTTTGAAAACCGCGATGGTTCTGTTCAGAAAGTAATGCCCCATTTCATGAAGTACCGCAGCACGGTCGGAAGCCGGTGCTGCCGGTTTTCGAGAAAAAGTCCTGAACCTTCAGGCGGACGGAGAATGACCTGCATATCCGGATGGTAAACAACGCTGCCCATCCTGCTTTCCAGAATCCGGCGGCAAAGATCGGCGTCCGCCTGGGAACGGGCAAAGTGCGGGTCGAACCCGTTCAGGCTGCGGAAGATTTCCGTTCGGATCATCATGAAGGAGACGGGAGCCGTATCCACCGGGGTCGGCATTTCTATATCGTGATTGGCCAACATGTATTCACGCTTCCAGCGGAGGAAGAATCCGCCAAGGCTGCCGAAGGCACAGCCCAGCAGGCTGCGGACGGAGAGCTGTTTCCTCGGGAAGAACAGTTCTTCGCCTTCCTCGCTGAAAAAGCGGGGAGACAGAACGGCGATATTCGGATGAGCTTCCATATAGGAAACCATGGCGCGCAGAAGGGAAGGATGAAAAGAAACGCCGGGATCCATCAGAAGATGGTATTTGCTTTGGAGCCGGGGCAATACGGCATTATGTCCTTCCGTGAGCCCGATGTTTTTTTTCTGCGGCAGCACCACAATACCGGGGAAAGCCCATTTCAGCCGCTCTGCTGTCATCTCGTCCGGCGAATTATCGCAGAGGAAGACAGAAACTTCCAGATCCGCATTCTGAATGCAACGAAGGGCGACGTCTATTTCATCGCCGCAGCGATACATCACCATACATGCGGAAAGGATCGGGGCCATAGGCGGGTGCCTCCTCTGTCGGAGCGTTTCAATCAGCATTTTATTTTACAGATTTCGTCGGGCTTTGTAAAGAAAACCGACGAAAAACCGGAAACCCGGCGCAGAGAATGTGACATTTCGGAACACCCGTTGAACAGTCAACCGATATTTAGTATAATATATTGTTGTGCGATTGAAGAGGAGAGAAGCAGCAAATTCATTCTGTAAAGCGCCGTGAGATTCTCTTTGATCCTTAGAAGGGAGGAAATTGCATGGTTTCTCTTTTGCTTTCCCTGGCTGTTCTTGTTATCGGCTATCTGGTTTACGGACGGCTGACGGAAAAAGTCTTCGGGCCGGACGACCGTCAAACCCCGGCCGTCACCATTAACGACGGGGTGGACTGCGTGCCCATGAAGCCCTGGAAGGCTTTCCTGGTGCAGCTGCTGAACATTGCGGGCACCGGTCCGATTTTCGGGCCGCTGATGGGCGCCGTTTTCGGACCGGTTGTGTTCCTGTGGATTGTTTTGGGATCGATTCTCGGCGGTGCGGTGCACGACTATATGAGCGGTATGATTTCCAGCCGCCACGGAGGCAACTCGATTGCCGAACTGTCCGGAATCTACCTGGGTAATGCCGCGAGATGGGTCATGCGCATATTCTCGGTCGTTTTGCTGGTGCTGTGCGGTGTTGTGTTTGTCACAAGCCCGGCAGGACTGATCAGCGGTCTGCTTGAACAGCTGCATGCGCCGGCATGGATGGATACGACCTTCTGGGCAGTGGTGATTCTTGCTTATTACCTGCTGGCGACGCTGATGCCGATTGACAAGGTGATCGGGAAACTATATCCGGTTTTCGGCGTGCTTCTTGTCGCGATGGCGGCGGCTGTGATGGGAGGAATCCTTTTCTCCGGCGGAAAGTACACGATTCCGGAAATTTCGCTTTCGAATCTGCATCCGGAGGGAACGCCTGTCTGGCCGTATATGTTTATCACCGTTGCCTGCGGCGCGATATCCGGTTTCCATGCAACACAGTCACCGATGATTGCCAAGTGTATCACCAGCGAGAAACAGGGACGGAAAATCTTCTATGGCGCCATGATCGGCGAATCCGTGATTGCTCTGATTTGGGCAGCAGCCGGCGTCGCTTTTTACGGTGCGACGCAGGTGCTGAATGATGCGCTGAAAAGCGGGCCTTCCGATGTGGTCTATCAGATTTCAACGGGAGTGCTCGGAGCAGCAGGCAGTATTCTGGCTATTGCGGGTGTGATTGTCTGCCCGATCACTTCCGGCGATACGGCGTTCCGCAGCGCACGACTGATTCTTGCGGAAATATTCCATCTGGACCAAAAGAAGATCCGGTCCAGGCTGGTGATCACCATTCCGCTGCTGGTTGTCGGCGGATTGCTCACCTGGTACTCAACGACGAACAGCAACGGTTTCCAGACGATCTGGCGTTATTTCTCCTGGTCCAACCAGACACTGGCCATGATTTCCCTGTGGGTGGCAACAGCTTATCTGCTGAAGAAAGGGAAGACCAAATTCGGATCGGTGATCACCGCGCTGCCGGCAGTGTTCATGTCTGCCGTCAGCATGACCTATATTCTGATGGCCAAGGAAGGTTTCAGCCTGTCCTCTTCCATCGCGTATCCCGTCGGCGCGGGATTTGCCCTGGCACTGTGCGGCGTCTATCTGTGGGCTTTCCTTAAAAAGAAAACGGTTTCCCGTTACGGGATTGAAGATCCTTCGTGACGGATTGAAGACGAGGGTGAGTATGCAGGAGGATTGCCTTGCGCAGTTCCGCAGGGAAGCGGAAGCGTGGTATGCAAAAATAAAGAAGGAGGCTCTTCCAATGAAAAAACTGCTTTGTCTGGTTCTTGGCCTGATCCTGCTGCTGTCTGTCAGCGGCTCTGCCCTTGCGGTCAACGAGGATGTGGAAGGCGAACTGGTCATCTTTACGTCCATGTATAAAGAAGTCCTGCCGATGATGGACGCGGCGCTCAAGGCGGAATTCCCGAACCTGACCCCCGGAAACGAGGGAAGTTTCTTCTTCCAGGGCGGCTCCAACGACCTGATCGCCAAGATCTACGGCGAAATGGGTGAGAAGCGGGACGGCCCCCTCAGCGCGGATATCATCATGGTGGCGGAACCTGCCTTTGCACTGGAACTGAAAGACTATGGCTATCTGCAGCCCTTCACTTTCGAGGATGCGGAGAATAAGCTGCGCTTCCCTTATGACAAGGACGGCTACTGGTATCCGGTGCGCGTGTGCAACATGGTTCTGGCGTACAATCCGGAAGCGGCGGATTATTTTGCCGCCAAGGGCGTCAATGTGGCGAAGAGCTTTAAGGATTTTGCCTACGATCCGACGCTCAAAGGCTATATCTCCATGGGCGATCCGATGAAGAGCGGCACCAGCTATGCGTCGATCATCTCTCTGATGGATAAATACGGAGAGGAATATCTGGATAAGCTGGCGGCAAATAAGGTGGAGCGCGCTTCCGGCTCCGGCGCCATTGCCAAGCTGCAGGGTGAGGGCGGCGAATACGGCACGGCTTCCCTGATGATTCTGGAAGAATCCATCCTCAACTATGTCCAGAAGGAAGCGGCAGAAGGACGCGATGTAACCAGCGTGAAAATCTGCTATCCAGAGGACGGTGTCATCCTGATCCCCTCGCCGGTGATGATTGTGGAGGAAAGCCTCTCGAAAAACTGCAATACAGAAGCCGCCGAAGCCGTAGCCGAATGGTTCCTCAGCCCGGAAGGACAGAAGCTGATCATAAAGGCGAATATGCACGGTGTGCTGAAGGATATGGGTGAAATTCCGGACGGATCCGTCAGCACCGATGAACTCGTTGCCAAAGATCTGGGCGTGGATTGGGATAAAGCCTATCATGAACGGGAACAGATCAAAAAGCTCTGGAGCGAAAAAGTCACCCAGTAATGACACGGGATTGATATGATGAGGAAAAAAGAGACGGGACGTCATCCCGCTTCGGTTTGCACGAAGATCGGCCTGGCAGCATGTTTTCTGCTGGGCCTCATCTTCGTGTTCTTTGGTTTCAGGGGGCAGAACCAGGTTGCGGATGCAAGCCTCGGCAATGACGACAGCTATAACGCGATCTACACGCTCTCCAAGGACGTCAATGCCGCCTGGGAAACAGCGTCGGCAGACCTCGCGTCCTTCACGGAGGAGGAACGAAATTCGCTGGATGAAACAGTCCTCAGCCTGCTGAAGGCAAACTGGGAAAACACCCGGGCCGGCGCCGGTGAAGATGCAGCGGCTTTTACGGCAGGGAACAGGGCCGCCGCCTGGAAACTGATGACGGTTTCCGGCCTGGTGAACGGCCCGAAGGTGTCCGCGTCCCTCCGGAAGAAGATCACGGCACTCCCGGCGGACAGCAAAACGGACTTCCGGCGTCAGCTGCTGTCCTGTCTGAACGATGAGAACGCGCAGCAGCCGGCGCAGGCGGAACAGGCGCTGGAAGGTCTGACCGGCGATGAACGCCGGGCCATGGTGATGCAGCTGTATATCACCGCCCTCGGGGATGAAAAACAACAGGTCACCGAGCATGTGCGGGATCTGAAAAAGAGCGTCCGCAACAAGGACAGCATGCTCACCGCCTTTGAGATGGTCGTCCGGGGAGAAACCTCCTGGCTCTGGCAGTTTATTGTCAGCAACAGCAAAACGGTCATTCTTTTCGGCGTGCTGCTGATACTGGATGTGATCCTCCTTGCACTGCTCATGGCTTCCGAGAAGCAGTGGATCCTGAACATCAAGTGGGTCGTTATCCTGCTGATCGTTGATTTCCTGCTGGTCTTCCTGGTGCTGCCGGTTTTCTATATGATTTACCGGGGACTCTTTCCGAACGGAAGCTTCTCGCTGGAAACCATCCGCCGCCTCTTCAGCTATTCCCTGAATCTGGACGCGCTGAAGAACACGCTGATCGCCGCCTTTGCGACCATGGTTCTGGGCACGATGATTGCATTTCCCCTGGCCTGGCTGGTGGGCCGGACCAACCTTTACGGCCGGAAGTTCTTCCGTTCCCTCTTTGTCATGACCTATATGGTGCCGCCCTATGTAGGCGCCATGGCCTGGCTTCGGCTGCTGAATCCGAATGCGGGCATCATCAATCAGTGGCTTCGCGCGCTCTTCGGCCTCAGCGGCCCCGGCCCCCTGAATATCTACACGCTGCCGGGGATGATCTGGGTTCTGACGACGTTCTATTATCCCTATGCGTTTATCACCATCAGCCGGGCCATGGAAAAGATGGATCCGTCCCTCGAAGAGGCAGGCCGGATTTCCGGCGCGTCCCCGCTGAAGACGGTTTTCACCATAACCCTGCCGATGATGATGCCTTCCCTGATCGGCGGAGCGCTGCTGGTATTCATTGCCGCCGCAAGCTGCTACGGCATCCCTTCGATCATCGGCGCCCAGGGAAATGTCAATACGATCACAACCCGTATCGTGGAATATGTGTCGCTGGGTCAGGACAGTCTGAACGATGCGATCGGCCTTGCGGGTTTCCTGATGATCGTCGCACTGATCATTCTTTTTGTTTCGGACGGTGTGCTTGCGAGAAAGCAGTATATCACTGTTTCAGGAAAGTCGGTGCAGCCGGCGATGGTGGATCTGCGGAAAGGCCGGCTGCCGCTCACGCTTCTGGTGGCGTTTTTCGCGGTCGTTGTGGTGGTCATCCCGTTTACGGTGATTCTCACGACGTCTTTCAAGGCGGATCTTGGCAAAAGCGTCTTCGATCCGGCAAATTTCACGACATCCAACTGGGTTTCCGTCTTCACGATGACCGAAACCATCAGCAGCATGAAAAACTCGCTGATCTTTGCCGCCGTCACGGCGACGGTGGGCCTGCTCGTCGCCTGCGTGATGGGCTGGCTCCTGCAGCGAACCCAGGTTCGCGGCAGGTCCATTCCGAATTTCCTCATCACCCTCGGTTCCGGAACACCTTCCGTTGTTATCGCCCTGGGGCTCATCATGACCATGCGGGGCAATTTCGGCATCAATATTTACAACACAGCCTGGATCCTCATTGTTGCCTATCTGATCAAGTATATGATGATGGGTATGCGCACGGTGGTATCGGCCATGAGCCAGATTCATGTTTCCCTCGAGGAAAGCAGCCAGATCGCCGGCGCGGGGTGGGGACGCACCATGCTGAAGATCACCGGCCCCCTGATTCTTCCGTCGATCGCGGCAGGCTGGTTCCTGATCTTTATTCCCAGCTTCTATGAACTGTCCATGACGGCGCTGCTCTATTCCAGCACCACCAAAACGATCGGCTATCAGCTGTATGAGTTCTGGTCCTATACCAGCCAGCCGATGAGCTGCGCCCTGGCCTTTGGTATTCTGCTGATCGTCATCCTGCTGAACTTCCTGCTCAACCGCCTCACCAAGGGCAATTTCTCGATTTGATCCATTTTTTCCGGCTGAAAGGATGAACACCGATGTCAACCGTTACCATCAAGAATGTTACAAAATCCTTTGGCAGCAATGTCGTTCTCAGTGAGTTTAACGAAACCTTCGGCGACGGGGAGTTTGTCACCCTCCTGGGGCCTTCCGGCTGCGGAAAGACCACGATGCTGCGCATCATCGCCGGCTTTGAAAAGCCCACTGCGGGCGAGGTTTATATCGGCGATCAGCTGGTTTCCGGGGGAAACACCTTTGTACCGCCGGAAAAACGGGGTATCGGCATGGTGTTTCAGAGTTATGCCGTCTGGCCGCATATGAATGTTTTTGAAAATGTGGCCTATCCGCTGCAGATCCAGAAGCAGCCGAAGGAGAAAATCTGGGAGGCTGTCGG
Source organism: uncultured Eubacteriales bacterium (assembly GCA_902764875.1). Taxonomy (GTDB): domain Bacteria; phylum Bacillota; class Clostridia; order Christensenellales; family Aristaeellaceae; genus Aristaeella. Next base: position 70,156 of record CACWXP010000012.1, read on the forward strand.
AAAAGTGCTGGAAACCGTGCATCTGTCTCAGTACGCGGAGCGTCTGCCAAACCAGCTTTCCGGCGGACAGCAGCAGCGGGTCGCCCTGGCCCGGGCCCTGGTGGCAGAGCCGAGGCTTCTCCTGCTGGACGAGCCCCTGAGCAACCTGGATGCGAAACTGCGGGAATCCATGCGCTTTGAGATCAAGGAGATCCAGCAGCGGACAGGAATCACCGTGGTTTATGTTACCCATGATCAGACCGAAGCCATGGCCATGAGCGACCGGATCTTCCTGATCAACCGGGGCGTCGTGCAGCAGTGCGGCACTCCGCAGGACATCTATAACCGCCCTGCCAATCAGTTCGTGGCGGATTTCCTCGGGAAGGTGGATTTTTTCAAGGGTGAGGTGAGGGACGGACGGATTGTTTTTCCCGTCATGGGCGGCCAGTCTCTGCCGTATGACGGGGAACGCACCGGAAAGGTGGAAGCGGCGATCCGGCCTGAAAACATCTTCTTTGCGGAGAACGGCCCCCTCAGCGGGGTGATGGAAACGGTTTATTATCTCGGAGATGTCTGCGACTGCCGTGTACGGGTGGGTGAAGCCCTGGTCCGTGTGATCACCGGCGGCTGGCAGGAAGAAAGTCTGCGCAAAGGGCAACCGGTTCGCCTGCAGGTCCGGGATTTTATGGTCTTCCCGGACGACGGACTTCTGGAGCAGATGCTGACAATCCAGACGTAAGAACAGAAGGAAACAGGCGGATCTGATTATGGCCGCCGTGTGCGCCGGCAGTTTTGCGGAAAGCGGGGAGAATGAAGTGAATATATCGATTGAAAAGGTTGAAGTGAACGGCTTTTCGATGGATTATTTCCGCTTCGGGCATGGGCCGAAAACCCTCGTGATTCTGCCCGGGCTCAGTGTGGAAAGCGTCATGAAGTTTGCGCCAAGTGTGGCAAATTCGTACGCCCCGCTCACCGATGATTTCACCGTCTATGTTTTCGACCGCAGGAAGGAACTGCCCGCAACCTATTCCCTGCATGAAATGGCTCATGATACAACTGCGGCCCTCCGTGCCCTCGGACTGGATCAGGTCTGCCTCTTCGGTGCTTCCCAGGGCGGCATGATCGCGATGGTCGTCGCCATAGAGCATCCGGAGCTGGTTGCCCGTCTGGCACTAGGCTCCACTTCCGCCTGCATGGATGGGGAAGCGGAAAAGGTGATTGAAAACTGGATCAGCCTGGCAAAACAGGGAAATGCGGAAGAACTGTATCTCGCTTTCGGTGAAGCCATCTATCCTTCCGCGGTCTTTGAGCAGGCCCGGGATCTGCTGGTCGAAAGCGCAAAGGCGGTCACGGATGCGGATCTGGTCCGCTTTGCGATCCTGGCGGAAACCATTGAAGGGTTTGATGTGGTCGATTTGCTGCACAGGATAGAATGCCCGGTGCTGGTTCTCGGCTCCAAAGATGACAGGGCGCTGGGCGGGGAAGCTTCCGAACAGGTTGCGGAGAAGCTGAAGGATAAGCCGGGTTGCGAACTGGTGATGTACGAGGGCTACGGCCATGCAGCGTATGACCTGGCCCCGGATTACAGGGAGCGGCTGAAAACTTTTTTTCTCAAAGACACGGAAAGGTAAGCCCGGTGACACGATCGCAGTTTTTTTGCGGCATTGACGGCGAAGGCGGTTGTATGGTATGATCCATACGAGTGAAACATAACGACAGCCGAAAAGATCCTGTCCGGTGCGGGAATGGACAGGCTGTCAGGACAATTGAATAAAATCTAAATCAAAGGAGGACCCGGAACATGTTCAATAGAAAGGCAATTGAGGAACTGGAAGGCAAAGTGCGGTCCATAGAAGGCGATCTGCAGAGCGTGCAGAAAGAGAAAACGGATCTGGAAACCAAACTGAAGACTGCGCAGAAAGAGAAAGCGGATCTGGAAACCCTGCTGAACAGTGCCAACGAAAAAATCAGCGAGCTGGAAGAAAAACTGAAGAATACGGATTACGACGAACTGAAAGAACAAGCCAAGAAGGCTGCCGTTGAATTTGAAGGCCTGAAAGAGCTGTATACCGAGAAGATCAAGGAGTTTGAGGAATCCCGGGAAAGCAAGGAAGAAGCCTTTGCGAAGGAAGCGGCGCTCAAACGGAACAATCTGGACGAAGAAATCCAGGCCAACCGCTCAGAAAATCAGGATCGGGTTACCAACTCTGTCAGGGCCTTTACGGGAAGTTACATGTATTACATGGATCAGATCCGCCTGTTGATGGACGCGCTGAACCAGGCGGCAACGGAGACCGGGAAGACGCTGTTTGCCAGCGAAGTGGAAGATGTCAAGGAATGCTTCGGTGCACGCATCGCGGAGCATCTCCGGAAGGACGTCGGCGAGCTGAAACAGGGAACCGGGGATCGCCTGCTGATCAGCGGAGCGAATGAAGAGAGAATCGTGGCCCGGATTAAACCCTGAGACGGATCACCGCCGGGGCGGGTTCAATGATTCCGGCAGCAAAGAGCGGCTCTGCCTCGAGCCGCTTTTTCTGTTTTCCCGCAGTGCCCGGAGAGGGAACCGGAAGCGAGCCATATCAGGCGGATATCCTGCTGGAAGAGGACCGGATCGCGATGATTGCCCCTTTGATCATGCCGGGAGGAAAGGATGGACAGACAGAACAATCCGTTTGACATGCCCAAAGCAGTTTTATATAATACCTGCAGTAAGGTACCCCGGAACAATCCCATAAAAATGTGAAAGGAAAGAAAAAATGAAACTCAGAAAACTGTTCTGCATCGCGGCGATCCTCTGCCTGCTCTGCTCCGTGGCTGCGGCGGACAGGCCCGGGAATTTCAGCTACGCCGTCCCGGTGAATATTATCCGCAGCAGCGTGCGGCCCTACAACTGGGAGTCCCAGGAATACCGGAATGGCCGGATCGCGACGCATATCGATTCCGCTCTGGACGGGAACTGCTCCACGGCGATGTGGTTCGGCTGCTACAACAATGCTGCCACGGACGATATTCCGGATATCACCTTCTATTTTGACAACGCGACGATCAAGGACATCTGGATCCGGAACGGAAGCGAGAAGTCCGACAACTTCCGGGATTATGCCCGGATGGGCAATCTGGCCGTGACCATTTGGTCCGGCGACAGGAGCTACGGCCTCTATTTCCCCCGGAAAGGCCGCTATAACAAGTTCTACAATCTCCAGGACAATTACGACGCCGACGAGCTTTCCGAAAACTTCATTGACGGATATCAGCGCTATGCCCTGGACAACACCTACTATAACGTGACCAAGATCGAGTTCTGGGTCAAGGGATGGTATGAAGGGGAAAAGAAGGACAATCAGCACCGCTATCAGATGTGGATCGCGGATATCGCTTTCCTGTCGGATTCCCTGGTGAACCTCTACGGCCCCGGTGTCTTTGATTCTTCCTATGGCATCCGTATGCCGTCTCAGAACTGGGTGCCGACGACGACCGCCGCGCCGCAGATCAATTCATCCTCCGGATTCGCAAGGACCAACCGGCAGGACGTGAGAGTGCGGGAATATCCCGACAAAACCAGCGCGCTGAAACAGCTCATTTCCAAATCCGGAAGTTTTGTTGAACTGGTGTCCAGGACCACCGGCAACGACGGACGCCTGTGGTATTACGTGAACACAGAGGACGGCATCAACGGCTATATCCGCGAGGATTTCCTGACCGTTCAGCGGCAGCCCGGCAGCTGAGACGGTTGAAAATGGCATACGAAATCTGTATAATGATCCGGACGTCAGGAGGATTTCCGGCGTCCGCAAAGTTTTGAAGAAAGCTGAAGGTGAAAAGAGAATGACAACACTGAGCCGCGAAACACCGCAGGAGAAAAAGACGCTGTTCCGCTCCAATCCGGTGCTGAACCGGATGAGCAAAATCACGGAACGCTCGGAAACCAATGCAGCCACCTACGCCGGTATCGCCACGAAAACGACCTTCTTCCTGCTGATGACGCTGGTTGGGGTTGTGATCCAGCTGCTGGTATCGAACATGCTGGCTTCCGAACCGGTCTGGCAATCCTTTACAATCAACAAAAAGTTCGTCGTTTCTCTTTCCCTGAAAGAGACCTATATCATCGGCGGGGTTCTGATTGCGGGCCTGATTGCCGAACTGGTCGGCATGTTTGCCCGGAAAACCATTCCGGTCACCGGAACGATCTATGCTGCCAGCCAGGGATATTTCATTTCCTTCCTGGTGTTCAAGGTGCTCGGTGAGTACAGCTATCTGGGCCTGGAAGCGCTGCTGCTGACGGTGGCGGTGGTGCTGGTCATGGGCTGGCTGTATACCTCCGGCATCATTAAGGTCGACAACAAGTTCCGCACGGTACTGCTGGCACTGATGCTGGGTTCGGTGGCTGTCGGCTTGCTGACCTTTATCGGCTCCCTGATCCCTGCCACCCGGCCCTTTGTCCAGAGCATCATGGGCAATCCCGGGATCGCCATCGCGGTGGACGTGGTCGGCCTGCTGATCGCATCCCTCTTCCTGATCAGCGATTTCTCCATGATTCAGGAATGTGTGGAGCGCGGCTATCCGAAGGACTGCGAATGGTACGCCGCCTTCGGTCTGGCCTTCACGGTCATCTGGATTTACCTGAAGATTCTCGACCTGCTAATGCGGATCGCGGGAAACAAAAAGGACAGCTGACCACAGGGGATAACAAAAGAACAGCCGGCCCGTCAGGTCACTAGGACAAAAAATCAGCGCAGCATCGTTCGCTGCGCTGTTTGTCTTGCTCCAAAAGATCCATTCGCGGAGGCAAAAAAAGCCCTCGCTTTTTTCTTACTGCTTTTTTTCGCTGTCCTTGCCCTTGCCGTTGTCCTTTTTCCATACGGAATAAGCACAGGAAACACCGAAGCAGACGCCCAGAATCCAGTCTAAGACGTTTTTGAAACCGTCGGCAAAGGTTCTTCCCTCCTGGATCAGCGTGTTTAAGAAGGCAAAGCCCGTTACAAACGCGGCGCAGGCAAGGACGCCGATCAGGATATACTTCACAATACTCTTGGAACCCATCGAATCATTCCTCCTTTCTCCATCATGATGATGCGGGCATTATAGCAAAACCAGGCGCATCTGTCCAGCCGGGAACCGAAAGATTGCGGTTGTCATGTCCGGCAGAAAACGATATAATAAAAGATGGTGTTTTATGCCCGGAAAGGAGGGAAAGGGATGTATTGCCGGGTGATCGTGGACATCGTTCATGAGAATGTGGCAAAACCTTTTACCTACCTGATTCCGGAGAGCATGGAACTTTGCGCGGGGCAGCGTGTGGCTGTTCCTTTCGGAAGGCGTGAAAAGGAAGGCGTCGTCGTTGAAATCACGGATGAATGCGACGTGCCGGCAGAGAAACTGCGGGAAGTGATACGGCCGCTGGAGGACTACGCGGCGATTCCGCCGGAGCTGATGGCCCTGGCGGAGGAAATGGCCGTAAAGGCGCACTGCCCGCTGGCCGAAACGCTGCGCCTGATGCTGCCGGCGCAGATGCGCGGCGGAAGGGTGCACGTAAAAACCGTACGCGTGGCCCAGGCAGCGGTTTCGGAAGAGGAAATCCGCACGGCCCTGGCGGCCGACCGGCGCAAAGGGAAACGCGCGGCGCTGCTGGAAATCCTGGCGGACGGCAAAAAAAGAACGGTGCATGAGCTGGCGGAAAGCGTACGGGATCCGCAGGAAGCCCTGAAGAAACTCGCCCAGGACGGGCTGATCCGCCTGGGGGACGAGGAAACGCTGCGGACGCCGGAGGGCGCCTTCGCCGAGACGGAGGATCCGGGGTACGAACTGACCGCCGGTCAGCAGGAAGCCCTGGAGGAGATCCTGCCCTGCCTCACGGGCAAAGGCGGACGGTTCCTGCTGCACGGAGTGACCGGCAGCGGGAAGACGGAAGTGTTCATGAAGGCGGTCCGGGAGACGCTTTCCCTCGGGAAATGCGCCATCATCCTGGTTCCGGAAATCGCCCTCACGCCCCAGATGGTCAGCTGGTTCCGGGGAAGGTTCGGCCCCGTTGCGGCAGTGATTCACAGCCGGCTGAGCCCGGGGGAGCGCTATGACGAATGGCGCAGGATCCGCCGGGGAGAGGCCCGCGTCGTGATCGGGGCGCGGAGCGCGGTGTTTTCGCCGGTGGAAAAGCTGGGGCTGATCGTTGTGGACGAAGAGCACGAGAGCACCTACCTGAACGACCGGCATCCGCGATACGACACACGGGACGTGGCGGCGAGCCGCTGTGCGCGGGAAAACGGGACGCTGATCCTGGCCAGCGCAACGCCCAGCATCCTCAGCTTTGCCCGGGCCCGGCGGGGAGACTACACCCTGCTGGAAATGCCGAAGCGGGTCAATGACCGGCCCCTGCCGGAGGTCGAGGTGATCGACATGCGGCAGGAACTGGAAAACGGCAACCGCACGGTGCTGAGCAACGCGCTGCGCAGGGCCCTGAAGGACTGCATTGACGCCGGGGAGCAGGCGATCCTGCTGATGAACCGGCGGGGATATAACAGCTTTGTGAGCTGCAGGACCTGCGGATACGTCGTGAAATGCCCGAACTGCGATATCAGCATGACCTATCACCTGGGCGGAAGCGACGGGAAACTGCGCTGCCACTACTGCGGAACGGAAGCGGCGCCGCCGACGGTCTGCCCGGAATGCGGCGGACGCTACATCCGCTACTTCGGGGCGGGCACCCAGAAGGTGGAGGAGGAGGTCGCCAAAATGCTCCCCGGGGTCGTTTGCGCCCGGATGGACTACGACACCACGGGCACGAAGGACGGCCACGGAAAGATCCTTGAGGAATTCCGGAGCGGCCGGGCGCGGATCCTGATCGGAACCCAGATGATCGCCAAGGGGCTGGACTTTCCGCAGGTGACGCTGGTGGGCGTCGTGGCTGCGGACATGGCGCTGAACCTGCCGGACTACCGGAGCCGGGAGCGCGCGTTCCAGCTGTTCACCCAGGTGGCCGGCCGGGCCGGCCGGGGGCAGCAAAGCGGCCGTGTGATCATCCAGACCTACCTGCCGAACGATCCGGTGATCGGGTTTGCCTCGCGGCAGGACTACCGGGCGTTCTTTGAAAGCGAATTCCGCCGGCGCCGGAACCGCCTGTATCCGCCCTTTACGGTGCTGGGCCGGCTGCTGATTGAAAGCAGCCGGGAAGAAGCGGCCGTGCGGGCCGCGGAGGAGCTGGACGGGAAGGTGCGGGCACTGACGGCGCAGCATCCGGACTGGCAGAAGAAAATCCTGACGATGCTGAAGGATATCCCCTCGGTGAAATTCCTGAAGGCGAAGCACCGGCGGCATATCGTGATCAAGGCGCTGGTGGGCCCGGAAACGGATGCGTTCTTCGGGGCGCTGACGGAGATGGCGGGGGAAGGAACCGACGGCGCGGAGGTCACCTTCGAGGTGAACCCGGCGACGATGATGTAGGTTGGAGATTGCTGTGGAGAAGGTTGAACTGACGGGGATGACCCGGGCGGAGATCACGGACTGGGCGCGGGAAAACGGCTTTCCGGCTTTCCGGGGGAAACAGATTTTCGAATGGATTCACCGGGGGGCGGACTTTGACGGGATGACGAACCTGCCGAAGGACATGCGGGAGAAACTGAAGGCATCCGCGGTGGCCCAGCCGGTGACCGTTCAGCTGCACCGGGAAAGCGCGCTGGACGGGACGGTGAAATTCCTCTACGCGCTGCGGGACGGCAACTGCGTGGAAGGCGTGCTGATGCAGTACAAATACGGCATGAGCCTTTGCATCAGCACCCAGGTGGGCTGCCGGATGGGATGCCGGTTCTGCGCCTCCACGCTGGAAGGACGGGTGCGGGATCTGACGGCCGGGGAAATGCTGGGAGAGATCCTTGCGGCGAACCGGTTCCTGGCAGAGCAGGGGCGTGAAGCGCGGGTAAGTCACGTGGTGCTGATGGGCAGCGGGGAACCGCTGGACAACTATGATCAGGTGATCCGGTTCCTCCACCTGCTTCGGGAGGAGGAAGGAATCCGGATCAGCCTGCGAAACGTATCGCTGTCTACCTGCGGGATTGTGCCGCGAATGATGGATCTGGCGAAGGAGAACCTTCCGGTGACGCTGTGCGTCAGCCTGCATGCACCCAACGACGAAATCCGGCGAAAGACGATGCCCATCGCGAACACCTACGGGATCCGGGAAATCCTCGAAGCCTGCAGGGTTTACATTCGTGAAACCGGGCGCCGTGTGATTTTCGAATACGCGCTGGTCGACGGGGTGAACGCCGGGAAGGAGCACGCGCTGGAACTGGCGGAGCGGCTGCGGGGCATGCAGTGCCATGTGAACCTGATTCCGCTGAACGAAGTGAAGGAAAGAAACCTGAAAGGCGTCAGCGAGGACACCGTGCGCGTGTTTATGCAGACGCTGGAGGAAAAACATATTTCCGTTACGCGGCGCAGGGAAATGGGCGACGATATCGAAGGCGCCTGCGGCCAGCTTCGGCGGACGGTTTTGCAGCATCAGGAAGCGGACGCCTGAACGGGGCGGCCGGCGATGGTAGAATAAAAAAAGTTTGGAGAGGCATCCTATGGGAACGAGAAAGATTGTGACGGTCGGGGACGAGACGCTGCGGAAAATCTGCAAAAAGCAGGAAAAGTTTGATCTGCGGCTGGCGCTGCTGCTGAAGGACATGGCGGACACCATGTACAAGGCGGAAGGCGTCGGCCTGGCGGCGCCCCAGGTGGGGATTCTGCGGCGGGTTTGCGTTGTGGATGTCACGGAGGATCACAGCGGTCTGCTGGAGATGGTGAACCCGGAGATCGTCAAACGCGAGGGAACCCAGACGGGACGGGAGGGCTGCCTGAGCGTGCCCGGACGGCAGGGCGTCGTGACCCGGCCGATGAAGGTGACCGCCCGGTACCAGACCCGGAAGGGCGATTGGATGGAGATTGAGACGGAGGGCTTCGAGGCCCGCGCGATCTGCCATGAGCTGGATCACCTGGACGGAAAACTGTACATCGACATGATGGACCGGGAACTGACCAAGGAAGAGATCGAAGGACATATTCCGGAGGACGACGCGCAATGAGAATTGTTTTTATGGGCACGCCGGAGTTCGCCGTTCCGAGCCTCAAAGCCGTGATCGGATTCCCGGGCGCGGAGGTCGTCGGCGTTTTCACCCAGCCGGACCGGCCGAAGGGACGGGGCAACAAACTGACCCCGAGCCCCGTGAAGGTGACCGCCCTGGAGAACGGGATTCCGGTTTTCCAGCCGGAAAGAATCCGGAAGGACGGGGTGGAAGACCTGCGGGCGCTGCGGCCCGACCTTTGCGTGACAGCGGCCTTCGGGCAGATCCTGAGCAAAGAAGTGCTGGACATTCCGCCGATGGGAAACATCAACGTGCACGCGTCACTGCTGCCGAAGCATCGGGGAAGCGCGCCCATTGCCTGGGCCATCATGCAGGGCGACCGGAAAGCCGGCGTCACCACGATGATGATGGACGAGGGCATCGACACGGGGGACATGCTGCTGCGGGCGGAAACGGACATCGGCGAAAGCGAGACCTGCGGCGAACTGACGGAGCGGCTGAGCCGCATCGGCGCAGAGGTACTGAAACAGACGCTGGAACAGCTTGCGGCCGGAACGCTGAAACGCACGCCGCAGAACAACGAAGAAATGACCTATGATCCGATGCTGAAAAAAGAAATGGGCATGACGGACTTTTCGGGAACGGCGGAGGAGATCCGGGGGCTGATCAACGGACTGAATCCCTGGCCCTGCGTCAGCATTCCCTGCGGGGAAGGGCGAATAAAGCTGCTGCGGGCCGTCATGGCGGAGGGCAGCGGAACGCCCGGGAGTATCCTGCGGGCCGACCCGAAAGAAGGACTTATCATCGCCTGCGGAACGGGGGCTGTCCGGATCCTGGAACTGCAGGCTCCCGGCGGAAAAAGGATGCGGCCGGAGGACTATCTGCGCGGACATACGATTGAAATCTGACAATGACGGAGAAGAAAAAAGTGAGTGAAGAGAAAAAGGCTCCGGTGAACGGCAACAGGATGGCAGGCCGGCGGCCCGGAAATGGCAGAAAGCCCGCCGGCGCGCGGTCGGGATCGGGATTCCGGAAGGACGGGCAGAAGCCGTTCGGCAACCGGCGGCCCGGAAATGGCGGGCGGTCTGTGCGGCCGGGGAACAAACAGCCGGAGAAAAAGCCCGAACCGGAAGGCATGGCGCCGCGGCGGATTGCCCTGCGGGTGATTCGGCAGGTGACGGAGCAGGGAGCTTTTGCTTCGCTTTGCCTGGATAAGTCGCTGGAAAACTGCGGCCTGATTTCCGCAGACCGGCGGCTGGTCAGCCGGCTGGTGTACGACACGCTGGATCACCTGATTTATCTGGACTGGTGCCTTGGACAGGTGATGGCCCGGGAGGATACGGACATTAAGCTGCGGAACATCCTGCGGCTGGGCGCCTGCCAGATCCTGCTGGAGGACCGGATTCCGGAGAGCGCGGCCACCAACACCTGCGTGCAGCTGTGCGTGGAGAACGGGATGGAAGGCCTGAAGGGCGTTTGCAACGGCATTCTGCGGAACCTGGTTCGCAAAAAAAATGAACTGGTGTTTCCCGATCCGGAGACGGAGCCGGACAAGGCAGACGCGATTCGGTTCAGCCTGCCGGAATGGCTGTGGATCCGTCTGCGGGAGGCTTACGGCCGGGAGGAAGCCCAAAAGATCCTCAGCACGCCGCGGGGAACGGAGGGCTGGACGGTGCGGCCGAACCTGACAAAGCTGACGGACGAAGACTTCGAAAAGCTGCTGGCCAAAAAGGTGTGGGAAAAGGAGAAAACGGACCTGCCCCATGCATGGCGGATCCGCGGGGCGATGGACATTGCCCGGGACGCCGACTTTACCGGCGGCAATTTCTCCATTATGACCGGCGGGAGCATGATTGCCTGTCTGGCCATGGACGCAAAGCGCGGAAAACAGATCCTCGACTGCTGTGCGGCGCCGGGCGGAAAGACCTGCTATCTGGCGGAGCTCATGGGCGGAACGGGACGGGTGCAGGCCTGGGATCTGCACGAGCACCGGACGGCCCTGATCGAAGCCCAGGCGCGGAGACTGGGGCTGGAGAACGTCCGGCCGATGGTGCGGGACGCGCTGAAAGCACGCGAAGACCTGATTCAGACGATGGACGGCGTGCTGCTGGATGCCCCGTGCACGGGCCTCGGGATGCTGGCGGAAAAGCCGGACATCAAGCTGCGGGTGACGGAGGAAAGCCTGCGGGAACTGACGGAGATTCAGCGGAAAATGCTGGACACGGTCTGCGCATACGTCAGGGAAGGCGGAACGCTGGTGTATTCCACCTGCAGTATCCTGCCGGAGGAGAACGAACAACAGGCGGAAGATTTCCTGCGGAGGCATCCGGAATTTGAAGCAGCGGCGCTGCCGGAGACGGTTCCGGAGAAGTATACGCAGTATCGGAAAACCGGGCTGCAGCTGCTGGAGTACCGGGACGGCGTGGAAGGATTCTATGTCTGCCGGTTCAGACGGAAACGGATTTAGGATTCAGGATATAGGATTCAGGGTTGGGTTTGCGGATTTCAGACTTTTGCTCGGGAGAATGAAGGAATATGAGAAAGTTTAACCTGAAGGACAAAGCAGCGGAACGGATGATGAATCCGGAGGCGGAAAAGCCGGTGGCAGAGCCGGAAGAGGAGCGGGCGGAATGTCCGGTGAGCGGATTTTCGATCGCGAGCCGGACGGATGTGGGCCGGGTTCGCAAAAGCAACCAGGACGCATTGATCATCGGAGAAGGCATCGCAGGCGTGGCGGATGGTATGGGCGGCCACAACGGCGGTGAAATCGCCAGCGGCGAAACCCGGGACGGGATTCTGCGGGAACTGCAGGGGAAAACTCCGGATCGTCAGGTGCTGGAAGAAGCCGTGAAGAAAGTCAACCTGGAGGTCTGGGAGCGGCAGGAAAAGGACGCGGCGCTGACCGGCATGGGGACGACGCTGACGCTGCTCTGGCCCGGAGAAAAAGAAATGCTGATCGCCCAGGTGGGCGACAGCCGCGCCTATCTGATCCGGGATGGGAAGATGCGCCAGGTCACGGAGGATCATTCCCTGGTCGGGGATATGGTGCGCAGGGGCGTGCTGACGGAAGAGCAGGCGGCCTGCCATCCGATGCGGAATTACATCACCCGCGCTGTCGGAACCGAAGATGCAATCGAGGTGGATCTTTACAGCGAAAAACGCAAAAAAGGCGACCGCTGGCTGATCTGTTCGGACGGGCTGTACAGCCAGATCACCAAGACCGCGCTGGAAGAGGCGGCACAGACGGAAGACCCGGAGACGGCGGCGGACAGGCTGCTGCAGGCAGCTCTTGAAGGCGGCGGGAAAGACAACATCACCCTCATTCTGATGACAGACGAAACAGAAATCGAAACCGAAACAGCCTCCAATGAAACGAAGACCGGGGAGGCGGAAGCATGACGGAGAGAATTCTTGCCAACCGCTACCGGCTGATCGAAAAGATCGGTATGGGCGGCATGGCGATCGTTTACCGGGCAGTGGACCTGCGAACCGGGCATAACGTCGCGGTGAAGGTGCTTCGTCCGGAATATAACGAGGACCGGGAATTCATCAGCCGATTCCAGCGTGAAGCGGAAGCGGCCAGCAAGATGACCCATCACAATATCGTGAACCTGCTGGACGTCGGCATGGACGGGGAGAACCGGTACCTGGTCATGGAATATGTCCAGGGAAAGACACTGAAGGCCGTGATCCAGGAGCGCGGAAAGCTGAGCGCACCACTGGCCTGTCAGATCGCGATCCGGATCCTCAGCGCCCTGGAGCATGCCCACCGGAACGGCATTGTTCACCGGGACATCAAGCCCCAGAATATCCTGGTTCACGAAGACGGACACATCAAGGTGGCCGATTTCGGCATCGCCCGGATTGCCGACAGCGCAACCCTGACTCACGGTGACAACGTCATGGGCTCTGTTCACTATTTTTCACCGGAACAGGCCCGGGGTGAAGGCGCCACGGCCGCCAGCGATATTTATTCGACGGGTATCGTGCTGTATGAAATGCTGACGGGACGGGTGCCCTATGACGGGGATAACCCCGTAGCTGTGGCGATGCAGCATCTGCATGCGGCTCCGGCGCCGATCCAGAGCATTTCCCCGGACGTTCCTCCGTCAGTGGTGCGGGTTTGCATGCGGGCCATGGAGAAGAATCCTGCTGCCCGGTATCAGACGGCCCGGGAAATGGCGGCGGATCTGCGGGCGGCACTGGAAGAGCGCGGGGCGGAACCGGTCCAGATGCCTGAAAACGAACTGGACGTCCGTCAGCCAAAACCCCAGGTGACAACGGAGCGTACCGGCAACACGGGACAGCGGAAAAAAGTGAACAGCAAAGCGAGTCAGCGCAGGCGCGTACGGATTCTCACGGATGTCCTGATTGCCCTGGCGGTGCTGACGGGGCTGTTCTTCGGCGGCAAAGCCATTGTGGAAAGAACGATCTCGAAGGTCAGCGTTCCGGACATTATGGGGATGAATATCGACGAGGCCGTGAAGGTGCTGAAACAGGCAGGCCTGAATGAAACCCACAAGTTCATGGCTAACGACGAGGCTGAAAAGAACGTGGTTTTCAAGCAGAATCCGGAGGGATCCATGGACGCCCACAAGGGTGATACGGTGATCCTGCTGGTTTCCAGCGGACCGGTGCCCTATGAGATGCCGGACGTGACAGGTATGACGGCCGACGAAGCGACAAAGCTGCTTTCAGAGAAAAAAATGAACATCACCCGGGACCGGGCCGCCAGCAGCGAGGTGGAAAAGGGAAAAGTGATCAGCCAGATTCCGGCGGCGGGCGACATGGTGACCCGGGACGACCCGGTGACGCTGACGGTGAGCGGCGGCAGCACCACCGTACCGTCCCTGGCGGACAAGACGCTTGAAGAGGCTGAAGAACTGCTGGCCAGGCAGAACCTGACGCTGCAGCCGGGGCTGAAATACCAGAGCACGGAGGAATATGAACAGCACGGGCTGATCGCCTCTTCGCTTCCGGAAGCGGAAAACCGCGTGGCGGAGGAAACACCGGTTCAGCTGACCATCTGGCGGCATCCGGTGGCGGCCACCGTGGCGAATTTGAATATAAGGCTGAAATCCAGCGACCAACAGACCAAAGTCCGCATCACGATCCAGGCGGAAGGCTCCAACACGGTGATTGAAACGAGAACCTATACCTTCGACCCGCACGACGCACGGCAGATCGAGGAGACCATTTATCTTCCGGACCGGCGGACCTATACCTGTACGGTGTACGACGGCGACACGCAGACGGAACAGAAGACGCTGGTGGCCGAATGAAAAAAGGAACGTTGATCCGCGGCATCGGGAGTTACTATACCGCGAGGGACGCGGAAGGCAGCTGCTATACCCTGCGGTGCAAGAAGAAATTCCGGCGGCAGGGCATCAGCCCGCTGACGGGGGACGAAGTACTGTTTACCCCGGGAGAGGGCGAGGAACACGGGTGGATTGAGGAAATTCTGCCCAGGACCTCCGTGTGCCTTCGGCCGCCGGTGGCAAACGTGGGCCGGCTGGTGATCGTGATCGCGCCGGTTCCCGAACCGGATATGCTGCTTTGCGACCGGCTGATCAGCCGGGCCGGCGCCCAAGGCATCGACAACCTGATTGCAGTGAACAAAGCGGATCTGGACGCGGACCTTGCAGAACGGACGGCCCGGGAATACGCTCCGGCCGGGATCCCGGTTTTTCGCGTGTGCGCGAAGACGGGGGAGGGCCTTGAAACATTGAAGGAGGCCATGAAAGGCGCGCTGTGCTGCCTGACGGGGCAGAGCGGCGCGGGAAAGAGCACGCTGCTGAACGCGATTTTAGGGCTGGAGCTGGAAACAGGGGACATCAGCCGGAAGATTCAGCGGGGGAAAAATACCACACGCCAGGCCGAACTGATTGAAAAGGACGGGCTGCGGGTGATGGATACGGCAGGGTTCAACCTGCTGGAGCCGGAAAAAAAACTGGAACCGGAAAAACTGCGGGAACGTTATCCGGAATTCAGGGAATTCGAGGGAGCATGCCGCTTCAGGGAATGTCTGCACGACCGGGAACCCGGTTGCGCGGTGCAGGCGGCGGCGGACGAGGGAAAAATCCACCCGGAACGGCTGCGGAGATACCGCCTGCTGCTTCAGGAAACAAGGGAAGAATGGAGAGAACGGTATGATTAAGATTGCTCCGAGCATTCTTGCGGCGGATCCGATCAACCTGGAGAAGGATGTGCGGCGTGCTGTCGAAGCAGGATGTGACTGGATCCATGTGGATGTAATGGACGCGCATTTTGTGCCGAATCTGGCCTATTCCCCGGACACGGTGCGGCGGCTGAAGGAGGTTTGTCCTGTGCCGCTGGACGTTCATCTGATGATGGATCAGCCGGAGACGCTGCTGGACGCGTTCCTCGATGCCGGCGCGGCGAACGTGACGGTGCACGCGGAAGTCGGCGATATCAGCGGGCTGATCCGGAAAATTCACGAAAAAGGCGCGACCGCGGGCGTGGCCCTGCGGCCCGGTACGCCGCTTGCGGCGGTGCAGCCGTACCTGGAGAGCGCGGAGCTGATTCTTACCATGACGGTGGAACCGGGATTCGGCGGCCAGAAGCTGGACGAGCGCGTGATCGGGAAGATCCGGGAACTGCGGGAAAACGGATACACCGGGGAGATCGAGGCCGACGGCGGCATCCGCATGGACAATATCCGGCGTCTGGCCGAAAGCGGTCTGTCGGTGGCCGTGATGGGAACAGCGCTGTTCCGGCACGGGGATATGCAAGCGGCGATTTCGGAGCTGCACAGGATTTAGTGGATAGTGGATAGTTTTGGTTTGGAAAACGGAGATACTATGCGGGACGATACGATAGCAGCGATTGCGACGGCGCCGGGCCAGGGTGGTATTGGCATTATCCGGATCAGCGGTTCGGAAGCGGAGCGCATTCTGCGGGAGATTTTCCGGCCTGCCGGTTTTCCGGCGGATGCGCCCTGGGAAAGTCACCGGATGATGTTCGGAACCATCCGGGACGGCGGGGAAACGCTGGACGAATGCATGGCGGTGGTTATGCGTGGGCCGAAAAGCTACACCCGGGAGGACGTGGCGGAGATTCAGAGCCACGGCGGAACCCAGGTGCTCCGGCGGATTCTGGAGGCCGTGACGGCCCGCGGGGCGCGGCTGGCAGAAGCCGGGGAATTCACCCGGCGGGCGTTCCTGAACGGCCGGATTGACCTGAGCCGGGCGGAAGCGGTCATGAGCCTGATCCGGGCCGGCGGAGAGCAGGAGCGCCGGGCGGCCGTTCGGCAGATGAAGGGCGGGACGGCGGATTTCATCCGAAAGGCTTCGGACGAACTGTATACGCTGCAGGCGGGACTGGCGGCCTGCATTGACTATCCGGAGGAGATCAGCGACGAGGAAGGCGCAGGAACGCTGCACGAAGGTCTTTCACGGCTGACGGAGACGCTGAAACGCTCCGTGGATGAGCGCAGCGCACGGCTGATTTACGACGGGATGCAGGTGACGCTGTTCGGCATTCCGAACGCGGGGAAAAGCAGCCTGCTGAACGCGCTGATCGGCCAGGAGAAAGCGATTGTGACCGCAATTCCTGGAACGACGCGGGACACGGTGGAAGGCGAGATGATCCTGGACGGCATCCGGGTCCACCTGACGGACACGGCCGGCATGCGCGACACGGAGGATCCGATAGAACGCATCGGCGTCGAGCGTTCCGAACGGGCCCGGCAGAACGCGGATATCACGCTGTTGATCCTCGACAGCAGCCGGGACATCTGCGAAGAGGAGCGGGAATGGATCCGGCAGCTGAAGGACAGCGACGCGGTGATCCTGAACAAAAGCGACCTGTCGCCGGTGATCACGGAGGAAACGGTGGAGAGGGTCCGGCCCGGTATCCGGTGCATGAAGGTTTCGGCGCTGGACGAGGGAAGCCTGCGGCCAATCCTCGATTTTCTGCGGAAGAGCGCGGAGATTCAGGATCAGCTGGCCGTGACACAGCCGCGGCATCTGGAAGCGGTGAAGCGGGCGGTGGGACATCTGGAGGACGCGATGCGGACGCTGGAAACCTGGACGCCGGACATGGCGGCCACGGATCTGCAGGCGGCGCAGAACGCACTGAGCGAGATTACCGGGGACCGGGCGGATGAAAAGCTGCTGGACCGGGTGTTTTCGGATTTCTGCGTCGGGAAGTGAAGGGGATGACAGATATGAGTCAATATCAGATCGTTCGGCGGGGGCGGGGCAGTCTTTCAAAGGTTCCGGAGGTTGCGGAAAAGCTCGGGATTTCCCGGCCGCTGATCGTCGGATCGCGGCATCTGACGGGAGCGCTTCTGCGGAAGGCACCGGTGCTGCTTTCCGCGCCGGTTTTCAATGACTATCACCCGAATCCGGAAATGGCAGACGCGGTTCCGGGCGCGGAGCTTTTCCGGAAAAGTCTGTGCGACGGCATCATTGCCATCGGCGGGGGTTCCGCCATGGACACGGCGAAAGCCGTGAAGGCCGTTCTGCACGCCTCAAGCGCGGAAAAAGCCCTGGAAGGGTGCTTCCCCGAAGAAATGAAGACGCCGATGATTGCCATTCCGGGCACGGCGGGCACCGGCGCGGAAGCCACGCAAAACGCCGTAGTGTACGTCGGGGACCGGAAGCATTCACTGAGCGCTCCCGCGCTGCGACCCGACGGGGTGATCCTGGACGCGGACCTGCTGGATACATTGCCGGAATATCACAAAAAATCCGCGGCGCTGGATGCCCTGAGCCAGGGGATTGAAAGCTACTGGTGCCATGCGGCGACGGAGGACAGCCGGGTGCATGCGTATCTGGCGATTCTCGGGGTGCTGGACAATCTGAAAGCCTATCTGGCCGGGGATTCCCACGCGGCGGATGAAATGCTGGACGCCGCCTTCCAGAGCGGAAAGGCGATTCAGGTCACGAGAACCACCGCGGCCCATGCGATGAGTTACCAGCTGACGAAGAAAATGGGCCTGGCGCACGGCCACGCGTGCATGCTGACGCTGCCGGTACTCTGGGAGATGATGCAGGATCGGGAGGATATGAAGGACGTGCTGCGGGATCTGAGCGCGAAAATGCGCGTGGGAGATCCCCAGATGGTGCCGAAACTGCTGCGGGGTATTCTGCTGGATCTGGAGATGGAAATTCCGACGATGCCGGACGGGGAAACACTGACGGCGCTCGCCGACTCGGTGAACACCGAACGGCTTGGGAACCATCCGGTTGAGATGACAAAGGAAGACGTCCGGGAAGCCTACCGGCGGGCCTTTGTGCCGATGAGCGAACTGGAAAAACAGGCCTGCCGGGACATCTGGAAATACTACTAAAAGCAGGAAGTAAAATATACCATTCGGAGAGGAGACGGGCGCCATGGCCGAAAAAAAGGAAAATCCCCATGAGGGACACCGGGAGAAACTGCGGCAGCGGTTTATCCGGGAAAACGGGTTTGAGCACTTTGAGGATCATCAGATTCTGGAGCTGCTGCTGTTCTACGCGAATCCCCGGGGCGATACCAATCCGACGGCCCATGCGCTGCTGAATGAATTCGGCAGCCTGAAGGGCGTGCTGGAGGCCCGGCCGGAGATGCTGATGACGGTGAACGGCGTCGGGGAACGGGCGGCAACGCTGATTTCCATGGTGGTGCCGCTGACGCGGGTGTGGCACCGGTGCGCCATGACAACACCGGAGCGGATCGGCAACAGCCGGGAAGCCGAGAAATACTGCCTGTCGATCCTGGCGGGCCACCGTACGGAACGCTTCTATGTGATCTCACTGAACGCGAAGTGCGCCGTGCTCGGACGGCGCAAGATTTCCGACGGCTCGCTGAGCGAAGTGTCCGCCTATCCGCGGATGGTCATGGAAACGGCCCTGAACTACAACGCCCACAGCGTGCTGCTGTGCCACAACCATCCCGGCGGAACCTGCGCGCCGAGCCCGGAGGATATCGCCTCCACGATTCAGCTGCAGCAACTGCTGAACGGCGTCGGCATCATGCTGCTGGACCATATCATCGTGGCCAACGACAGCACCTACAGTATGATCCAGCACGGAGACATTGACTACCGCGTGCGGAACAAACACTGAGACGGACGGCCCGGAGGGCAACATGGCAAAAGGAAAGAGAAAAAAACCGATGATGCTGAAAATACTCCTGATTCTTGTACTGCTGGGCGTGATCAGCTTCTGCGGGCTGCTGGCGTTTGTGTGCATACGGGAAGGTCAGGTGCCGAAAACGGCGGCGGAACTGCCGGAGGACTACGACGCGGTGATTGTGCTCGGAGCACAGGTGAAGCCGGACGGCGAACCCAGCGTGCAGCTGGGCCTGCGGCTGGACCGGGCGGTTGAAGTGTACGAAAGAAAACAGGTGCCGGTGGTGGTCTGCGGGGCGAAGGGAAAGGATGAGCCGGAGGCGGAAGCCTATACCATGAAACGCTACCTGGAGGACAAAGGTATACCGGGTGAAAAAATCCTGACGGATCCGGATTCCTTCAACACGGAACAGAACCTGCAGAATGCCAAAAAGCTGCTGGATGCATACCCGGAGGAGATCCGGAAGGTGATCATCGTTTCCAGCGACTATCATGTTCCCCGGGCCATGGCCCTGGCGGAAGACCTGGGGCTGAACGCTTCGGGGGTCGGGAGCCCGTGCCTGCAGGAATTCTGGATCAAAAATCACAGCCGGGAATCCCTGGCATGGGTGAAATACTGGCTGAAGAAATATCTGCATCTGAGCCTGTAAACGGGATGCAGGAGGAGAGGTATGAACCGGGAAGCAATCGAAGAGCGCCTGGAACGAAATCAGATTCCACATGATGCGGTTCTGGCGGAAAAACTGGAGATCTATCTGCGGCTGTTGCAGGAATGGAACGCGCGGATGGATCTGACTGCAACCCTTGAAGCGACGGAAATGGCGGACAGGCATTTCATCGACAGCCTGGCCGTTTTGCGCACCGATCGGATCTTTCCCGGCGCATCGCTGATCGACGTGGGTACCGGCGCGGGCTTTCCCGGCATGGTGCTGGCTATGGCGCGGCCGGATCTTTCCGTGACGCTGACGGATGCCCAGCAGAAGCGGCTGAACTTCCTGGAAGCCCTGCAGGAGGCTGCGGAGATCCGGAACGTTACGCTCCTCCATGCCCGGGCGGAGGACGCCGGAAGGGACCGGAAATACCGGGAAATGTTTGATTTTGCCGCGGCAAGGGCCGTGGCACCGCTGAACGTGCTGGCCGAATACCTGCTGCCCTTCGTGAAGGTCGGCGGATGTGCCCTGGGCTGGAAGGGACCCGCACTGGAAAAGGAACTGGAAGCCGGCCGGCGGGCGGCGAGGCTGCTGGGCGGCCGGCTGGAGCTGCCGGAACAATACACCGTGGACGGGCGGGATTGGGAACATACGATCCTGCCGATCCGAAAGGTTGAAAAAACGCCTTCGGCGTATCCGCGGAAGGCGGGAACGCCGAAGGCAAAACCTTTGGGAGAATAAAAAGCAGTGCGGATGGCGGGACTCGAACCCGCACGACGGTGAAGTCAGGGGATTTTAAGTCCCAGAATAATGATTTTGCTTGAGTTTTCATGAATTTTGATAATGCTGAAAAGCGTTGAAAACATTAGGTTTTGTGTGTGCATGAATCTGATCTGGTACAAGTGAAATTGTTTGTCCAGTCCCCAAAATAGTCCCCATAGTCCCCAAAGAAGTCCCGCGGAAATCAGACGATTTCTGCAGATGTTTCAGCACTGGAATGCGCGTCATTCAGGACCGCCGACAGCTGTGTATCAGGACCACCGCCGGAAGAACTCATGGAGTAGCCAGAGTCATAAGCAGAATCTGATTGACATTCTTACCTACTTGTATATAATAAAAGCAGGGAGAAGACGTCATCCCGATGGTTGCCCTTACCGGGCTTCCTCACAGAACCGCCACGTAGTGCAATACGTGACGGTTTTCTTTATGCCTTACTTCCTGCTGCCTTTTGTGGCTTCAATCAGTGCAAGCATCAGCGTTACAGAAGCTATTACGATCATGACAATCTCATAACTGCTCATACGCATCACCTGCCTTCCTTACGTCCGGCAGGTCCAACCATCGCGTATTGTTCTCCCTGCTTACAGCCGTTTCCGGCTGCTCCATGATTATATGGAGAATGTTCGCGCCAGTCAAGACACATCTTCCGGCTGGTCCGGATCTGGAGCCGGGCAAGCAGCTGCATGAGGATCCGGATACTTCTCGACTTCCGGTGCTGAAGATGGGTGCTTTCTGTTTCCTGTTCCGGCATTCTGCATATTGGCGATGTGTTTGTTTCAAACTCCCACAACACAAAGGACTTTTTTAGCCGTTTACTTGTCTCTGCCCCTTTGGACGTATATTCCCACATCAAAAAAGGAAAAGCCGGTATTTGGCGTTATTTTCCCCAAAATACTGAGCAGGAAAGTATGGTGCCTAGTTCCTTTCGTCAATACCGCTTTGACAGCATTACCAGCCTGTGATATTATGATCATGATCCTAATCATCCGCTTTTCTTCTGGTATCCCGCTGTTGGAGTCTTCCCCCTCTGACAGCGGGAATTTCTTTTCCCTGGCATAACAAAGAAGATTGCCGGCTGCGTGCATGCCCACAGATGACAATCTTCCTCCTGAATGGATGGCATAGGGATTATATCATATGTCTGTAGTATTCAAAAAATGCTTATGTACTCAAAAAGGGGCTGTCTCACTAAGAAAAAGTGAGGCAGTCCCTTTTCTATAATAAAAAACATACCAAAAACACCCGAAACCTTAAAGGAATCGGGCGTTTGCAGTATAATGTAGGTGATGAAAACATTTCCACTGCAGTCAAATTATAGCGCGAATGAGAACGGATATCAACTATGGATTCCGCTGGACTGCAGCATTCGGATTCCCGAGGATGATCCGGTGAGATTACTCAATGCCGTG
>CACWXP010000013.1 GCA_902764875.1 uncultured Eubacteriales bacterium
TTTAATCCTTAACACCTTTCGGTGCTAAACTCTTTGGAATCTTCGCTGTCTTCTTCCTTAATTAAGCGTTCTTTGTTCTGTATCGTTTTCAAGGTTCGCTTTGCTCTTTCTTCCGGTTCCCCGTAAGCGAGCTTGACTAATATACCAAACCGTTCCTCCTTTGTCAAGCGTTTTTTAACGATTTTTTTAAGAAAAATAGGAGCTTTCGTTCGTGTTTTTACGGGCGTTCCGGCGTTTTTCCATATGTGGGGCTCCGGCATGAAAATCGGGCTCTACATTTTGTGGACTTTTTCCGGATCGTCTGATAAAATTTATCAGAAAAAAATAGTGATTTTTCTGAAAAGGGGGCGGCAGCATGCAGAAAAATGAGATTTACCGTCTTCGGGCCGAAAAACTCGGCGCGGACATGGAAGGCATCTGCCGCCTGAACGGGATGCCGGTTTTTGTTCCCGGAATGCTGCCCGGGGAAGAAACGGACGTCCGGATCGTGAAAGCGGAAAAACGGTATGCCTTCGGCCGGATGGAAACGCCCCCCGTGATCTCCTCTCCGGATCGACGGGATCCGGGGTGTCCCGCCTGGCCCCGCTGCGGCGGATGCACCTGCCGCCACATGCGTTACGAAGCCACGCTGGAGGGAAAGCGTCAACAGGTCCGAGACTGCTTTGAAAGAATCGGTGGCATTTCCATTGATGTTCCTCTGGTGCTTGGAATGGAACACCCTTATTCCTACCGAAACAAAACCTCCCTGCCCTGCGGCGGCACAGCCGAAACACCGGTGCTTGGTTTTTATGCTCCCCGTTCCCATGATGTGATTCCTTCGGAAAAATGCCCGAATGCCATGGGACCGGCCGGTATCATTGCAGAAACTTTCCTGGCCTGGATGCGGCGTTTCCGGTTGGTGCCCTACCGGGAGGAAACCCACAGCGGCCTGATCCGCCATCTGGTGATCCGCGTCAACCGGGAAGGGGAAAGCATGGTCACCGTCGCCGCCAACGGGAATAAACTTCCCCATGCGAACGAACTGGCGGACGCGCTGAAGCCTCTGAAGGTGATCAGTCTCTTCCTGAACGAAAACACGGAAAAGACCAATGTCATCCTCTCCCGAAAGTTTCATATTATATATGGAAGGGAAACTTTGCCCGATACGCTGTGCGGTCTTCGGTTCGAGCTTTCTCCTTCCGCCTTTTTCCAGGTGAATCCCGTCCAGACCGAAAAACTCTATGCGACGGCGCTTGATTTCGCCGGACTGAAAAACGAAGAAACCGTTTGTGATGTTTACTGCGGCGCCGGGACCATCACCCTGGCCGCCGCTTCCCACTGTGCCCATGCCATTGGCATTGAAATCGTCCCGGACGCGGTGGAGAACGCCCGGCAGAACGCCGAGCGCAATCAGATCCGGAATGCTTCTTTTCACTCAGGTCCCGCTGAAGAGCTTCTGCCCCGGATGGTAAAGGAAGGACTGCGGTGCGACGCGGTGCTGGTGGACCCGCCCCGGAAAGGGCTGGAACCCCCGGTGATCCGCGCCATCTCGGAAGCCGGGCCTTCCCGGGTGGTCTACGTCTCCTGCAACGTAGCAACCCAGGCCCGGGACGCCGCCCTTTTCCGGGAAGCCGGCTATCAGGCCGTCAGGGTTCAGCCGGTAGATATGTTCTGCTGGACGTCAGGTATTGAAAACGTATGCCTTTTTGAACGAAAAAAAGGCTCTTTGTGTTAGGCTGACGTCGATTTGTTACATTTATATTTTCCATTTCTTACAATTTGGAAAATTCAGCAAAAAAGGATGTTTTTTGCACACGCCGGATGCCTGAAGGCCTTGACGTAATGTGCGTTTTTCTCATAAACTGTACATGTATACAAAAGTTTATCCGGAGGTGGCAATCTGAATGAAATGTAAGCGCCTTATCGCCTTTGCGGCGCTGATCGTTATGCTGGCAGCATCTCTGCCCCTGGCCGCGCTGGCGGAAACCTATGCCACGGTCATTTCTTACGATGTTCTGCATCTGCGGAGTGGCCCCGGCTCTGAATACGCGGTCATCGGCAAATACCGGAACGGAACAAGGGTTACGATCCTGAAATCCGGCAAGCGTTGGTCCCGGGTCCGGACGCCGGACAAGAAAATCGGCTATATGTACAACAATTATCTGTCCGCGTTTAAATCAACCGGTTCCTCTTCCAGCAGCAGTTCCGGCAGCTCCAGTACCTGGACCGGAACGGCCATCCGCTACATCAAGAGCGGTATCGGACCGGTGAACTTCCGCAAGAACGCATCCGTCAATTCAAAGCTGCTGGATCAGCTTCCCGGCGGCACCATGGTCACGCTGCTCACCGAAGGCAGTGTGTGGAGCCGGGTGCGGTACAACGGAACGCTCGGCTGGATCAAAACAAGGTATCTTGTTAAGACCCGGAAATAATCATCGCAAAACCGAAGCAAAGACTGCTGACACAGTTTCAGCAGTCTTTTGCTATGGCAGCGCATGTTTTCAGTCTTCCAAAGCGAAGATGATTGAAAGCACCTGCGGCTTCTGATATACTGACTCGGGAAAACAAAGCGGAGGGGATGAGGAACCTCATGATGGGAATGAAACGATGTCTGGCCGGTCTGCTGGCCGGCGTCATGCTTTTTCCCGGGATCGCGGCCGTTGCGGAAGAAACGGACAGCACCGTGAAAATCCAGGAATCTCTGGTCTCCCGGGAGGAAACGGAGGACACTTCCCTGCGGGAGCGTCTGTTTCAGATCGCCGAGCTAATGAACACAGAGGAAGTCCGGGCTCTGCTGAATATTGACGATGTGAAAAGCATTCTCAACGATGTTGTCTTCAAAGTGCTGCGCTGGATGATCGATCACCGGCCGGTGACCATGAAAATCTTCACAGAACTCGGCATCGGGGAAAAGGACCGGCAGTGCATTGAAAAACTGTGGGACAGCGCGGAACGGATTGAAAATGCAGCACGGGAATACCGGAATTCAGAGGACAGAGCAAGGTTGGCGGAAGAATTCGCCGCGCTGACCGAGGATCCGGATATACAGGATACTGTCCGGTTTCTGCAGTCGATTGTCTCCCAGGAAAACATTGATATGGTTTTGCAGGCCATCCGGAATTCCATGGACACCGGGACAGAAACCGGTCTCGGCGACGGCCCCCTGACCCGGGAGGCCCGGAAAGAAGAACTGGAACAGAAAAGCTTTGCGGGTTTCCTGCTGGTTCTGGTGCTGGGCATGATGGAACAGAGCGATCAGGCCGAGACCCTGATTCTGAAGCTTCTGCAAAACCGGAAACTCTGGCAGTTTCTTGCCCATGTGGCCAATGCCGGCAGCGACATAAACCCGGTGCTTCTGGAAGAATTCCAAAAGCTGTCCGCTGATCCGGAAGTGACCGATTTTGTGGAACGCCTTGCGGAGGGACTGCATGCGGTCGCTGAACAATTTCTCAGCAAAGCGGACAAGTCCAAAGATGGTGCCGACTCGCGGAAAGAAACGGAGGGAAATGCCCCATGAGTGAAAAGCACATTCCGACAAGGCCGGAAACACCTGCAGGGCTTGTTTTTTTTGAAGCACAGGAGAAGCCCCGCCAATATGTCATTTTCGACCGGGCGACGATCCGCGGACAGCAGGAGATGGATGTGTTCACCACGTCCTCCCTGCAGCTGGCCTATCCTTTTCTGGACGAAGAGCAGTGCGAAATCCGATATGACGCGGGAAAATGGATTTATCAGAACCTGAGCAAAAATGTTTTCACTTTTGCCGGTGGAAAACTGCTGCCTTCCGGAGAAGAATGCGAGCTGCGGGACAATATGGTGATCCGACTGTCCAACGACAGGATGCTGACCGCCGTTTTCCTGACGAAATATGCTTCCTCCGTCGACTGGCAGATGATCAACATGGACGACGGGCGCCACACGGTCGTGCTTGAGAACGCGGGACGGGACAACGCCGAGGCGCTCACCCTGGAATATGAAAACAGCCGGTGGCTTCTGAAGAATATCGGCATGCAGGATGTAACCCTGAACGGAAACCCCGTGGGCGAAAACACAGCGCTGCAGTTTGACGACTGCCTGCAGGTCGGCAGCACCCGGTTCATCTTTGAAGGTTCCGGCCTGCTTTACGGACTGCAGACCAGCGGCGGCCTGAACATCTCCATCGACAAGCGGACCGTCTCCAATTCGATGAAAAAATACACCCTGCTGAAAGACATCAGCCTCTCCGTAGATCCCGGAAACATGGTCATGATCCTCGGCGGTTCCGGCGCGGGAAAAAGCACCTTCGTCAACGCGGTGACCGGTTATGAAAAAGCGAAAGCCACCATCACGGAAGGCGGCGTTGACTACTACGAACAGTATGACCAGGTGAAGCATCGGATCGGCTTTGTTCCGCAGGAAAACCTGATGCGCGAGGAAGACACGGTGCTGATGACCGTCTCCAACGCAGCAGATCTTCGCCTGCCGGCGAGCATGACGGCGGATGAAAAGAAGCGCAAAGTTCGCATGGCGCTGGAAACCTTCGGCCTTTCCGGTCGGGAGGATACGCTGGTAAGCAAGCTGAGCGGCGGGCAGAAAAAGCGCCTGTCCATCTCCACGGAATTTGTTGCCAGCCCGAACCTGTTCATCCTGGACGAGCCAGATTCCGGTTTGGACGGTATCATGGCCCGGGAACTGATGGAAAACCTGCGGCTGATCGCCTGCCAGGGAAAAATGGTGCTGGTCATCACCCACGCGCCGGACCGGGTTTCAAACCTGTTTGATAAGGTGATCGTTCTTGCCAAGGGAACGGAAAACCACGTGGGCCAGCTGGCTTTCTACGGCGGAATTCAGGAAGCAAAGGATTTCTTTGACACGGATTCCCTGGAAAACATCGTCAAGCGGATCAATGCCGAAAACGAAGGCGGCGAAGGCCGGGCCGACGAATTCATCGAAAAATACAAGGTCTACGAGGCGGAACGGGCCGCCCGGGAAAAGGATCTGATCCGGGAAGCCGGAATTCAGCCGGAAGAAACCGGCACTCCCGCGGAAGAGGGAAACGTCCGTTACAAAAGCAGATTCGGGCAGATTCCCATTTTCCTCGGAAAGCATCTCCGGATGTTCATCAACGAAGGCAACTGGAAGGTGCTCCCACTGTCGGCGATCATCGCCTATCTGGTGGTTTATGTCATCGGCGCGCGGATGTTCATCAACATGGAGGGCACCGCCTACGCGGCTTTCGCCATCACCTGCGTCTGCCTGTGGAACGGCGTGTTCAACTCCATCCAGGTAGTCTGCAAGGAACGGGGAATTATCAAGCGGGAACACCGGGCCGGCCTGCACATCACCTCCTATCTGCTTTCCCATATGATCTATCAGGCCATGATCTGCCTGCTTCAGGTGGTAATCATGGTAAGCATTTTCCTGATCTTCGGCGTGCACATGCCCTCCTCCAGTGCCGTCACCGGCAGTTTCCTGCTGGATCTGTGCATCACCATGTTCCTGATCACCTATGCCGCGGACATGCTGGGCCTGATGATTTCCTGCATCGTTCACACCCCCATGGCGGCTATGACCATCATGCCCTTTGTGCTGATCGTTCAGCTGGTATACGCCAACTTTGTCATCCCGCTGGACAGCGTCGGCCAGACGCTTTCCAACGGAACCATCACCAAATGGGGCATTCAGGCCATCTGCACGGTATCCAACTATAACAGTCAGGAATCCTCCGTGCTGCTGACGGCCCTGAACACCATGAACAATGACGATCCGAACAGTCTGGTTTCCCGGGTGCAGCGGGTGCTGTCCATTGAAGAAGTCAGCCACGAGGTCGGCTCGCTCACCGCATCCCAGCTGCAGAATAAAAACTACGTCTTCACAGCGAAAAATGTGTTGTTCAACTGGGGCCTGCTTTCCGGATTTATTGTGCTGTATGCGCTGATCGGAATCATCTTTCTGGAGCGCGTGGATCACGACAAGCGGTAGCGCGCCGAAAAAACACGGAAAACGGAGAAAAACCGCATGAAAGATTTGCTGGAGCTCTATTGGGTTTATCTGAAAATCGGCTGCGTGAACTTCGGCGGGGGATATGCCATGCTGCCCCTGCTGGAGCGGGAGCTGGTCACCAAACGGGGCTGGACCACGATGGATGAACTACGCGATTATTTTGCCATCGGGCAGTGCACCCCGGGCGTCATCGCCCTGAATGTTTCCACCTTTATCGGCCAGAAAAGGAAAGGCGTCCCCGGCGCCGTTGCCGCCATGCTTGGCTTCCTGACCGGGCCCATCGCCATCATCCTGATCATCGCCGCCTTCCTGAAGAACTTTGCCAAGCTGGAAGTCGTTCAGCATGCCTTCGCCGGCATCCGCGTGTGTGTGTGCGTCCTGATTATTCAGGCAATCCTCCGCCTGTGGAAAACCTCCGTCGTGGATGCATTCACCCTCGTTTTGTATGCCGTCATTCTTTCCCTGAGCGCCCTGAGCACCTTCACCGGGTTGCTGCCGGTAAAAATCCCCGCCGCCGTGCTGGTCATTCTCTCCGGCGTCGCCGGGCTCACGGCGTCCCTCGTGAAGGATAAAAACAGCAGTGGGAAGAAGGAGGATGGCAAATGAACATTCTTCTGAACCTGATGTTCGAATTTGCGAAGACCGGCCTTTTCTCCGTGGGCGGCGGTCTGGCCACTCTGCCTTTCCTGTACGAAATGTCCGCTAATCATCCGGACTGGTTTTCTGCCGCGGATGTGGCAGATATGATCGCCATTTCCGAATCCACTCCCGGCGCCATCGGCATCAACATGTCCACCTATGCCGGATTCAAAACCGCCGGCATCCCGGGCGGCATCCTGGCCACCATCGGCCTGGCCCTTCCCTCGGTGATCATCATTCTGATCATCGCCAAGTTCCTGGAAAAATTCCGCAAAAACAAACTGGTAGAAGGCGCCTTCTACGGCCTGCGCCCCGCTTCCATCGCCATGATCACCGTGGCCGGACTGAACGTGGCAAAGGTTTCCCTGATCAATCTTTCCGCCTATGAGGCAAGCGGCTCCCTCGGAGATCTGTTTGTCTGGAAGGCGATCGTCCTCGGTGTTGTGATTTTTATTGCCCAGAAAAAGCTAAAATGGCATCCGGTCATCTTTATCGCCCTTTCAGCCGTCGTTGGCATCATTTTCAAGTTCTGAAAAGGAGGAATCCCCCATGTCCTTTGAACGCATCGGCATCCGCCCCGCCCGTATTCTTCTGCCCGCGCCGCAGGTTTCTCCGGAAACCTGGGCCTGCATTGCCTGCGACCAGTATACCTCCGAACCGGAATACTGGGAAAAGGCCTTTGAAACCGCAGGTGATGCGCCTTCCGCCCTGCGTCTGATTCTTCCGGAAGTAAATCTGAAGCAAAGTGAACAGCTGATTCCCGGCATCCACGCGACCATGGCCCGCTATCTGCGGGAGGGACTGCTGGCTCCGGCGGTGGATCCGGGATTCATTCTCTGCGAACGGACCGTCCCCTCCGGCACCCGGCTTGGCCTGGTCTGCGCCGTGGATCTGGAGCAGTATTCCTTTGAAAAAGGCGAAAAACCGCTGGTGCGGCCGACAGAGCAGACCATTGCCTCTCGTCTGCCTCCCCGGCTGGTGATCCGCCGGGGTGCGCCGGTAGAACTGACCCATATCATGATTCTCATTGACGATCCGGAATGCACGGTGCTTGAGCCGCTGCAGGCAAGGAAGAATTCCCTGCGAAAACTGTATGACTTTGACCTGATGATGAACGGGGGTCACCTGAAAGGCTGGGCCGTGGACCGGGCGGACGACCTGGATCGGGTGGACCGGACCATGAACCGGCTGCTGGATTCTCTGGGAGACGATCCGCTGCTGCTGGCCGTCGGCGACGGAAACCATTCCCTGGCCACAGCGAAGGCTTACTGGAACGAGCTGAAAGAAAATCTCCGTGACGAAGAACGGGAAAACCATCCCGCCCGGTTTGCCCTGTGCGAAATTGTGAATATTCATGACAACGCCTTGCTGTTCGAGCCCATTCACCGGGTCATCACGGGAACAGACCCCGGGGATCTGCTCAAAGACTGGCAGAAATACGCCGCAAAAAAGGGAATGACCCTCAACGCCGCGGAAGGTCACCGCTTCACCATGGTTTCCGAAAACGGCGATCAAATCATCACCGTCGGACATCCCGAAGGCGCCATCCCCTGCGAAACGATCCAGAAATACCTGGACGATTTCCTTGTCCGTAATCCGAAAGCAGAGATTGACTACATTCACGGAGAGCAATCCCTGCGGGCGCTGGCCCGGAAACCGGGATCCGTCGGTTTCATTCTCCCGGAAATCAATAAGAGAAACTTTTTCAGCGATGTAAAGAAGCTTGGCGTCCTCCCGAGGAAAACGTTCTCCATGGGTGAAGCGGATGAAAAACGCTTTTATATGGAAGCAAAGGAAATATGAGTTCAAGGAGACTGTATCCTGTATACATGTTCAGCAGAAAGACCCGAATAAAAAAGGCCGTGGTTACGGCCTTCTTTTATTCCGGTGATTCCGTCATTGCAGTTCAAACGTCACCTGAACACAGCGCGACAGGAATCCGATTTCGTTGATCGGCACCGTGTCCGCCTCGTATTCCCGATCATAGTGCTGGAGCATTACCGTATGATCGTCCAGCACCTTGATCTTTCTCAGATACCGGTGTTCATTGTAATTCAGCAGCATAATCGCGCCGTCCACAGGGCTCTGGGCCGGCACGGTCAGCACCAGGTCTCCCCGGTGAATCCGGAATCCGCGCATGCTGTCATCCGGCACCAGATAGAAAAACACCTTGTCTGGATTCGCACCTTCAATCCGGCCGTTCTCCACCGGCACCAGCTTATAGCTCACGGGCTTCATTACGGCGTTCATCACCGGCACCCGCTTCAAAACGCTCGAAAGCGCGTCCAGCCAGACGCTGCCCGCCACACTCTCCTCTTCCGAAGAAGCGGCAAGTTCCGCTTCTTTTTTCTCCGGTTTCCGGGTCTGCAGTGCCGCGGCCATCTTCGGTTGCACCTGTGCCAGATCCACCGTGGCGGCAATATCATCCAGTGTAAACTCCGCCTCGGTCTGCTGCTTCAGCCCGATCGTCTTCAGAATACGGCGGGCCTGGTCGTCCGCGATAATTCGGGTGCCGGCTTCCACTGCCAGCAGATAGCTTTCGCTGACGCCGCATTTTTTCGCGACCTGCTTCGGCGTCAGCTTCTGCCGGATCCGTTCCGTGCGGATTAAATCACCTAATCTGCTCATCCCTGTAATCCCTGCTCCTGACGCTCCATGTTTTCAACCACGACGTCGTAGATTTCGCCGAGGCTCGCGCCGTATTCCAGCACCTTCCAGGGCTCGTTGGTGTGATAGTGAATTTTGATCAGCTCTTCATCGCCGACGGCCAGCAGGCAGTCGCCCTTGAAGTTCTCGGTAATATAATCGTTGATAGCGTCCTCATCCAGATCATGTCCCTCAATCAGCAGCTGTGTGTCAAACTTGAATTCCAGCATTTTCCTTCGCTCCTCTCGTCTCTCTGAAAAACCTGCATCATTTTATCATCTCCGCCGGAAAAAGACAATTATTTCGCTTCGGCCCAGTTCTTTCCCCGGTGAACCTCCGCCACCAGCGGCACTTTCAGCTCCGCCGCTTCTTCCATGGCCTTGCGGAGCATCTCCGCCGCCCGGTCCGCCTCCTCCGGCGGACATTCCAGCAGCAGTTCGTCGTGCACCTGCAGAATCAGGCGACTCTGCATGCCGGCTTCCCGCAGCGCGCGGTCCGTTCTCACCATCGCAAGCTTGATAATATCCGCCGCGGTTCCCTGTACAGGCGTATTCATGGCGGCACGCTTTCCGAATTCACGGATCGGGGCCTTCTGGCTCTTCAGCTCCGGCAGATAGCGGCGTCTTCCCATCATCGTCCGGGCATATCCCAGACGGATGCCTTCCGCGGCGCTTTCATCCATAAAGCGCTTTACACCGGGATATTTTTCAAAATATTTTGCAATGAATTCTCCGGCTTCCCTCCGACTCACGCCCGTGTTCCGGCTCAGGCCAAAGCCGCTGATGCCGTAAATCAGGCCGAAATTCACCGCCTTGGCCCTGCTGCGCAGTTCAGGCGTAACCCATTCCGGCGGCACGTCAAAGATTTCGCTGGCGGTTCGGGCATGGATGTCCTCCCCGTTCCGGAAGGCGTCAATCAGCGCCGGATCTCCGCTGAAATGAGCCATTAGCCGAAGTTCAATCTGGCTATAGTCCGCATCCAGCAGAATCCATCCTTCCCGTGGCAGAAACGCCTGCCGGATTTCCTTTCCTTCTTCCGTCCGCACGGGAATGTTCTGCAGATTCGGTTCCGAGGAGGAAATCCGTCCGGTGGCTGTAGCCGTCTGATCAAAAGTGGAATGAACCCGGCCGTTTCGGTCCACCAGCGGGAGCAAGCCTTCCACATAGGTTCCGTTCAGCTTGGCCAGCTGCCGGTAACGCAGCAGCGGCTCGATCACCTCCGGCGCGTCCCACCGCAGCCCTTCCAGCACTTCCGCGGAAGTCGACCAGCCTTTGCTGGTTTTCTTTCCGTGAGCAAGATGCATCTTTTCAAAAAGAATTTCTCCCAGCTGTTGCGGGCTGTTCACGTTGAAAGGTGTTCCGCCGGTGGCCTCGATCACTTCATTACGGCGCTGTGTGATTTCCGCAGTATACTTATCCCCAAGCTCCCGCAGAAATGCCGTATCCACCGCAAATCCAACCTTCTCCATCCGGTAAAGCACAAAACTCAGCGGCATTTCTATTTCTGTCATCAGCGTCATCATGCCGTCCGCTTCCACCTGCTTCCTCTGCCACGCCTGCAAAGAACACAGGGTTCCGGCGTCCTCCGGCAGATCGGGACACAATGCGCCGAGCCGGTAACTCTTTTCCTGAGGATTCAGCAGATAGGCTCCCAGCATCGTATCCCAGAAGAACTGTTCCGGAAGCTCCGCACCGGCATTTTCCAGGCGCTTTAGCCAGGCTTTTCCGTCATGAACGGCAGCATTTCCCTTCCGAAGGGTTTCTCCCAGCGCCCGAAGGACTTCCGTCGGATCCAGCCCCGGCGTCAGCAGATCTCCGCCCAGGGAAATCCGGGCCATACTGCCCTTCGTTTCTTCGTCCTGAACAGCAAGACTCATCGATGTCTCACCGGCCCAGAGGCATAGGGGGACATTCTCGCTCATGTGTTGAGTAATCCATGCCCTGATATCATTCAGTTCCGTCAATTCTTCAACGGAGATGAATTCAATACAGTTAAAAGGCAAGGAAGGTTCATCTCCCAGGCGGTCCGAAGTTTCTCCGGCAGTGCCGGCTTCATCCGCATTGATCCGTTTGATCAGGCTGAACAGTTTCAGTTTCTGCAATGCCGGAATACCCTGCTTCAGATCCGGCAAAACACAGGCATCCAGCGTAAACTCCACCGGCGCATCCCGGCGGATAGTCGCCAGATCCTTACAGAAGCGGGCCTGATCCGAGAAGGTGGCCAGTTTTTCTCCAAGCTTTCCTTTAATACTGCCCGCGTTTTCCAGCACGTTTTCCAGCGTCCCGTATTCCTGAAGCAGTTTGACCGCCGTTTTATCTCCGACCCCGGGGACGCCCGGAATGTTGTCGCTGGAATCTCCGGCCAATCCTTTCCAGTCTGTCACCTGCCCGGGCGTTATGCCGTATTCCTCATAGACTTTCGACGGATCAAACCGGATCGTTTCGGAAATGCCTTTCCGGGTAAACATCAATTCCGTTCCGTTGCCGACCAGCTGAAGCGCGTCCCGGTCTCCCGTCAGAAGCAGCGGGGCCGCGCCGGCCTCCGCACCCAGAAGGCTCAGCGTTCCCAGAAGATCATCCGCCTCCCAGCCCTGCAATGAAAACCGGCGAATCTTCAGATCATCCAGCAGCGTTCGGATGGTATCAAACTGTTGGCGAAGCTCCGGCGGTGTTTCGCTTCGTCCGGCTTTATATTCCGGATAGATCGTATGGCGGAATGTCGGCGCGTGTTCATCAAAGCAGACGGCCAGATACTGTACTTTTTCCTCACGAATGACTTTCAGCAGCATGCTGAAAAAACCGTAAATTGCGTTGGTGTAGATTCCGTCTGCATCCATCAGCGGCAGCGCGTGATAAGCTCTGTGCATCAGGCTGTTTCCGTCAACCAGCAAAAAAGTGTCTTTCATACTCCAATCGGCCTCCTTCCTATAATATACACTAATCACCGAAAAATTGTCCATTCTTTTCAAAATGGCGGATTCATGGTATACTTTTTCGCGAACTTCCCGGTCTTTCCGGCGTTTTCAGATTCATTGATGAAAGAAGAAAGGGGGCTTTTTTCTGTGGCATATTCTGTAGGCGTCATTTCACTCGGCTGCAACAAAAACCGTGTGGACACTGAAACGGCGCTCGGCCTGCTGCAGGAAAACGGCTTTGTTTTCACGCCCCATCCCGAAGAAGCCGATATTCTGATGGTCAATACCTGCGGATTCATTGATTCCGCCAAGGAAGAATCCATCAATACCATTCTTGAAATGGCCCAGTTTAAGGAAACCGGCCGGTGTCGCCTGCTGGTTGTCACTGGGTGTCTGGTTCAGCGCTATGAAAAGGATCTGCTGAAAGAGCTTCCGGAAATCGATCTGTTGCTCGGTGTAAACCAGTATGAACAGCTGCCGGCCCTGATCCATCAAGCACTGGATGGAAAACGCGTCAGCAACTGCCGGGACGATTTCAGCTATTTTGAGCACAAAAGGGTTCTGACAACGCCCTCCTGGTCCGCCTATGTACGAATCGGTGAAGGCTGTTCCAACCGCTGTACCTTCTGTGCCATTCCGCTGATTCGCGGTCCCTATCGCAGCCGCGGAGAAGATCAGATTCTCCGGGAAATCCGGGATCTGGCCACGCAAGGTGTTCGGGAATATATTCTTGTCGCACAGGATACCACGCGATATGGTACGGAAGATCATGAGCACACAACGCTACCATTATTAATGAAGAAAGCCGCCGAAATCGACGGAGTTGACTGGCTTCGGGTGCTGTACTGCTATCCGGATGAAACGAACGACGAACTGCTGGATGTCCTGGCGGATCATCCTAAAGTCTGCCCTTACCTCGACATTCCGATTCAGCATGTAAATGCAGAACTTCTTCACAGGATGCATCGCCGCGGGACCAGGGAAGATATTCTCCGCTGTGTGCGCGGAGCCAGGGAACGGGGACTGACTCTTCGAACCAGCATTATAGTCGGTTTCCCGGGCGAAACAGAAGATCAGTTCCGTGAACTCTTGGATTTTGTAGAGGAGACGGAGTTTGACCGCCTCGGCGCCTTCACTTATTCGCCTGAAGAAGGAACACCGGCCGCAAAGATGCCGGATCAGGTTCCGGAAAAAGTGAAGGAAGACCGTTTTAGTCGTCTCATGCTGCTTCAGCAGAAGATTTCTCTCCGACGCAATAAAGCACGGATTGGTTCTGTTGAACAGGTGCTGGTCACAGCAACTGAAGGCGATGGCTTCTGTCTCGGCCGGTCTTCCCGTGAGGCACCTGAAACAGACGGTGAAATCTATATTCACTGCGGAAAAATAACGCCTGAACCCGGATTGTTCATTCCGGTTCAAATTTCGGAAGCCGGACTTTATGATCTGAAGGGAGAAATGCTATGAATCTGCCAAATAAGCTAAGCATTGCCCGGACACTATGTATCCCCGCAATTGTCGTTCTTCTCTATATGAAGGATGACACCTGCCGGATCATTGCCGGAATTCTTTTTATCCTGGCGGCACTGACAGATCTGCTTGACGGAAAAATTGCTCGCAAGTATAATCTGGTAACGGATTTCGGAAAATTTATCGATCCGGTAGCGGATAAACTGCTTGTGCTGACCACACTGATTATGTTGATTCACATCAACCTGATGGAAGCATGGGTTGTCGTGATTATTCTCTGTCGTGAGCTTGCGGTGGACGGCCTGCGAATGGTAGCCGTCGGCCAGGGAAATGTCATTGCCGCAAGTCCGTTGGGAAAATGGAAAACAACATTTCAAATGATTACCATCGTATGTATTCTGCTGCTGAATCAGTCCTGTTTTTCAACCTGGTACACATGCGCCCTGACAATCGCTTCCATCATCCTGACCCTCGGTTCTGCTGTGGATTATTTTTATCGGAACAAGTCGGTCTTTTCAACAAAATAAAGGGCTTCAGGTTTTCCACAGGGACTTTTCCACATGTGGATAACTCTGTGGATTCAGTGGAATAACTTTTCAATAAGGGCATGGAATTCATCTTAACAGAGAAAAATGCCCGGTTTTCCCAGAGAGAAAAGCAAAAAAAAGAAGGAATTTATTGCCGGACTATTGAATATTAACAGGAAACACTGATGTTTCCCCGAGTTATCCACATTTTATTTACAGGATAAATCGTTGAAAATACTGAGGTTTCAGACGTTATCCACAGTTTCCACAGGTTCTACTGCTACTACGATTAAGTATATATTAATCATAAATTATCTTCATCAGTAAAGCGAGGTTGAACATCCATGATCTTCACCATGAACTCTCAGGATCTTCTTGAAGGACTGAATACAGTAACCCGAGCACTCTCGGCACGTTCACCCAAACAAATTCTTGAGGGTATCCTTATGACGGCTGCCGGAGACAGAGTGAAAATGACTTGTACAGACGGATCATTAGTGATTGAGTGCACCAACGCTGCTTCAATTAAAGAAGAAGGTCAGGCTGTTTTACCCGGAAGACTGTTTACGGAATTGATCCGAAAAATGCCTGCCGGAGATGTGAATATTTCCGTAACGGACAATCGCACAGCTGTGATCCGTTGCATGAAAAATCGCAGCAGCCTGGCCATTATGAATGCAGACGAATATCCTGAAATTCAGAATCTCCAGTCTGGAACAGTGGTCAAAATTCCTCAGAATAAACTGCGGGATATGATTTCACGTGTCGTTTTTGCGATTGCGACGGACGAAAGCCGCCAGATCCTGACGGGCAGTCTTCTGGAAGTCAGCCGCAATGAGGCAAGGCTGGTTGCACTTGACGGTTTCCGTCTCGCCATGCAGAAGCTGTTCCAGCCTTTTGAATTGCCGGAAGGTATAGACGTTGTCCGGGCCATTATACCGGGAAAAGTGATGAATGAACTTTCCAGGATACTGCCGGAAGACGATGCGTTCTGCACGATGCTGTTTGATAAAAACCGTATGCAATGTACTTTCGGGAATATCCGTTTAACCAGCGGTCTGCTTGCAGGTGAATACATTGATTATCGCCGTATCCTGCCGACAGATTTTAAAACGGAGGCCTGCGCAAACAGAATCAATGTTCAGGACGCGATTGACCGTGCCAGTTTGATGGCCAGGGAAGGAAAAAATAATCTGATCAAAATGAGTTTCCATGACGGCATTCTGAAAATCACATCCAATGCCGAACTGGGAGATGTGGAAGAAGAAATGGATGCATCCCTGAACGGTGAACCGATTGATATCGCTTTTAATGCGAGATATATTACGGACGTGATCCGGAATGTATCGGATGAGAATCTCTGCATGAAGTTTAATTCCAATATCAGTCCCTGTGTGGTAGTACCGGAAAATGGGGATGACTTTATTTATCTGATTCTTCCGGTTCGGGTATTCCAGTAAAAAAGCGATGATTATTGAAAAACTGACGCTGCGCAATTTCAGAAATTATGAAGACATTGTATTGACCCCTCATGAAGGGGTCAATCTGTTCTTTGGTGAAAACGGATCCGGAAAGACAAATCTGTTGGAAGCGATTCATTATTGCGCGCTTGGAAAAAGCCATCGGATCACCGGTGATCAGAGTGCTGTCCGCATTGGTGAGACTTTTTCTGTATGTGATGTCAAAATACTGACAAAAGGGTTGCACAGGGAGATCACAGTTCGATTGATTCCGAATGAACAAAACAAAAAAACAGTTTTATTGGATCAAAAGCAAATTAAACGCTTTTCAGAGTTAATGGGTTGTCTGCAGTGCGTAATTTTTTCACCGGAAGATTTGGGACTTGTTCGGGAAGGTCCTTCAATAAGAAGAAGATTTCTGGATATGATGATCAGTCAGGTCAATCGGAATTACTTTATTGCTTTGCAACAATATCGTTCAGGTCTGGAACAGAGAAATGCATTGTTGAAAAGAATCGGAAAAAATCTTGAAAAAGGTCATGGAATGCTGGACGTGTTTGAGCAGACAATGGCAGCTCCTGTTTCCGTTATTATTGCGGAAAGAAAAAAAATTGTAGAAATGCTTTCTGATCTTGCATCATCAACATACAGGGAAATATCCGGCAGAGACGAGGAAATATTCAGTGTCGGTTATCATTCATCTTTTCTTGAGTCTGAAAATATTCAAGAGGACTATATTTATGCTTTGAAAAATAACCGGGAAGAAGATATTCGCTTCGGAGTTACGACAGCCGGACCCCACAGGGATGATCTGCTTTTATCCTTAAACAAAAAGAACATGAAGGTATATGCAAGTCAGGGTCAGGTTCGCACAGCAGCACTTTCCATGAAACTTGCGCAGATGAAAGTATTCCGAAGAATCAGCGGAGAAACACCTGTTCTTTTGCTGGATGATGTAATGAGTGAATTGGACAAAAGCAGAAGAATGAGACTATTGGATACAATTCGGGACTATCAGACATTTATCACCTGTACGGATAAAAGTGATTTGGATGCAGAAAAAAACAGTAGAATTTATCATGTTTCAAACAAAAGTGGGACAGCAGTACTGGATGAAGAAAATCCGGACCCGTCAGAAGAGACTTTTATTCTTAAAGAGCCGGATTTTGCATTGTAATGTTTCACATGAAACAATTTATAAACAGATAAACTAACCGGGAAGGGTTCGGCCTTTATCATATAACCAGCAATATCAAAACAAAAGACTGTAAGAAAATGTTTCATGTGAAACAAATACTTGTGAAAGGGTTCAAAAACTCGTGTATTTGAGTTCTGGTTATTCTCTTTTGAAAATAAATGAGGATGAGCATAATAATCCTGATCATCTGTGAAAAATAAAAGTAGTAAACTAAAAATTCGTTTGAATCTGAAAAACTCAAAAGTTATACACAGGTTTTCCACAGGCTGAAAGCAATGAAAATAAAGGAATTCCAGAGCATTATGTTGATAAACTGTTGAAAAAAACAGAAGTTTTCCACAAACATTGAATTGCTGTATTTGCTTGCTTTTTCTTGAAGCTGTGGATGAATTGTGGAAAAGTATTAAAGAGAACAACAGAGAGATGATTATAAAGCAACAATATGGAGAAAGGTGAGAGAATCGTTCAGTTTTATGCGTGTATAAAAAACGATATGGGAATAACAAGTAACTTTGATTGCAAAATTTGACAAACATGGCAGAAGTATGTAAAATTCACAGCAATTGATTCTATCATTGTTCGAAGAAAGGGAGGAAAACGTTTTGCCGTCATATCTTGTTACACATTACTATCACAGCGGATTTTCTGTTGCTTGCGACGATTCCATCCTGATCTTTGATTATTGGCTTGGCGAGAATCAGGAACTGGCGCCGAAATTTCGTCTCACAAAAAGAAATCTTGAGCGTTACAGTCATATTTATGTATTTATCAGCCATGATCATCCGGATCATATGGATCCCGTTGTTTTCACCTGGAAGGATCTTCCGGGCATTCAGTATATCGTTTCCTCAGATATGCCGGTCGGAACGAGGGGACGTCGGATGGCGCCGGGAAATACCATTTGTTTCAGCGAAGAAGTGGAAGTGACGGCTTTTGATTCAACAGACCTGGGTGTGTCATTTCTGGTGAATTTCAAAGGCCTTCAGATTTTTCATGCCGGAGATTTGAATTTCTGGCATTGGCGTGATGAATCCGGCATGAGAGAAATAGAGGAAGCGGACAATGAATTCCGCAAGGCAGTTGCTCCGATATGTGAGAAAAAAGTGGATCTGGCTTTCTTTCCGTTGGATCCCCGGCAGGGAACGATGTTTGAAGCCGGGGCAAATTACTTTATTCTCAGTGTAAAACCGCGCAT
Source organism: uncultured Eubacteriales bacterium (assembly GCA_902764875.1). Classification (GTDB taxonomy): domain Bacteria; phylum Bacillota; class Clostridia; order Christensenellales; family Aristaeellaceae; genus Aristaeella. The sequence continues at coordinate 18,008 of CACWXP010000013.1, forward strand.
TATGATTCCGATGCATTACTTTCATCGGGCGGAAGTCGCCATGGAATATGCGCGCACAGCCTCCTGCCGTACGACGGAAGTCATTGCTTTGCCCGGTTACGGCGATTTGCTGAATATCGATCTGGATCAGGAAGGTTACCTGAATCTTTCTTTTCCTGCCCGTTCCAAATTGCAGGAAGAAACGGATGAAGAAACAAATGACGGTGAAAACACGGACGAAGAATCTGTCCTGACGGAAAACGATCCTTTCCGTGAGAGCGATCTGCCTTTAACCCAGTTGGTGCATAGGGAGGAGGAAAGTTATCCACAGGGGGAAACAGTGCCGAATACTTGATAAATACAGGCTTTCGGGAGTTTTCCACAAGTTTTCCACAGCCTGGGGAGAACTTTCCACAGCTGCCTGTGAATAACGAAACCCGTTGAAAAATAAAGGTTTTCAGCACCGGGATGTTTTTGTCCCTTACAATATATAGGTTTGAGCCTGTGGAAAAGTCTCTGCTCGACACTTGCGAACAGAGACGTTTTTTTGAGCAGGGGGGCGCAGATAACGCAATCCGGCGGTCAGGTCAGAAATGCTTCAGAACGATCTGTTCCGTCTGCCTGCGGGAGAGAAATCCCCATCAGTCCGGCAATGGTTGGACCGACATCCCGCATTTTCATGTAAGGTATTTCCATGCCGTGTTTAATACCTTTTCCGAAGACCGAGAACAGGCATAAATCACCATCCCGGCCGGGACCAAATCCGTGCGTGGCGGCTTCCCGCTTTTTCTCATCCAGGGCATCGGAGAAAACGACGCCTTCGGCGGCTTCGGCTGCGAACAGCGGTCCTTGAACGGCATGCATCCGGTTCAGGTCTTCCCGGTAATATAGTCGGGAAATCTTCATTTTCTCCAGCAATTCCGGCGGAAAAAGCTTTTCCGGACAGACGGATCCGGCTTGACTGTTTGCGGGAAAGAAGTATGCGCTCATTCCGTTACTTTGGACATATAGGGCTTTGTCCAGTCCGTATTGCCGTAGTTTTTCCGTCAGGTTCACCGTTTCCCGGATGTCTTCCTGCCCGTGATCGCTGACCGCGATCAACAACGCGTCTTTCATGCCGGGCGTTTCCGTTATGGCCCGGTGAAGATCTGCCAGCCACCGATCATTTCGGCGGATCGCGTTGAGGGCTTCCCGGCTGAAGGTACCGTAATGGTGCCGTGCTTCATCCAGATCAATCAGATGAAGCGCGGTGAAGTCCGGCCGGTGTTTTCGGATGGTATCGGCGGCCAGGGCAGCAGCATAGTCGCTCAGATACGGTTCCTGAATACCTCTTCGCAGGTGTCCGAAGTGTTTCTCACCTCTCAGAAGATATATGGGCGATCCGTAGCGCAGCGCTTTCAGTACCGCATTTTCATTTTTCAATGGATGCACTTCCGGAAAGCACCAGCGTACGGACCTGTTCCGGCAATTGACGGGCCAGAGGATGGAACAGTTTTGTCCGCCGTTTTTTTTAACGGCTTCGAAAAGCGTTGGCACCTGAACATGCTTCCGTTCCCAGTACCAGACGCGTTCCGCTTTGGGCACGTCCGGCTGGGGAGGCTGATTCTGTCCCACGCCGGTTTTGTCCGGATCGCACCCGGTCACCATGGTCACATGGATCGGGTACGTCAGTGCGGGAAAGATCGTTTCCACCCGCCGGCAGAAAGTGCCTTCCCGCATCATGCGGGTGAGGAACCCGTTGGGATCCGGATGCTCAGTATCGGCAATGAAAAACGCATCCAGCGAAACCAGTACAACTTTACGCATACGTGTGCCTCCGAAACGCGCCTAAGCGCGTGAACCTCTTCAAAAAAAGGACTGCCCGAAGGCAGTCCTTTTCAAAAACCGATTATGCCCAGGGATTCTCCGTGGGATAGGGCAGACTCTTGGGCTGGTTCCAGGCGATGTCCTGAACACCCAGATACTTGAATACTTCGAACAGCAGTTTCGCGCAGTGGGTGAAGGCAACGGCGCCGTGGTGCGGATAGCGCTTCTGCACCAGCACATGGCGGTAGAAGCGGCCCATTTCTTTGATGGCGAAGATGCCGATGCCGCCGAAGGACTGGGTGGCTACGGGCAGCACTTCACCTTCGGCGATGTAGGCGCGGACAATGCCGTCGCTGTCGCACTGCAGGCGGTAGAAGGTGATGGGGCTGGCCGCAATGTCGCCTTCCAGCGTTCCGCGGGTGAAGTCCGGTTCGCTTCCTTCGGGCTCGAGCAGGCGGTGCTGAATCAGCTGGTACTTAATGGCGCGGTCGGCACACATTTTGCAGCTGGGGGTGTTGCCGCAGTGGAAGCCCATGAAGGTATCGGTCAGGGCATACTTGTACTTGCCCTTGATGTCCTTGTCGTAAATGTATTCCGGAACGCTGTTGTTGATGTCCAGCAGGGTGACAGCGTCTTCGGTGAGGCAGGCGCCGATGTACTCGCTCAGCGCGCCGTAGATGTCCACTTCGCAGCTGACCGGAATCCCGCGGGAAGCCAGGCGGCTGTTGACGTAGCAGGGCTCAAATCCGAACTGGCTCGGGAAGGCGGGCCAGCACTTGTCCGCGAAGGCCACGTACTTCCGGGCGCCCTTGTGAGCTTCCGCCCAGTCGAGCAGCGTCAGTTCGAACTGCGCCATGCGCTCGTTCATTTCGGGATAGTACTTGCCTTTGCCCATTTCCTTGGCCATGGCGGCGGCCACTTTCTTGATGCGGGGATCTCCGGCGTGCTCCTTGTAGCTCACCAGCAGGTCCAGTTCGCTGTTCTCCTCGATCTCGATGCCCAGTTCGTACAGACCCTTGATCGGCGCGTTGCAGGCGAAGAAGTCTTGGGGCCGGGGTCCGAAGGTGATGATCTTCAGGTTCTTGAGGCCTACGATGACCCGGGCGATCGGGAAGAATTCAATAATCTTCTTGGCCAGATCGTCTGCATTGCCGACGGGGTATTCCGGAATGTAGCCCTTGAGCTTGCGCATGCCCAGGTTGTAGCTGCAGTTCAGCATGCCGCAGTAGGCGTCGCCGCGGCCGTTGATCATGTCGCCGTCGCCTTCCGCTGCCGCCACGAACATCACCGGGCCGTCGAAGTATTTGGCGACCAGGGTTTCGGGAGTTTCCGGACCGAAGTTGCCCAGGAACACGCACGCGGCGTTGCATTCGTTGGCCTTCAGCTCTTCAACCGCTTTCAGCATGTCGGCTTCGTTTTCAACCGTGGTTTTGATCTCAACAAAGTTGACCTTTTTCCTCTTCAGCTTCGCGGCGATGGCGGCACGGCGCTTTTCGCTCAGCGCGATGGGGAAACAGTCGCGGGATACGGCGACCAGACCGAGTTTAATGACCGGGATGTTTTCCATGAATATACCTCCTCCAAAATAATCAAAATTGTACGGACTTTGCCTTAAATCTAAGGATATCATTTACAGGCCCTGAAGTCAAGAAAAATGCACAAAACAGGCACTTTTTTGACCGCTTTTTCCAAAAACGAAAAACGGACGGATTTTTAGGCAAAAAAGGTTGCAAAACAGAAAAAAAACAGGTAGAATACCCGTTGGAACTGAAACCGCGCAAGCGATATTTTTAAGGAGGGTTTCACAATGGCAGTGAAAGTTGCAATTAATGGTTTCGGACGGATCGGCCGTCTTGCTTTCCGTCAGATGTTCGGTGCCGAGGGCTACGAAGTCGTCGCGATCAACGACCTGACCAGCCCCGCCATGCTGGCGCACCTGCTCAAGTATGACACCGCCCAGAAGGGCTACTGCGGCGTCATCGGCGAGAACAAGCACACCGTCGAAGCGACCGAGAATTCCATCATCGTTGACGGCAAAGAGATCACCATCTACGCCATCAAGGATGCCAAGGAGTGCCCCTGGGACCAGCTGGGTGTTGACGTCGTGCTCGAGTGCACCGGTTTCTACACCTCCAAGGAAAAGGCCATGGCTCATGTCGAAGCCGGCGCCAAGAAGGTCGTTATCTCCGCTCCCGCGGGCAACGATCTGCCCACCATCGTTTACAATGTAAACCACAACACCCTGAAGCCTGAAGACAAGGTCATCTCCGCCGCCAGCTGCACCACCAACTGCCTGGCTCCCATGACCAAGGCTCTGAATGACAACTTCCCGATCCTGTCCGGTATCATGACCACCGTTCATGCCTACACAGGCGATCAGATGATCCTCGACGGCCCGCATCGCAAGGGCGACCTGCAGCGTGCCCGTGCTGGCGCCGCCAACATCGTGCCCAACAGCACCGGTGCTGCCAAGGCCATCGGTCTGGTTATCCCCGAGCTGAACGGCAAGCTGATCGGCTCCGCCCAGCGCGTCCCGGTTCCCACCGGCTCCACCACGATCCTCGTGGCCGTCGTGAAGGGCAAGGATGTCACCAAGGAAGCCATCAACGCCGCTATGAAGGCGCAGAGCTCCGAATCCTTCGGCTACACCACCGAGAAACTGGTTTCCTCCGATATCATCGGCATGACCTACGGCTCCCTGTTCGATGCCAACCAGACCATGGTGACCAAGATTGACGACGACACCTATCAGGTGCAGGTCGTGTCCTGGTACGACAACGAGAACAGCTACACCAGCCAGATGGTCCGCACCATCAAGTACTTCGCCGAGCTGAAGTAATGAGAGAGCGACCGAATCACTGATTCGGCCAAAGATACCTCCCATGCTGCAGCCGCCGTCCCGGAATGAAGCAAAACGCGGAAAGCCCGGGTAAGTACGGAAATAAGGTAGCGCTCAGTGCCCGCTTTCGGAGAACCGAAAGCGGGCATTTTATGTCCTTCGGAGAGGAAACCTTTTGAACCGTTATCAAAAGGAGAATCCCCATGGAAATGATAAAAAATCCGGAACAGCAGCCCCGGCCCGGCCGGGGAAAGCTGATCCTTCAATTCTTAAAAGGCAGCAAAACCTTCTTTATTATATGTATGTTTTGCTCCGCCCTCTCCGGCCTGGCCGAGACCGTCATGCCTCAGATTGTGCGCGTCACTGTGGACAACATCATCGGTTCCGCTTCCGTGGAAAATCTTTCCCCGGTCATCCGCTTTGCCCTGTCCGCTTTCGGCGGTCCGGATTATCTGCGGGTTCATCTGTGGATCATGGCGCTGGCCGTGCTGGCGGTGGCGCTGGTCAATGCGGCCGCGGTCTACTGTTTCCGCGTGTTCAACGCCCGGGGCGGCGAAACCCTCGTCAAAAATATGCGCGATACGCTCTACCGCCATATCGCGCGCCTGCCCTTCCAGTGGCATATGCAAAATCATACCGGCGACATTATCCAGCGCTGCACCAGCGATATCGATACCACCCGGAATTTCATCTCCGAGCAGCTCATCGTTCTGGTCCGGATCCTCTTTATGCTGGTTCTGTCGATGATGTTCATGTTCAGCATGAATGTCACCCTGACCCTGATTGCCATGGCGCCGCTGCCGGTCATCATTTGGTATTCGATTTTCTTCCACCATAAGTTCCGCAAGGGTTTCCAGGAGTGCGACGAAAACGAGGGCAAGCTTTCCGCCATGGTGCAGGAGAACCTCACCGGCGTGCGCGTGGTCCGGGCTTTCGGCCGGGAGCGCTATGAGCGCGACCGCTTCGGAAAGCAGAATTCCTTCTATACCGGCCTCTGGGTGAAGCTTGGGAAACTGATGGCCTTCTTCTGGTGCTCCGCGGATATTCTTTCCGGCATCCAGATCATGCTGGTCGTGATTTTCGGCGTCCTTTTCTGTCTGCACCGGGGCATGACCGCCGGTGAATTCATCGCTTTCGTCAGCTATAACGGCATGCTCGTCTGGCCGGTGCGCCAGCTGGGCCGCATGATTTCCGAAATGTCGAAGGCCGGCGTCGGTATCGACCGGATCGGCTATATCATGGACGCCGAAGAGGAAAAGGACGAACCCGACGCCTTCGACGCGCCCATGGACGGCGACATTCGCTTCGAGCATGTGACGTTCGGCTATGAGGGCAGCCCGGAAATGCTCCACGATGTGGATCTGACGATCCCCGCCGGAACCACCCTCGGCATTCTCGGCGGCACAGGCTCCGGCAAGTCCACCATGATGTATCTGCTGGACCGCCTCTATCCGCTCCCGGAAGAGGGCGGCCGCATCACCATCGGCGGCACGGACATCCGCAAAATCCGCCTGGAGCATCTGCGGCGGAATATCGGCATCGTGCTGCAGGAGCCTTTCCTTTTCTCCCGCACTCTTCGGGAGAATCTGGCGATCACCTCGCCGGATCTGGATGAAGCGGCCCTGCGCGACGCCGCCCGAACGGCCTGCCTCGAGGAGACGATTGCGTCTTTTTCCAAGGGTTACGATACCTTTGTGGGCGAGCGCGGCGTAACGCTTTCCGGCGGCCAGAAGCAGCGGGCGGCCATCGCCCGGATGCTTACGCGGCAGACACCGATCATGATTTTTGACGATTCCCTTTCCGCCGTCGATACCGAGACCGACGCAAAAATCCGGTCGGCCCTGGAGAAGCGCTTCGGCTCCGCCACGATCATCCTGATCTCCCACCGGATCACGACGCTCTCGAAGGCGGATAAGGTGTTGGTGCTGGATCACGGTTCCGTGGCCCAGTTCGGCACGCCCGCCGAGCTCAGCGTGCAGCCCGGGCTGTACAAACAAATTGAAGAAATTCAGTCCTTCCACGGAGAGGATCCGTCCGGGGATCCCATCTACGGCGCGAAACAGATACCGCGGCAGATCGCGGCGGACGCAGAGGAAGCGCAAAACCGGAACAGCTGCGATGACTGCAGGGAAAGCGAGGTGAGCGAATAATGGAACAGACCCTGCATAAAACCGATGATTATAAGTCCCTGCCGTTTTTCGGCATTCCCCGGCTCTTCCCCTATCTGCGGAAGTATCGGAAAACCCTGACTGCGATGGTGATCTGCGGCCTCCTGGGCACCAGTGTGGATATTCTGATCCCTGTCCTCCAGCGTTACGCCCTCAATCACTTCATTGCCGGAAACACCCTGGACACCCTGCCCTGGTATATCGTGATCTATGTGGCGCTGATTGTTTTCGCCTCCTGCGTGAACTTTGTTTCCTGCAACGGGGCCATGAAAACCGAGGTTTCTGTGAACCGGGATCTGCGCAACGCGGCCTTCAACCACCTGCAGACGCTTTCCTTTTCCTATTATAATCAGAACAGCGTCGGCTGGATCCATTCCCGCGTCATGTCGGACACCTCGCGCATCGGCAGTCTCGTTTCCTGGACGCTGATGGACGCCGTCTGGCACACCAGCTATCTTGTCGGCTCCCTTGTGGTGATGCTGATTATCAATGCCCGCCTGGCGCTGCTGGTCATGCTGATCCTTCCGCTCATCGTGATTCTCTTCTCCCTTTTCCAGAAGAAGCTCATCATGGCGAACCGGAAAATCCGGGAGCTGAATTCCCGCATCACCGGGGATTTCAACGAAGGCATCACCGGCGCGAAAACCGTAAAAACCCTGGTTGTTGAAGACAAGATGGCCGAAGACTTTGTGAAGGATACCTCCGAGTACAAGGCCGCTGCGATCCGCGCGGCCCGTCTGCGCGGCGCCTTCTCCGTCACGATGCACCTGGCATCCTCCATGGCCCTGGCCATCGTCCTGTGGAAGGGCGGCTACATCGCCGCCGCCGAGGTGGGAACTTTCTCCATGTTCATGTCCTATGCCCAGGGCATGATGGAACCGGTCCGCTGGATTGTGGACGCCATCTCCGGCGTCATCACGACTCAGGTGAACATCGAGCGTCTCACCCGGTTGCTGGGCACGAAGTCCGATGTCACCGATTCTGCCGAAGTCATCGCCATGTACGGCGACTCCTTCAACCCGAAAAAAGAAAACTGGGAACCCATCAAGGGCGATATTGAGTTCGAGGACGTTTCCTTCCGCTATCCGGACGGCGACGAATATGTGCTCGAGCATTTCAATCTGAAAATCCCCTTCGGCTCCAATATTGCTATCGTCGGTGAAACCGGTGCCGGTAAGTCTACGCTGGTCAACCTGGTCTGCCGCTTCTTTGAGCCGACCTCCGGCCGCGTGCTGATCGACGGCCGCGATGCCCGGGACCGCTCCCAGCTTTGGCTGCATTCCGCCATCGGCTATGTGCTCCAGACGCCGCACCTTTTTTCCGGAACGATCCGTGAAAACCTGTTGTACGGCAACCCGAACGTCTCTGAGGAGGCTATTGCCCGTGCCCTGAAACTGGTTTCCGCGGACGAAGTCGTTGCCCGCATGGAAAAGGGCATTGATTCCAACGTGGGCGAGGGCGGCGATCTGCTCTCCACCGGTGAAAAGCAGCTGATCTCCTTTGCCCGGGCCATCCTGGCCGATCCGCGCATCCTCGTGTTGGATGAAGCCACCGCTTCCGTCGATACGCTGACCGAGCAGAAGATCCAGTCTGCCATCGATACGATCATTCAGGGCCGGACGTCCCTTGTCATCGCTCATCGCCTGTCCACTGTCCGCAATGCGGATCTAATCCTCGTGGTTATGAACGGGAAGATTGTCGAGCAGGGAACCCATGCCGAACTGTTGAAAAAGCAGGGAAATTACTACCGTCTCTACACCCGTCAGTATGAGGACGAAGCAACAAAAGGCATTCTGTCGTAATTCGTCAACACGAAGGCGGGAGCATCTGCCAAAAAAGGACAGCAAGACACAAAAGGCACAAAAAAGCAACCGGAGGAATGTTTCCTCCGGCTGTCTTATTAAATGCATTCTGTCATAAATCAGCAACACGAGGGCGGGAGCGTCTTCCAAAAGCCGGCGGCTTCTCTGGAACTTTAGTCCGTCAGAACAGTACGCTGATCATCTGGGCCACGGTGTCGACCCCGATCACCCGTAAGCCGTCAGGCACGTCAGCGCGCTTCGCGTTGGATCGGGGAATGATCAGCGTCGTGAAGCCCAGCCGGGCGCATTCGTTAATCCGCCGGTCGCATTGGGGCACCGTCCGCACCTCACCGGCCAGCCCGACCTCGCCCATCACGGCAATTTCCGGCCCCACCGGCCGGTCTTTCAGGCTCGAGGCCACCGCGGCGCAAAGGGCCAGGTCTGCGGCCGGTTCGCTCAGCTCCAGCCCGCCGGCCACGTTGATGTATACGTCCTGGTTATAGGTCCGAAGTCCGGCCCGTTTTTCCAGCACAGCCAGCAGCAGTGCCGTCCGCCCGGTATCCGCGCCGTTCACGGCCCGCCGGGGCGTCGGAAAATAAGTCGGGCTCGCCAGCGCCTGCACGTCGCACAGCAAAGGCCGCGACCCTTCCATCCCGCAGAATACGACGCTTCCGCTGGCGCCCTTCGCCCGGTGGCTCAGCAGCTCCTCGCTGGGGTTTTCAACCTCCTGCATGCCTTTCCCCGTCATCCGGAAAACGCCCAGCTCATTCACGGAGCCGAACCGGTTCTTCACCGCCCGCAGCAGGCGGTAGTCCTGCTGCCGGTCGCCTTCGAAGTACAGCACCACGTCCACCATGTGCTCCAGCATCCGCGGCCCGGCGATGGCCCCGTCCTTTGTAACGTGGCCCACCAGGAAAACGCTGGTTCCCGTTTCCTTGCAAAGGCGCATAATCAGGCTCGTGCTCTCCCGGATCTGGCTCACGGAGCCCGGCGCACTGGCCATCTCCGGCCGGTAAATCGTTTGAATTGAGTCGATCACCGCCGTATCCGGCTGCAGTGTCCGGATCTTTTCCTCAATGGCGTCCAGGGCGTTCTCGCTCAGCACCCAGAGGTCGCTTTCAACGCCCAGCCGCCGCGCCCGCAGGCGGATCTGCCGGGAGCTTTCCTCGCCGCTCACGTACAGCACTTTTTGCCCGGCCATGGCCAGCCGGTCTGCCGCCTGAAGCAGCAGCGTGCTTTTCCCGATGCCCGGATCGCCGCCGATCAGCATCAGCCCGCCTTCAACGATGCCGCCCCCCAGCACCCGGTCCAGCTCCCCGATGCCCGTCGGGGTCCGCAGGGTGCTGTCCTCCGGAATGTCCCGGATCAGCAGGGCCTTGGCGCCGGTTCCCGGCCGCTGGTTCGCGGCGATCTTCCCGGGCTTTTCCGGCTCCGCCGCGAGGCTTTCCTCCATGGTGTTCCACGCCCCGCATCCCGGGCACCGCCCCACCCATCGGGGGCTTTCAAATCCGCATGCGCTGCATGCGTAAACGCTCTTCGCTTTTGCCATGTGCCGCTCCTCTTTCCGGTGATTCTTTCCGCAATGATTGTATCATGCGCCGGGGGAGATGAACAGGGGAACAAAAAGAAAAAAACATACGGAACAGCATGTTTCCGAAGAGCCGCCGGGAAAGAATCCGGTTTGAAGCAGACAAAGCCCGAAAACCATATAGGCTTTCGGGCTTTGATAAGTCGAATGACAGTTTGAGAACCGTTGTTTATTTCTTATACGTTCCGTAGTACCAGTCGTAAGCTTCCTGGATAGCCTTCTGGTGGTTGCTGTCCACCGACTTGCCGCTGTGGGTCTTGCTGTTCGTGAAGTGCAGACACAGCTGCCCCTTGAAAGCGTTGTCGCTGATGGTGTCGCCTTCCGGATAGTTGTGAGGTACGCCGTACAGCGAGCAGGCAAACGTTCTCGTACCGATGGTCACGAGGCAGGGTCGCCGCTGCCAGTGAGTCTTCTCCGTGATTTCGTCTGCACTGCTCACGCCGTAAATCTTGCACAGAACGGCTGTGTCCGCCGCTGTCAGCGGCTCCGCGTCGACGTGGTATCCGCCGGCCCAGCGGTGTGCCCACCAGACCAGCCCGGTCTTCACGTCGTAAACCTTATAGTTGCTTCCGCGGGTCCAAAGTTCGTTGATACCGCCGGTCCACCAGTCGATCATTTCCACAGGATACATGTCGAATCCCAGATTGCTGCGGTTGCCCTTGCCGGGTTCTACCGTGTTGAACAGTGCATGTTGGGTTTTGCTGCCGGCGATACCATCCACCGCCAAACCCTTTGCCTTCTGGAAGGCACGCACCGCATTTTCGACTTTGCTGTTATAGTTGGTGGTGACCGTTCCACTGTAGTATCCCTGATTCAGAAGTTCCTTCACCAGGTTTTCAACTGCTAGACCCTTGCTGCCATAACGTAGGGTTGTGTAGGTAGCTTCATTTTTGTTGCCGGTGTCCGGATTGATGGGTTGGGGGGTGGGGGTGATGAGTCCGGTGCTACCGCCGCCACCGCCGCCGGTCACCTTCACATAGTTTCCGTGGATGTAGGCATATCCGAAATCACCCTTGATGAAGTACCATTTCACGCTTCCGGAAACCCTGGGTTCGCCGTAGTAGGGGAAGGTGGTTCCCTTCTTTTTGCATACGGTCACAAGATCGCCCCAAACGCCCTTGCGGATGTTCACGTAGTCCATCGTCGTCGTCACGTAGCCGGTCGGCGTGTCCGTGCTTCCGCCGCCGCCACCGGTCGATGTGGGGGTGGGTGTCGGTGTTACGGTTCCGCCGCCACCGCCACCGCCGCCGCCCTTGACGATCTTGACGCAGTCGCCGCGGACGTAGCCCTTCATACCGTTGGAAAGCTGCACGAAATACCACGTATAGTTTCCGCGCTTAACCGGGCTCAGCAGGTACGGCATGGTCACGTATTTCCCAACCTGGGTTAGCGATGTCCCGCCGATGGCGGCCCGGATGTTGACGCTGCCCTTGATCGTCTGAACATACCCGAGCACTTCGCCGTTGCCGCCGTTGTTATTATTGTTGTTATTGTTATTGTTGTTATTATTGTTGCCGCCGTTGTTCGGATCGATATAGTTTCCCTTTTTGTAACTTTCCGCCTCGGCGTCTGTCAGCATCCGGAAGCAGTCGCCCCGGATATATCCGGTGTATTCCTTTTTCTTGGTGGCGGGATCGAGTGCGATGATTTCGTACCAATGATATCCATCGCTGTCCACCTGGGAAAGCACCTGCCAAACGGTTCCCTTGTCAAGCCGAAAAAGATGTTTGTCCGACATCGTGGGGCCAACCCGGAAACTGACGCTGTCCTTCGTAACGATCCCCAGCGAAGAATCCGCCATCGCGGTTTGGTTAAGCGCAACCGGAATCAGCGCGGCCATCATCACGGCGGCCAACGCCAGGCACAGGAAGCGACGAATCATCCTGGTCATCAGAGTTTCACCTCGGCTAAAAATGTCGTACATAGTTGTACAGAATCATTCTATTACAAAAATGTTACAATGTCAATAAAATTCAAAGAAAATATTTTACAAAAAATCCCGGCCGGAATGCCTCCCGGTCGGGACTGAAGCGGGATCCGAAGGATACACGCTATGATGCGCCTGCGTTTATCGCAGACCGAAGATTTGCCTTCGGATCTGTTCCTTATCCTTATTTGACGACAATATTCACAATCCTGCCCTTGACGTAAATTTCCTTCAAGATCGTTTTCCCGTCGATGTACGTCTGCACGTTCTTTATCCCGTGGGCCTTTTCCAGCACGGAGGCCTGCTCCTCCTCCACGCCGACTTCCACCGTCGCCCGAACCTTGCCGTTCACCTGCACCGGAATCTGAATCGTGTCTTCCTTCAGGGCTTCTTCCTTCCACTGCGGCCAGGGCTCGTAGGCCAGCGTGCTGTCGTGGCCCAGAATCTGCCACATTTCCTCCCCGATGTGCGGGCAGATGCAGCTCAGCATCTTCACGAAGTCTTCCGAGTAGGCCTTCGGGCAGCTCCCGTTCTTGTAGCACGCGTTCACGAAGATCATCATCTGGCTGATGGCCGTGTTGAAGCCCAGGCTTTCAAAGTCGCCGCTCACCTTTTTCACCGTCTGGTGGAAAACCTTGTCCAGGGCGCCGTCGCTTTCCGCGGTGATGTTCTTTTCGTTCGTGAAGAATGTCCACACCCGGTTCAGGAATTTCCGCGCGCCCTCAACCCCCTGGGGGCTCCAGGGCTTGGAAACCTCCAGCGGTCCCATGAACATTTCGTAAAGCCGCAGCGTGTCCGCGCCGTACTGGTTCACGATGTCGCTGGGGTTCACAACGTATTTCGGGAACCGCTTGCCCATCTTGATGCCGTTTTCGCCCAGGATCATCCCCTGATGCACCAGCTTTTTGAAGGGCTCCTTCACCGGGCTCAGCCCCTTGTCGTACAGGTACCGGTTCCAGATCCGGCTGTACATCAGGTGCCCCACCGCGTGCTCCGGTCCGCCGATGTAAAGATCCACCGGCAGCCAGTGCTTCAACAGTTCATAGTCGGCAAACTTTTCGTCGTTGTGCGGGTCGATATAGCGCATGTAGTACCAGCTGCTTCCCGCGCTGCCGGGCATGGTGCTGGTTTCCCGCTTGCCTTTGATCCCGTTTTGATCATACTGTTTCCATTCGACGGCGTTTTCAAGGGGCGCCTGTCCGTTCTTTCCTTTATAATCTTCCAGTTCCGGCAGCACCAGCGGCAGCTCCTCGTCCGGCAGGGGGAAGATCTTCCCGTCTTCCGTGTGAACCACCGGCACCGGCTCGCCCCAGTACCGCTGCCGCGCGAAGATCCATTCGCGGAAGTGATAGTTCACCGTCCGCTTCGCCACGCCCATTTTTTCAAGCTTCGCGGTGATGGCTTCCTTGGCCTCCTCCACGGTCAGCCCCGTGAATTCCTCGCTGTTGATCAGCCGGCATCCCTTCCCAAGGTAGTCCTGCTTCTCAAAGGCGTGCTCGCTCACGTCCGCCCCGTCGATCACCTGGATCATCGGGATCCCGTGGGCCACGGCGTATTCAAAGTCCCGCTGGTCGTGGCTCGGAACGGCCATGACCGCGCCCGTGCCGTAGCTGGCCAGCACGAAGTCGCCGATGAAAAGCTCCGCCTCTTTCCCGTTGGCCGGGTTGATGCACTTAACGCCCTCCAGGCGGCATCCGGTCTTCCCCTTGTTCAGCTCCGTCCGGTCCATGTCGTTTTTCTTGCGTGTTTCCGCGATATAGGCCTGAACCTCTTCCTTGTTCTGAATCCGGGGCATCAGATCCTGAACCAGCTGCCCGTCCGGCGCCAGCACCATGAACGTAATGCCGTAGATCGTCTCGATACAGGTGGTGAAAATGCTGAATTCCCCGCCGCCGACGATCTGGAACTTCACCTCAACGCCTTCGCTCTTGCCGATCCAGTGGCGCTGCATGTCCTTCGTGCTCTCCGGCCAGTCGATCTCTTCCAGCCCTTCCAGCAGCTTCTCCGCGAAGGCTGGCTGGTTGATCACCCACTGCTTCATGTTCTTCCGGACCACAGGATATCCGCCGCGTTCGCTCTTCCCGTCGATCACTTCGTCGTTGGAAAGCACCGTCCCCAGCTCTTCGCACCAGTTTACCGGCATGTCGATGTACTGGGCGTATCCGTCCAGGAACAGCTGTTTGAAAATCCACTGGGTCCATTTGTAGAATTCCGGATCGCTGGTGGCGATCATCTTGCTCCAGTCGTAGTCGAACCCCAGCTCCTTCAGCTGTTTGCTGAAGGTTTCGATGTTCTTTTTCGTGAAGCCCTCCGGATGGTTCCCGGTCTGGATGGCATACTGCTCTGCCGGCAGGCCGAAGCTGTCGTAGCCCATGGGGTGCAGCACGTTGTATCCCTGCATCCGCTTCATCCGGCTCACGATGTCCGTCGCCGTGTAGCCTTCCGGATGGCCCGCGTGCAGGCCCACGCCGCTGGGATACGGAAACATATCCAGCGCGTAGAACTTCGGTTTGCTGAAGTCGTGAACGTCCGTCCGGAACGTTTCATGATCTTCCCAGTATTTCTGCCATTTCTTTTCGATAACCTTCGGGTCGTAGCTGTGTTCCATGCCCATTCACCTGATCCTAAATTATTATTTCGTATTACCTTATTACAAAATGCAATTATAGCATAATGGTTTAATTTGTCAAAGAAGTACACGTTTTCGTTTACAAAATCAACTTTTTCGTTTATAAAACCTACATATTAAGTTGACAAAAGCAAGGGAAAAATGATAGACTTTTTCCGTATTTGTCATATTTGGTCATTTTTATCGGAGGATGCGCCATGGAATCCTATTTGCTCCAGTCGATTCCGGAAAAGCTGGCGTCCCTCGCGGTGGAGGGAACGCACAAACCCGGCAGTCTCACCCAGGCCAGCGGCGCCTGGATTCATGCGGCCGGCGCTTTTGTGGTGGAAAAAGGCGAGTATCCGCTGAATTCGCATGATCAGTGGGTCTGGCTGGAGGTTGAGCGCGGCAGTATCGTTCTTTTCTGGAATGATCACCAGCTGGAGCTCACCGAGGGAACCACCTGCTTCCTTCCCGGCGGCTCCGCCCGGGCGTCTATCAGCACCGAGGAGCGGACCCGCTGCCTCTGGATCGCGCTGGAAGGCCCGCTCAGCCCGATGGTCGTGCGCAAAATGGGCGCGCTGCTGCATATGCCCCTGCGCCAGGGTGCCCTCCCGAGCCAGATCTATCTGGCCGAGCAGATTGTCCAGGTCATCGTTCGCCATACCGGCACCGCCGATGCCACCTATCAGCTCCAGCATCTCATGTACGGCATGATCGCTTCCCACTGGGGCCAGCCCGTCGCCATGGATGCCATGCTGTCTCATGAGATTGCCAAGGTCGTGGATACGCTTCGCGCCAATCAGTATAAGGATAATTATTCCCTCGCCGAAATGGCGGCCATCTCCCGCATGCCGATGGAAACCTTCCGCAAGCGCTTCGTTGCCGAGGTGGGCATGCCGCCCCTTTCCTATGTGCTCCATTGCAAAATGGAGCGCGCCAAGGAGCTCCTGCGCGACCAGCATTGTTCCGTCCGCCAGGCCGGTATCGCTGTCGGCATGCAGGATCCCTACCATTTTTCCAAGCAGTTCAAGCATATCGTGGGCATCAGCCCCAGCGCCTTCATGAAGCAGGCCTCCGTCCCCTCGGCAACAATCCGCGGCGTTTTACCGTAAAAAATATATAAAACACCGAAGGGAACAAAATCTCTTCGGGGTTCTTCATGGTTAGCCGAACTTCCGCCTCAGCCACTTTCCGGCCGGCTTTTCAATCAGATAGGTCACCAGCACCGCTGCGGCGAGCGAAAGCCCGAAGGCCAGAAGCGTGTATTGCGTCTGCCAGGGCTGTTCCCCGGCCATGTTCGGCATCTCCGAAGCAGAGGCCGGAAACCCGATCCGCCGCATGTGCACCGCCAGCGTCTGATGAATCAGGTAGAAGTTCATCGAGATCGCGGCCAGGAAGGCCGTTACCCGGTTGCCCAACAGCCACCGCACCGGCCTCAGGCAGAAGGGCGCCGAAAGGATCATCCCCGCGAACCCCAGTGCGAAGGCCGGCCGCAGGATCATCTGCCGCCCCTGCAGTTCCGCGTGGAACGAGGAGTAAGCTTGCACCCGCTGAAGCTCAAAAACGCCGATCAGGCTTCCGAAAAACACGACCGTGGCGAGAATCTGCCAAAGGCAGCCCCGGCCCCGTTTGTTTTCAAGCCGAGCAAAAACCATCGCGCAAAGGAACCCCAGCGCGTAGACGTCAAGGAAGTTCACAAAGGTGTTTACGACCATGGCGTAGTCCGTCAGCCCCCAAAGGCACCAGGCCCGGAATGCAAAGGCAGGCCCCGCCATGGCGCAAAGCGTCAAAGCCGGGCGCTTCCGCAACCCGCGGATCATCAGGGGAAACAGCAAATACCCCTGCGCCACCACGGACAGCGTCCAGCTGGCCGCGCCCAGGGGCGTGTAGATGTAGGTATCCCGCCAGAAGGGGAAGATCAGCGTGAAGTGCGTAAACAAATCTTTCACAATATAGGGCCCGTTTCCGTAGTACATGTCCCACGGCAGGCAGATCCCGAAGAAGAACACAAGGATGATGAACCAGTACCCCGGCAGGATCCGCCGGGCTTTCCGAAGATAGAAGTCCCGGGCGGAAAAGGCGGAGTCTCCGCACGCCGCCCACCTCCGGGCCATGGGCAGCAGCATCAGGAAAGCGCTCAGCAGGATCGTCGCGTCCACCCACACATATCCGCTGCGCACGATGTGATCCAGTGAAAACCAGGCCCCGCCGATCTCAAAGCTCGGTTCCAGCCAGCTCTGCTGCCAGATGTGAAACCAGCCGACCATGAAAATCATCAGCACCCGCAGCCCGTCCAGCTCGGGAATCCGCCCGGTTCTTTTCCCTGTCTCCACGTTGCTTCTCCCGTTCAAAAATATTTCCCGCCGTCTTTATTCCGGCAGCATCCGGTAAAGCGCCGGCTCCACCCAAAGCAGCAGCGCCGCCATCATCGCGATGAAAACCGCCAGGCAGATCATCAGGTGTTTCCGCCGTTTCCGCCGCGTTTCGGAAATCCGGTGTTCCGCCTCCCGCATGTGCTGCAACCGCGCCATGTCCTCCCGCGTTCCCCGGGATGCCAGGTCCAGCTGCCGTTCCCGCTGGCTCACCCTGGTTTCAACCGCGTCCCGGCTGAACCTTGCGAACACCGTTTCCTTCCGCTGCCGGCACCGGGCGCAGGCTTCCGCTCCTTCCGGGTTCGGCCGTCCGCAAACGCAGAGCCACAGGCCCTCCTGCTCCTCCGGAAAGCCCTTCGCCGTTTCCCCGGCCACGAATTTCAGGTCCGTCAGCGCCTTGCAGATCGGCAGGTCGTTCGGCGTGTATTCCGTTTCCCGCCCCGCGTCCCGGGTCCATTCCTCCCCGTCGCTGAAGCGGATTTTTTCGATAACGGCGGTTTCCGTCTCCGTGCCCGGGTGCGCCCTGCAGGGGATCTCCATCCGGAAAACGGTGTGGGGCCGGCCGTTCAGGCCCTGCCGCTCAAACGTAACCTTTTCCAGGTCCACGCCTCGCCCGTTCTGCAGGCGCAGCGTCACTTCCGCGGTCACGATCACCCGGTCGCTCAGGTTGTACAGCGAAACCGCGGCGCAGTCCTGCCCCTCCGCGGGCGGCGTCACTTGAAAAACCTCGGCCGGACAGGTCAGATCAATCATCATAAGGTTTTTCCTCCCGCGCGATTATAGCACATCCACGACATCGGGGCAAATCCGCCCTGATCGCTACAACATGTAGTGACTATGCAAATGCCGTTTTTTCGAATAAAATAGAATCCGTAAAAAGCGTTGAATCTTTCCCGGTGATTCTGTTTTCCGTCGCATGAATTGAAAAACCGGACTCCGTTGAAACGAAGTCAAAGGATGATGATGTTATGAAACGAAAATGCTTTACGATTCTGTGTGTTCTGTCGCTGTGCGTTTCGCTGGCGGCCGTTTCAGATACTACGGAAATCACCTATATGTGTGACAATTGCAATGTCCAGGATATCTGCGACAAGATCGAAACCCGTCTGGAAACAGAGGGAGAAGCCTTGATACAGTATTATAATGTTTGCTGCCGTCATTGTGGGGAAGTTATCTTTGAAGGTTCATACCTGGTTTCCGCCGTATCACCACCGGCAGATTCCGAACCGCAGGCCGATCCGCCGGCCGACCCGGTGTATATCCCGCCTGAGGACAACGATCCCCCGGCAGACACAGCAACCGGTGAAACCCCGGCCGTCGTGGTACAGTCCCAGCCGCAGCCTCAGCAGCAGACCCAAAGCCAGCCGGCCGCACAGCCGGAGCAGCCGGTCACCATTCCCGCGTCTACCGGCGGCAGTTCCGGCTCTTCCGGCGGCGGCACCCCGGCGGTAACCGTGGTCGATGTCCCGGCGCAGCAGGCGCAGCCCGCGTCTCTTTCCCCGGTGGTGGTCGGGGTGGATACGCAGGCCCGGTCTGTCCCATCCGAGGGAGAAGATGCCTCGGGCGGGCAGGGCGCTCCTTCCGAAAACCCGGATCCTGAAACAGATGCCACAGCAGCCGCGCCAAACGAGGGAGTCTTCATTCCGCCGAGGCCCCAAACCCGTAATTATGCAAAATATCCGCTTTTCTCCGTTTACTATCCGTCCCGCCGCCTGAATATGGAAGGCGACCCGGACGCCTGGGCCAATATCCCCGGCGAAAAAATCTATCCGATCTCCGGTTCTTCCCTGCTCACCGAAATGCTCAACGGCGGAAAATAACACTTATTCTTCCGATCCGCCATCAAAAACAGCGGGCGCAGGCCCGCTGTTTCCCTGAAAAACTTACTCTTCCGGAATCAACCGGATGATCTCCTTGAACGGCATCAGCATCGCGTCGCATTCCTCCGCCCGGTGGCACCGGAGAATCGTCTCCGCCGCCTGCTGAATCGCCGGCACTGCCGCCCGCATTAGCTGGTTGGCATAGATCACGATGTTCGCCCCCCGCCGCTTCCATTCCTCCTCCGTAACGGAGTTGAACGAGGTCGGCACCAGAACCACCGGCGTCGTCGGGTCCTTCTCCCGGAATTTCTCTAAAAATTCAATAATCTCCGCCGGATCCTTCTTTCGGCTGTGGATCATGATGGCGTCGGCCCCGGCCTTTGTGAAGGCGAAAGCCCGCGCCAGCGCGTCCTCCATCCCCCGCTCAAGGATCAGCGACTCAATCCGCGCGCAGATCATGAAGTCCTTCGTCCGCCGCGCCATGCAGCCGGCCCGTATTTTTTCCGAAAAATGCTCAATGGAGTCCTGGGTCTGTTCCACCTCGGTGCCGAACAGGCTGTTTTTCTTCAGCCCCGTTTTGTCCTCGATGATCACCATCGAAACGCCCATCCGCTCGAGCGAGCGCACCGTGTAAACAAAGTGCTCCGTCAGTCCGCCGGTGTCCCCGTCGAAGATAATCGGTTTGGTAGTAACCTCCATGATGTCGTCGATGGTCCGGAACCGGCTCGTCATGTCCACCAGCTCAATGTCCGGCTTGCCCTTCGCCGTCGAGTCGCAAAGGGAGGAAAGCCACATGGCGTCAAACTGATGCGCCCCGCCGTTCTCGTGAACGATCGTGTTTTCAACAACCAGCCCCGTCAGCCCGTCGTGGGCTTCCATCGCGGTCACGAAGCCCTTCATCTCCAGCAGCCGCCGCAGCCGCCCCCGCCGCAGATCCGGCATGGCCAGCTCCGCCCGCTGCCGCCGGTCGATCTCCCGGTATTTTTCATCGGAAGAGTAGGGGAATTCAACCAGCTCCCCGCCCCACCGGGAAAGAATCTCGATCACCTCGTCCCGGATGGGTTTCTGAAATCCGGTTACCCAGTTGTCCCCGTGCACGACGATGTCCGGGCGCAGCTCCTCCAGAATGTCTTTATAGCTCAGCGTTTTCTGTTCGACCACCCGGGCAACCCCGGCGATGTTCTCAAACATCACCCGCCGTTCCGATGCGGGTACCAGCGGAAACCGCTTGTATTCCGCGACGGCCTCGTCGCTCAGCACGCCCACGGTGAGTTCGCCCAGCGCCTGGGCCCGGCGGATGATGGCGATGTGCCCCCCGTGAATGATGTCGGTGGAAAAGCAGAGATATACGGTTTTGGCCATCGTAAAAGCCTCTCCTTTCGAAAAAAAGCGGGATACCCCGCTTTTTCCCTGCGATTATTTCGCGTATTCCGTGCTCCGTGTTTCGCGGATCACGTTCACCCGGATCTGTCCGGGATATTCCATCTGCTCCTCAATGCGCTTGGCGATTTCCTTTGCCATTACCTTGATGCCCTCGTCCGTCACGTCTTCGGGCTTCACCATGATGCGCACCTCGCGGCCGCTCTGAATCGCATAGCTCTTGTCCACGCCGTCGAAGCTGTTCGCAATCTCTTCCAGCTTCTCCAGCCGCTTGATGTAGTTCTCAATGCTCTCGCGGCGGGCGCCGGGCCGCGCGGCGGAAATCGCGTCTGCCGCCTGCACCAGCACCGCTTCCACGGTCTGGGGTTCAACGTCGTTGTGGTGCGCCATGATGCAGTGCACAACGTCGTTGTTCTCGTGATATTTCCGGGCCAGTTCGGCGCCCAGGGTCACGTGCGTGCCTTCGCTCTCGTGGTCAACGGCCTTGCCGATGTCATGCAGCAGTCCGGCGCGCTTGGCCAGCTGGACGTCCGCGCCCAGCTCCGCGGCCATCAGCCCCGCCAGATGGCTTACTTCGATGCTGTGCTTCAGCACGTTCTGGCCGTAGCTGGTCCGGAACCGCAGCCGCCCAAGCAACTTTACCAGCTCGTGGTGAATGCCATGCTGGTTCGTTTCGAAAACGGCGTTCTCGCCGGCTTCGCGGATCTGGTTGTCAACTTCCTTCCGCGCTTTTTCAACCATTTCCTCGATCCGCGCGGGATGAATCCGCCCGTCCATGATCAGCTTTTCAACCGCAAGCCGCGCAACTTCCCGGCGCACCGGGTCGAATGCGGAAACGATGACCGCTTCCGGCGTGTCGTCGATGATCAGGTCCACGCCCGTCGCCGTTTCCAGGGCCCGGATGTTCCGGCCCTCGCGGCCGATGATGCGGCCCTTCATGTCGTCGTTCGGCAGGCTGATCACGCTGACTGTGCTCTCGGCTACGTGGTCCGCCGCGCATTTCTGAATCGCCAGGGCGATGATGTTCCGGGCTTTCTTTTCGCCCTCTTCCTTCGCCTGCGTTTCAATTTCGCGCACCGAGGCGGCCGCGTCGTGGAAGGCTTCCTTCTGAACCCGGTCGATCACCTGCTGCTTCGCTTCATCCTTCGTCAGGCTCGCGATGCGCTCCAGCTCGGTCAGTTCTTTTTCCTTCAGTTCCTGAACTTCCGCTTCCTGCCTTGCCAGCTCGGCGTATTTCTCGTTCAGGGTTTCCTCCCGGATTTCCAGGTTGTTGGCTTTCTTGTCGAGTGTTTCCTCCCGCTGAATCAGGCGGCGTTCGTTTTTCTGAATCTCGTTCCGGCGCTCGCGCATTTCCTTTTCATTTTCTGCGCGTTCCCGGTCGTTCTCTGCCTTGGCCTTCAGGATTTCCTCCTTGGCTTCCAGCACCTTTTCCTTCTTGTAGTCTTCGGCCTTGCGCACCGCGTCGTCGTACAGGCGCTTTGCGTATTCTTCCGTCCGGTCAATTTTCCGTTCCGTTTGGTTCTTCCGGTATGTGTATCCAACCAGCAGCCCGATGCCCAGGGCCGCAACGGCAATCGCAATGGCGACTATCAGATCCATAGGTTCCCTCCCTTTCTTTTCAGACTCTCATTTTCAAATTTTCATTTTCGGCGCACAAAAAACCGCGCGAAAACAAACGCTTCGCACGGCTGTACGCTGCTTCGACCGAGGCAATCCCGGTGGTATCGGTATACGGTTCGCCCCCTAGGGAGCGCCTGAAAATACATCGCGGAGAGGCTCCGCGTTGGTACATTTGGGAAAACTCTATCGACACAGCGCGCGGTCTCCCGCGCAGCCGAACATGAACAGTCTACATGAAATTGTAACAATTGTCAAGGGAATGAAACAATTGCCCGGCGAAAATTTGACTTTATAGTAGGAAGCGACTAAAATAGTATGGTATTTCTCAAAGACGGAGAAATACCTTTGGAGGAATGATTATAACGATGAAACGAATGGTATTAATTCTCATAGCGGTGCTGTTGGCCCTGGCGGTCGGCGCGGCCCTGGCGGAAGAGCCGGCCGGAGCAGTGGCGGAGGAATACGCGGAGGTTCCGGCGGAACCCGTGGACGTACTTGCGGAGGTACCTGCAATCGGTCCGGCGCAGGAGCCGGCAAACAGCTCCGTGGCGGAATCTGCAAACAGCGCCGCGGAGGACCCCGCCGCCGAGGTAATCTCCGGCGACGCCGCCTGCCCGCATCTGCATACGAAGACCGTCAATTATTTCGATGCGCCGGACTACCGCCCCATGGATGACGAGGTTCATCTGGTGGTCGGCTCCGCCGTGGTCGAGGTGTCTTGTCTCGACTGCGGCGCGATTCTTTCCGTCTCTTCGGAAACCAATGTGGAGGAGGTCAACCCCCATCTCTTCCGGAACGGATACTGCGTCTTCTGCGGCAGGGAAGCCGCCGTCGCGCCCCAGCCGGAACCGGCTGCCCCCGCGGACGAGCCTGCCCCCGCACCCCGCGAGATGGAAGTTTATCTGTCGTCCGGGGAGAATCCGAATCATTTTTTCGCCTCTTTCACGGATCAGGATCTGAAATCCGCCGGCGACATGCTAGTCCTCCGGCCTGAGGGAATGGATGCCGCCCTTGCGATGCAGACCGAACGCCTCCGGGAGGAGATGGAGCGCTCCGGCGGGGCCCTGGAGGCCATCGTCTCCAAGCCTGGCGAGCGGGATATCAGCACCACGCTCCGCCTGTATGACGCCTCGGGTATGGAGTTCACCCCCGCGGGGGTGGGTATTTCTCTCCGGATCTACACCGAGAACCGTCCCGCGCCCCTGACCGTTTCCTTCACGAATTCATCCGGCGCCACCAGCACCGAGGAGGCCCGCTGGGCCGACGGCGGCTACTGGGTCGTCACCTGGCTCGGCGACGGGCTTTATCAGTATCAGTAAGGAGGACCTTATCATGGACATCATCACCACCCGGGAACTAAAAGAAAGACTCGCGGAGCTCCAGGGCCAGGAAGTCACCCTGCAGGGCTGGATCCGCAATCACCGGAAGCAGAAAAACATGGGCTTCATCGACTTTTTCGACGGAACCTGCTTCCGCAATCCCCAGGTGGTGTACGATAATAACCTGAAAGACTTCGAAGCCGCCCAGGCCCTGCGGGTGGGCAGCGCCGTTACCGTCACCGGCAAGGTCGTTCCCAGCTACAAGGATCCGGAAACCCCGGAAATCCAGGCCTCTGCCATCACCCTCGAGGGCGACTGCCCCGAGGATTATCCCCTCCAGCCCAAGCGGCACACGGTGGAATTCCTCCGCGAGATCGCCTATCTCCGCCCGCGCACCCGCCTGTTCCAGGCCGTTTTCCGCGTGCGCTCCGTGGCGGCCATGGCCATCCACACCTATTTCCAGGACCGCGGCTATGTCTATGTCCATACGCCCCTGATCACCGGCAACGACGCGGAGGGCGCCGGCAACACCTTCACCGTCACGACCCTCCCGAAGGAGAAGGCCGGACAGTGGGATGAGGATTTCTTCGGCAAGCAGGCCTCCCTGGCCGTCACCGGTCAGCTGGAGGGCGAAACCTTCGCCATGGCCTTCTCGAAGATCTACACCTTCGGCCCCACCTTCCGCGCCGAAAACAGCAACACCAAGACCCACGCGGCCGAGTTCTGGATGATCGAGCCTGAAATCGCCTTCTGCGATCTCAACCAGCTCATGGATCTGGAGGAGGATTTCCTGAAGGCGATCGTGAAAACCGTCCTCGAAAAATGCCCGGACGAGCTGAAATTCCTCGATCAGTTCAGCGGCGGCGGCCTCATTGAGAAGCTGCAGACCCTCCTGACCTCCACCTGCGCCCGCGTTACCCACGATGAGGCCATCACGATCCTCCGCAAGGCCATGGAATCCGGCTGGGATTTCAAGTTCGAGCCGAAGTACGGCGAGGATACCGCCAAGGAGCACGAAAAATACCTCACCGAGGAATATTTCCATTCCCCCGTTTTTGTCTATAACTGGCCGAAGGATATCAAGGCCTTCTACATGTATCAGAATGACGACGGCAAAACCGTCGCCGCGGTGGATCTGCTGGTGCCCGGCTCCGGCGAGCTCATGGGCGGCTCCCAGCGCGAAACCCGCTTCGATCTGCTCACAAAGCGCATGGACGAGCTGCATATCTCCAAGGAGGATATGTACTGGTATGTGAACCTGCGGAAGTTCGGCGGCTGCACGCATGCCGGCTTCGGCATGGGCTTCGAGCGCCTCCTCATCTACCTCACCGGCGTCGAAAACATCCGCGACGTCATCCCCTATGCCAGAACGCCTATGACCTGCGACTTCTAACCGGACCGGAGGTCCATTTTCCACAGCCGCGATTACAGCAATAACCGAGTCAAGGGAACACCAATCCCTTGGCTCCTTTAACGAAAGGAACGAACAGCCATGAAGAAGCGCGGCATCAGCCACCGGGTCCTGGTGGTTCTCGTTGATCTGTCGCTGCTGCTGCTGATCGATTTCGCCCTGCTCGTCCTCTATCAGACAAACTTCCGTTATCTCACGCCGGCGGGCGTCCTGGCCCAGGTGCTTCTTTCAATCGTAACGGTCTTCGGTTTCCGCTTCCTCCTGGGGATCTACCGCCAGGTCTGGCATTACGCGGATGCCCCGGCCTTCATCCGCCTGATCCTCGCGGACACCCTGGCCCTCTTCGCCCATTACGCCCTCCAGCATCTCCTGCCTTTCAACAAAATGTCCTTCATGCGCACCATGGCCCTCTTCGCCGGCAATCTGCTCCTGGCGATGAGCGCCCGCCTGGTTTGGCAGTATCTGTATAAGCTGAAATCCCGGGACAGCCGCGTCAGCGATATGCTCCGGAATATCATCGAAAACCTGACCGGCATCCACATCCGCCCGGGCGAGGCGGAGGAGGGCAACGTCTCCCAGAAAACGAATATCGCCATCGTCGGCGCCGGCCGGGTCGGCGCGGCCCTGGCGGATGAGCTCCTGGCCAATCCGCGCAGCACCTATCTTCCCGTCTTTTTCATCGACAACGATCCCGAAAAAATCGGCCGCTGGATCAGCGGTCTCAAGGTTTTTGACGAAAATAAGGTCAGCGAGGAAATGCTGGCCGGCTTCCCGGTCCAGGAGGTGGTCTTCGCCCTGCCCCGCGTGGATGCCGACCGGGCCCGGGAACTCTATACCCGCTATCGGGAGTTCGGCTGCCGCGTGAAAATCTATGATTATCCCCTGGCCCACACCGAGGACGGCGCCCGCCGCTCCATGCGCGAGTTCGACATGGAGGAACTGCTCTTCCGCCGGCCGGAGGATTTCCTTTCCCCGGAAACCCGGGAATACTATGCCGGCAAAACCGTCCTGATCTCCGGCGGCGGTGGCTCCATCGGCTCCGAGCTCTGCCGCCAGATCGCCCGCATGAAGCCCGCAAAGCTCGTCGTGCTCGATGTGTATGAAAACGGCGCCTATGATATCGAACAGGAGCTGAAAATCGCCTATGGCAAGGATTTCCCCGTCGTGCCGGAAATCGTAACCGTCACCGACCGGGCGGAGCTCCAGGCCGTCTTCGACCGCCATCATCCCCAGATTGTGCTCCACGCCGCGGCCCATAAGCACGTCCCCCTCATGGAGCGCAACTGCGTCGAGGCTGTGCGCAACAACGTTTTCGGCACCCTGAACATCGTGGATATTTCCGAAAAATCCGGTGTGGAAAAGTTCATCATGATCTCCACGGACAAGGCCGTGAACCCGACCAACGTCATGGGCGCGACGAAGCGCCTCTGCGAACGCATTGTCCAGAGCCGCACCGGCGGCCAAACCGCTTTTTCTGCCACCCGCTTCGGCAATGTCCTCGGCTCCAACGGCTCCGTCATTCCCCTTTTCCGGCGCCAGATCGCGGCCGGCGGCCCGGTCACCCTCACTGACCGGCGCATCATCCGCTATTTCATGACCATCCGCGAGGCGGTCCAGCTGGTGCTGACCAGCGGCGCCTTCGCCCGCGACGGCGAGCTCTTCGTGCTCGACATGGGCCGCCCGGTGAAAATCATCGACCTGGCGGAAAGCATGATCCGCCTCTCCGGTTTCGAGCCCTATCAGGATATCGACATCGTCGAAACCGGCCTCCGCCCCGGTGAAAAGCTGTATGAGGAACTCCTTGTGAATAAGGAAGAAATGACAAAAACGCCGAACGAGAAAATCTTCATCGAGAAGGACACCGTACCCTCAAGGCAGGAAATCGACGAAGCCCTCGCAAAGCTGGAAAAAGCCTGCGACACCTGCGACGACGCCGAGGTCCGCAAAACCCTGCAGCAAATCGTCCCCTCCTACCAGCCGCATTAAATTCATTATTTATTTCTCAAAAGGTACATACGTAGGAACCAGCTCCCGCACCAAATCCCGAATATCCTCCCTGTTGGCATAGGCCGCGCCCATCAGATCGCCCATGCGCGAAAGGAACACCTCTTCGTCGAAGGGAACAGGATTGCCGATGTGGATCAGGTCGTTGTCGGTTTTCTTCAGCCCTTCCTCTTCCATCAGCTTTTCTTCATAAAGCTTCTCGCCGGGCCGCAGACCGGTATACTCAATCTTGATATCAATATCCGGCTTGAATCCGGACATCCGGATCAGGTTCCGGGCCAGGGAGTCGATCTTCACCGGGCTCCCCATGTCCAGCACGAAAATTTCGCCGCCCCGCGCATACGTGCCGGCCAGCATCACCAAAGAAACCGCCTCCGGAATCGTCATGAAATAGCGGATGATGTCCGGATGGGTTACGGTCACGGGCCCGCCGCGCTCAATCTGCTTTTTGAAAACCGGGATCACGCTTCCGTTGGATCCTAGAACGTTGCCGAACCGTACGGCTACAAACTCGGTCCGGATGTTTTTCCAGATCTCCCCGCTGCCGTCCCTGTCGGCGTTCTCAAGGCCCTCGTGGGTGAAAAGCTGAGGAATCTCTTCCGCCTTCCCGGCCTTGATTTTCGCGTCAAACGCCTGAATGATCATCTCGCAAAGGCGCTTGCTGGCGCCCATGATGTTGGTCGGGTTCACGGCCTTGTCTGTGGAAATCAGCACAAACCGGCGGCACCCGTGGGTCATGGCGGCGTAAGCCGTCTTGTAGGTGCCGATGGCGTTGTTCTTGATGGATTCGCAGGGGCTGTCCTCCATCAGGGGCACGTGCTTGTGGGCCGCCGCGTGATAAACGACCTCTGGCCGGTATTCCTCAAACACCTGGAACATCCGCCGGCTGTCCCGCACCGATCCGATCAGCACCTCCAGCCGCAGCTCCGGATATTTTTCCTTCAGCTCCAGCTGAATCGAATAGGCGCTGTTTTCATATACGTCGAAGATGATCAGGCATTTCGGCCTGTGGGCCGCAATCTGGCGGCAAAGCTCCGATCCGATGGATCCGCCGCCGCCGGTCACCAGAACGGTTTTCCCGGAAATGAATTCGAAAACCTCCTGCAGGTCCGTGCGGATCGGATCCCGGCCCAGCAGGTCCTCCACGGAAACTTCCCGGATCGAGGACACGGAAACCTCGCCGGTCACCAGTTGGTAAATCCCGGGCAGCTGCTTTAGCTTGCAGTTGGTTTCGCTGCAGATCGCCAGGATGTCCCGCTTTGTCTGCACGGAGGCGCTGGGGATCGCCAGGATGATTTCATCCACCTCGTATTTCGCCGCCGCGGCCAGGATGTCGTCCCGCCCGCCGACGATCGGCACGCCCTCCATATACCGGTTCCATTTGTTCGGGTTGTCGTCGATGATGCATACAACCTTGTCGGGCAGTTCCCGGGCGGTCATGATCTCCCGCAGAATGGTCTGCCCGGCGTCGCCCGCGCCGATGATCATCACGCGCTTCCCGCCCTCTTTCATGGGCTCCCGGTTGTATTGCAGCAGCTTGATCAGCCGGAACCCGAACCGGGGGATGCAAAGAAGGATAAACTGGAAGAAGGCGCCCCATATATAATAGGAAATCGGCATCCGGATGAAAATCACCGTGATCAGCAGCGCGTGCAGCAGCGACGAGACCATCGACCCCATGAAGGTCCGAACCAGCTCGGTATAGCTGGCAAACCGCCACATGCTGTTGTACATTTTGAAGAAAAGGAAAATGACGATGCTGTTCAGCGCCCAGGGGAAGATGAACCGGGCATAGGCTTTGATGAACGGCTGGGCGATGGAGGTATAGGTTGCGTCGTAGCGCAGATAAAGCGCAAGAAAATATCCGAGGCAAACGGCCACGAAGTCATACACCGCCAGCACAACGGCAATAATCTGCCAGTGCTCGATCACATGGCTTCCGATCTGCAGGGTTTTCCTGCGCTTCCGGCGCGATCTCCTCGGCTCCTGCACGGCAAGGACCTCACTTTGTTCTACATATAGTCATACAAAGTGCATTATATACCATATATACCAAAGCGTCAAATAAACCCTTTCATTCCGCGTGAATGTCAAACATTTTGATATTGTTCTGATACCGCTCGACGCATTCGAAAATGATCACGTCCGGCTGCTGCTCGTCGATCAGGTCCCCTTTGAAGGCGGGGAAGGTAATGTAATAGCTCCCGCTGAACTGCGAGGAAAGGTACGGCAGCATCGAAATGATAAACGAATCCCGGATCACCAGGATCTTCCGCGGATCCGCGCCCTCCGTCGCCCGGTAGCGGTATCCGTAGTCAAAATCCCCCAGGTTTTCGATCCCGTGGGTGTCGTATCCCGTCACCGTGTAGTCAACGCTCGTGCCCTTCAGCTGCGCCCCCAGCCCGATCATTTTGCTCAGGTCGCCGATCCGCTCATGCCCGCTTTCGGTGATCGTAATTTCTCCGGAGTCGTATGCCGGCATTTGGATCCCGAGCTCTTTCAGCAGCGCGCAGGCGCCGATGTACCCGCCGATTTGGTTCCAGTGGGTGTCCGTTTTGTAATAGATCGGTTCCGAAAGTTTCGCCTTCGCCGCCATCAGCTCCTCCAGCGGATAGAGCACGCGCAGGTCCGTGTTCGCGTGCAGGTAGTCCACCAGCTGCTTCGTGCAGTATTCTTCCGCCGGCGGGCCGTATTTCTCCGGCATCTTGTCAAAGTAAACCCGCTCCTTGTCCGGCGCGATGAAGATCACAAACTCGATGCCTCGCTCCGCCAGCTCGTCCCGGATCTCCACCAGGTGCGCCGCGATGTTCCGCAGCTCCTCCTCCGTGTTCATCGCGTATCCGTGATACCGGGCGATGGGGTTCCCGTCGTTGATGTTCGTGAAAAACAGCCATCCGTCCTTGCCGATTGCCGCCCGCTCGCTGGAGGTCGTGTTGAAAAGGTAATAGTCCGCCGCGCTCTTCAGGGTGATCAGTTCATTCCGGAAGGGGATCCGGTCGTTGAAAAACGCCTCAAAGTCCGCCGGAAACTTCTGATAGTCTTCCAGGGAGTGCACTTCCTTCAGCTCGTGCAGCTTCCGGTTTTCGTCGGAGGTGTCGGCCGTGCCGCTGATCATCAGCCACACCGCCCACGAGAGGCAAAGCGCCGCCAGGAACACCGCGTAAATCACCCGGAGTCCGGCTTTTTTTGACCTCATGCGCACACCTCCTCGCGATCATTGATTCCGCACCTGCTGAAGAATATGACACCAGATCCTGCGATCGCCGTTACCAAAGTTTCTTCGAAACTTTGACGGCTGTAGCATGGCACGTGTTACCCAAATCGAAGATTTGGACACGTGCTCATCAGAACTGGAAGTAAATAAACGGATTATAGGACTCCCCGGCAATGGTTGCGATGCAAAACACCAGCAGCGCTGCGCACCAGATCGCCTCGGGAACGGAGCCCACCCATTTCTCCCGCCATTTCGCCGGTGCCGCCCGCTGAACAATCCCCGCGCCGAGCACCGCCGCGACAAACATCGCGATGGTCTTCGCCGTCAGGTATTCTGCCGCCGGAATCTGCGCGATCCAGTTGTGCCACGGGCGGATCATGTGCGCGATGTAGGTGATCGCCTCGTCCACCGAGTCCATCCGGAAAAGCACCCACCCCAGCACCACCACCAGGAAGCAGTAAACCCCGCCGAGGATTTTATTCTTGTCCAGCAGCTTTTTCAGCCCCAGCCGCTCAAGAATCACGAAGAACCCGTGATAAGCCCCCCACAGCAGGAACGTCACGTTCGCCCCGTGCCAAAGCCCGGTCAGCAGAAAAACAATCGCCAGGTTGATATAGGTCCGAATCTTCCCCTTCCGGTTTCCCCCCAGCGGGATGTAAACGTATTCCCGGAACCAGGTCCCCAGCGAGATGTGCCACCGCCGCCAGAATTCCGATACAGACTTCGACAAATAAGGATGCTCAAAGTTCTCCAGGTAATCAAACCCGAACATTTTCCCCAACCCGATGGCCATGTCGGAGTATCCGGAAAAGTCGTAGTAAATCTGAAAGGCATAGGCCAGCGCCCCGACCCACGCGGCAACGGGATCAATCCGCGTCACGTGGTAGGTGTGGATCGTGTCCGCGCAAAGCCCCAGCACGTTGGCAATCAGCACCTTCTTGGCCAGGCCGTAGATGAACCGCCGGAAGCCTTCCGCCGTCCGCTCCCAGTGGATCTGCCGGCTCTCAATCTGCCGGTTGATGTCCCGGTATTTCACAATCGGTCCGGCAATCAGCTGGGGAAAGAAGGAGATATACAGCGCCGTGTTGATCGGATTCTTCGAAGCCTCGGCGTTTCCCCGGTAAACGTCGACGACGTAGGAAATCGCCTGAAAGGTAAAGAAGGAAATCCCGATCGGCAGGGCGATCTCCGGAACGGTCAAAGCCTCCTGCCCCAGCAGCCCGTTCAGGGTTCGCGCAAAAAACCCGGCATACTTAAAATACCCCAGAATAGCCAGATCCCCGATGATCGCAAGGATAAGCCAAAACCGACCGGAGGCACTCTTTGCACCAATGGGGACAGACCCCATTGGTGCACTTTTCGCAATCATAACCCCGCAGAACCAGTTCAGCAAAATCGATCCGATCATCAGCAGCATCAGCACCGGTTCGCCCCAGGCATAGAAAATCAGGCTGGCGATCAGCAGGAAGCAGTTGGATACAGTTGTCGAAGACTTGAAAAAACGTGATAGCAGTGAATTAATCAGATAAACCGCCGGAAGAAAAAGAAGCAGAAACACCAAAGAACTGAAAAGCATACTTCATTCTCCCGATTGGCTTTTTGAACCGGATAGCGCACCCGCCGGTTATTTGCTCAAAACTTCTCCCGTCAGCGCTTTCCACTTGGCGCGGATGGTTTTCTGGTTGGCAACGCCGTAGCTCGGGTCGTTGGCCTTGGCTTCGTCCATATCCCGCAGGAAGTGCACGCACAGGTGCCCGTTGAAGTTGTTGGTCGAAATCGTTCCGCTCATGTGCGGCATGTCGTGGGTGGAGCCCAGGGTCCAGATGCCGGAGGGCAGCTTCACGTAAACCGCCTTCTGGTCCCAAGTGTTCACCCCGCCGAAGGCCTTCAGCATGTTCGCCGTGTCCTGCGCGGTCAGGGGCTCCGCGTCGCAGTGCCGGCCGCAGCTGTGTACCCTCAGTGTCCAGAAGATCTTTGTCTCGGGATCATATACCAAAAGCTGGTTTCCGCCCTTCAGGGTCAGTTTGATGTCGTTGAACCAGTGCAGCAGCCGCAGCGCGGTGCCGTCCGGCGCCGTTGCGGTTTTGCTGGAAGAAACGGAATTGGCGTCCCCGGCGGTGGAAACCACCGCGGCCTTGGATTCTTCCTGGATGGCGACGGCCGTTCCGGAGGAGGAAGAGCTCGTGCCCGAAGAAGAGGACGAAGATGAAGTAGTGGATGATGAATTCGTGGAACCGCGCTTGGTCCCGTTCTTATCCGCCGTCTCAATGGCTTTCAGGGTTTTCTTGCCGGCCAGGCCGTCCACGCTCAGCCCGTTCTCCTTCTGGAAAAGCGCCACCGCGTCCAGCGTCTTGCTGCCGAATTTGCCGTCCGCCTTGCCGGAAAGATAGTTCAGCCGGATCAGCGCGGACTGCAGGGTCTTCACCCGGACGCCCTCGTTCTTCAGGCGGATCGTCGTGTAGTTTCCGCCGAAAAGGCTTCCGTCGCCGGAAGAGCTCGTTGTCGAAGAGGAGCTTGCCGACGAAGAAGAGCTCGTCGTCTTGCTGCCCGAACTTCCGTAAAGAAGCTCCTGCGTCTTCTTTCCGGCCAGGCCGTCCACTTTCAGCTTCTTTGCCTTCTGGAAGGCGCGCACCGCGTTCTCGGTTTTGTTGCCGAAAACGCCGTCGGCCGATCCCTTCAGGTATCCCTGGTCAATCAGGGCCTGCTGCAGCTTGCGAACGGCCTCGCCGCGGGATCCGTACTTCAGCGTACCGGAATCCAGCGCCAGGGCGGACGCGCAAAGGGAAACCGCCAGCACCAGAGCGGTCAGGAAACAAATCAAACGGCGGCGGGACATATCCTGCACCTCCAGACACAAAATCATCAGGGTTTAGAAATTATATCATTATTGTGAAGAAATGTAAAGAAAATGTTACACCAAAATGACGATAAAAGAAATCTGGCGGGCCAGACAGCTCAGAGACACCGCTGAGAGGACGCCGGGACTGCTGAACGCTCCTTTGCATCAAAATGTAATACAATTTGCAGTTGAATGTTACGATGCTAGCCGCTATATCTTGTATTGCAATATGATTCGACTTTTCAGCAGTCTCGAAGATGCCTGCGCGCCGCGTTTCAGTCAAAAAAGTGCTTGTTGACAGGGCAGTTGGTTTCTTCCCGGTTGATGGTGGCGGAGGCCAGGCGCGCGCCGTAGTTAACTGCGTCGCAAAGCGCGCAGCCCCGGATCAGCGCCATCACCGTTCCGGAGAAAAAGGCGTCCCCGGCGCCGCTGGTGTCGACCACGGTCGTCGGGCACGGCGGGCAGAAGCCGGTCTGTCCGGTTTTGCTGTCGTAGAAAACGGAGCCCCGCCCGCCCATGGTCACGACCACCGACTGCAGGCCGTCCTCCTTCGCCGCGGCGGCAAGGAAGGTTTCCATCTCTTCCGGCGAATAGTCCGCTACGCAGCATCCGAAGTATTTCCCGGCCTCAATCTCGTTGCAGATGAAGCAGTCCGTCAGCCGGATCAGGTCCTTCCGCCGCAGGATCACGCTCAGGTTCGCGACGATGGAATAAATCTTCTTATGATACTGCCGGCAAAGGCTGATCACCTTTTCGGCAATCCGCTCGCTCAGGTCCACTTCCAGCACCACCGCTTCCGCGTCCCGGATGATGCGTTCCCCGTTCTCGAAAAGATAGGATTCCAGCGCGCTCACGTCCGGCATCCGGGAGATGGATCCGGCCTGGTTTCCGTTTTCGTCCAGGATTACCAGCCACATGCCGATGCCTCCGGCCGGCACCTTCACCGCCCGGCTTACGTCCGCCCCGGCCTCGATAAGGTGCTGCTCCACGTCCTTGCCGAAGGGCGTCTCGTCCAGCAGCCCGACGAAGGAAACCGGCATGCCGACGTTGGCGAAGTTCTCCACCACGTTCCGGCAAACGCCCCCGTGGACGATTTTGATCTCGCCCAAATTCCGTCCCTGGGGATCATATTTGCTTTTCGCGAACCCCTTGACATCCGTGAAGGCAACCCCAATGACAGCTGTGTTGGCCATAAGCGCTCCTTTCCAGCCATTACTGTTTAGTCAACCGCTCCGCGATCTTCCGAACTTCCTCATAAACCCGATCCTCATCGATCGTGGTCAGCTTCCCGTGATCCATCAGCACCTTCCCGTCGACGATCACGGTGTCGACCTCGCTGCCGGTGGCGGAATAAACCAGTCCGGAGACGATATTGTTTGCCGGAATGAACTGCGGCACGTTCAGGTCGATCAGGATCAGGTCGGCCAGCGCGCCCTCCGCGATCACGCCCAGCTCGCCCTCCCGGCCGAGGGCCTTCGCCCCGTTCACCGTGGCCATCTTCAGCACGTCTCCCGCGTCAACGTTCTGCGCCTGCCGGGTCGCGCCCTTGTAAACCAGCCCCGCGGCGTTCATCTCGCTGAAAAGGTTCAGCGTGTTGTTGCTGCCGGCGCCGTCGGTGCCAAGACATACGTTGATCCCTGCGTCCAGCATCTTCTGCGCCGGGGCGAACCCGTTCCCAAGCTTCATGTTGCTCTTCGGGCAAAGGGCCACGCTCACGCCTTTCCGGGCCATCAGTGCAATGTCTTCGTCCGTGGCGTAAACGCAGTGGGCCACCAGGCAGGGAATGTCGAATTCGCCCTCAGAATCTACGTACTGAATCGGCGTCACGCCGCCGCGATCCGCGGCGATGGATTCCATCTCCCCCCGGCTTTCGGAAAGGTGAATCGTCTGGCCGATCCCCCGTTCCCGGCTCGACTGCGTCAGCTTCCGCAGATAGTCCGGCATGCAGCTGTAGGGCGCGTGCGGCCCGTGAAGGAACTGCAGCCGCTCTTCATCTTTGAACATCTCCATCTCGCGAACGGCCTGGCCGAACTTCATGATGGATTCCTCGCTGTCCGAAACCCCTGCCAGTCCCCGGGAAATCGCCGCCCGGAAGCCGGATTCCTTCACCGCGCCGGCGGCGGCGGACCGGGGCCCGCTCGTCTCCTGTGCGCTCTTGATCGTCATGTCGACGAAGCAGGTGGTCCCGCTCCGGATCATCTCGATGATGCCCAGCAGCGTTGTCCAGTAGATGTCCTCCTCGGTCATCCCGTCCTCCACCTTCTGCACCTTGTCCAGCCATTCGAAAAACGCCAGATCGTCGGCATAGTTCCGGTGGATCGTCATATAAACGTGGGTGTGGGCGTTGATCAGCCCGGGCATCACCAGTTTGCCCGCCGCGTCGATCACGTCACAGCCGTCGGTCGGGATCCC
Source organism: uncultured Eubacteriales bacterium (assembly GCA_902764875.1). Classification (GTDB taxonomy): domain Bacteria; phylum Bacillota; class Clostridia; order Christensenellales; family Aristaeellaceae; genus Aristaeella. The sequence goes on from CACWXP010000013.1 coordinate 53,119, forward strand.
CGGCGCCACCCGCGCGATCCGGTTCCCGTCGATCAGCACGTCCAGCTTCTCCGTGCGCCAGCCGTCTTCGCCCAGCAGCAGCACCAGCCCGTTTTTGACAACCTTTTTCATTCAAAACTCCTTCTTGCTCTTGCGATCGCTGTTATGGACCGGTCCACTTTTGCTATCCGGTCCGCGCTTCCCCGACCCCCGATCTCTTCAAATCGCTGATTCGTTCAGATACTTCTCCTGCTCCGGCGTCAGCCGGTCAATCGTGATCCCCAGGAACTTCAGCTTCCGGTTGGCAACCTCCAGGTCCACCTCCCGCGGAACGTCGATCAGCTTCTCGGTCAGCCGGCCCTCGTGCTCAACCAGGTATTTCGCCGAAAGCGCCTGAATCGCAAAGCTCATATCCATGATTTCCGCCGGATGGCCGTCGCCGGCCGCCAGGTTCACAAGCCGCCCCTCCGCCAGCACGTACACGTGCTTGCCGTTCGGCAGCGTGTAGCCCATAATGTTGTTCCGCATCTCCCGGGCCTCCGTGGCGATCTCCCGCAGGCGCTTCATGTCGACCTCCACGTCGAAATGCCCGGCGTTGCAAAGGATCGCGCCCTCTTTCATCACCAGGAAGTCCTTCTCCGTAATGACCCCGGCGCACCCGGTAACGGTAACGAAGAAATCGCCCACCTTCGCCGCCTCGTTCATCGGCAGCACCGTGAAACCGTCCATGTAGGCTTCGATGGCCTTGATCGGGTCGATCTCCGTCACGTAAACCTGCGCCCCCAGGCCCTTGGCCCGCATGGCCACACCCTTGCCGCACCAGCCGTAGCCGGCCACGACCACGTTCTTCCCGGCCACGATCAGGTTCGTCGTCCGGTTGATGCCGTCCCAAACGGACTGGCCCGTGCCGTAGCGGTTGTCAAAAAGGTGTTTGCAGTCCGCGTTGTTCACTTTCACCATCGGGAAGCGAAGCTTTCCCGCGTTGTTCATGGCGATCAGGCGCACGATGCCCGTCGTGGTCTCCTCGCATCCGCCGATCACGTATGGCAGTTCGTCCGTCAGTTCCGTGTGCAGCATGTGCACCAGATCCCCGCCGTCGTCGATGATGATGTTGGCGTGGTGGCGGAGGGTCTCCCGGATGTGGGCGTTGTATTCCTCCTCCGTGGCCCCGTGCCAGGCAAAAACGTTCAGCCCGGCCTTCACCAGCGCCGCGGCCACGTCGTCCTGGGTGGACAGGGGATTGGACCCGGTCACGAACATTTCCGCCCCGCCGGCGGCCAGCACCTTGCAAAGGTAAGCTGTTTTCGCCTCCAGATGAATGGAAAGGGCGACGCGCTTTCCGGCAAAGGGTTTCGTCTTGGAAAAATCCTCCTCCAGGCTCCGCAGCAGCGGGCAGTTCCGCCGCACCCATTCAATCTTGTTCTCGCCCGAAGGTGCCAGGTTGATGTCCCGAATCATGCTCATAACGACATTCGCTCCTTCTCAATTTTTTTCTGCCCACCCAAAATCCTGCTCCGCAAACCCCGGATGCTTCCCGTCGCGTTCCGAAGTCTTGTAAGCCACGTCCAGCTCCGGCCACGCGATGCCGATCGCCGGATCGTTCCAGGGAATGCCCCCTTCGGAAGCGGGATCGTAAACGTCCGTGCACTTGTAGGTGAACGTCGCCTGCTCCGAAAGCACCAGGAATCCGTGGGCAAATCCCGGCGGCACCCAGAACATCTGCTTCGCCTCCGCGTCCAGTTCCACGGCCACGTACTGCCCGAAGGTTGCCGACCCGGGCCGCACGTCCACCGCAACGTCGAAAATCTTCCCCGAAGTGATCCGCACCAGCTTCCCCTGGGTGTGGGCCTTCTGGAAATGCAGCCCCCGCAGCACGCCCTTGCCGGACGACGATTCGTTGTCCTGCACAAAGGGCCCCCGGATGCCGGCGGCGGCAAACTCCGCCTCCTTGTAGGTCTCGAGGAAATACCCCCGGCTGTCCCCGTGAATCTCCGGCGTGATCAAAATCACGTCCGGAATGGCCATTTTCTCAAATGTAAACATCTCACATCGCCCCGTCTCTTTTTAATACCGTCTTCACCGTCTTGGCCAGAATCTTGATGTCCAGGCCGATGGACCAGTTGTTGATGTACTCCGTATCCAGCCGCACAACCTCTTCAAAGTCGGTGATCGCACTCCGCCCGGAAACCTGCCAAAGGCCGGTCAGCCCCGGCTTTGTCGCCAGCCGCGCCCGGTGGTGATACTTGTATTTCTCCCACTCGTCCTCCGTCGGCGGCCGGGTCCCCACCAGGCTCATGTCGCCCTTCAGCACGTTGAAAAACTGCGGAAACTCGTCCAGACTCATGCTCCGGATCTTCTCGCCGATGCCCGTTACCTGCTTCCCGTCGACGATCTTGTTGCCGATGATCCGCGGGTCAAAGTCCATTTTGAACATCATCCCGTCGGCCACCCGGTTCTGTTCCATCAGCTCTTTCTTCCGCTCCTCCGCGTCCATGTACATGGAGCGAATCTTGTAGCATTTGAAGCGCTTCCCGTTCCGCCCGATGCGGATCTGTTTGAAAAGAATCGGCCCCGGGCTTTCCTTTTTGATCTTTGGCCCGAGCACGGCCATCAGGATCAGCGCGAAGATGCTCCCGATCAGCCCGCCCACGATGTCCATCACCCGCTTCACCAGCAGCTGCCACGGGCTCACCGAGTTCGTCGTCATCGTCAGCACGCTGTATCCGCCGATCTTTTCGATGAAGCTCTGCCCGCCGGCGCTGGTAATCGGCAGGCGGATGTGAATCGGCACCGCCATCTCCCGGCATTGCTCGATCAGCCTTGCCACGCCGCTCTGATCCGCGGGCCGCGGTTCCGCCGGCTGCGTGCCGTAGGTGTCGTCGATGAAGTTCTCAATCTCCTCATACGTGGCGGTCTTCAGGTCCGAAAGGTGCTCCGGATAAACGAACACCTCGTCCACCCATTCCCGGCAGATGTATTCCGCCGCGTTCTCAAGGTTCGCGACGACCTTCACGCCCTCGATGGTCTCCCCCGTGCCGTCCCGGTTCGAAAGGATGATCCCGGAGTACTGGAAATCGTCCAGCGTGTCGGCCTTGGCCAGAATCTTCGCCACGGAGTTTTCGTCCGCCACCAGGATCATCGTGTCCTTGTTCTTCTCCTGGTTGATCCGCCGCACCACCGGCTTCCAAAGGATCCGCGCCAGATATCCAAGGAAGAAATGAATCCCGATCGTCAGATACAGCGTAATCCGCGAATAAGCCTCGCCGGCCTGCACCGAGAAGATGTACAGCGTCATGATCGCCATGATCAGCGCCGACTGCTTCAGCGTCTCCCCGAGTTCCACCAGATATCCGCGTTTCATCACGTTGTGCAGCGTGTTAAAAAATACGATCACCAGAAAATCCACCGCGGCCAGAATGATGCCCAGGGATTTGTAAACCATCATGGAGTAGGGCCATTCGCCCCAGCCGAACCGGATCATGTAGCCCAGCACATAGGAAATCTGCAGAACCAGAAGGTCCATCAGAATGAAGTCAATGTGCTTCAGCCAGCCCTGCCTGTTCCTTTTATACATTCACCCGCAGCCTCTTCCCCGCCATATCTGGAGTCTCCAACAGGAATTATATCCTATATATATGGATCAGTCAATGAAACGGCTGTGCCACGGGGGACAGACCCCAATGGCGCAAAGTGCAAAACCACCCCGCCCCCCGGCAGGTGCGAAGGCTCCGGTAGAGCCTTCGTTGAATGACCGTACCCCAACGCCCCAAGGCAGAAGCGTGACAACAAGCACAATAAATGATAGAATGCCTGTGAATGTTTTTAAGCGGAGGACGAGATGCTTTCTGTAATCGTGTTCGGGCTCACCCTGATGGCCGGCGGCGTGTTCGCCGGGGCCTTTTTCCGCCGCGATTTCGCAGACATGCTGCCCCTGTCGGCCATGGGCCTCATCCTCGTTCTCTATCTCGCCGGCTTCCTCGGCGCCCTGAAAGCCGGGGTCTTCCTGATCCTCGGCCTCGCCCTGCTCCTGTATGCAATTTCAGTCCCCCGTCTGCTGAAGGAAAAATCCGCCAAACAGTTCCTGAAAAATCATTTCGGCGCCGAAGGCGTTTACTTCATTATAATATATGTCATCCTCGTGGCCCTGAACGTCGGCCGCCTGGCCTGGCATCACGATGAACTGTCCCATTGGATGACCTGCGTCAAGGTCATGACGAATATCGACGATTTTGCGGCGAATTACGCCCTCTCCGATGCGGACTTCGCCTCCTATCCGCCCGCCATGGCCCTCTTCCAGTATTTCTTCCAGAAGCTCCATGAAATTTTCGACGGTGCCGCCCTCTTCAGCGAGTGGCGGCCGTATGCCGCCTTCCAGCTTTTCTGCTGTGCCCTCTTTTTCCCGGCCGTAAAGCGCCTCAAATACAATAAACTCTGGAAACCGGTCCTCCTCGCGGCCCTTCTGCTGATCCCCCTCGTTTTTTATCCGGATTTCTTCGCCGCCGTGCTCATCGATCCTGTCCTCGGCGTCATGGCCGGCGCCGCTTTCATGTATCTTTTTCTCTGTGAAGATACCCCCCTGCCCGAAAAAACCGCATATCTCTCGATGCTCTGCGCCCTCCTGACTCTGATGAAGGACGCGGGCATTTTCTTCGCGGTCTTCGCGGCCGCGGCCTTTGCGGCGTCGGTTCTGATCGGCCTCCGGAAATCAAACACACCGCAGGGGGAGAAGCCCCGGACCGCGGCGCCCCTGCGATCTGCCCTCATCGCGGTCATCCCCCTTCTTTCCGCTCTGGCCGCGAAGGGATCCTGGAAACTGATCCTGAACCGGTTCGCCACGCCCCTGTCCTTTTCTGCGCCCCTCCGCCTTGGGGAATATCTTAAAATCTTCTTCGCCGGCGGCGATGCAACCTGGCGCGGTGAAACCGTAAAGCTGTATAAGGCCGCCCTCACCAACCCCGGCATCTATAAAATCCACGAGGGCATCACCACCAGTTATCTCCTCGTCCTGCTGCTTCTCCTGGCCGCCCTCGCTGTCTTCACCGTCCTCCGGGCCCGGAAATCCAAAAATCCCGGAAAAACAATCTTTCTGAGTATCATTCTCGCGCTCCAGACCGTGACGTACACCTTCTTCCTTGGCGCCGTGTATTTCTCAAAGTTCAGCGAAATCGAGGCGACGGAGCTCGCCTGCTTCGACCGCTATGTGCGTATCGGTATTCTCCCGCTGTTCCTGGTGCTGGCCGTCCTGGCGCTGCAGTGCCTGCAGCCCCTGAAAAACAAATGGAAAGTCCCCCTCTCGGCCGTCCTGTGCGCCGGCGTGGTTCTGCTCTGTTCCTTCGAGTGGCTCTGGGGCTTCGTCTCCCGCAAGTCCGTGCAGGACACCGTCGCGAACCGCGAACCCTACCGCGCCGTCCAGCAAACCGTCGAAACCGAGTGTTCCGGCCATGACGAAATCCTGATCCCGGACGACCTCACGATCTACGAGCGCAACATGCTCCGCTATCTCGCCCGCCCGAACAAAACCGCCGGAGTCACCCCAGCTGCCTGCGACTGGGCCATTACCCTGTCAGAGGACGCTTCCTTTATCATGGACCGGAGGGCGCAGGCTCCGCCCCATTTTGACAATCCCCGTTAATTCATGTAAAATTTTCCAAAGCCCGATGAAAGGAAAACAGCGTATATGGAACTGACGATCCTGATGCCCTGCCTGAATGAAGCGGAAACCCTCGCGGTCTGCATCCGCAAGGCCCGCAAATTCCTGGAAGACAACCATGTGGACGGGGAAGTCCTGATTTCCGATAACGGCAGCACCGACGGCAGCCCGGACATCGCGGAAGCCGAGGGCGCCCGCGTGGTCCATGCCCCGGTCCGGGGCTACGGCGGCGCCCTGATCACCGGCTGCAAAGAGGCCCTCGGCAGGTACGTCATCATGGGCGACGCCGACGACAGCTATGATTTCCTGAATCTCATGCCCTTCCTCGAAAAGCTCCGCGAGGGCTACGATCTCGTCATGGGCAACCGCTTTGCCGGCGGCATCGAGCCCGGCGCCATGCCCTGGAGCCACCGCTATATCGGCAACCCGGTCCTTTCCTTCGTCGGCCGCGTCTTCTTCCACAGCCATATCCGTGATTTCCACTGCGGCCTCCGGGGCTACAACCGGGAGTCGATTCTCGCCCTGAATCTGCACACCTCCGGCATGGAGTACGCCTCCGAAATGGTCGTGAAGGCAGAGCTGAACGGCCTGAAGATCGCCGAAGTCCCCACCACCCTGAAAAAGGACGGCCGCAGCCGTCCGCCGCACCTGCGCAGCATGCGCGACGGCTGGAGACACCTGAAGTTCCTCCTCATGTATTCGCCGAACTGGCTCTTCCTTTATCCCGGCCTCTTCTTCCTTATCGCCGGCCTCATCGGCACCGTCGTCCTCCTTTCGGGAAGGCATGTGCTCTTCAATGTTTCCTTCAGCATCAACACGCTCCTCTATTTTGCCTTCTTTATCGCCCTCGGCTTCAATATCATCTCCATGTTCCTCATCGTGAAGCTCTACGCCTACAATCACGGTTTCCTCCCGAAAAAGGATATCGACTGGAACAAGCGCCTGAAGGAGGACCGCTTTATTTTCCTGGGCCTCCTGGCTGTCATTGCCGGCATCGTCCTCAGTATTGTCGCCGTCTCCTCCTGGAAGACGACCGGCTTCGGCGAGCTGGATCCCGAGGTCACCATGCGCCTCACGATCCCCGCCGTCATCCTGATCGTCGTCGGCATCCAGTCCCAGCTCTCCGGGTTTATCATGAGCATCATCAAGGTGAAGTCAAATGGGAATTAAGGTCGTCACTTACGGCGGAAAAATCGGCTGGGCCCTGCGCACGCGCTTCTCCGGCGTCACCAGCGGCCTCTATCTGAACACCCAGTACGCCTTCCGCAAATCCCTTTTCAAAAAATACATCGACCATTTCAACCGCACCGGCGGAAAGGAGCAGCCCTGCCTCGTCTCCATCGAGACCATCAACCGCTGCAACAGCACCTGCGATTTCTGCCCCGCGAACCGGAATGCCGAAACCCGCCCCTTCATGCGCATGGAGGAGGATCTTTTCCGCAAAATCATCGCCGAGCTCCGCGATTGGGACTACGCGGGCTATCTCAATCTCTATGTCAACAACGAGCCCCTCATGGATAAAGACATCGAGGACCGCTACGCCTATGCGAAGCAGATGCTGCCGAAGGCGAAAATGCTTCTGTATACAAACGGCCTTCTCATGACGAAGGAGCGCTTCCTGAAGCTGGCCCCCGTCGTCGATACCATGATCATCAACAATTACACTGAAACCCTGAAGCTCCATAAAAACATCGCCGAAATTTATGAATTCGCGAAAAACGATCCGACCTTGCGGGAAAAGGATATCACCATCCAGATTCGCTATATCCATGAGATCCTCTCCAACCGCGCCGGCAGCGCCCCGAACCGGAAGGCAATGAAAACCCAGCATAAAATCTGCGTCATGCCCTTCACGGATATGACCATCTACCCGGATGGCCGCTGCGGCCTCTGCTGCTCCGACGTCCTGGAGCAAACGACCCTCGGCGACTGCACGAAGGAAACCCTGCAGGAAATCTGGGCCAACCCCCGCTACCAAAAGACCCGCGAGGTCATCGGTCGCGACCGCGAGGACTGGCCCTTCTGCCGCGGCTGCGACTTTGTCGACTCCGGCATCCGCAACACCTTCATGAACTCCAAAATGTTGTTTTAACCCACTGTATGACTTCACTTGGGGAGATGCACCATGCTCTTTAATTCCTTTGATTTCCTGGTCTTCTTCCCCATAGTGGTTATCCTGTATTACGCAATCCCCAAAAGGTTCCGTTATCTCTGGCTTCTGGCCGCTTCCTACTATTTCTATATGTGCTGGAACGCGGAGTACGCGCTCCTGCTCCTGGCCTCCACCGTCATCACCTACGTCAGCGGCCTCCTGCTCGCCCGCCCTTCCGCCTCTTCCGGTCCATTTCAGGAGGACCGAAGGTCCCCAACCGGGTTGCGCAAAAAATGGATCGTCGCAGTCAGCCTCCTCCTCAACCTCTCCATTCTTTTCTTTTTCAAATACGCGAATTTCGCCGCTGAAGCCCTCACCGCCGTCTTCACCAAAGCCGGCCTGCAGCTGAACATCCCCCGCTTCGACGTCCTGCTCCCCGTGGGCATCTCCTTCTACACCTTCCAGGCCCTCAGCTACACCATGGACGTCTACCGCGGCGAGATTCGCGCGGAAAAGGATTTCTTCCGCTATGCCCTGTTCGTCTCCTTCTTCCCCCAGCTGGTGGCCGGCCCCATCGAGCGCTCGAAAAACCTCCTGAACCAGCTGGCGCATCCGAAAAAGTTCAGCTTCACCAACACCCGCGACGGCCTCTACCGCATGCTTTGGGGCTATTTCCTGAAGCTTTGCCTCGCGGACCGGATCGCGATTTTTGTGGATACCGTCTATGTAAACCACGCCGAATACACCGGCTGGTATATCGCCGTGGCCACGGTCCTCTTCGGCGTCCAGATCTACTGCGACTTCGCCGGCTATTCCGCCATCGCCCTCGGCGCGGCCAAAATCCTCGGCGTGGATCTCATGGAAAACTTCGACGCGCCCTATCTGTCAACCACCGTGGCCGCCTTCTGGCGCCGCTGGCATATCTCCCTCACCTCCTGGTTCCGGGATTATCTCTACATTCCCCTCGGCGGCAGCCGAAGAGGGAAACTCCGCAAATATCTGAATATCATGATCGTTTTCCTGGTTAGCGGCCTGTGGCACGGCGCCAGCTTTTCCTATGTCATCTGGGGCGGTCTCAACGGTTTCTACCAGATCGCCGGCGAAATCACCCGTCCCCTCCGCCAAAGGATCCTGAAAACCCTGAAAATCAAGGAAATCTCCAAACCCCATCGCTTCATCCAGGGCATCATCACCTTCCTCCTGATCGATTTTTCCTGGATCTTCTTCCGCGCCAGCTCCTTCCGGGACGCCCTCACCCTCCTCCGGGAGATGTGCTCAAATCTCAGCCTCCGGTTCTTCGCGAATGGCTCTCTCTTCAACTGCGGCCTGGATCAGCCGACCTTCCTCCGAACGATCGCCTGCATCCTCCTCCTGCTTTTCGCGGACATCTGCCGGCGAAAAGGCCTGAATCTCCGCAAAGAGCTCGCGAACCAAAAGGCCCCGGTCCGCTGCGTCTTCCTGGTCGCCGCGGTCTGTTTCATCCTGATTTTCGGCGTCTGGGGCGCCCGCTACGACGCCTCGGCCTTCATCTATTTCCAGTTTTAGGGAGGCACAAAGATGACGAAAGCAAAGCCGGAGGGAAATGCGGCGGAAAGAAAGCGCCGGGTCAAAAAAAGACTCGCCGTTCTTTTGACCTGCCTGCTGCAGGCCGCCCTGCTCCTCTTCTGCGTCGTCCATCTGACCTATATGCGCCGGGCCTACACCCGCCTCTCCGGCTTTTATACCCTCCCGAAAAACACCGCGGATGTGGTCTTCGTCGGCGACAGCGTCACCTTCTCCTCCTTCATGCCCATGGAGGCCTTCCAAAATGAAGGCATCGCCGCCGCAAACTACTGCACAAACATGATGTTCGAAAACGCCCTCCGCTATTCCCTCGCGGATGTCCAAAGAACCCAGCACCCGAAGGTGATCCTTGTGGATATCGCTCCCTTCCTTTCGGAGCACTGGGCGGGCAACGAGTCCTGGAGCGAACAGGATCGGGATCTGTATATTTCCTATAATCTCGACAGCCGGAACTACACCCCGGATCGGCTTTCTCTGGTCTATGAAATCACCCGGGACCGTAAGGGTTCCCCCGCCGATGCGCTCTATTATTTCTTTGATCTCAGCCGCTGCCATGACAACTCCCCGGACCTCGCCCGCTGGAACAATCAGGAAAAGGATATCACCCGGGGCTACGGCTATCTGGTGCGCAACGGCATGCGGCAGTTCTCCCCGGAAGAGCTCTGCCCGGACGACGGCAGCATAACCCCTCTGAAGGATCAGGAACAGCGCTATCTCGATCAGCTCCTGGAAACCGCGAAAACCATGGAGGCGGAGGTCGTCTTCTACACCGCCCCCGTGTACTACAGAGAATCTTCCCAGGTCGGCCGCAAAAACTATGTAAAAAACTACATTGAGCAAAAAGGCTTCCTCTTCGTGGATTTCTCGGGAGACAAAGAGGCCATCGGTCTGGATCTGGCGGAAGATTTCTGGAGCCCGGATCACTTCGATTCCCTCGGCGCCCTGAAGGTCACAAAGCACTTCAGCGAATACCTGAAAACTCATTTCACCCTCCCGGACCGCCGCGAAGACCCGGCCTATGCCGACTGGGCCGCCGATCTCCACGCCTGGCAAACCCAGCTGCAAGACTGGACTCAAAAGGATGGAGGTGCCGCCGGATGTCCATGACAAGCATGTTATTCCTGTTTCTGTTCCTGCCGGCGGCCCTGGCCGTGTATTATCTGACGCCCGGCCGGGCCAGGGAAGCCGTCCTCCTGGCCGTCAGCCTGATTTTCTATGCCTTCGGCTGCCCGGAATACATCTTCCTCTTCATCGCTGCCATAGCGGTAACGGTCGTCCTCGGTCGCCTGATGAACCGCGCAAAAACAAAAACCGCAAAACGAACCTTCCTGATCCTCGGCATCCTCCTGAATGCCGGGCTTCTGATCTACTATAAATACACCGATTTCGCCCTGACAACCTGGGGAACCGTCACCCAAACCGAAATCCCCCTGCAAAACCTCGCTCTCCCCCTGGGCATTTCCTTCTTCACCTTCAAAGCCATTTCCTATCTGACGGATGTTTATAAAGGAACGGCAAAACTCGACAAAAACCCGCTCCACGACGCCCTCTATCTCTCCTTTTTCCCCCAGGTCCAGTCCGGCCCCCTTTCCCGTTATAACGATCTGAGCACCCGGGACGCGAAGCTCTTTGACGAGGGTGTGTTCCGCTTCCTGGCCGGCTTCTGCAAAAAAGTACTCATCGCCGATATTCTTTCCAAGGTCACCGCGGAAATCTTCGTCGCCCCGCCGGAAAGCTCTTCCATGCTTTATGCCTGGCTGGGAGCCGTCTGCTTCTCTCTGCAGCTGTTCTTCGATTTCGCCGGCTATTCCGATATGGCTATTGGCATTTCGAATATGTTCGGCTGGCGCTGCCCGGAGAATTTCGATTACCCGTACATGACCGAGTCCGTGTCGAAGTTCTGGCGCCGCTGGCATATCTCCCTCGGCGCCTGGTTCCGGGATTATGTCTACATCCCCCTCGGTGGCTCCCGCACGAAGTCCAAATCCCGCGTGTATTTCAATCTCCTGGTCGTCTGGCTGCTCACGGGCATCTGGCATGGCGCCGCCTGGACCTTCGCGGTCTGGGGCCTCGGCTATTTCGCGGCCATCGCCTTCGAGCGCCTCACGAACCTCCCCGGCCGCATCCGGTCCAAATGGGGAAGAGCCGTCTACCGGATTCTCACCCTCCTGTTCATCAATTTCCAGTGGGTTCTCTTCAACGCAAAGGATCTGACCTCCGGCCTCCGATACATAAAACAAATGCTCATCCCCTCACCGAACGCCCTGGCCGACGCCCGCGCCCTGTTCCTCCTGAAGGATTATTGGTTCTTTATCCTTGTCGCCGTCATCCTTTGCTTCCCGCTCATCCCCCGGCTCCATCAAAAGCTGAAATCCCGCAAAACCGCCCGCACCGTCTTCGAGGCCGCCCTCGCCCTGGTCCTGCTGGCCGGCTTTGCCTGGTCTGTTTCCCTGGTCGTCGCCGGCCTGAACAACCCGTTCGCCTATGCGAACTTCTGAGGGAGGAAAGAAAATGCCGAAAGAAAAAAGCATAGTGAAGCCGCTGCTCGCCGCCGTTTTCCTCCTCATTCTCGCCGTCTTTTTCGTCAAAACCGAGGCATACAAACAATTCGGCCCGCTCTTTGAAACCCTGAAACGAGCCGTTCCCCAAAGCAATTCCGCCGCGAAAACCGATCCCGCCCCGACCCTCGGCGAAATCGAGGAAAACTTCACCTCGAATCTCTGGAAAAGAACCGACATGATCGATCTTACCGGCGCCATGGCGAAAGCCATCCATATGCAGGGTTATTACAGCGATCAGGATATTTTCATCATGGACGACGGAACCATCCTCGACAGCTCCGCAAAAACCACCACCGATTACGAAGTGGAGCAAACCGTGGCCCTCCGTGATTTCCTGGCGGAAAGGGAAATCCCCCTGCTCTATGTAAACGAGCCGACCAAGTATATCGATGACGCGTTTTTCACCAACGCCTTCGCCCGGGAGACCTGGAGCAACCGCAACATGGACAAATTCCTCTCCCGCATCCGGCAGGCCGGCGTCAACGCCATCGACCTCCGGGACAACATCCGGGAAGAAAACCTCAACGTCCTGGACCTCTTCTATCGCACCGACCACCACTGGACCGTCCCCGCCGGCCTCTGGGCGTCGCGGATCATGGCGGAGGGCCTGAACCGATACTGCGGCTACAATATTGACCTCTCCCTTTTCGATCCGGAAAACTTTGAGGCGAAGGAATGGAAATCCTGCTGGCTCGGCGAGCAGGGGAGGAAAGCCGGTAAAACCTATGTGGGCCTGGACGACTACACCGAGCTGAAGCCGAAGTTCGAAACAGATTATACCTTCAAGGGCATCGGCCGCTTCTACGACGGTCCCTTCGATCTCTTCATCGACGAGTGGGTTTTTGATCCCGACATCGATGTCTATGAAAACAACTCCTGGCACCATGCCTATAAACAGATCAACTGCATCAATAAAAATGCGGAAAAAGGCAAACTCCTGATCCTCGGCGATTCCTATGAGGCCGTGACCCTTTGCTTCCTCTCCCTCGGCATCCGCGAGGTGGATTCCCTCATCCGCCGCGACCACGACGAATCCTTCGATCTCCGGAGTTACATCGTCGAAAACGGCTACGACGCCGTCCTGATAGCCTACGCCCAGTTCATGGTCGGCGGCCACGACGACCCCACCTCCTCCAGCTACAGAATGTTCACGTTCCAAAATTGACTTCCTATATATAAGCGGTTATAATCTGTTTCAGCCACTACGGGGGCGCAGGCCATAGCCCTGCTTCTTCCGGCCCACTTTCGAACCGGTGAACCGAAGGGCGCAGGCCCAAAGCGATTGCCAAGAACCCAGAACACTAAAGGAGAAATGCACCGATGGTATTCAGTTCTTCGATTTTTCTGCTGTTGTTTCTGCCGGCGGTCTATCTCCTGAATCTCCTCATCACAAAGCTTTCGAAAAACACCACCGCGGCCTCTAATGTCTTCCTTCTGCTGGCCAGCCTTGTTTTCTACGCCTGGGGCGAGCCGATCCTGGTCCTTCTGATGATCGGCTCGATCCTCCTGAACTGGTTCTGCGGCCTGATGATCGCAAAAACGCAGGCCAATGCGCCAATGGGGACAGACCCCATTGGTGCACGGGGAAACCGGATCCAACGCAGACTACAGTACGGCTTGCACCCCATTGGCGCGAAACTCTGGTTCATCCTCGCAATCCTCGGCGACCTGGCCGCCCTCGGGTATTACAAATACGCCGGCTTCCTGGTGAAAACCCTGAACGGCCTCCTGGGCCGCGAAGTCCTGACGCCCCTGGAGATCGCCCTCCCCATCGGCATCTCCTTCTTCACCTTCCAAGCCATTTCCTATGTGGTCGATGTCTGGCGCGGCACCACCGGGGCCTCAAAAAATCCCATCAACACGGCCCTCTATATCTCTTTTTTCCCCCAGCTCATCGCCGGCCCCATCGTCAAATACCGGGATGTCAACCGCCAGATTGAATCAAGAACCCTCACCCCGGTCCGCCTGGCGGACGGTTTCCGCCGCTTCACCTATGGCCTGGGCAAAAAGGTCATGATCGCCAACGTTCTCGGCCTGTGTGTCGACAAAATCTACAGCTATAACATCGGCGTCATCGACCCGCTGGCCGCCTGGATCGCCGCCCTCGCCTACGCTTTCCAAATCTACTACGACTTCTCCGGCTATTCGGATATGGCCATCGGCCTGGGCAAAATGTTCGGCTTCGACTATCTCGAAAACTTCAACTACCCTTACCTTTCGAAATCTGTCTCCGAATTCTGGCGCCGTTGGCATATCTCCCTCGGAACCTGGTTCCGGGAATATGTCTATATCCCTCTGGGCGGAAACCGCAAGGGGAAGCTCCGGACCTATCTCAACCTGGCCGTCGTCTTCCTCCTCACCGGCCTGTGGCACGGGGCGGATGTCGCCTTCATCCTTTGGGGCGCCTGGCACGGTTTCTGGGTCATCCTCGAGCGCCTCTGCCTGCGAAAATTCCTGGATAAACACAAAATCCTCGGCTGGGTGTATTGCTTCCTGGTCGTGCTCCTGGGCTGGGTTCTCTTCCGCGCAGACGACACGGTGACGGGCGTGACCCTCCTGGCCCGGATGATCCGCCCCTGGCATTATCAGATCGCCGTCAACTGGGCGGAATACGTGGAGCCGAAAACCATCGCGGTCTTTGTCGCCGCGGTCCTGGGCGCCGGCGTGCTGAAGCGGCTTTGCCCGGAAAAACTCCGAAAAAAATGGCTCGGCTCCGTGCCGGAGGCGGTGTTCTGCGTGCTCCTGCTGATCCTCTGCCTCGCGGCGATCGCCGGCGACACCTACAATCCGTTCATATATTTCCAGTTCTGATGAGGTACACATGAAAACGCTGAAAACAAGCCAAAAAATCTTCGTCGCGGCCTTCGCGGTCGTGCTCTGCGGCGCGTGGGTGCTCTGGCTCCTCCTGGGCCGCTTTACCGACAACGAAAACTACGAAAACCGTCAGCTGGCGGAAATGCCGCAGTGGACGGCAGAAACCGCCGAGCAGTTCCCACGGGATTTCGAATCGTTTTTCAACGACCGCCTGCCCTTCCGGAACCAGATGATCACCCTCAACAGCGCCGTGGATTATTATGTTTTCGGCCGCTCCGCCCATTATCGCACGACTGTCGGAAAGGAAGGCTGGCTGTTCTACAGCGATTCCGCCGACGGCAACCCGATCGCCTGCTACCAGGGGACAAACCTCCTGCCCGAGGAGGAGCTGGAGGCCATCGCTGCCAACTGCCTCCGCCAGCGGGACCGCCTCGCCGCCCGGGGCTGCGAGTTCGTTATCCTCATCGCCCCGAACAAAAACCGCGTGTATGCCGAATATATGCCGGGTGTCTTCGGCCCCCCGGCGGAAACGTACCGCGCCCTGCAAATCGTGAACTACCTCCGCGAAAACACGGACCTGCGCGTGGTCTACCCTTATGAAGACCTGATGGCTGCCAAACCGTCCGTTGCCGAAAATCTGTATTACAAAACGGATACCCATTGGAACCTCCTCGGGGGATATGTGGGCGCCCGGGCGCTGCTTCGGGAGCTGGGGATCGAAATGCCGTCGCTGACAGATCCCTCCCTGAGAATCACCCAAAACGGCTTCAAAAAGGGCGATCTGGCCAAAAACCTGGGGCTCACGGCCCAGCTGATGTCCCAGGATCCGGAGTACGCCGTCGAAGGCTACGATCCCCACGGGGCGGAGTTGACGGAGGAAACGGATACGTCCTATCGCTATAAGGCGGAAAACGCGGATCCCCGCAGGCTCTTCGTCGTTCGGGATTCCTTCGTCCTCTCGATGATGCCCCATCTCTCCACCCAGTTCAATGAAAGCTATTACAAACATTTCATGTACTATATGTACGATGATTTCGAAGCTTTTCAGCCGGACATCCTCGTCTACGAAA
This sequence comes from uncultured Eubacteriales bacterium, assembly GCA_902764875.1. Classification (GTDB taxonomy): domain Bacteria; phylum Bacillota; class Clostridia; order Christensenellales; family Aristaeellaceae; genus Aristaeella. Next base: position 68,848 of record CACWXP010000013.1, read on the forward strand.
CCGTCGAGCGCTTCGCGGCCAACCTCAAAGACTTCAGTGTAGAGCGCGGCCGATAAACCCCATGCTTCCTCCGGCCCATTTCTTGCACTTGACTGAAGAATCGAATATAATACGGATAAAGGTTGAATCAGATTCAGCATATCGGCGAAGGCATCTCTGCGGTGCGGAAAGGAGAGATGTGGCATGCGATCGTTGATTATCTGGGGCAGCAGTATATTGTCGGGCTCAAGATCTGGCGCGGCGATCGCTGTCATAAAGCCGGAGAAGAGCAGATTGTCGAGTATCTGAATGACCGGCATCTGGATGTGGGCTATATGCTGAGTTTTAACTTTAATCAGAAGAAGGATCCGGGCGTAAAGCGGGTGGAGATCGACGGAAAGATCCTGTACGAAGGAACCGTGTGACATGGAGGGAACCTTATGAAACTATACGCCTGGCAGCAGGAGTGCCTGAAGGCCTGGGAGGAAAACGGCTGCCGGGGGATTGTGAACGTGGTCACGGGCGCCGGGAAGACGGTGCTGGCGCTGGAGGCGATTCGGAGGTTTCGAAAGAAGCATGAAAACGCCCGGATCCGGATTGTGGTGCCGACGATTCCTCTGGCGCAGCAGTGGCAGTCTGCCCTGCTGCAGGAGGCGGAAAGCGAGGCAGACCGGCCGGGTTTTTTCGGCGCGGGCCGGCGGGACAGCCAGGACCGGCCGCTGATGATCTATATCATCAATTCCGCCCGGGATCATCTGCCCGGGCATATGGAGCAGGCCTTCGCCCTGGGGCAGCCGGTGCTGCTTGTCTGCGATGAATGCCATCACTATCAGAGCAGGGAAAACCGGCGGATCTTTGATTTCCGGATTCCGCCGTTTTTTTCTCCGGAGCAATACGCCTGCCTGGGCCTGTCGGCCACGCCCTTTGAAACCGCTCACGATGAGGTGTTGCACAAAGAACTTGGAGAGGAAATATACCGGTACGGCTTTGCCGAGGCTTCCGCGGCCGGAATTGTTTCACAATTCACGGTCATGGAAACGGCGGCTTCCTTTCTTCCGGAGGAAAGAAGGATTTATCAGGAGCTGTCCCGGGAGCTGATCATGCTCTGGAGCAGGCTTCTGCGGCGGTATCCATACCTGAAAGGCATGGAGGAAAAAGCCTTTCTGAAAGAACTGAACCGCCTGGCCCGGGAAGCCGGCATGGATCCGTCAAATCCGGCGGTCAGCTTTCTTTTGAAAACCTGGGAGCGGAAGAAGGTCAGCAATCTGGCGCTGACCCGGATTCAGTGCGCGTATTCTATCTTAAAACAGCTGCCGGAGGACGCCCGGGCCATCCTTTTTTGCGAACGGATTGTCCAGGCAAGGGATTTGCAGGCGCTGCTGCGGCGGAAGATGGGGAACATCGCGATGCTTTATCACTCGGAAATGTCCCGGGAAGCGCGGAGCCGGAGCCTGCAGGCCTTCCGGGAAAAACAGGTGCGCGTGCTGATCTGCTGCCGGGCGCTGGACGAGGGAGTGGATGTGCCGGATGCCGGCGTGGGCATTGTGCTGAGCAGTTCCTCGGTATCCCGGCAGCGGATTCAGCGTCTGGGGCGCATCCTGCGCAAGGCGCCGGGGAAAACTGCCGCCTGCCTGTACTATATTTATCTTCCGGAATCCACGGACGACTGTGTTTATTTGCCCGGGCTGCAGGGATTTCCCAGGGCCGGCCTCCGATACGATGCGGAGGAGGATGCCTTTTCCAACGAGCTGTATGAATATGCCGCCCGGGATCTGCTCCGGGAGGCGGAGAGCCTGACGCCGGCGCAGCGGCAGGAACTGCGCCGCTGTCTGCTGGACGGCCTGGCCCGGGCGGACTACCTGCTCCCGCCGGATGCATTCCGGGCCGCAAAAGAGGAAACGGTTCACGAGCGCAATTACCGGAAAACCATGAAGAAAATGAGCCTGCTGTTTCACCGGGATGCGGCCGTGAAAATATAAGGGAAATCCGGGGAATAAAAAAGCAAAACCAATACTTGTCTGAGGCGGAAGAATCGAATATAATTCGGATAAAGTCTATGACCGGGAGGAAAGAAAATGGCGAATTATGAAGCTTTACTGGGAGAGCTCTCTCCGCTGTCGAAAAATGTGAAGGACGCCGCGAACACGGCGGTGCGGTTGCAGAAGGCCATTCAGAAGAACACGGAAACCGGAAACCTGACGGAGGTTAAGAAAAGCCTTGCCGCGCTGGGGGAGGCGATCGCTCTGCTTCAGGAGCGGACCGACGCGCTTCAGGACGCGGTGGACGCCTTTGACGAGCAGGAATATTTTGTCAGCGGCGATTTCACGCAGCAGCTGCTGGAAGCCTGCGCGGAGAAAAAGGTAGACGTGAAGGGCGAGAAGGGCGTATACGAGATGTTCCCCTACAAGGTTCGGATCCTGGGGGACAGCGAGCACCCTGCCGAAGTGTATGTGGACCGGAAGAAGGTCGCGAGCTACCGGCCGGAATATGTGGCGGAAACGATCCGCCAGGGTCAGATCCGGCTGAACAAGGCAACCTTTAACCCCTCTTCTTTTATGGAAGAACTGGCGGCGGCCTATGAGATCACCTGTCTCCGGAACGGGGCCCGGATTGGTTCCACCCAGGCCCTGGGCAAGATTTATAAGAATCTGGCGCTGATGGCCCGCGCCCGGAAGGAATACGACATGCAGGCTTTTGCCTTCGACCTTTCCAGACTCTTTGAGGCCGGGACGGAAGCATGGAAGACGAAGGACGGCGCGCGGTACGACTTCGGCACCAGCCGGGACGGCAAAACCGGCATCCGGGTGCTGAGCCGAACGGGCGTGGAATCCTTTATCAGCACGCTTCGAATGATGAATGACGATTGATCCGGAGGGCAAAAAACATGGCGGAGCTGAATCTGAGCAGGCAGGAAGGGATTTCCCGGCTTTTGCAGGGAAAAGCGCCCGGGAATGCGGAACTGCTGCGGGAAACGACGGTCGGTCTGGATTCCCTGACGGAGTTCCTGGGGCGTCAGTATCTGGAAACCTATATTCCTGCTGGCGGAAGCAAGATCAAATTTGTAACGGGTCTTCAGGGCAGCGGAAAAACCTGCTTCGCGGAAACGATGCTGCTCGGGGCGGCGGCCGCGGACTATCTGACGGTCTCGATTTCCGCGAAGGAGATCTGGCTGCACGATTTCCGGGGTGTTTATCTGGAAATCCTGCGCCAGTGCGGGCTCGAAGGGATTTTGCGGGGCTGCGCGAATCAGATCATCCGCGGAATGGGATACGATCCGGACGCCATTCCAAAAGGGAAAACCCTGATGGATGTGCTGTCCGAAAAGGGAGAGGGTGATGCCTTTTCCAAGGGAGAGATCCGTGAGGCGTTGCGCAGGAGTTTTACCAGGAACCCCTTGCTGGACAATACTTTTGCGGTGTGCTGCTCGCTGCTGACGGGCGATCTGTTGGGCTATCCGGTGCTGGAAAACACCAGCCGGGAGCTGATTTATGCCTGGATGCACGGGGACCCGGCCGTGAAGGCTTCCCAGATGAAGGCTATCGGGATGTCCCCGGTCCGGGTTTCGAAGTATACGGCCCGGAACCTGCTTCGCTCCCTGTGCGAGGTCATTCATCTGAGCGGCCGACCGGGGTTGCTGGTGGTAATCGACGATCTGGAGCAGCTGATCAGCAAAAACACGGACGGACAGATCCGCTACACAAAAGGCCGCCGGGAAGACGCTTATGAAAGCATCCGGCAGCTGATCGACGATATCGACAGCATGCGCTATGTGCTGTTCCTGTTCTGCATGGATCGGGAGATGGCGGAGGATGAAAGCCTCGGAATCAAGAGCTATCAGGCCCTATGGATGCGGATGCAGAATGAGGTGATCAGTCCGCGCTTCAACCGGTTCGCGGATATCGTGGATCTGGACCGCTACGGCGATGAGTCCTACGCGGAAGATCAGATGATGGAAATGTCCCGGAAGCTGGCGGACATTCTGAACCGGGAGGGCATAGAGGCTCAGCCGCTGAACCGGGAGAAGGCTGCGGAAATGAAGGCCCGGGCGGTGTTCGGGAAGCTCGGCATTCCCTATCTGGTCAACCGGATGACGGTGGAAGGAGAGAAGGATCATGGCTGATTTTTACGCGATGCATGTGATCGAGGCGCTGCGTTCCGGCGTTCCTTCCCGTGCGGTCGGGGCCTATTTTTCCGAAGCTCGGCCGGGCATGATGAAGAAGATTGAAGGCCGGATGGAGGCGGTGCGCGCCGGTGGACCCTCCGACGGCATGATTTTCACCGGCCATTACGGCGAGGGGAAAACGCATTTGCTGAATACGGTGTTCAGCGCCGCAACGCAGAACAATATGGCGGTTTCCTATGTGGCGCTGGGCAAGGAAACGCCCATGAGCAATCTGCCGGTTTTGTATCAGAAAATCATTGCCAACACCTATTTGCCGGGGGCGGCGCAGCCGGGATTTCGCCAGAAGATGGAGGAACTGACGCCCGGAAGCGGCGTGACCGGGGATCTGCTGGCGTTTTCGGCAAAGGAGCTGGAGACGGACAAACTGTATTATCTCCTGCGGGCGATGCTCGGAACTCAGGAGGAAGAGGAACGGACGTCTTTCCTGGGCGATCTGGAGGGCGACTTCGTTTCCAATGATGTCATCAAGCGCTGCTATCGCCGGGTGCAGGGCCAGGTGGCAAAGTTCAACCAGAATTTCGTGAAAACCCGCCATATCGGGGATTATTTTTGCTTCATGAGCCATTTTTTCCGCCGGATCGGGCTGGATGGATGGGTGATCCTTTTTGACGAAGCGGAACTGATCGGCCGGATGGGGAAGAAGACCCGTCTGAAATCCTATCGGGAGATGCAGCGGTTCCTCTCGCCCGGGGATCAGCTGGAAAGTGTTTTCTCGCTGTTCGCGCTCAGCTCTTCCTACGCGGAGGACGTGATCGACAAGAAACATGAAATGGAGAATGCGGAGGCGGAATATGCGGAGGATCCTGCCGGCTTGAAGGCGATCAGGGCAACGCTGAACGCGATGCTGAACGCGCCGGAGCTGGCCAAGCTGACTCCGGCGGAAACCCTGCGGATTCTTGAAAGCATTCAGGAATTCCACGGGAAGGCATATGAATGGCATCCGCAGGTGTCGCCGGAGACAATCTATGCCGAGACGGAAGCGGGCGGCTATTTGCTGCGGACAAAAATCCGCGCCGCAATCGAGTATTTTGACCAGCTGTATCAGTACGGGGAAGCCGGGAAGACCAAAATCACCGAACTCGGAAAGGAATCCTTCGAAGAGGACGAAACCCCGGAACTGCCGTGAAACCGGACCAAACGCAAACGGACCGGAGGGCGCAGGCCACAGTGCGGCCTGCGTTAACTGCAGACCAAGACCCTGCATCTTCCGCCCCGTTCCTTGTACAAAAATAATACGGATTGAGTTGAAATCTGACCCGTCAGCGATAGCGGTGAAAAAGAAAGGACGAAAGAAAATGAAAATCGGTTGCGTAAAGGAAATCAAGAACAATGAGTACCGGGTCGGCCTGACGCCGGACAACGTGAAGGCCTATGTGGCCGCTGGCCACCATGTCTATATGGAAAAGGGCGCGGGCGTCGGCTCCGGCTTTGCGGACACGGAATATGTGGAAGCCGGCGCAAGCCTCATCGACAACGCGGCGGACGTCTGGCACCTGGTGGATATGATGATCAAGGTCAAGGAGCCCCTGGAGGAGGAGTACCCCCTCTTCTACGACGGCCTGATTCTCTATACCTACCTCCACCTCGCGGCGGACAAGGAGCAGATGGACGCCCTGCTCGCCGGCAAGGTGAAGGCCGTGGCCTATGAAACCATCCAGGAGACGGACGGCTCCCTGCCCTGTCTGGCCCCCATGTCCCAGATCGCGGGCCGCTTGTCCATCCAGGAAGGCGCCAAGTATCTGGAAAAGAAATTCGGCGGTGCCGGCATGCTGCTGGCCGGCGTGCCCGGAACCCCCAAGGCGAATGTGGTCATCCTGGGCGGCGGAACGGTCGGCATGAACGCCTGTAAGATCGCCGTCGGCATGGGCGCCAATGTCACGATTCTCGATGTGAACCTCAAGCGTCTCGAGCAGCTGGACAATTTGTTCGGCGCCCATATCCAGACCCTGGTCAGCACCGACAGCAACATCGAGCGCGTCGTGAAGGACGCGGATCTGGTCATCGGCTCCGTGCTGATCCCCGGCGGCTCCACGCCGAAGCTCTTCAAAAAGAAATATCTGCCCGAAATGAAGGACGGCGCGGTCTTTGTGGATGTGGCTATCGACCAGGGCGGCTGCGGCGAAAGCAGCCACGTCACCACCCATGACGATCCCGTCTATGTCGAGCAGGGCGTCGTCCATTACTGCGTGGGCAACATGCCCGGTGCCGTCCCGCGCACTAGCACCATCGCCCTCACGAACGCGACCCTCCGCTACGGCCTGCAGATCGCGGAAGCCGGCCTCGAGGAAGCCGCGAAGAAGAGCAGCGTCATCGCCTCCGGCGTCAACTGCTACCTCGGAAAGCTGACGAACGAAAACGTGGCCAAAGCCCACGGCTATGAATACGCAAACCTGAACGAACTGATCTGAAAAATGGCGCCACGGGGGCGAAAGCTCCGGTGGCGCCTTCGTTGGATTCAATTTCTGCTGGCGCATGTGTTAAAACCCGGCATATTCCCGAAATGTGCAGGATAAGCGGAAGAATTCGAAGATCATGGCATATAGGGTGTTGATTCGGAAAATCATCCACAATGTTTTACATTTTTGGAAAGAAGAAGCATGGGAAAAGTATAAACTTTACAAAAGATATTGAATTTTATAAAGAAATGTGGCAAAATCAATACGAACTTTCCAAAAATGGAAAGGAAGTGTAAAGATGAAATACCATGATGTGCGAACAGCCGGCTTTGAAATGACACCTTCAGAGAAACGGGAACTGTATGAAAATAGATATAACAGTGAAGCGGCGATTCGTTTGGGTTTTCCGATAAACGGGTATGACGCTTTTATTCTCCTGAACGGAGAGTTGGTGTCATTGGTTTCTTCCATTTATCAAATGGACAAAAAGCTTTCTTTACTGATCAGTCGGATTCCTCCTGATGCAATGGATCAGTTTGTCACAAACTCGCTGATTGATGAAATCCAGCAGAGCAACGAAGTAGAGAATGTCAACAGCACAAGAAAAGAGATTAAGGATGCATATACGACGCTGGCGAGCGGTTCACGCAATAAACGATTCGAGGGAATGGTCAGGAAATATGCGCTCCTTCGGATGAATGAAGATATTCCGTTGGCAACTTGCAGCGATATTCGAAATTTGTATAATGATTTTATACTTGATGAGGTGGTAAGGGAAAATCCGGATGACGCTCCGGATGGTGTGATTTTCCGAAAAAATCCGGTTCATGTTTCCGAATCGCATGGAGAGGATATTCATGACGGTCTTTTCCCGGAAACGGCCATTGTCAAGGCAATGGATGCCGCATTGACCGTTTTGAACAGCGAGACGATGGATGATACGATCCGGGCGGCATTGTTTCACTATTTCTTCGGGTATATTCATCCATTTTATAACGGAAACGGAAGAATGTCCCGGTTTATCAGCAGCTACGTGCTGTCGCGGCAGTTTTCCAATGCGGCGTGTCTGCGGACATCCTATGTGATCAAGCAGCATAGAAGCAGGTATTATGAATTGTTCCGGCATGCGAACGATAAGCAAAATATGGGAGAGTTGACGGAATTTGTTATCGGATATCTGCTGTTCTTCCGGGAGGCTGTCGAGGATACTTATCAGATCCTGAATGAAAAATATTTGCTGTATCAGAAATATGAGAAGACGTTGAAGGCGTGGCTGAACAAACGGATTCCTGGACTGACAACCGGGCAGGTTTCCTGTTTTGTTTATTTGCTGCAATTGGAATTGTTTGGCGAATCGGATGCAGATATACAAAAGGTTGCCTCTTTGATGGAATGCGGACGGGTAACAGCAAGAAAGATTCTGTCTGAAGCGAATGATATTGTTTATTTTTCAAAAGACGGGAGAAAACAGATATGGCATGTAAGGCTGGATGTTGAAAACACTGAAGATGTAGTACGCGCCAATGGGGCAAAGGCTCCGGTGGAGCCTGCACCAATGGGGACAGACCCCATTGGCGCAGTGCAAGGTGATCTTCTGAATGGAAAGATATGTTGAAAGAGAGGGTGCAGACATAGACATAGAAGGGAGGCAGGCCAAATGGATTATTTTCCGTCGACACCGATGATCGTTGACTCAAACCGTATCCTGTATACAGCGTCCCCCTTTGCCCGCAGTTCGCTCCTGCATCTCCAGGAAATCGGCGAGCTGAAGGCCCTCCAGGCGCATACCTCCAGCCGCGAAAATCTGCAGTCCTATCTCTTTTTCACGGTGCTGAAGGGCGCTGGCAGCTTATCATACAGAGGCAGAAACTACGATCTTCACGAAGGCAGCTGTATCTTTATTGACTGCCGCGAGCCCTACAGCCACACGACGGATACGGATCTATGGACCATCTGCTGGATCCATTTCGACGGCCCGTCCATGGCCTCGGTTTATGCGAAATACTGTGAGCGGGGCGGCCGGCCGGTTTTTGCGCCCGAAAAACCGGGGCACGCCCGGGAACTCTGGACCGCCCTGATGGCCACCGCGAAGTCTTCGGATTACATGCGGGATATGAAGATCAACGCGACCCTTGCGGAACTGCTGGTCTCCGTGATGGCGGAATCCTGGCATCCGGAGGAAAAGCCCCTTGCGTCCAAGCGGGCGTCCGTGGCGAAGGTCCGGGAGTATATAGATCAGCATTATGCCGAACAGATCACCCTGGATTCCCTGGCCGCAAAGTTCTATATCAATAAGTACTATCTCTCAAAATCCTTCAAAAGGCAGTTCGGCCAGAATATCTCCGCCTATCTGCAAAGCGTAAGAATCACTAAAGCAAAACAGCTTCTCCGTTTCACCGATAAAACACTCGAAGAAATCGGCGAAGCCGTGGGCATCACCCCCGCCCGCTATTTCTCCGAGGTCTTCCGCGCAGTGGAAGGCCTGCCCCCAACCCAATACCGCAAACAATGGTAAAACGGACCGGAGGGCGCAGGCTACAGTGCGGCCTGCGTTATTCGCAGACCAAAGGTCTGCTTCTTTTGGTCCATTTTCCGGTTCGGTGAATCAATAAGCCTTTATTCTCGTTACTTGATTAAATCCGGCCAAGGATGTTTCTGCTTGTCAGCAACAGAAATCTCCGCGCCAAGCTGCACCTCCGTCAGCTGCAGCCCTTCCGCCCCCGCAATCACGGTATGCTTCTGCCCGGCCTGCATCCGGATCACGTCCCCGACGCCGATCTCCCGAACCTCCCCGTCAACAACAGCCTGCCCGTTTCCGCTGATCACGGTCCAGATCTCGTCCCGGTGCTCGTGGCTGTGATAGTTCATCCTGTGATTTGGGTTCAGCGTGACCTTCACGGTCAGGCTGTTTTTTTCAACGTCCAGCACCCGATAGCTGCCCCAGCTCTTCTCGGCAAACATGACCTGCTGATCAATGGCGTCGACGAAGGGCTTGATGTAGCTGCTCTGCTCTTTGTCGGAAACCAGAATCCCCTCCGGCGAGGCCGCGATCACGGCGTCCCGGATCCCCATGGCCAGAATCGGCACCCCCAGTTCGTTGATGATGTGGAGATTCCGGCAGGTGTCGTTCATCTGCGCATTGCCGAGGATATTCTCCTCCATGGCCTCCGTCAGCGTGTTCCACGTGCCCAGATCCTTCCAGGTCCCGGAATACCGCAAAACCTCCAGCGATGTTTCCTGCTCCACAACTGCATAGTCGAAAGAAATCTTCTTCAGCTCCGCGTAATGGTCGAATAAATACCGGTAATCGGAAGATCCCAGCAGCTCCCGGCTCTTTTCCAGCACATAGCGCAGCCTGTAAGCAAATACGCCGCCGTTCCACAGGGCGCCGCCAGCGATGTATTCCTCCGCCTTTTCTTTGGAAGGCTTTTCGGTGAAAGTATATGCCGGTTTCCCGTCCGTGGGCGCGGAGGATCCCGCCGCGCCGGCAGCAGGCTTGATGTATCCGTATTTTTCGGAAGGATAGGTGGGCTCGATGCCCATCAGCACCAGGTTCTTCCGTCCCTTTCGGGCTTCCTCGCAAAGATCCCGCACGCATTCGAAATACGCCTCGTCCACATAGGGATCCACCGGGCACACCACCACGGCCTCGTCGGCGCCCACCCCCCGCACGTCGTGCAGGTAAGCCGTCGCCAGGGCGATGGCCGGAAAGGTGTCCCGCCGGCAGGGCTCGATGGAAATCCCCACGTCTTCGCCCAGCTGGTTGTGAATCGCGGAGACCTGGGTTTTCGCCGTGGCGATGGTCACCGTCGCCTCCGGATCCACGGCCCGGATCTGGCGGTAAACCCGCTGAACCATGGATTCGTAGGAACCGTCCGCCCTGGGAAAGATCTGGATGAACTGCTTCGAGCGGATGTCGTTGGAAAGCGGCCACAGGCGTTTGCCGGAGCCGCCGGAGAGAAGAATAATGTTCATATAATACCTTTCTGTGGACAGATTTGGATCACGGGGGTAGAGTCTGTTTTATGCGCCACGGGGGACAGACCCCATTGGCGCAGCACCAGGTGCACCGCAGACCACAATGGCGCAAGCCCGGATGTCCCCGCACTCCCTTACCTCTCCGCTCTCATGGGATTGCTCAAAAAGTCCTGATAGCTCAGCCGGATGCCTTCCTCCAGCTCGGTCCGATAGGTCCACCCCAGTGCCGTCGCCTTCGAAACGTCCAGCAGCTTCCGCGGCGTGCCGTTGGGCTTGCTCGTATCCCAAAGGATCTCGCCCTCATACCCGACGACTTTCGCCACCAGCTCCGTCAGCTCCCGGATCGTCAGCTCCTTCCCGGTGCCGGCGTTGACGGTCTCATTCCCGCTGTAGTGGTTCATCAGGAAAACGCACAGGCTCGCCAGATCGTCCACATAAAGGAATTCCCGCAAAGGCGACCCGTCGCCCCAGCAGGTGACGGAGGCCGCCCCGGCTTCCTTCGCCTCGTGAAAGCGGCGGATCAGCGCCGGCAGCACGTGGCTGTGGGTCGGATGATAGTTGTCATTGGGCCCGTAGAGATTCGTCGGCATCACGGAGATGAAATCCGTCCCGTACTGCCGGTTCAGAAACTCGCAGTATTTCAGCCCGGAAATCTTCGCCAGCGCGTAGCCCTCGTTGGTCTTCTCCAGCTCTGAAGTCAGCAGGCAGCTTTCCGGCATTGGCTGCGGCGCCATCCGGGGATAAATGCAGGAAGACCCCAGAAATTCCAGCTTCTTTACCCCGTTCTGCCACGCGCTGTGCATCACGTTCATGGCCATCATCATGTTCTCATACATGAAATCCGCCAGCCCGTTCGAATTGGCGATGATCCCCCCGACTTTCCCGGCCGGATGAAAAACGTATTCCGGCTTTTCGGCGGCGAAAAAGGCCTCCACCTGATCCTGCCGCGTCAGATCCAGCTCCTTATGGGTCCGGAAAACCAGGTTGTGGTATCCCTGCCGCTCCAGCTCCCGCACGATGGCGCTCCCCACCATCCCCCGGTGGCCGGCCACGTAGATTTTCGCGTTCCTGTCCATAGGCACAACGGCCTTTTTCTGTTCGCTCATCTTGTTCTCAATCTCTCCCTTACTTGACGACACCCTTCTCCAGATACTCCGCCAGGTTGATGTGCTCCAGTGCCTGCTCCTTGGCGACCTTCTTCATGTCGTGGTCCACCATGATCCGCACCAGCTCCTCAAAGGAAGTCTTCTGCGGGTTCCAGCCCAGCTCCCGCCGGGCCTTGGAGGGATCCCCCCAAAGGTTCACAACGTCCGTCGGCCGGTAAAAGTCCGGGGAAACCTCCACGACGACCTTGCCGTTCGCCTTGTTGATGCCCTTCTCGTCCAGGCCCTCACCGGTCCATTCCAGCTCGATTCCCGCGTGCCGGAAGGCCAGCGTTGCAAACTCCCGCACGCTGTGCTGCACGCCGGTGGCGATGACGAAATCGTCCGGCACCTCGTGCTGAAGGATCAGCCACATGCATTCGACGTAGTCTTTGGCATACCCCCAGTCACGCAGGGAAGAAAGATTCCCAAGCAGCAGTTTCTCCTGTTTTCCCTGGGCAATCCGGGCGGCGGCCAGCGTGATTTTCCGGGTCACGAAGGTCTCGCCCCGCCGCTCGGATTCGTGATTGAACAGAATCCCGCTGCAGCAGAACATGTGGTACGCTTCCCGATATTCCTTTGTAATCCAGAATCCGTACTGCTTGGCCACCGCGTAGGGCGAATAGGGGTGGAAGGGCGTGGTTTCGCTCTGGGGAACCTCCTCCACCTTGCCGTACAGCTCCGAGGTGGAAGCCTGATAAATCCGGCAGGTGTCCGCCAGCCCCGTGATCCGCACGGCCTCCAGAATCCGCAGCACCCCCGTGGCGTCGATGTCCGCGGTGTATTCCGGGGAGTCGAAGGAAACCTGCACGTGGCTCTGGGCAGCCAGGTTGTAGATCTCGTCCGGCCGCACCAGTCCGATCACCTTCACCAAAGAGGAAGTGTCGCTCAGGTCCCCGTAGTGCAGGTGGAACCGGGGCTGCCCCTCCAGGTGCGCAATCCGCTCCCGAAAATCCACCGAAGACCGCCGGATCACGCCGTGCACGTCGTATCCCCTCCCAATAAGAAACTCGGAAAGATAGCTTCCGTCCTGCCCGGTCACGCCGGTGATGAGTGCCTTTTTCATGAAGAAGCCCTCCCTGAAATCGTGAGTCTTTGGAAGCACAGGAAAAAAAGATTGCCATTTTGATGTGCTGTAAAGGCATTATTGCATAGATAAAAAAAGCAAAAAACCCATAATCTTGGCCAAAACATCAACAATCTTGGCTTTTGATTGTTCAACAGCCGCAGTTGTGATAAACTGAAAACGATAACAAACCGGAGGGCGCATCGCAATGAAAACAGTCATTATGGCCGGAGGCCGGGGAACGCGGATCGCCGACCTCTTCCCGGACATTCCGAAACCCATGATCCCGATCCAGGGTCCGGACGGCGTGTCAAAGCCCGTTTTGGAGTGGGAAATCATTTCCCTCCGGGAGCAGGGATTTACAGACATTCTGCTCACCGTCTCCCACATGCATGAAAAAATCGAGGCATATTTCGGCAATGGAAACCACTTTGGCGTCAAAATCGACTATATCGTGGAAGAAACACCCCTGGGCAATGGCGGCGCCCTGATCAAGTACAGGGAAAAACTGGGCGCCGAGCCTTTCCTGGTGCTCATCGCCGACGCTATGTTCGACGTGGATTTCACCCGCATGGTGAAATACCACAAAGAGAAAAACGCGCTGGTGACCCTCTTCTCCCATCCGAACAGCCATCCCTATGATTCTTCTCTGTTAATAGCAGATGAACAGAACTGCGTAACCGCTTGGCTCACAAAGGAAGACCCCCGGCCCGAATGGTATAAAAACCGTGTCAACGCCGGGCTGCAGGTGATGGATCCCGCGGTGCTGGACGCAATGATGGCCCGCACGGGGCTGAAGCCGGAAGACATCGGCGAAAAAGATGCCGACGGCAAAATCATCAAAGTTGACATGGACCGCCAGATCCTGAAGCCCCTGTGCGGAACCGGAAAAATGTTCTGCTACGACAGCCCAGAATACTGCAAGGACATGGGCACGCCGGAGCGCTTTGAGCAGGTCAGCCGCGATTTCGCATGCGGAACCGTCAAGGCCAAAAATCTCAGCAAGCCCCAGAAAGCGATCTTCCTGGACCGGGATGGAACCATCAACCGGCATATCGGCTTCCTCCGCAAACCGGAGGAGCTCGAACTGCTCCCCGGCGCGGCGGAGGCGATCAAAAGGATCAACGCAAGCGGCTATCTGGCCGTTGTGATCACCAATCAGCCGGTGATCGCCCGGGGCGAAGTCACAACCGAACAACTTCAAATCATCCACAACAAGCTCGAAACCCTTCTCGGCAGGGAAGGGGCCTATATCGACGGCCTGTATTACTGCCCCCACCATCCGGACAAGGGCTTCGAAGGGGAAGTCCCAGAACTGAAAATCGACTGTGACTGCCGCAAGCCGAAGCCCGGCCTGATCCTGAAAGCGGCGCGGGATTTCAATATAGACCTGCAAAGCAGCTGGATGATCGGCGACGGAAAAAACGATATCGGCGCCGGAAAAAACGCCGGCTGCAAAACAACCCTGATTGGCGGGGATCAAACAATAGGCGCGGATCTCACCGCCCCAAGCCTTCTCGAAGCGGTAAAGAAGATCACCGGGGTCAGGTCCTACTAATGGTCCGGAGCCCACAGGCAGACATACCAATAATGTGCAGTGCATGGAAGAGGTCCTCGAAGTCGCCGGCGAGGCGGAGGATCCGATTCCCCCGGAGGAAATCGCCGAAATCATGCATTGGGTGGTTTATATTAGAATAAACAGTAAAACTTGAACAATAAACAATAATGCTTGAACGGATGATCAAATCTGATCAATAAGGATTAGATTTGGATCTTGTATTGATTTGACTTCTTCAGTGAAACCATTTTTGCTGGCAAGAAGAAAGAATAGATTACGCTTTTTTGCTGGAATAAACTGAGCTTTCATTTTCAGACTGTCCAATTCCTGGATTCCTGCTGCTTTAGAGCGATATTTGCATTCGCCGATGATGAGGTGATGATCATCATAGGCTATGACGTCTACTTCACTTTCCTGCCAGATGCCGTTTTTGCAGACTTGTCCCCACCACTTTCCGGAAGACCGGGGCACAAAGGGTAGCTTATAGTCCAACGCATATTGAAAAATGTTGGCACGGATTATATCCTCGTAAACAAATCCAAGGAATTCATGATACTGATCATTCAGAATGATGCTTCGGGACTTTTCCCGAAGAGTTGAGATGAGAGAGACATTCGGTTCCAGGAAAGTATAGTAAAAACGGAAAAAGGAATCTGAAATACGGTAACGGTGCTCTTTTTTTACTGATAATGAATTGTCAATCAGAGAAACGATTTCCAGATCAATCAGTTTATTCAGGTAGGGATATATGTTTCGCTGATCCATTCCGCATTGCTTTGCAATTTTACCCGATTCTTTTTCGGAAGCACCAATTACCCTCAAAATAGAAACATAGGTCGTTATGTCACGAACCTCCTGCATCAAAAGGTTAGGGGCTTCGAGAAAGAGCCGGCCTGTGCGGTCAAACAGCAAAGCCTCAGAAGCCTTCTGAACGGATGAATAGTCTTTGAAATACATGACATACTGTGCTACGCCTCCCGTCTGGGCGAGCACTTCAACGGCATCTTCAAAGCGTGGAAACAATTCATGTATTTCGGAAAAGGAGAAGGGCAATATCTCCATGATGACATCAAAACGACCGTAAAGCGGCGACTGATCATTCTGAATTTGTTTACGCATAAAAGAAAGATTGGATCCAAGAAGGATCAGCTTCATATCCTTCAACGCATGATCAATAATCCACTGGAATTCGATCGCGACATTCTCGTTTTTCTTTGCCAGAAAAGGAAACTCATCAATGATAATCAATGCAGGATGGGTTAATTGTGTTGTGGATAAGAAAGTAAACACATCCCGGAAGGTAGAATACGGATGAAGTAATGGTTCTAACTGTCCGTTAAAAGAAGTGAGAACAGAGATAAAATCATTCAGGCAGGATGCATAGTCAAAGGTGGTTATCTGGAAATAAGCAGTGGATGTATCCTGATTGTTTTCAAGAAAATCAAGGACTAAAGCAGTTTTTCCTGTACGGCGGCGACCATATATTGCCATCGCTTTATAGCGGGGCTGCTTGGTAAAGCTGATTAATTGTTCTTTTTCTCGATTTCTGAAATACAGCATGACGAATCGCCTCCCGTTCAGATTCCTGATGAATATCAAGGTTAGTATACATTACGAGCGTCTTCAGGTCAAGATAAATACGACGAATTTAGATACGACGAATCATAATACGATAAAAAGATAAAAACTCCTACATTTGGCCAAATATAAATGATCTGGAAGAAAGGATATAGGAGCGATTGACGTCTTGTCAAGGTCTTCAAATACAGATTATCTTGGGACTCATGATCGGCTTCATCCGATCAGAATGTTTTCATCCAGCAGGAACTGCTCAATACCGACGTACTGGATTCCGTTTTCATCTTTCCAGGGTTTCATATACCCTTGGACAACCACCATCTTTTTGAAGGAATCCGGTATACGGATTAACGAAGCAATTTCCTGCTGTTTCTTTTCCGGATCCGCAATGCTCAGTGCCGATTGGATGTAATACCTGTCATACCCCCGATTCACCACGAAATCAACTTCAAGTTGCTTCCTGACTTTCCTCCCCTGATTATCTCTAGTCGCAAGCTCCACGACTCCTACATCTACATCCATTCCGCGCCTGATCAGATCGTTGTAGAGGACGTTCTCCATCAGATGCGTCTCCTCAATCTGTCTGAAACTAAGTCTGGCATTCCGGAGGCCCGGGTCGGAATAGTAATACTTGCATGGGGTTTTGATGTACTTCTTTCCTTTTACATCATACCGCTCCGCTTTCTGAATCAGATAGGCGTTCTGGAAAAAAGAAAGGTACTTATCAATCGTGTCCGGAGCAACGGCCTGCTGGCGCTCGCTTTTAAAGGTATTTGACAATTTCCTGGGATTGGTGAGTGAACCAATACCAGAGGCAATGATGTCAAGCAGCGATGAGAGGACATCCGCGTCGTTCAGGATTTTGTTTCTCTCCAACACATCCTTGATATAGGTCCTCTCGAACAGATCGCGCAAGTACCTGCTCTTATCCTCATGGCTGTTCAGAGAAAGGATAAACGGCATTCCGCCATAAGTGTAGTAATCCTGCCAGGCGCCACGTTTGTCTTCCTCATAAGCTGCATAGAATTCAGCAAAAGATAGTGGAAACACTCGGATTTCATCGCCCCGGTCCCTGAACTGAGTCAGCACATCCGTTGTCAGCATCTTTGAATTGCTTCCCGTTACGTAAACATCCACATTGGGCATTTGCATGAAGCCAAGAACAACATCGATGAACGTAATCTTTGCCTCCGGGTCATCCACATAAGGATTTGGTATTTCTGAAACGTACTGGATTTCGTCAATGAAAACATAATACCGCTTCTTTTTGTCCGTAATCCTCTCTCGGATGAAACGGTCCAGTTCCATAGGATTTCTGTACTTGACATTCTCAAAGATATCCAAAGCCAGACTTATGATCTGCCCTTCCGGCACATCTTCCCGCAACAAGTACTCGCGATAGAGCTGGAACAGAAGCACCGATTTTCCACTTCTGCGAAGCCCTGTGATCACCTTGACCTTTCCGTTGTCTTTTTTGGCTATAAGCTTTTCCAAGTACGCTTTTCTTGCCAGCATGATCTTACCTCATGAAAAAAATGCAGATTGGAACAAAAATTTCAGTTCCAGATGTCATGATAGCATCTTTCAGAGAAGAAGTCAACGCAAACTTGCGATTTTTCTGCTCCTGTCTGCATTTTTTTCACGTCCCAGATTTTTTCCCGTCCTTGATCGGCCTTGTCATGTTGCTCACGTCATATTAGCAGAGCTGTTTGAGAGGTATAAAAACGTGAAGCTGGTTGCTGCTGAGCTGGGGTTGTCCACGGCATTGATTAGCATGTATCTACCCTACGGAAAAACGGTATACGATCTGGAAGAGAAGTCCGGGAATGCCAGGAGAGTTGCAAGATGGAGGGAGAAGAAAGCTGCGGACGGTGACCATTCATAAGAGTTGCCGGTCACGCTTGTTTTTCTGGCTGGAGGTGATGACCACAGGGCGAGATTGCCAGTTAAACTGTGGCGCTGTGATTGAAGACTGCGTGGCCAAGCCTAACATGATGTGGTCCGCAGAATCTCAGAGAATTCCGTGCGGATCCTAAAAAAGTGCACATGAGGCGATAAAAATGCTTAGAAAATCAAGAAAATGCCTAAAACAGAAAAAATATGCTCAAAAAACTTGAAAAATGCCCAAAAGGATGATACTATGGACAGGCTTATCGAAATCGTCCGAAGGGAGGCGAGCACATGTACTACGCAGAGATAGGGAAAATTGTCGAAGCCGGTCTCGAGCGCGATAACGAGAAGGTACGAAGCTTTTCTCTGCTTCTTGCGAAAAAGATGGAAGCAGATGGAGAAACACGTGGAAGCGAAAGCATTAACAAAGTTTTGAACAGAAAGAAATCCGGAAGAGCTACATTGGATTCGCTGGCTCCGCTGCCTGTTGACCAGGAAAGCCGAATGATCATCGTCGATGTGGATTTTGATCCTCAGGCAGGAGATCTGATTTTGTCGGAGCCGGTACGTCTGAAGCTCCAGGATTTTATGAATACCATTCAGCATAAGAGGGTCATGGATGACCTGGGGCTCGAATTCTCACAATCCTTATTGCTGTACGGATATCCGGGATGTGGCAAAACGACAGCCGCGTCCTACATTGCATCGAAAATGCAGCTGCCGTTAGTCACGGCAAGGCTCGACACACTGATCTCATCCCTGCTGGGCGCAACAGCAAAAAACATCCATAAGATTTTTGAGTATGCGAAGAGGCAGCCGTGCGTACTCTTCCTGGATGAATTTGACGCGATTGCGAAAGCAAGGGATGACCAGCACGAACTGGGAGAATTGAAAAGGGTAGTGAACAGCCTCCTGCAAAATATCGATGATTATTGCAAAGACGGAATTCTGATTGCCGCGACAAATCATCAGGAGCTATTGGACAATGCAATCTGGAGGCGGTTTCAGTCTGTGATCGAGATGCCGCGGCCGGGAATTCCTGAGATAAAGCAGATGATGGATTTGCTGCCGGACTTTCTGGACACCAGCCATATAAAGGAAAATCAGTGGAAGAAGATCTACCAGTCCATGGAAGGGCTTTCCTATTCCGACATCAGGAATATCACCAACAACCTGTCGAAGAAAGCGGTTCTGAATGAGAACAAGGTTCTGGAGATCGAAAGCGTAATAGCAGAGGTGTATCTGTTCAGAATGCACGGAGACTATACAAAAGAAGATATGGCTCTTTTTATGTTGGATTGCGCTGTCCCCAAGAACCGCATTGTTTCGTATACGGGGTTATCCAGGCGGAAGATCGATCAGCTGGAAGGGAGCGTGAAGGATCATGAATGAAAAGTATTTGCCGATCAAGATATTTGAAAAACGGAAGGAATATGACGACAGAATTACAGAGGGCGGAGGCGATGACCGGGAGCCTGGATTTGTTCTTCACGGTGAAGCACTGCGTGTTCATGCCCGGATGGCATGGTCCGCAGGTCTTCGTAGACGACTCTTTCCGGGAAACGGAGGTTTACCCACAGCTGTCGGCGATACAGTTTGTCCCATACGGAGACATTGAGCTTGCCTTTCATCATGGCGATGAAAGTATCCCTGGCGGAGAGGATGATTTCCTTTTTCACACCGGGGACTTTTCGCTGTTTTGCATCCTGCAGGCTGCCCTCTGTCCGGCATTCGGCAAAGCTGCAGACAGCCATGTCTGCCTGATTTCGGATCAAAGCATCCTGCAGTTGCGCAATCATCTCCGGATGAAAGGCATCGTCTGCGTCCAGGAAAGCGATGTATTCTCCGGTTGCATGGTCCAGACCGGTGTTGCGGGCACCGCTCAGGCCTCGGTTTTCCTGATGGATGACAGAAACCCGGGGATCTGAAAGGTATTCATCGCAGATGGCGCCGGACACTATATCTCATTTTGCAGGGAAATGGTTCATACAAATTCTGTATCCAATGAAGGCTCCGCGGAAGCCTTCGCCACAGGGATCCGGAAGCCGGGCCGAAGGGCACGGCTTTCTTTGAGGTACAACCGATTAGAAAAAAATGCTTTGGAAAAAGAGATGCACTGGTGAGACGGCAGTCAACTGTAATATGATAACATTTTGCGTTGACATAATTGTGACAGATCAGACAGACTCTGCCCCAGTAATCCCCTGTGATTCAAAAGTAAGGAAAATCAAGGGATACAGGCACTTTGGATATGGATGCTTCATTGACTTCTCTACCTATATATAGTAAAATAGTCTCTGTATAGTCGTATGGGTTGGGGTACAGGCCGTATCGTGGCCTGTGTCGGAGCTCAAGTGACTATACAGAGTGTATGAAAGGATATAAGCTCAGAGAAATCACGAGGCAGGCGAAATATGGCTCGCAGTGGTTTGCTGGGGCTGAAGATCGCTGAATAGAAGAAAAGCTTTAGGGACAGGGTGATGAGCGCCCCGTTTGGCGAAGCTTACGAATTTTAGCACCAAGGGGAGCGCAGGCTGTAGTGCGGCCAGCGTTGGATCCCTCAATAGCGTAGAACACAACACGACCGGAAAAAGGAGGAAAACCCATGAAGTTCTGGAAAATTGACGATCAGATTGTAATCAGTGACAAGGCCCTGACTGTCGGCGAAGAGCTGACGGCCAATACGGTGGATGCTGCATTTGAAAAGCACGTGCCGGTAATCGAGCAAAACGAGGATACCGTCACCGTAAAAGTCGGCTCCGTGGAGCATCCCAGCATACCGGAACACTATATCGAATGGATCCTCCTGGAAACGGAGATGGGATTCCAGATCCACTATCTGAAGCCCGGCATGAAACCTGAAGCAGCGTTCAAGGTGAACGAGAAGGTTGTCGCGGCTTATGAGTACTGCAACCTGCATGGGCTGTGGAAGGCTAACGCCTGAGGAGGCGAAAACGCACCACTGAGATGGCCTCTCCGTGGTGCGGGCCTGTTTCCGTTGGCGCACCGGGGCGTAAAGGAAAGGAGTTTACCGGATAATGAGCTATAGGATAAATTTTGTCTGGGATAATGAAGCTGCTGTATGGGTGGCTACAAGTCAGGACGTTCCAGGACTTGTTTTAGAATCTGGTTCTTTTGACGCATTGCTGGAAAGAGTACGATACGCAGTTCCGGAACTGATAGAGCTCAATGGGGAAAAGCCAACCAATCTGAAACTGACCTATCTTACAGAGAGGGAAGATCAGGTGCCGGTATATGGCTGAATATGAGAAGAAGGTTAGGGAGATCTTAAAGGAGCATGGCTGTTATTTTGTTCGGCATGGAAAAGGTGACCATGATATTTGGTACAGTCCTATAACGAATGTAAATGTGACAATTGATGGAAAAATCAAATCATGCTTTACTGCCAATGGGATTATGAAACAAAGCGGAATAGATTATAGGTTTAAGTAGATCATTCGACTGTTAACCGAAGGGTTGTAAGTAAGCTAAGCACAGCAATTCGATAAATTAGGTACACAGAGCATCTTGTGGCGCTCATCCTCTACCACCATCAAACAGCCTTCAATCCTTTGAATATCAACACTTTTTCGAGAGAAAACATTTCAGAAAAGTGTTGCTTTTTTGCTCGTTTCGTGAAAAATTTAGGTATGCATTAGGTTACTTGGAGGTTCGCGAAATGGGCAAGTATTCAGTGCCGGAATCGATCCGTCAGATGAAACCAAAGGGTACCATGGTCAAGTGTATTTCCGGTCATTATTACGTCTATGAATATTCCACTGTGACCGGCGCAGATGGCAAACGCCATACTGAAATGGGAAAAGCTATCGGAAGCATCCGTGAAGGCATCGGCTTTATTCCCAACAGCAACTTTGCATGTGATACGGAAATTACTTCTCTGGAGTTCGGAGAATATGCAGTTACTCTGGCGAATTCCCTGAAAACGCTTGCGTTGCTTCGGGAATGCTTTAATCCAGAGGATGCGGTACGGATCTACTCTGTTGCGGTAATCCATTTTGTGCAAGGGTTTACCTACCTTAAAGATATCAAAGATTACTACGACATGAGCATCCTCTCCTTACGGTTTCCTGGCCTGAAGATGGGATATGAATCCCTGACAAACCTGTATGACACCTTGGGCCGGCGTCAGACGAACGTGTTGAAAATGGAACAGCGCCTTGTGGAACAGTCATCTCATGAAACCGCCATTGACGGCCATGTCATCGGATGTGAGTCCGGTGAAAACGACCTGGCAGAAAAGGGATACAAGTTCCAGAAGCTCGGCGAGGAACAGGTCAATCTGCTCATGGCCTATGACGTCAATACCGGAGTCCCGCTGGTATCCCGGATCTATGAGGGTGCCAGCAATGATAAAGTCAGCGTTAAGGATTTCGTGGATCAGGTGGAGATGAAAGATATGCTTTTCATCGTTGACCGTGGATTCTTCAGAAATGATAACATCAATATGTTCTCAAGCAACGGAAACGAATATATTATCCCGCTGGCCAGGAACCAGAGTGGTTGCAAGAAGGCTGTTCACAGTCTGGAAATGCATGACCGGTTT
>CACWXP010000014.1 GCA_902764875.1 uncultured Eubacteriales bacterium
GCTACTTAATTAGGCGTTCTATTCTACTGTGGGGTACTTTCGTTTCGCAATCTGTTCCGCTTCTCAGCGGTCACTTTGAATCATACAGGAAGCTCCGTTTCGTGTCGTTGGTGTCGGTTGACAATGGTATCTTATCAAATGTTTCAAAGTGTGTCAATAGGGTGTATGAATTATTTTGCAACATTTCAAAAACAATTATCAAGTCATGTGACACGCTTTTCATGTTGTTTCTTTTGTGTCGTTAGGGTATACCCATATGACACACATTTTATTTTGAAACTTCATAATCCAATAATTCAACTCTCGCCTTGAATATTTTTGGACTCTTCTTTGTTGACATTGAAAAAGTCGATGATTCACCGGGGCGTAGATGCTCCCCGCCAACAGCATATGTCCAATCAGTATCAACAACTGTTCCTGTATCGTCTAGAAACATACCCTTAACCTTAACATAATCATATGTCAAGTCTCCGTTATTTGTCACAGTGCCTTCAATAATCATGTATGATGTGTTACTTGTTAATTTCACATTTGAAATTTCTAGAACTTTTTCGCCTGATTCATAAGGAACAGGGGTAGCTGTAGTGCGAGTGTAAGTATAATTCGTGGTCGTCTTTTTGGAAGTGTTTTCGCTTCTATTTTTGTATGCATTATCGCTAGAACGAATAAATTTCGCCTTACCGTCAGACCTGTCTAAATGTATTGAATTGTCTTTAGCAACCACAAGGCTATTTTTATCGTCGTTGCCAGCAATACTAATATAACCTTTATCGGGATACCATTGAATTTCATCATACCGTCTAATACTTGGTTCACTATTCGCAGAATTAATTATGCGCTCCACGTAATCATTGCCGATAACATAGTATAAGTTAGTAGAATATGACGCAAGACTTTCACTTTTCCATGTACCAATCAAATCCATTTGCATTTCAGTAACAGAATCATAATGTTTCCTGTTGTTCACATCAATAAGATGATAGACTAAAAAACCACAACCAACAATCGCGCATAACGCAAAAACAGCAATTAAACCTTTTATGAATGATCTACGCTGATCGTTTTTCTTTTTTTTCTCTTTCGCTTCTTCCCTTTTGTTAATTACATCAGCAACAAAATTCCTATTCCTAAGTTGAAGCAATTCTTCTTTTCTATTCCCACAACATGGGCATATGCCGTCCATTTGCCTATTAAAACTTCCGCACCCACAAAGCCAACCTTCTTCAAAAATCTCCGGAACATAAACAAACTGTATACCATATATTTCTGCTAGTGATTCTACAGTGGCACTATCCGTATCGTCATATTCCGTTACATCATAAGTATGATTATCTGCTCCCGCGTAAGTACTTATTGAGCCATCAGAATAGCGTATCTGATCCTCATACAGTTTCAGTTTCCGTATGTTGTTATCGGGTAATTCACGCTGAATACTGCCAGCTTCTCTATATGGTTCAACGAATATATCTTGGACAGTGAAGGAAAAAGATTCCTTTCCATCAATCAAAACTTTTTCATTGAAGGCATTGTAACCAACTGCCCTGAATTTTATATCCGTTATAGATTTGCCGGTATTATTGAAAAACGCAATATCCGCAAGAGCAATCTTATCCTTTACGGTAATAGTTGCTGATATACTTTCCACATTTGCATTTAGGTCGATCACAATGCGTGTCTTTTTCATGTTCTCCCATCCTCCGACCAATTCATTAGTACCCAAAGGTACTATTTTGATAATACTACCATTATAAATGCAATAATGTCAACGGTATTTCCATTCGTGAGGGGGATATATCGTGGCGTTATTCCTTCGCCGTCTGCGTGATCTCAGGGAAGATAAAGACTTGTCGCAAGCTGACATAGCCTCAGTGCTTGATATTCCTCAAACGGTTTATTCTCGATATGAGAGAGGGTATCAAACGATCCCGCTTGAGCATCTTATAACGCTATCAAAATTCTACAACGTTTCCCTTGACTACCTGACACAGGAGGCAACAAAGAATGAAAACGGGCGGAGGCGGTAACTCTCCGCCTGTTCATTTTCTCCTCTTGATCTATACGCCCGCGCCCATGGGAGGGGCGCGGGCATCCATAGAATTGTTATGTGCTTCTCATATGTTAGTTTCTCAGGCGTAAACAACTGTCATATAAATTAGTTATGGGGGGTAAAGTACAATCTCATTCGTTCAGTTCATCAAGCAATTGTTGTATTTCATACGTGTTCATGTGCGCCAAATATTGCAAATATTCGTCATGTATTCCCTGCAATGGATTGTTCATGTATTCGCCTTGTGGTTGCTGTACAAAATACGGTCGCTTGTTTCCGCCCACTTTTAACGGCTGATCCAACAGCGCATAACCCCGAATAACTGTCCAGTTAATAAAATAGAAATGTTCATACATATTGTATTTGTAATCAATTACCGTCATTTTCCGCAGCCTCTCGCGTATACGCTTGATATCCGCCTCGTCTATTCCGGTTGCGTTGCTTATGGCCTTTTGCGCGGGGGTAAACCCCTCCGCCTGATTCGCCAAATGCAATAGCAATTTCCGCTCCTATTTCGTCATTCTCGCATTGTCCGCGCACTTATTGACAATTTCGTCAACGTCAGTGCGTGGCGGTCTGTTTGCGCCGTGTACTATTCGCGGTGGCGTTTTCAAACAGCATACCCCCTTTTTGCAAAAACAGACAGGTCAATATATCTGTGGCGCGGGTCTCTCCTTCGTATTTCCTCAATGTATATTCTCCGTTCGCTTCCATCAGGATATAATGCTATATTCTTCAATGTGTTCAGGCGGTTGTATTGCATCTCCGCCGTTATCAATTGCCCATATGTGTTTTCATAATCTTGTAATATTTGGGGGTCTGCGTCTATCATCGTTACCGTTGCAAGGGGCAACAGCTGATAAAAAGGAATGTGCCACATATTCACAATCATTCCGCCTGTACTATTATCCCATCGGCGGTACTTGCTCCAATACCTGTCATTTCTTTTCGGTATGCGTACGTTTGCAATATCCCATTCCCGTTTATTTGTTATTGGGTCTTTTGCCATTGGTGGCAATATCATTTCTAAGCATCTCCGCAAGCGCGGTATATCGTCAAACATGATACAAGCAAAAAGTTTTTCCTCGCTGTCTCTCAGCACATACGCCAGTTTATCAAACGCGCTCGCGGTTGTATTGGTATATCCTGCCTCCGCTTTCCTGTCCATGTATATCAAGTGATTAAAGATATTATATAGCCATCCAGGGAAGTCCGGGTCTCTTCCTTCCGCAATAGCTTTTTCAATATCCTTCTTACTCTGCAACAGGAATACTTCAAAGGGTATACTTCCTGTAGGTTCATAGTTATCATTTCCGCGTGTCAAAAAGTTTCGTATCGTCTTTACCTCTATATGTCCGCCGTTCCCGTCGATTGAAAAGCCTGTACCATCCTCACCCTCGGAAGGAATACCCGCATTTATCCTGTGATCTATCATCTGATGTTCCGGCGAACAAAACCAATTTACATTCTCAATAATAAATGTTTCTACCTGTTTGTCTGTCATTCCGCAACGTCTCCTTATTTCTTTATTGTCTGTCTCCGGTATAGTCCAGTAAAGAAACACAATTCCTCCTTTCGTAATAATAGGGGTACTTTTCTCAGCATTTGCTAACCAATTTGAAAATTTTCCCCCACTTTTATAGAAACATCTCAGCGTGTTTTGTCTACCTGTGCTGAAAATTTTCCCACTATATATAGGACATATTTATTTACGTATGCCCAAATCTTTATATTTTTCCGTTCTACTATCTATGGGAGCATTTTCAGGTCAATTTGTCAACCGGTTTCGAAAATTTTTTCGTCACAACCAATGAAAAAAATCCCCTCTTTCCTTCTTTGAAAGAGGGTAGTAAAATGACGGTGTAGCCTTGTTTTTCAGCGTTTGGAATTATACTTCGAATCTTCTCACCCAGACGTCCCGGAAGCCTTGAAAATCAGGGCTTCCGTTTTTTTACGCTGTAATCCTTAACAGTGATTGACAGAGTGACATGACCTTTCAGGGGGACCATTTCTCCAGCGTTTTGGTCAGGGGCGGAACGATCACCGCCTTGCGGGAAGCTTTCGGCGTAAAGATCACGGATCCGGAGCCATCGTAATCCGGGAAGCTTTCGGCCACAGCCTTTTCAGCATCCGGCCCGTACCAAATCAGGCGAGTCACGGCATCCGTCGAGATCATACAGAAAAGCATATCCAGCTTGCTGTTCGCATAGATCGATGGGAATGCTTCGATGATTTCTGCGGTCAGCGCCGCCATGGTTTCCTCAGAGTCCGTATACACGTCGCCGATGCCGAAAGTATATTCGCCGGCCAGATATTCCTTGTAGTCCACATAATAGATCGCAGAAGGCGACATACCATCATAGGATGCCTTACTCTCCTTCATACCGGCGTAGAACGTCTCCACATCATCGATTTCGGCAACCGGCAGCAAGTATTCGTAGGCTTCACGGTCAAGGCCGGTCACATTGCTCGTCATTCCCTTTGTGTCGGAAAGGATGCTCATGAGCATCGCCCGCGCCATATCCCGGGTGATGCCGACGTTGCAGTCGAGATACATCTTGTACAGAATAGAAGAAGTGGCGCCGATGGGCATGGAGATAACCGGGATCCTCTCGGTGTTCCGGACGTCGCAGATGCCATGGTGATCGATGATACCGACTACGCGGGCTTTCTCCATGCCATCCAGCGCCTGGGAGTACTCGCTGTGATCCACCAGAACGAATTGCTTTCCTTCCGCGTTTTCCATGATTTCCGGCGCTGCCAGGCCAAAGGCTTCCAGCGCGAACTGCGTTTCATTGTTCACCCGAGCAGTGGCAACGGCCATAGCGTCAATGCCAAGCTGCCGCAGTAGATAGGCACAGGCGATGGTGCTGCCGATCGTATCCGAATCGGGACTCTTATGGCCGATCACATAGGTAGTTTCGTTCCCATAGTCCACGGAGAGAAGGACGTCTGCAAACCCTGTTGGTTCCGCATGGACCGAAAGGCAGGAAAAGACCAGCATCATCACCAGGATCAAAGCCGAGATTTTCTTTTTCATCATAGCACCTCCGTTTTTTGTGCGTCCGTCCTCCGTGTTTAATTCAATCCATCGTACTGTTTCATGCTTCCCTGTGAATTTGTTAGCAATATATCACATACAGCCATCGATTACAAGTTTATTCCTGCTCTGCCTCCGGCTGGTCATCGCCTTCTTTTTCATACCGCTGTTTCAGTATACCTGGTGTATGTCTGGCATTCCGGGGCTGGGTAACACGGTAACAAAGTAACATCTAAAAATAGAGGGGTACGGGATTTTACGTATATATACGTACACACACGTAAACATAATAACCTTTTTTTCACGTGTACCTCTAAATATGTGTTACCATGGGTTTTTTTGTTACTTGTTACCCATTTCTGTGAAAACTGCTTCATGTCAAGTGAGCGAACATACCCCGTGTTTTCAATAAAGCGAGCTCCTTGACAAAAAGTTTCGTTTTTCCGCTCTTGGCCCGGCGCCGTAAGGAGTGATCATCCGGCCAGATCGGTCGCTGCCTGGGGAAAGTATGCGGAATACCTGACAAAAAACCACGGTCTTTCCGATATTTTCGGCGAAACCTCCCCTCTGGCAAAGTTCTACAAACTGGATGGAAAGGTACTGCTGATCGGCGTGGGCTATGATAAAAACACCTCCCTCCATCTGGCGGATGCGCGTGCCGAATATCCGGGCAAGCACACCTGTGTGGAGCACAGTGCCGTCCTGGAAAACGGCCGCCGCGTCTGGAAGGCCTATGAAACGCTCTTCGTCGACGGCGAGGATTTCACCGCGATCGGCGCGGCCTTTGAAGCCGCCCGCCCCGTCAAAAAGGCGCCCGTAGGCCAAACGGAATTAAGCCTCATGCGCCAGCGTGAATTGGTGGACTTTGCCGTTGAGTGGATTGAAAAAAACAGAACCGTTGTTTAACCCGCTGCTGCCTTCTTCATAAACCCTGAACCATCAAGTTCCTCTCAGGCAATTCTTATACCAGGTTAAAAGCATCAGCGCGTCGCTGTACGTCATGCCTTTCCCGTCCTCTCCGGGCGCCGCAATCAACTCCAGCCCCTGCAGAATCCGGTGCTCCGGCATCGTCAGTTTCAGTTCCTCCAGGATCCGGTTGAACATCGCCGCCTTGTATCCGTCCAGCGTTTCATTCGGGTTCTTCGATGCATAAACCTCCATCAGGTTGTAAAGATCCCCGAAAACCTTCATCACGTATTCCAGCTCGTGGGCGTCCGTAATGAACCAGAACTTTTCTTTCGAACCTGAGGCAGTCTCCGAATTTACCGTTGCCTTTCCCTGTTCCATTTTGATTTTTCGCCCCTCTTCCTTCAAAAACCGGATCCCGGCTTCAACCTGCCGCATCATCCGCTCCGGATCCTTCTTCAGCTCCGCCAGCTCCCGTTTCCTTTCGCACCGGCGTAAAAAAGCGTCCCGGATGTCCTCCGGAACGTGGTTGGGAACCACCAGCGAAAAATAGTTCTCATTCGGATACATCTTTCCTGGGAAAAGCGGTACCACCTGTCCGATTACCTTCCGCTGCACCCGTGAATCTCCCGTATCCTTGTTGTATCTTCGCTCAACTTCCAGCGAAACCCATTTTTCTTTCCGAATCACAATTCTGTACTGATCAAACGGGATTTCAACCGGGTAATCTTTCAAATACATACCGTTCCCTCCTCGAGTGTCATAGTGCCAGAGTGACAGAGTGACATGGACTTTAGCCCCTCACTCCCGAATCCAGAATTCAGCCGCGCCGACCCGTCCATCGGCTGCAAAACAGAATGTTCCATTTCGACTCCTCCCTAAAAAATATCACAAAAAAAGCTCCTCGAAGGAGCTTTCATCTTGCGCATCATAAGAATACCACACTTCGTCGCAGCATACAATAGCTAACGTACTGCCAGTGTAGTGCCAAATTCAACCCATTACAGTATATCACTTGTTGCCCCGGCAATCAGCGTGCAGTCACCCTGCAGTCACCCGGCAAACACCCGGCAATTTTTCTTCCATAGCTATGTTCCGCCTTTTGTCCGAATCCGTCATGTTGATAGGATTGTGTCAAACCGACCGTTTTCACGCTTCGGCATGGTACGCATTTACTTTCGGAATACCAGCCAGTTATGCGAGAAAGGCCACGGAGTGCCGATAATGTCGACATCTTTTCCCTCCGTGTTGCGATACCAGGAATAATTCCATCCGCTGCCCATATCACAGTAAAGTGCGTCCCGAACGCCCAGGTTCTCCAGTGCGCTGATGAATTCGCTGTAATGCATCTGCGTGCGGGAATCGATGACACAGGCTTCTCCGTTCAGCAGTGCGATCACACGAAAACATCTGAACTCATCGCTGTCATGGCCGCCCCGCTGTCCGTCATAAAGAACCACAAACTGCTGATAACCGGAGCCGCCCTCCGCGGCGGCTTTCTGCACAGCCTCTTCAGCATCATCGATATTCCAGATGCGGGGAATTCCGTTCACATACGTGAAGGCGCCGAGTCTGCTCTTTGGGGTGCCCCGTTCCAGCTGACCATCGGAGGCATGCCAGCCGACGATATTGCTGTGTTTGAAATCCAGCTGATAAGACTGCTGGAAGGCGGCCGCCACGCACATTTCGATGGACTCGTCGTCTTTGGACGGCCGGTCTCCCGCAACGTAATCGATATCGCTGTAGTTCGGACAATAGATATACAGATCGTCTGTCGCAAGCAGGATCGTGTGTTCCCTGGGTTCCCTCATGGCCGCCTCCACTTCCGCGGCGGAGGATACCGTTTTGTCCGGCACCTGAGGATTATGGTACTGGCTGGTCAGAATGAACAGGCTGAATCCAAGCATGACAAAAACGGAAATGGAATTCAGCAGGAGCAGGATGCGGACAACCCTCGCAACCAGCAGTTTCCGGGCAGCTTTGTCCGCGTGCATATGGAAGGCCAGCCCGCCCAGGGAGAGAATGGCGTTGGCTGTTACGGCGTAAAACGGCCAGTTGTAACCGTCAAAGATCCGAATGGTACAGATATTGAAGATGGAAAGAAGGGTGGTAAAAAGGAACCAGGTTGCGGCTTTTTTATTTCCAGTCATAGGTATCACGCTCCCGCAATTTCCCTCTGGTCGATCATGAGAACCAGCTCCGCGCAGGCGACCAGAATAAAGATAAACAGTTCATCCAGATGCAGTGTCCAGATATACAGGACGTATTGCAGGTCAAAGCGCAGGATCGGAGAAATCACCAGCTGGATGATGACCAGGACCAGCAGAAAGATAATGGAAACCTGATTGACGGAGATCCGTATGGCTTCCTGCCTTCTTGCGGCATGGATGATGAAATGGCTTACACAGACAAAAGACTGGATAAACAGGATCATTCGTTCCCCTGCAAGGAAGACAAATCCCTGCAGGCCCATGGTGATATAAGTTTCCGAATCCCTGCTGGCCAGATCGCCGAGCGCGTACTGGGACTGGGCACACAGCATGCAGAAAAGCAGTCCCACAGTGGCAGCCTGCATCAGAAACAGTTTATGTTTTTTGAGGGACCAGAACAGCGTGGTAATCAGCGCAAGCCGCATCAGCAGGTCATATGTGCCTGCCAGATTGATCCCTCCGGAACGGGTTCCGAAATAATAGATGACCGGAAGAATCAGCACACTCATCACAGCCGAGATCAGCGCTGTGCGCTCACTGATAAAAAACCGCTTGTATCGATTGCTCAGGGAGACTCTTATTTTGCTCATGGCGCCCCTCGTTTTCTGTTCATTCATTTCTACGAATCCTTCCAGACGTCCTCCTGCCGGATCATTCGCTCCAGAAGATTCACATACAGCTCATGGAAAGCTTTCATCTGATCCGGGTCAAACAGGCCTTCCGCGTATTCCATTTCCGAATCGAACCCGCCGTCGCCGTACTCGTTCTCCAGCAGTTCCAGTTCCAGCCGCGCGCCGGCCGCCGCAAAGGCATCCTCGACCGTATTGGAAAGCATATTGTTGTTATTGACGGAGATGGCAACAAACGCTCCGGATTATAAAAGAATCGTTATCAGACTCAGCCAGAACACCTTGCCCTGGATGCCTCTGAATCTCTTTTTCTTAGTGGTTTCATGCCTGTCTCCTTCCTGTCCCCAAACGCCGGCCGATGCCCGGCATCCTATTCTAAATCACTTTATATTGTATACAAATATGCGATCTATTGCAATATCTGCCGTCATCTATTTCCTGATTTCTTCTTCCGGTATCACCGGTCGTCGCTTCAGATCATTTCCGGGTGCGTCTCAGCCAGCAGATCAAATCCTTTGTTCAGATCACCCTGCACGTCCTGAATGGTCAGCATGAAGACCGGCTCGGAAAGCTTGGGAATCTGTGTCAGCCGGGCTGAATGCCAGCTGATCCTGTCCTTTCCCATGCGCATACGGAAAATGCCCTGAATAAACTGGCCGGGACTGTTCCGGATGCGTTCCGTCATGGTGCTGAAGTCCATGAACTGCCTGAATTTCTCCTGATCTGCGGGATTCATCTGCTGCTCGCAGAACCGGAGCACGCTTTTCTCAAGCGTTTCCTCCCGGTCATAGGAAGGCAGGCTGCTCGCGGTATAGATCCGTTTCGCTTTCCTGCTTTCCGGATAAATCATCGTAACCAGTTCATAGGTGGTGAAAAGCGCGCTGCCGGCATCCAGCATCTCTTTTGCCGTTTTGACTTCCTGCTCCGCGTCAAAAGTATTCAGCCGCATCAGAATCATCGCGCGGCCTTCCCTTCTGGCGATAAACAGGGCGCTCAGCCTGTAATACACATCGTGATAAGCGTACTCAATCGTCTGGATCGTTCCATGCCGCAGCACGTCCATCACCAGTTTCTGAATCACCAGGTAGTAATGGCTCCTTTGATTGGACAAAGCGTTCTCCAGGCCGTCCACCGAAGTAAACCCAAGTTCCCGCAGCCGTTCCTTATACCCCTCCGTGGCGTATATATAGCTGAACGATTCCCTGCCGCATTCTATCAGGGCAATCGAACCGTCATAGCTGCTCGCCCGGTCAACCGAAGCGTTCATTCGCCTTTCCGCGAATTCTTTCATCGGATTCGGATTCACGAAATTCACCCGGCCGATCTCGTTCCAGTATACCGCGTCTTCCTTTTTCTCCAGAATCCCCGGTTTTCGGTCAATCTGCTCCATCAGCGCCTCTTTGGAAAGCGGCCTGGCATAATAGAAGCCCTGCTGTGCCTCGCAGCCGACGTCCAGCAGGAATTCCCGCTGCTCGTTCGTTTCCACGCCTTCCGTCAGCGTATGAACCCCCAGCGTTTTCGCCATGCTGATCAGCGAAGCCAGCATATTTCTGCCCTTCGCGGACATTTTCCGCAGGAAGAGCATATCGAATTTGATGACGTCGAAGGGATAGTTCTGCAGCACGTTCAGCGAAGAATACCCGCTCCCGAAGTCGTCCAGCCAGACGTGAAAACCTTCGTCGCAGAAACGCCTGAACATGGCTTCGAACACATCCGTATCTTCCAGCATCACGCTTTCCGTAATCTCCAGTTTAATGGCTTCGTGGGGAACTGAGAAGCTGTCCAGCGCGGCGCAAATCTGTTCAAGCAGATCCTCCCGCGCAAAGTCCAGCCTGGAAAGGTTTACAGAAAGACCATTCAGCGGCGTGCCGCGCCGGCGGAGTTCGTCATACAGCGCGCAGGCCTGCCGGATCATTTCCATGTCCAGTTCAAAAATAAGCCCGCTGCGTTCCAGATCCGGAATAAAATCTGCGGGGGAAATCAGGTTCCCGTCCGGATTCAGCCATCTGGCCAGCGCTTCCGCGCCCATAATCTGCTGTGTCAGCGATCTGAAAACAGGCTGAAACCAGGCCCGGATTCTGCCGCTTCCGAGCGCCTCATGAAACCGATCGGCAAAATCGGTCTGCTTGTTTTCCATTTCTGCTAACCCCCTGCAAAAGGTAAAATAAGATCGGTTTTTCTTTCCTGCTGTTCCGAAGATTTTTCTGAGTCGCTTGCAGTATAGCACAGTTCACCCAAAAACGCCAGCAGCAAAAAATTTTCTGTTTCAGCTGCCACAACAGTCTGTTCGTGCGTAAGAACTGATGAAGGACAGCAAATATCCGACAGAATAAGCCACGAAATTAAAGGAGGATGTCAAAATGAAAAACAAGGAACTGAACGTGACCGAAATGGAACAGATTGCCGGCGGTGCCAACAAGGGCGAACAGTCCCCGAAGGGCGGATCTTCCACGCCCCTGCCCGCCAAGAGCGGATGCAAGGTTTA
The DNA here is from genome assembly GCA_902764875.1 of uncultured Eubacteriales bacterium. GTDB lineage: Bacteria > Bacillota > Clostridia > Christensenellales > Aristaeellaceae > Aristaeella. The sequence goes on from CACWXP010000014.1 coordinate 11,318, forward strand.
CCGGGTGGTCGGGGATGACAATCTTACCAAGATCGCCAGGAGCAACGGAACGACGGTCAATGCCATCATGGCGGTGAACCAGGGCATCATCACCAACAGGAACTTCATCCGCGCCGGTTTCTATATCTACGTCCCGGTCTGACAAACACCTGCCGGAATGAAACGGAGCTGTGATTTTTGCACAGCACCGTTTTTTTGTCCTCTTTTTACATCCGGATCGTCAGCACGTTCAGCCCCAGCAGGTTCTGATAGCTCACATCCTTCGCAATCCTGTAAACCAGCCGGATCCCGACGTTTCTGCCCATGTCGTCCGCCTCCATCACCTTCTCCCGGGTGGCGGGATCAAAAGCCTTGCAGTTATCCCGCAGGCGCAGGATGATTTCGTCTCCTTTGTGAATCACCCGGATATCCACGGAATGTTTCTTCGAATCCTTTGAAAATCCGTGGGTTACGATGTTCCCGGCTATCTCCTCCATACAAAGTCCGGAGAAGAACGCCCGCTTCTTGTCGATACCCTTTTCTTCGCAGTATTCGATCACCTGCCGGGATATGGTCATCACCTCGTCCACGCTCCGTACCGTGATGTCGATCCGTTCGTCCTCCGCCACTCCGATGTCTTGCGGAATGGCCAGCAGATCCTCCAGGTTCCGCGGAAACCGCTTCAGCGAGATCCAGGCCGCAATCAGAATCACGACGAAGCACAGCACCCCGTTCAGCACGTTGGCGATATACAGTCCGTTCATCTGCATCGAAGGAATCAGCAGAAAACTGAACAGCACGACGCCCACCATCCCGTCGACCACCGGCAGAATCACGTTGATCGGCTTTTTCTCGGTGGTCTGGGCATAGCTGGCATAGATCAGGCTCCACATGGCCGGCAGCATGCACAGCGGAAGAATCCGGAATCCCATCACCGTCATCATGTACACCGGATCGGAAGCGTCCCGGTAGTAAAGCTGTGTCAGCGGTTCCGCCAGCAGGATCAGTCCCGCCACGATCACCGCCATGATCCCCATGCCCTTTGTCATGGCAATATGCATCGTGTCCACCAGCGACCGCCGGTCCTCTTCGCCGATGCTGATGCTGAACAGCATTCTGGCAACGGCCATCATGCCGAAGGGAACGGCCCAGACCACGGCCAGCAGCGAGTTGGAGGCGGCAAAGGCGGAAAGTCCGACGCTGCCGACATATTGGATCACCAGGAAATTGACGATCAGGCACCGGAACATCTCCACAAACCGGCTCAGCGCCCCCGGATAGCCGAGCCGCATGATCGCCGGCGCGTCCTCCCACCTTGCCGCCCGCAGCGAGAACTTCCATTCGGATTTTCCCCGGATGTACCACACGGCCATCACCGCCAGGAAGATCCAGTTGGCGAAGGAGGAACTCAGTCCCAGGCCGAAGGTGCCCATCCCGAGGCTCACAATGCACACATGATCCAGAACAGCGTTGGCCGCGAAGCACACGATGCTGGCCGTCATCGTTCTTTTGGTCTGATTCTCCAGTGAAAGGAAAGCAAACAGCTGCTGTCCCAATACCAGCGCCGGAATGCCGATGGCCTGCCCGAGAATGTAGTCGTTCAGCATTCCCAGGTCCGGCTCCTGGTCAATCAGGATCCGCGTTGCCCCGGTCACAACGCCGAGTACCAGCAGCAGCGAGGTCAGCAGCGCCAGCCCTGTGGATATCAGTACATTCACTGAAAAAAGGCCGTGAATCTTCTGTCGGTCCCGTGCCAGATACCGGCCGTAAAGGATCTGCGATCCGCTCACGAACATGATGCTCATCGCGTAAAGAAAGTGGTTCATCGGTCCGAAAAGCCCGATGGCGCTCATGCCCGTCTTGCCGATCACGTTGCTGGCGTAGAGGCTGTCCACGACGCCGTTCACCGCAGAGATCACGATCAGCAGCACCTGATACGGCAGCAATCTGAAAAAAAGACCGCTCAGCAGCTTGTAATCCGAAGATCTTGTTTTCATGGTGAAATACCTTCTTCCGCGGCAGGACATGAACGTCTGATACCCCGTCTGCTGCCCCCGTATTGTACCACATTCCGCTCCCGAAAAAAAGCAGTATGAAAACGGTCGCCGCCTTGACTTTTACTGGCCTTTCTTCTAAACTTGAGAACGTGTCCGAACCATCGGTTCGGGCAGGAATCGTGCGACCATGATTTTGTCGTTTTCACAACTGCTTCAGGTGGGTTCGGGCGTCCGGAAAACGGGTGGCAGTCCCGAAGGATGAAGTCCATGAAAGCGATGGTCGCAAAGGTACAGGAGGGATTTGCCATGGCCACGGTGGAAGAACTTTTCGGAATCAACGTATTTAACGATTCGGTCATGCGCCAGCGCCTTCCGAAGGAAACCTACAAAGCCCTGCATAAAACCATCGACGAAGGCCGCCGTCTGGATCCGGAGGTCGCCAGCGTCGTTGCCAACGCAATGAAGGACTGGGCTCTGGAGCGGGGCGCCACCCATTACACCCACTGGTTCCAGCCCCTGAATTCCGTCACCGCCGAAAAGCACGACGCGTTTATCAGCCCTATGCCCGGCGGCGCGATCATCCAGGAGTTTTCCGGCAAGGAGCTGGTTCGCGGCGAGGCGGATGCCTCCTCCCTGCCCAACGGCGGTCTGCGCTCCACCTTTGAGGCCCGGGGCTACACCGCCTGGGATCCGACTTCCTATGCTTTCATTAAGGATCATATCCTCTGCATCCCGACGGCGTACTGTTCCTGGGGCGGCGAAGCGCTGGACAAGAAAACGCCGTTGCTTCGTTCCATGGAGGCGCTGAACAGGCAGGCCGTCCGGATTCTGCATCTGTTCGGCCGTTTGGACGCCACCCGCGTCACGCCCACCGTCGGTCCCGAGCAGGAATATTTCCTCGTGGACAAGGATCTGTTCGACCGGCGCAGCGATCTGATCTTCTCCGGCCGCACGCTTTTCGGTGCCAAGCCTCCGAAGGGGCAGGAACTGGGCGATCATTTCTTCGGAACGATCCAGACCCGGGTCCAGGCCTTCATGGCCGATCTGAACGAAGAGCTCTGGAAGCTCGGCGTGCTCGCGAAAACCGAGCATAACGAAACCGCCCCGGCCCAGCATGAAATGGCCCCGATCTACGCGGTGGCCAGCGTCGCCTGCGACCATAACCAGATCACCATGGAAATGATGAAAAAGGTCGCCCTGCGGCATAATCTGGTCTGCCTCTTAGCTGAAAAGCCCTTTGAAGGCGTCAACGGCAGCGGCAAACACAACAACTGGTCCATGTTCACAAACACCGGTTACAATCTGCTGGATCCCGGCGACAGTCCTCATGAAAGTGCCCAGTTCCTCTGTTTCCTGGCTGCCGTCATCAAGGCCGTTGACGAGAATCAGGATCTGCTCCGCGCTTCCGTGGCTTCCGCCGGCAATGATCACCGGCTCGGCGGCTGCGAGGCGCCCCCAGCGATCATCAGCATCTTTCTCGGCGACGAGCTCACCGAGATCCTCGAGGCCCTGGAGGCCGGCGCGGCCTACAGCGGCCGGGAAAAAACCGATATGACGGTGGGCGTTCACGCCCTGCCGAAGTTCCCCCGGGATACGACGGACCGGAACCGCACCTCTCCCTTCGCCTTCACCGGCAACAAGTTCGAGTTCCGTTCCCTGGGATCCTCCGCTTCCGTGTCCGACGCCAACGTGGTGCTGAATACGATTGTGGCCGAATCCCTGCGTCAGTTCGCGGACGAGCTGGAAACCGCGGAAGACTTCCGCAAAACCCTCCACGATCTGATCGTCCGCACCATTCACGACCATAAGCGCATCATCTTCAACGGCAACAACTATTCCGCCGAATGGGTGGAGGAAGCGGCCCGCCGCGGCCTGCTGAACCTGCCGTCGACCGTGGACGCGCTTCCCTGCTATACCGCCGAAAAGAACATCCGTCTTTTTGAAACCCACCGGGTGCTTTCCGAAACAGAGCTCCGCTCACGCCGGGACATCGGCCTGGATTCCTATGCGAAAATGATCAACATCGAGGCGGAAACCATGCTGATGATGGCCCGCCGCCAGATCCTGCCGGCCGTCCTGAAGTATGCCGGCGCCCTGGCTTCTTCGGTGAATGCGGTCCGTGCCGCCGATCTGTCCCTGGCCTGCGGAAATCCGCTGGTTTCCTCCCTCTGCGCCGGCATCGACGCCCTCAACGACTGCATCGGCCTGCTTTCCGACACGCTTTCCGCGAAACCGGCCGCCGAGGCGCCCGAGGAAGCCGCCCGCTATATGCATGATAAGGTCCTGCCTGTCATGGCCGCGCTCCGCGCCGCGGCGGACCGTCTGGAAACCGTCACCGACCGCGAAATCTGGCCCTTCCCGACCTACGACGAACTCCTCTTCAGCATCCAGTAACTCCCTGCGTTCCTTTGCGGTCAAAAATGGTCCGGCGGGACGGTTCTTCCGGTCCGTTTTTCTGATTCGCAAAAAGGCGGGTCCATTTCCTGGCAGTCTTCTCAAGGTCTTGCCGCCGCTAAAACCAATAAAAATAACGGGCAAGTGCGTAAGCCACTGCCCGTTTAAATTGCCCTAAATCCTTATATCCTTTATCCTCATTGTTATCCCTTATAGCCGATCTCGTCCGCCAGCTTCTTCTCAATCACAATCGTGGCGTCCCGGTGCATCCGCATGAACGTGCAGGGGCATTTGGGATCGATCTTGTCTTCGATCAGCAGCTTCGTGGCCGCTTCCTGCTTGTTGCCGCTGATGATCATGATCAGCCGTTTCGCCCGCATGATGTTGCCCATGCCCATGGTCACCGCGTGGGTGGGAACGTCTTCCTTCGAGGCAAAGAAACGCTTGTTGGCTTCAATCGTGGAATCGTCCAGCACTTCCTCATGGGCCCCGTCGTAAAGCGTTTCACCGGGCTCATTGAAGCCCAGATGGCCGTCGGGCCCGACGCCCAACACCTGGATCTCGATGTCGGTCTTGTCCAGGATGTCGTTGAACTCCTTCAGGTTTGCCTGCACGTCGCCCGTTCCCTTGGCCACATAGGTGTTCTTCTTGTCGATGTTGATGTGGTCAAACAAGTTGGTGTTCATGAAATAGCGGTAGCTCTGGTCGTGGGTTCCGTCCAGGCCGACATATTCGTCCAGGTTCACGCTGTGAATCTTACTGAAATCAAGGCCTTCCTCCCGGCAGCGCCGGGCCAGTTCCCGATACATGCCCACCGGGCTGCTGCCCGTGGCCAGGCCCAGGGTGCATTCCGGGTTTTCCCGGACGATCTTCTCGATGATGTCCGCCGCTTTCTTTGCGCCGTCTTCATAGTTTTCCGCGATGATTACCTTCATGTCTCTTTCCTCCGATCCATATTCATTTGCGCGCCTTTGCGCTTTTTCCGCTCCCTTGCGGTGAATAAACGCCCCTTTGCGTTTTTCGCGTCTTTGCGAAGAACCGGATACTTCTGTGCTTAATCGTGTTTCGCCGTAATCTTCCCGTTGTTCTTCCAGATGCTCTTCGGCGGAACCGTGCCCCGCACGCAGGACGTGGGATACACGTTGGAATCCCGCCCGATCACGGTGCCGGGGTTCAGCACGCTGTTGCAGCCGACTTCCACCCGGTCGCCCAGCATGGCGCCGATTTTCTTCAGCCCGGTTTCAATCTTTTCCTCCCCGTCCTTCACGACCACCAGCAGTTTGTCGCTCTTGACGTTGGAGGTGATGGATCCGGCGCCCATATGGCTCCTGTAGCCCAGAATGCTGTCGCCTACATAGTTGTAGTGCGGCACCTGCACGTTGTCGAACAGAATCACGTTCTTGAGTTCCGTGCTGTTGCCGACAACGCAGTTGTCGCCCACCAGCGCGCTCCCGCGGATGAAGGCCCCGGGCCGCACCTCGGTCTTGTGGCCGATAATGGCTGGCGCGCCGATGTAGTTGTTCGGGTAGATCACCGCGTCCTTCGCAATCCACACGTGCTCGCTCACTTCGTCAAACTCGTCCTTCGGAAGCTGCGGCCCGATCTCCAGGATGAAATCCTTGATCTTCGAAAGCGCATCCCAGGGATAGGTGGTGTTCTCCAGAATGGAGGCTGCCCGCGTATGCGTCAGGTCGTACAGATCTTTCGTCTTCAGCATTACTTCTTCACCTCAATCAGATGGCCGCTTTCCTTCATGGCTTCAATGATCGCGTCCACGTGTTTTTCACATTCCTTGGTGCTTCCGGCTTCGGCCATCACCCGCAGCACGGGTTCCGTTCCGCTCTTGCGCAGCAGCACCCGTCCGCTGTCGCCAAGGGCTTCGGTACAGGCGTTCACCGCGTCCATCACCTTCTGTTCCGCCAGTGTCTCATCCTTGTCGTCCACCTTCACGTTCTTCAGCACCTGGGGATACATCTTACATCCCTCGGCCAGTACGGAAAGGGGCAGCTGTGTGTCCGTCATCACGCCCATCAGCATGATCGCCGTGATGATGCCGTCGCCGGTCCGGGCGTGCTTGCGGAAGATGATGTGTCCGCTCTGTTCTCCGCCGATCAGGTGGTCGTAGGCCTTCATGTTCTCGTATACATACCGGTCGCCCACCGCGGTCTTTTCATAGTTGATGCCGGCCGCGTCCAGCGCCTTATACAGTCCGAAGTTGCTCATGATCGTGGTCACCACGGTATTGCTGGGCAGCATGCCTTTGCTCTTCATGTACTTGGCGCAGATGTACATGATCTTGTCGCCGTTCACTTCGTTGCCGTTCTCGTCCACGGCCAGGCAGCGGTCCGCGTCGCCGTCAAAGGCAAAGCCCACGTCCAGCTTGTTTTCCTTCACATACTGCTGCAGGCTTTCCAGGTGGGTGCTGCCGCAGTCCTTATTGATGTTCAGTCCGTCGGGCTTGTCGTGAATCACATAGGTCTTGGCGCCCAGGGCGTTGAAAACCGCCGGTCCGATCATCCAGCTGCTGCCGTTGGAGCAGTCCAGCGCCACCTTCCGGTCGTTGAACGGCCGGATCGCCAGGTTCGTCAGGTATCCGATGTAGCGGTTCCGTCCGGTGTAGAAGTCCACCGTGCATCCGATTTTGTCCGCCGTGGCAAACGGAATCTCTTCCGTTTCCCCGTCGATGTACTTCTCAACCTGGTTCTGCAGGTCGTCGTCCATCTTTTCGCCGTTGTGGTTCATCAGCTTGATGCCGTTGTCGTAGAAATGATTGTGGCTGGCGGAGATCATCACGCCGCAGTCGAATCCTTCCGTCCGCGTGATATAGCTGACGCAGGGCGTCGTCGTCACGTGAAGCAGGTAAACGTCCGTGCCCGAGCTGGTGATGCCCGCGGCCAGCGCGTTTTCATACATATAGGAAGACCGGCGGGTATCCTTGCCGATCACGATCTTTGCCTTGTCGTCCAGATGTTTTTTGGCGTAATACCAACCGAGGAAGCGTCCGGTCTTGAACGCATGTTCGGCCGTCAGGTTTTCTCCCGCTTTTCCGCGGAATCCGTCCGTTCCGAAATATTTACCCATGATACACCTCCATTGTGAAAATCAGATGTATTATAACGTCTTATTCAAATCCTGTCAACCATCAAAAAACCGGCGGGTTTTCCGCCGGTTCTCACTTTTCAGTTTTCCCGTTTCAGGGCCCGCCCCATCAGTTCCTGCACAATCTCCTTCGGGTCGGCGCCTTCCTGAATCACCTGCTGCACCGCACGGATCAGCGGCATTTCCATTCCGTATTTATCGCAAAGCCGGATCGCCGCCGGCAGAGCGTTTACGCCTTCCACGACCATACCGACTTCCTTCAACGCCTCTTCCGGAGTCTTTCCCTCGCCGATCAGCATGCCCGCCCGGTTGTTCCGGCTGTGGTTGCTCGTGGCGGTAACGATCAGATCGCCGATCCCCGCCAGGCCGAAGAATGTCCGTTCCCGGCAGCCCATGGCCAGTCCCAGTCTCCGGATTTCCTCCATGCCCCGGGTCATCATGGCGGCCTTGGTGTTGTCCCCGTAGCCCAGGCCCTTCGCGATACCCACCGCCAGGGCTTCCACGTTCTTCAGCGCCCCGCAGATCTGAACCCCCCGCTTGTCCTCGTTGGTATAGGGCCGGATGCAGCTTCCCTCAAACAGCTTCTGAACGCCTGCGGTGATGTCCGCGTCGTCTCCCGCGCATACGATCAGTGTCGGCAGATCCCGGGCCACTTCCTCCGCGTGGGTCGGCCCGCTGATCGCCACGGTTCGTGGTTTCTTTCCGCCCCGGCGCACGACCTCGTCCTCGATCACTTCCGTCAGCGTCATCAGCGTATCGCTTTCGATGCCCTTCGCCGCGTTAATCCAGACCGTATTCTCTTTTGCGTATTTCGCAAACAGACCGGCGGTCTCCCGTACAAAGATGGAGGGCACCACCATCATCAGATAGGCTGCCCCCTCCGCCGCCGCTGCCGGATCGGCCGTAAACCCGATTGCTTCCGGGATTCGGATCCCCGGAAGATTCGGTGCCTCCCGCCTTGTGCGCAGCTGCTCCGCCTCTTCCGGAAACTTGCTCCACACGGTCACCCGGTGCCCGTTCAGCGACAGAACCCGCGCCAGGGCAATGCCCCATGTGCCGGCTCCCAGTATGGTAATCCTCGGTGCTTCCCGGTTCATTTCACTCATTGAATGTTGTCACTCCTGCTTTCCGCGTATTCCAGGTGCAGTTCATTGGTGGAAGCATAAGCCCCCTGGATGTCCAATTGATATTTCAGATGAACGGAGCCCTTCGCCTCCCCGATGTCGCACCGCACGCCCCGGGCATAAACGGCCATGTCCATTTCCCCGAAAGGCGTCTTGTAAACGCCCTCAAAACGCTGCTCCGGCACAAACACCATGGTGTTGGAATAGTCTCCCCGCCGGGTCATGGTTACCCTGTTTTTCTCCAGGGCCAGGGTGATCTGCGCCGTTGTGATCTCACCCGTCTCCTCGTCCGTGTCCGATTCTGTGTATTCCAGAACAGCGTCGTTCTTTTCGCCCAGGTGCAGCATGCCCCGGGTCATGAATTGTATCGGGTATTCCGGAGCGTGTTCGTACCTGGCGATGGCCAGCAGATTGATCAGAACCGGTTTTTCCTTTCCCATTCGCCGCCCCCTCCTTTCGTAAATTCCGTGTCAGAATGTCATTGAATCCACCCTCGGCAGCAGTTCCGCCAGCTGCTCCCTGCATTTTTTGATCTTCTTCCGTCCGTCCTCCCGGTTCAGGCCGTCCCGCCGCAGCTCATGGCGGATCATCCGTACCATGCTGATCACTTTCACCTTGTTCTCAACCTCGTCCACGGCTTTGGCGTTCTCCGGCCGTTTTTCTCCTGAACGCAGGTCACTTCCGCCCGCCTTTCATGGCCGCCTTGTTCCGATACATGTCCGCGTCGGCTTCCTTGTACACATCGGCAAAATGGTTATGCCGCTGCCGATCGTACACCTGGCAGCCCAGTGCGGCGGACATGTTCCGCCAGGGCTTTTTCGCCTCTTCCTGTGCCGCGGTCTCCCGGAACCGGACAATCAGCTCATCCTTCTGCTCCAGATCGTGACCTTCCAGAACCACGACAAACTCGTCGCCGCCGGTGCGGAATACCGGTGAGCGCTTGAAGGTCGAACAGATGGCGTTGCACAGATCCATAATCGCCTCGTCGCCCTTCTCGTGGCCGTAGGTATCGTTGATGGTCTTCAGGTTGTTCATGTCGATCATGGCAACGGCAAAGTTTGCCTTGCCTTCCCGGATGGCCCGGTCCAGCCGTTCCTCTTCGCTGAAGAGAGCGCGCTTGTTCTTCACATGCGTCAGCGCGTCGATGTTGGCCGCTTTCCGCAGCTCCGCTTCCTTCTCCCTGGATTCGATCAGCTCATTGGCGGTTTTGATCAGGGTTGCCACATGATCGTTGATGTCGTTTTCCATCTGCACCATCGAGCTGGCCAAATCGCCGATCTCGTCCTTGGTCCGGATATTCAGTTCCTTGAATTTATGGTGCTGATCCTTGTCGTCCTCCCGGCAGTACTCAACGGACGCCGCGGAAAGGATTTTCACGGGCTTGACAACGAAATGGTTCACGGCCAGTACGCCCAGAATGCCGGTCAGCAATGCAAGGCCCACCAGCACAGCCGCGATGATCAGCAGGTAGTGATTCTTGATTTTCGTGATCTCGGTCATGCTGAAATCCGCGCAGAAATAGGCGATGATATCGCCGTTCATGTCCCGGACCGGTTTGCCCAGCGCCATGGTCCAGCCGTATTCCTCGGTCTCCACGATATCCAGAGGGATTTCCGACGGATTGTCGATCAGTTTGTAGTCGTTCTCCGTAAACGGATCATAGGAGCCGGGCATGCACATCTCGTCGTCATAGGAAGCGTCCACCACATAGATTGTCCTGCCTTTTTCCGTGTCCATGGCAACCAGGTAGATACAGGCGAAGTTTCCCTCGTCCTGCACGGTCCGCATCCATTTCTGCAGACTGATGAATTCCTGCATTTCAAGAATCGCGCTGTACCGGTTCACATAGGCTTCGTGTTCCGGACTGCCCCATTCCTCATTGCTCACTTTGTCCTTTTCATCCGTCGCGTTGTAGATGCGCATCACCTCATCCCGGACGCTGGCCGCTGCCGCCTTGTCCATCAGGTTGGCCATCACGTTCGTCACGGACTCCGCCTTGTCGATAAACTGCTGCCGGATAATATTCGTCAGCGCGATATTCGTGCCGACAATGGAAGCCACGCACAGAACGGTCGTCAGGATAAAGATCATGACAAAGGTTTTTGTTTTCAGCGATACTTTCATTGTGACCGTTCACCCTCCGGCATCAGAATCCTGGATTGTCTCTTTTTTACCTGGTTGGTTTATTATATCACAAAAAAACCGAAGGGACAAACATCCGGTGACGAAAGATGGGATGAACCCGGCTGTTCAGGGAAGAATGGCATTCAGGGCCAGCGCCGACACAATCCCCCACAGGGCGCCGACCATGACCTGACGGCCGGTATGTCCGACGAATTCCTTCAGCGTTTCCTCCGGCGTCAGTTCGCCCCGGCCCATGGAGTCCAGCAGTTTCACCATATTGTTGATCACCTTGGCCTGTTTGCCCGTTTCCTGCCGGACGCCCGTCGCGTCGTGCATCACAATCAGCGCCAGGATCACGGAAACCGCGAACACCGGAGAGTCCATGCCGCACTGCAGGGCCACCGCGGTGGCGGTGGATGTCACGGCAGCCGAGTGGTTGCTGGGCATTCCGCCGTCGCTGAAAAAGAGTTTCCAGATGAACTTTTTATTGATGATCAGGTTGATGACGGCCTTGATCAGCACTGATCCGACCCAGGAAAGGAACGCGATCAGCAGAATCCGGTTGTATATCGTCATAGCTGGTCCTTTCTTGCGCTTTTCGTTTGTCCCGAATTTTCCCGTCAATCGCTGCTGTATTTGACTTACCGACAGGTGATCCCACTTTCGTCAGCATCTCCGGCATCCTCTCCGCCTGTCCGGCGGGCGCCGCTGCTTCCGCCGCTGTTTCCGGCATTGTCTCTGTTTTTTCCAGCAGTTCCCACATGGAAACCTGGCCTTTTTCCTGTGCGGAAGCTTTCTTCCTGGCTGTTTCTTTCCGCGGTTGTCCTTCCGATGGTTCTGCCTTCTGCGGTTTGCCCTGCTTTTCCGCTTTTTCCGTCCCCCCGGCCTCTTCCGCCCGCAGCAGCCGGTCCGTCTGGGAAATCACGGCCAGAATGGCCCCGGCATAGGCGGACGGCGCAAACTCCGCGGTCTCTTTCAGCGCCGCGTTGGTTCTTTTCTCCAGCGTCCGGATATATTCGTCCGGATCGTCGGAAGCAAAGCTGTAAGGCTGCTCGCCTACCGTAATGGTGACTCTTCTCTTCTCCAAGTTGTCTCCTCTTTTCCGGGTTTATCCCCAAAGGAACGGTCTGTCAGCTTTCTCTCTGAATCCGGAAAGCCACGGAGCGCTTCAGATAATCCAGGTATTCCTCGTCCCGGCACATGGCTTTTCCCGGTGAGTCCGAAAGCTTGGCCACGGGACGTCCGTTGACCGTCTGCAGCTTGATGACAATGTTCAGGGGGTTCTCACAGGTGTCGTTGGAGCAGAACGTACCGATGCCGAAGGAAACCTTTGTCCGGCCCTTAAAGGCGTCGTAAAGCTCCTGCGCCCGGTCAAAGTCCAGCCCGTCGCTGAACAGCAGCGTCTTCGTCTTCGGATCCGCCCCGTAATGCCGGTAATGGGCAATCAACTTCTCGCCCCATTCAAATGGATCGCCGCTGTCGTGGCGCACGCCGGTGAAGTTGTTGACCATGGAACGGTTGAAATCCAGCAGGAACAGATCCGTAGTCAGCGTATCGGTCAGCGCCGTGCCGTTGTCGCCCTTGTATTCGTTGTACCAGTCCTCCAGGGCATAATGGTTGGTGTAGGCCAGCGGAATGGAGTCGATGCCCTGATACATCTGAACGTATTCATGGGCATAGGTGCCGATGGGCGTCAGGTTGTGTTTCATGGCCAGATAAACGTTGGAGGTGCCGACGCAGTTCTTCGTTTCCTTCGCGAATCGGCGAACCATTTCGTCTTCCCATTCCAGGCTCAGCCGCCTGCGGGCGCCGAACTCCGCAAAGGGGAACGTATATTTTCCCTTCCGGAAGGCCGCGATCTTTGCGTCCAGTTTTTCCCGTGCGGAAGCCAGCAGCGTATCGTAGTCATACTTCATGCGGAAGTACACTTCGTTCACGATTTCCAGCAGGAAGATTTCAAACTGCATGGCGGAGAACAGCGGTCCGCGAACGACAATCTGCAGTTCACCGGTTTCAGTCAGACCGGTTTCCACGTAGTCCCGGATCGGGTGCCAGAGGCGGAGAAATTCCACATAGTCGTTTTTGATAAACCGGATGGAGCGGAGGTAATCCAGTTCCTTCTTCCGGAAGCGCAGCGTGCACAGATGGTCGATCTGCTCGTTGATTTCCTCCAGCATCTCCGGCGTGAAGACGATGCCCTCGTTCCGGCAGCGGAAATAGTATTCGCCGCACAGATCCGTATGCCGGTGAAAGATCACCTGATCCATGTTGAACTTGTACAGATCCGTATCCAGCAGGGAAATCACGATGGGGTTCAGTTTCATGGGGTGTTTCCTCCTTTGGCAGCCGACAGCAGCATCGGCAGGATTTCTTCGGGCACCGTGCGGCGCAGTTCATTTTCCGGAACCGGATCCTGCAGCAGCAGTTTCCGGACTTCGGAGGAGGAAACCTCCCGGAATTCCTCCGGTGTTTCCACCACCTCGATAAAACGAGACAGTTTGCGCAGGAGCGGGCTGTCCTGAATGACCCTTTCGCATTCGTCCCTGCCGCGGGTCAAGCACACAATCCCGAATTCCCAGCAGATCTCCGGCACATGAAGCCATTTGCTGTCCAGCTCGCAAAGCTTGTCTGACCCCAGAAGCAGCGTCGCCGGTATCCCCCACTCACGCAGCGCGCACAGCGTTTGATAGGTTCTGGGCTGGGTTTCTTCCCGCATTTCGATGTCTGTCGCCTGCATCCACGGACGGCTTTCCGCGATCCTGTCCAGCATCGCCAGTCTCTCTTCGTCCGGAAAGGCCAGATCCTTGTGCTGGAACCCCCGGATATAGGCGGATTTAGACGGAACAAACAGCACGCTCTCCCGGCCCGTTTCCCGCATCGCGAATTCCGCCAGACAGATATGCGCCTTCGTCGGCGGGTTGAAAGCGCCGAAAAAGGCCAGGGTTTTATGCATTCCCGTCACCTGCTTCAAAGGGGTTCAGAATCAGCGGCATGCGGCGTTTGTGCATGTTGGCCGCTTCTTTTCCCGCGATCTTCCGGTCGGTTTCCGGATCCCCGCAGGTGCCCAGGCGGATATAGTTGTGAATGTCCTGATACCGGAGTCCCAGTTTCTCTTCATCGCTGACGCCTGAGAGTCCGTCCGTCGGAGTTTTCTGAACCAGCTCCGCCGGAAGCTCCGGCATGGTCAGTCCGACCTGCACGACCTCGATGCTGGTCAGCGCCCCAAGCATGGAGAAATCGCAGGAAGTATCGCCGTCTTTCGTGCAGTATCCGACGGTGGCCTCGCTCAGATTGCCGGTTCCGGCAAGCCGCGCGCCCAGGGCCTGGGCAATATACCGCAGCACGGTCATACGCAGCCGCGGGCCCACATTGATGTCGCTCTCCCGGCTGTCCGGAACGGTGAAATCGCCGTCCCCCGCAATTTCCGGATTGCGGAAAGCAGCGTCCCGCAGCGCATCATGCATTTTTCCGATATTCACCGTGCGGAAATGAATCCCCAGGGATTCGCAGACCCTGCGGCTGTCGGCAATATCCTTTTGCTCCCCGTCGGGCAGCATCACGCCGTAGACGTTTTCCGCCCCCAAAGCCCTCGCACAGATGGCTGCCGTTACTGTGGAGTCCTTCCCGCCGGAGATTCCGATCACGACTTTCGTAAATCCCTGCTCTCGGGCCAGGTTTCTCAGGCCTTCCGCCAGCCTGTCTCTGGCTTTCTCAGGAGAAAAAATATAGTTCTTCACAGGCAGCAGCTCCCTTCTGTTTTTCATGGCGTCATTTTCATGAAAGCGCACCCCTCAAAGAGGTGCGCAGATTGTCCATCCGACGATGCGGAGATAAACCCTGACGAGCGGGCAGTTGCAATATATCATAACTGCACGTCTGAGTCAATTGCCGTCCGCCGCCCCGGCCGGTATCTTCTCATCATCCGCACCCCTGCAGGCATCGCTTTGCGATGTGCTGAAGCTGGACAAATCCTTCATCGACGGCCACGCCGGCACCCGGCGCGACAGCGTCGTTGTCTCCAATGTGGCAAAAATGGCCAACGAGCTGGATATGAGCGTGATCACTGAAGGCGTGGAGAAAGAGGAACAGGTCGAGTTCCTCAAGAGCGTCAACATCGATCTGGTGCAGGGATATCTCTTCGACAAGCCGCTTCCGAAGGCCGCTTTCGAACAGCGGCTGAAAAACAAAGTGTATGAGTAATCCGGACGGCTTCCTGTTGTGCCGTCTCTGTCATCATGCTGAAAGCCGCCGGTTTTCTTCCGGCGGCTTTCGTTTATTCCCATCTCTGCCATTATGCCTGTAATCTATCGGTTTCACCAGGAAACAGACTTACAGCAGCTCCTGTATGGCTTTCCGCAGTTTCGCCGCTTTCTCCTCCAGTTTTGCAAGTTTTTCGCGAAGCGCGGTATTTTCGGCTTTCAGTGCGTCGGGATCCTCCTTCTTTCTCTGCCCGTATTTCCGCGTTGCCGCGGCCTCCGGCCCGGCATTTTTTTCGCGTTCCCGCCGTTTCATCTGCGCAATCATCTGCCACGGCACTGTAAACTCCGCCGCGGCCTGCCGGTTCCCGACTTCATCCGCACGGGCCAGCATCCGGGCCTTCTCCTCTTCCGTAAAGTCGTACTTTGAACGGGGCTTTCCGCCCGTTTTCCCTTCCGTTCCGCTCTTCCCGGCAGAAACAGCCTTTTCGGAAGCTTCGATGTCTTCGGCGTTTCCCGCTTCCGTTTCCCGTCCTTCCGCGTCAGTGCCGTGATTCCCGTTTTCTGCAGCCACTTCTTCCGAAGTTACTCCTTCCGGTTCCCGGTATTTCACCGCCAGCCAGTACTGTCTTTTCTCACCCAGGATCACGGCAGCGACCTTTGCCCGGTCCGCTTCGATCACGGTGACGGCTCCCTCAATAGCTTTCAGAGGGCCTTCCGCAATCTTCCGGGTCTCCCGGTCCACCGTGGAAAGATGCGAATCGGAAACCGCCTCGATGATAGCCCATTCATCCTCCGGCACCTTTACGGCCCCCGGCGCATACTGCAGCGTAAACACATATCCCGGAACGACAAACCTTTTTTCCGGGGTTTTTCCTTTCCCCTCCGCGTGCATGTATTTCGGAATAAATCCGCTGGAAACCTGCCGCACCTTGATCCGTTCCCTTCCCGGCTCAACTTTAATGCAATACATACTTTCATCCTCCTCTTTGCGGCAATCTTTATTTGGGTCAGACGTTTGTTCTTTTCAATGGAAATAATGATGCGTTTTCCGCATGAGAATCACCTGATCACACAAACAGTATAGCATATCGCCGCAAAATAGGAAAGACTCATTCTTTCAGTCTCTTGCGTTTTCTTCTCCGGGGGTATATCATGACTCGGGATTTTGATATCGTAATGCTGATGCGCGGAGGGTTCTATGCTTCTCAGGGCTTTTGCAAAAATCAACTGGTCGCTGGATATCACCGGTGTCCGGCCCGACGGCTATCATCTGATGGATATGGTCATGCAGCCGGTTTCCCTCTGTGACGAAATCGAGCTGACGCCCGCGCCGGATCTTTCACTCTTTACAGACGGCAATCCGCCCTCCCGCGCCGATGAAACCAATCTGGCCTGGCGCGCCGCCGATCTGCTGCGAAAAACCTGCGGCATCCGGGAGGGCGTGCGGATCGCTCTTCACAAAAGCATTCCGATGGGCGCCGGTCTCGGCGGAGGAAGCGCCGACGCCGCTGGCGTGCTGTTCGGCCTGAACCGCCTCTGGTGCCTGAACCTGACCCGCGAAAAGCTGGAGGAACTGGGCCTTTCCCTCGGCGCCGATGTTCCCTTCTGCCTCCACGGCGGGCTGGTCCGCACCCGCGGCATCGGCGAGCTCCTGGAGGATCATCCCTGCGGAATCAATTACTGGCTCCTCATTTTTCAGCCCTGCCGGGCCCTGAGCACCCGTGAAATCTTCGAAGCCTATCACGCGTCGGAATCCGTTTCCCGCCCGGACACGGAAAACGTTCTCTCCGCCCTGGCCGCCGTGGACAGCGAACGGCTCTCCCGGTCAGTCGGCAACGTGCTGGAGTCCGTCTCCGCCGCCCGCTGTCCGGAAATCCCGGAAGCGGTGTCCGCCCTGAAAAACGCCGGAGCCTTTGCCGCCCGGATGACCGGCAGCGGCAGCGCTGTTTTCGGCGTGTTCCGTTCCCGTGCCCTGGCGGAAAAAGCCCGGGATCTGCTCTCCCGGCAGTACCGGTCGATTCATCTTTGTCACACCCAGTCCGACAGCATCCGTGTCATGGAGGAGGATCTCCCGTGAAGAAAACCCTCGGCTGTATCCGGAAAGCGGATACTGACTTTCATCTGATTGAAAACGGCGACCGGGTGGCCATCGGCGTTTCCGGCGGAAAGGATTCCCTCCTGCTGCTCCACGCCCTGTCTCTCTACCGGAAGTTTACCCACAAGGATTTCACCCTGCAGGCCATCACCGTGGACAACGGCCTGGGTTTCATGGATTTTTCTCCGATTGTCTCCCTGTGCATATCGCTGGAGATCCCCTATCTGATCAAAGAAACCCAGATCGGGGACATCATCTTCAACTACCGGAAGGAAAAGAATCCCTGCGCTCTCTGCGCAAAGATGCGGCGCGCCGTCCTGGCCAACACCTGCGTGGAACTGGGCTGCAACAAGCTCGCCCTCGGCCATCACCGGGACGACGCGGTGGAAACCCTGCTGCTATCTCTCTTCCACGAAGGCCGATTTCATACCTTCCATCCCTGCACCCTTATGAGCCGTACCGGGATCACCGTGATCCGCCCGCTGGTTTATCTTCCCGAAAGCCATGTAAAGCATATGCAGAAAACCCTGGAGCTTCCCGTGGTGAAGTCCTCCTGTCCCGTCGACGGAAAAACCGAGCGGGCAACGATGGCCGGCGTCCTTTCTGAGCTGAAGAAAATGTATCCGGATGTCACGGAGCGCATCCTTCATGCCCTCCGCTCGGAGCCCTATGACCTCTGGCAGAAAGATGTTTCCCCGGTTTCCGAAGACTCCGGTATTCCCGGAGAATCCGAACATTCCGAAGTTGCAGCCAATGCCGGAGACTCCGGTGATTCCGAAGATCCCGCTGAATTCAGAGACTCCTGAGATTCGCCGCTTCCCCAGGCCCGGAAGATCATGAAGAAAATTCCCGAATTTCTATTCTTCCGAATCTGCAGAAATTGTCTTTCCTATTTTTTTGAGTTTGCCGTGTTTTTCTCTTTTTTTTCCACTGCCGACGTGGTATAATAACTTGATTTGTTGATTCAAGGAGAGTTTTGCCGTGGGAAGGAATTCAAATTATAACCGCAAGTCTGGAGGAACCGGTTTTCTGATTACGGCGGGAATCATCTTTCTTGCGCTGAAGGGGCTTCCCGGCCTTCTGCTGGGCGTGGCCATCGGCGCCGGCGTGGGCGCCATCGCCAGTATCATGGGCAAAAAGCTCGATACGACGACGCATAACCGCCGTGACCGCGAGCGCGAGGCCCAGGAGGCCATCCTCCGCAGTCAGGAAGAAGCCCGTCAGAAGCAGGAAGAGCTCCGCCGCAAACAGGAAGAGGCTTCCAAAATCCCGCTCACGGGCGATCCCCAGGCCGATAATGTGATCATGAAAGGCCAGGAAATGCTCAACACCATCCGCGAAGAGAATATCGTCATCACCGATGAGACCCTTTCCGCCCAGATGGATACCCTGTCCGACAAGTGTATGCAGATTTTCCGCACCGTGTCGGCCGAGCCTTCCAAGGCGCCCCAGGTTCGCAAGTTCATGAGCTACTACCTGCCCACGACGCTCAAGGTGCTCGCCAATTACCGGACCATGCAGGAGCGCGGCGTTTCCTATTATGAAATGAACCAGGCCCGCGAGTCCGCGGTCCGCTGCATGGATATGGTGCTCACCGCCTGCCAGAAGCAGATCGACGCCCTCCATAAGGAAAACATGCTCGATATCTCCACCGATATCGATGTCATGGAGCAGATGCTCAAGCGCGACGGATACGTCGATAACGAAATCCTGAACAACCAGCGTCTCGGTACCGCGCGCACCGCGGCCGAAGCCCAGATGCGCTCGTCCGACGTTCCCCTGCTGAATTTCAAGGAAGCCGAGGGAGAGGAAGAACCCCCGGCCCCCCAGGCCGCCCGGACGATCGAATAACCCCGAAGCACTCAGGCCAATCCATCCGTTCATGAATTTGGCATTCTGATTCATCAGCGGGTAATATCACAGGAACAGAACCCAAAAGGAGGAAGAAAACCATGTCCGAGTCCAATCCGATGCTGCAGCTTTCCGTTGCGCCTTCCGCGCCCGTGCCCGAAGCGGCCGCCCCCACCGAGAGCATCCAGCAGACCGCGGCCCCCGCTGCCGAAGCGCCCGCTGAGGTCGCGCCCAAGCTCGATGAAAGCCAGCTGACCGACGCGGAAAGAAAGGCGATCAACGATTTCATTCAGAAGGTCGACGTCACCAATCCCGACCATGTGCTGCTCTTCGGCGCCGATGCCCAGAAGAAAATCGCCGATTTCTCCCAGAGCGCCCTCGACGCAGTGAAAACCCAGGATACCGGCGAAGTCGGCAACATGCTGGTCAATCTCGTGTCCGAGCTGAAAGGCTTCCAGAAGGACACGGAAGAGCCCAAAGGCCTGGCAAAGCTTTTTGCCAAGGGTGAGGACAAGATCACCCGGATGAAGGCCCGGTACAGCAAGGTTTCCGCCAATGTGGACAACATTGCCGGTTCCCTCGAAAACTATCAGACCCAGCTGCTCAAGGACATCGCCATGTTCGACCGGCTGTATGACCAGAACAACGATTATTTCCACCAGCTCACGCTGTATATCATTGCCGGCGAGAAAAAGCTTCAGCAGGTCCGCGAAACCGAGCTGAAAGCCCTGCAGGAAAAGGCCGCCCAGACAGGCGACGCAATGGATGCCCAGCGGGCCAACGATCTGGCTGCCCAGTGCGACCGTTTTGAAAAGAAGCTCTACGATCTGAAGCTGACCCGTCAGGTAGCTATCCAGATGGCGCCCCAGATCCGTCTGCTCCAGAACAATGACAGCCTCCTGGTCGAAAGGATCCAGTCCACCCTGTCCAACACGCTCCCCCTCTGGAAGAGCCAGATGGTTCTCGCCCTGGGGCTTCATCATTCCCAGCAGGCTCTTCAGGCCCAGACCGCTGTCACGGATATGACCAACGAGCTCCTGCGCAAGAACGCCGAAGCCCTGAAGATCGGTACGATCCAGACCGCCAAGGAAGCGGAGCGCGGCATCATCGATATCGAAACTCTGGCCCAGACCAACCAGGACCTGATCGACACCATCAACGAAGTGATGACCATCCAGTCCGAAGGCCGGGCAAAGCGCATGGAGGCCGAAAAACAGCTCTACAATATGGAAGCCGAACTGAAGAAAAAGCTTCTGACAACGCATCTGTAATCATTTATGAATTCCCGCGGCCCGGCACAACCTGCGCCGGGCCGTTTTTCAAAACAGGAGGGTCATCGGAAAAGCATGCGTATCATCGGATTGACGGGAAGCATTGCCTGCGGCAAATCAACAGTCAGCGCTTATCTCGTCTCCCGCGGCGTTCCCGTTGTGGACGGCGACCGTCTTTCCCGGGAGTTGACCGCGGCCGGGAGTCCCGTTCTCGAAGATCTTCGTCAGACTTTCGGCCCGGAGATCTTTTATGACGACGGATCCCTGAACCGCCGCCGCCTGGGCCGGATTGTTTTCTCCGATCCCCGCGCCCGGGAGCAGCTGGACAATCTGATGGCGCCGCACCTGTTTTCCCTCACCCGCCAAAGAATCGACAAAATCCGCGCCTCCGGCGCTCCCCTCTGCGTGCTGGATATGCCGCTGCTCTTTGAAAAGGGCTACGACCGTCTCTGCGATGAGGTCTGGACCGTCTGGCTTCCGGAAGATCTCCAGCGGTCCCGCCTGATGGAGCGGGACGGCTATACCGCTGAGGAGGCCGACGCCAGGATCTGCTCGGTACTCTCCTCCGATGAAAAAGCCGCCCGTTCCGACCGGGTCATTGACAATTCCGGCGCCATGGAAAACACCCGCCGGATCGTGTCGGAATACCTGGAAGACGCGCTTGCGGCCGCCTCGGCGTCCTCCCGTCCGCGCCGTTCAAATCCCGCTGCTGCCGCGCGTTCCGCTGCGCCGTATTCACAGTTTACTCCCGCGCAGCCCTATGCGCCGGCCGCCTCTGTGCAGGCATATTCTCTGACAGCCCCCGCGCAGCCCTATGCGCCGGCCGCCGTACCGGCGGCTGCACCCGAGGGCTTTGTCCGTCCGGAATCGGCCCGGGCCCGAAAAACACCCAAAAAGGCTGCCTGGGTTCTGCCGGTGTGGCTGAAGGTTTCACTCATCGCCGCCGCCGCGGTGCTGATGGTCGGCGTCACGGCGCTGCTGCTGATGAACGCCCATCTCACTCGCTGTGCCGAGCAGCACGCGCAGGAGCAGGCCAACATCGATTACCAGTATCCGCTGCAGTACCGGGATCTGATCGAGCAGTACGCTGCGGAATTCAACCTGTCCCCCGCCTTTGTTTCCGCGGTGATCCGGAATGAAAGCTCCTTCCGTCCCACCGTGGAGTCCGGAGACGGCGCCCGGGGGCTGATGCAGCTGATGCCCGACACGGCGGAGTGGATTGCCCGCAAACTGCAGGTCAGCGGCTATGCCTTTGAACGGATGTATGATCCCGCTTCGAATATCCGCTTCGGCTGCTGGTACCTGAATTACCTCAGCAAACTTTTCCTCGGCGATCCCGTTGCGGTCACCGCCGCCTATCATGCCGGTCAGGGCCAGGTCAAGGTTTGGCTGTCCGATCCGCTGCTCAGCGAGGACGGCTATTCCCTGCCCCTCGCTTCGCTGCCGGATGGGCCCACAAAAAACTATGCAGGGAGGGTCACAAGAGACTATGGGATTTATCAGGCGAAATACTTCTCTCCTGATCAGCTTTCTGCTGATGCTGACGCTGCTCCTGCCGCTGTCTCCGGCGAAGGCAGCTGAAATCGGCAACAGCATCACCATCGCGATCCAGTCTTCCAAAACGCTGATGGTCCGGCCTTTTGAGCCGGTGGAGTACGATATCATCTCCGCCTATCACGCGGTCTACGAATCCCTGGTGGAGCTGGATGACGATTACCTTCCCCAGCCCTGCCTGGCCGAAAGCTGGGAGGAATCCGCCTCCGGAAAAACCTGGACCTTCCATCTCCGCGAGGATGTCCGTTTTTCAGACGGAACGCCCTTGACGGCCCGAGACGTGGTGGCTTCGGCGGAATATATCATCGCCAAGGCCAAGGATGAAAACATCGCGGATCACGGCTTTTATCAGAACCTGAACCGTTTTGTGGATTCCATCACCGCCAAGGATGATTACACCGTTGTGGTAAAGGCCGCAAATGGCCGCACCTATTACGGCCTGCTCTATCAGATGACGTTCCCGGTGGTCCCGGCAGCGCTGGTGGCGGAGGATAATCCGCCCGGTTCCGGCCCTTATGTCATCACCGAGTTCCACGCCGGCGAACGGATGTGGCTTTCCGCGAACACAAACTGGTGGAAAGCCCAGCCCCAGATCAAGGAAATCCTCTTCACCTTTGAAAACACATCCTCGGCCGTTGTGGAAAGCTATGAATTTGCCCAGGTTGAAGCCTGTTTCACCCGTTCCGTAGCCGGCGCTCAGCATAAAACCGGCGCCAATTCCCTCACCATGTCCTATCGCACCAACCAGCTGGAATGCCTGTATATGAACAATAACGCCTCCGAGCTCACCCTCGAGGTTCGCCAGGCGATCCGCTGCCTGATCGACAAAAACAAACTCATCTCCACCGCCTATCTCAGCCTCGCGACACCGACCAATTTTCCTTTCTATCCCGGCACCTGGATGTACAATGACAGCCTGGATTCCTCCTTCACCCTGGATGTGGAGGAAGCAAAGCGCCTTCTGGCCGAAGCCGGATGGGAGGACTCGGATGACAACGGCGTGCTGGACCGGGTGGATTCCAACGGCGATCTGAAGAACCTCCACCTGCGGTTCTATTATTATGAGGAGCCGGATAACGACGTCCGGGAGGAAGCCGCCAATATCATCTCGGCCGCCCTGGCCGAGGTTGGCATCGAGTGCAAAATCACCGCCATGACCCTGTCAGGCCTGCAGGAGCGCGTCAAAAGCGGCAGTTTCGACCTGGCCCTGATCGCTTTCGCCATGGATACAACCCCCGATCCCGGCTTCATGCTCATGTCCGCCAATGTCAAAAGCGGAAACTACTGCCGGTATAAGAGCAGCAAAATGGATGAGCTGTTCTCAAGCCTCCGGAAGGTCACTTCCCAGGAAGAGTACCGTCAGAAGCTGATGGACATCCAGTACCAGTTTTATCAGGACTGCCCCTTCGTCTGCCTGTATTTCCGAACCGGAAACGTCATCACCCGCTATATGTACACCGCCTGCCGGGATATCCGGGAGTACGAGCTGCTCCGCGGAATTGAATCCTTTTTTACACGCTGAACAATCCTATACCGCTGCTGTTCGCACCTGCATGCATAGTAACTGGAAAAAAACAGATGCGGCAATCGCACTGTTACGGAGGAATTGACAATGGACTGGATTGAACTGATTGTGCATACGACCACCGCCGGATCCGACTGGGTTTCCGATTGCCTGATGGAGCTCGGCGCCTCCGGCACCATGATTGAGGACAAGGCCGATATCCCCGATCCTTCCAAACCCCATGGCATCTGGGAAATCATCGATCCGAAGCTGTTGGAAACCATGCCGGAGGATGTGCTGGTCCACGCCTGGTTCGCGCCGGATGAAACCTTCCCGGGGATTTTGCAGCAGCTGAAGGAACACCTGGACGCCATGCGGCCGCAGCAGCCGCTCTACGGCGCCCTCGTCGCGGACACCCGCACCGTTTCCGAGGACGCCTGGGCCGAAGTCTGGAAAAAATACTACAAGCCTTTTTATGCCGGTCCCCATCTGGTGGTCAAGCCTACCTGGGAAGCCTTTGAACCTGCTCCCGGCGACCGGATCATCGAGATTGATCCCGGCATGGCCTTCGGCAGCGGCACCCATGAAACCACCGGCATGTGCATCACCCTGCTGGAGGAAGTCATCAAAGGCGGCGAACGGATCATCGACGTGGGTACCGGCAGCGGCATTCTGGCCATCGCGGCCGCCCTTCTCGGCGCCGGACAGGTGCTGGCCGTGGATATCGATCCGGACGCGGTCCGCGTCGCGACGGAAAACGTGGCCCATAACCATGTGGACGGCGTGGTCACCGTTCAGGAAGGCGACCTGCTGAAAAAAGTGAACGAAACCTGCGACATATGCGTCGCCAACATTATTTCCGATATTATTATTTCCTTCGCCGCACCCCTGAAGGAGCACATCGTCCCCGGCGGGCTCTTTATCTGCTCCGGCATCGTCCGGGAGCGCACGGAGGAAGTCCGCGAGGCGCTGCTGAAAGCCGGATTCGAAATTCTGAAAACGGAGCACCGCGGCGAATGGACCGCCTTCCTTTCGAGGAGGAATGACTGATGCACCGTTTCTATGCGGATCCGGAAAAATCAGAAGGCGATGTTTTTGTCCTGACGCCGGAAGATACCCTTCACGCCGTGAAAGTCCTGCGGATGAAGGAGGGCGATCAGGCCGAAATCATTCTGAACGGAAACCGGTACAGTGCCCGGATCGCTGAGGCTTCGGATACGCTCGTAAAGCTCTTCCCCGAAAGCACTCTTCCCTCCACCGAACCCCGCTTGTCCGTTACCCTGTTCCAGGGGCTTCCGAAAGCAGATAAGATGGACTGGATCGTCCAGAAATCGGTAGAGCTCGGCGTGGCCCGGATTGTGCCCGTCGCCTTTTCCCGCTGCGTGGTCCGGCTGAGTGAAAAGGACGGTGCCAAAAAGCAGGAACGCTGGCAGAAGATTGCCCGGGAGGCCGGCAAGCAGTCCGGCCGTTGTATCGTTCCCGAGGTGCTTCCGCCGGTGTCCCTCAAAAAACTGCCGGATCTGTTCGATGAATGCGAACAGGTCGCTGTTCCCTGGGAGGAATGTCCAAACCGTGGACCGCTGGCCTTCGCGAAAGAATATCCTCGTCTGCGTTCTCTGGGAATCGTGATCGGCCCGGAGGGCGGCATCGCTTCGGAGGAAATGGAGCAGCTGACGGCCTTCGGCGGAAAACCGATCACCCTCGGAAAGCGGATTCTTCGCACCGAAACCGCCGGCCTCGCGGCCCTCAGCGTTTTCTTCGGACTGTATGGGGAAATGGAGTAAGATCAAGTATGCCGACCGTCGCTTATCACACCCTGGGCTGCAAAGTCAACCAGTATGATACCCAGGCCATGGAAGAGCTGCTTTCCGCCGCCGGATTTCCGACCGTCCCCTTTCCCGGCCCGGCCGATGTCTATCTGATCAATACCTGCACCGTCACCGGCACAGGAGATAAGAAAAGTCTGCAGCTGGCCCGGAAACTGAAGCGGGAACATCCGGACTGCATCCTGATTCTCTGCGGCTGCCTGGCCCAGCTGAAGGGAGCAGCGCTGCTTTCCGCCGGCGCCGATCTGGTTCTCGGAACCCAGTTCCGCGGACAGATTGTGTCCCTGCTGCAGCAGGTGCTCTCTTCCGGAAAGCCCTTGTGCGCCGTGGAACCCCTTCCGGAAACCATGCCCTATGAATCGCTCCATGTGTCCGACTGTCAGGAGCACACCCGGGCCGTCCTGAAAATTCAGGAAGGCTGCCGCAACCGTTGTTCCTACTGCGTCATTCCCGATGTTCGCGGACCGATCCGTTCCCGGCCCCCGGAAGACATCGCCGCCGAGGCGAAACGCCTTGCCGCCGCCGGGTTCCGGGAAATTGTTCTGACCGGTATCCATCTTTCCTCCTGGGGAAAGGACTTCACGCCCCGGCGTTCCCTGCTGGATGTGCTGAAAACCCTGGAAGAAACGAAGGGCGTTCTCCGGATCCGCCTCGGATCCCTGGAACCCGGCATCGCATCGGAGGATTTCATCGCCGCCCTCTCCGGATGCAAAAAGCTTTGCCCTCAGTTTCATCTGGCCCTCCAGTCCGGCAGTAATACTGTCCTGCGCCGGATGCGCAGGCAGTATACGGCCGAAGGATATCTGGAAGCCGTGGGGCGGCTGCGCGCTTTCTTCCCAATGGCGGCGATCACCACGGATATTCTGACCGGATTCCCCGGCGAAACGGAAGAGGAGTTTGCCGAAACCCGGGAGTTCATCCGGAAGGTCGGCTTCGCGAGGATTCATGTTTTCCCCTATTCACCCCGTCCCGGCACGCCGGCGGCGGATATGCCCGGCCAGCTGTCTGAATCCGTAAAGCAGGCCCGGGCCCGGGAGCTGATCGCCGTGGGCCGTGAAACCGCCCTCTGTTTCCAGCGCCGTTGGATCGGCCGGGAGACCGTTCTCTTGCCGGAAGAGCGGGTGGAAGGCTGCTGGGAAGGCTACTCGCCCGAATACCTGCGGATCCGCCTGCGGCGGGAGGATGTCTGTGTCTCCGGCGAACCGGTCCGCGTGCTGATTCAGTCTGTCTCTCCCCGTTTTCTCGGCGGAGCGATCATAAAATAAAAGAGTTTGGAGGAATACAAAATGGAAAACTGTCTGTTCTGCAAAATCATTAAAGGCGAAATCCCTTCCGCAAAAGTGCTCGAAAACGATCAGGTCTATGCCTTCCGGGACATCAATCCCCAGGCCCCGACCCACGTCCTGGTGGTTCCGAAAAAGCATGTCTCTTCCGTGGCGGAGATTGATCAGCTCTCCGACGCTGAAATCGCCGCCTGCCTGAAAGCGGTGAAGCAGATCGCGGCCGAAGAATCCCTTTCCGACGGTTTCCGGGTGGTTTCCAACTGCGGCCCGGATGCCTGTCAGTCCGTGCCTCACCTGCATTTTCATATCCTCGGCGGCCGGAAAATGGGCGACCGGATGGCCTGAAAACCTGTTTTTTCCAAAAAACGTTGACTGATGGAACGAATCGCTGTATAATACTTCCATGGTTTTGCCGTCCGTCCGTGTGGTGGGCTGCTGGCAAGGCGTGAATGAGCGAGGGGAGGGATAACAGTGTCCGAGGTTCGTATCCGCGAAAATGAGTCCCTGGAAAGTGCGCTCAAACGGTTTAAGCGGCAGTGCGCCCGCAGTGGCGTTCTTCAGGAAGTTCGTAAACGCGAGCATTATGAAAAGCCCAGCGTGAAGCGCAAGAAAAAGGCCGAAGCCGCCCGTAAGCGCAAGTGGTAATTCATTTCGCACTTTTCCCTTCCCCACATCGGGAAGGGTTTTTTCTTTCTTCCGTCGTTCAAATTCCCCGATTTGGGGTGCGCTTGCTGTTGCAAAACAACTTTCCTTTTGTTATAATGGTTGCAGTTCATGATCTGATGAAAAGAGGATGTCATGGTTTATACGCTCGGTTTGGCGAAACACACAAATATCCGTTATCGCGATTCGGCCAATCGCTTAAGCCGTTGTGAACTCGTTTCCATGCTTCGCGCCCTTTCTCTGGATTGTGAAGTATCGCTCGAATCTTTCGGCGGTGCCGATTTTCTGACCTTTGAATCCCGTCCCCTCTCGGAAGATGAGCTTTCCTTTCTTTTCCGCCATTCCGCCGTTCGGTTTATGGCGGAAAAGCATGAGAATCTCCTCAGGCCCCTTTCTTTTCCCGAAGGAAATTATCTGGAGGAAGATCTGCCGGAGATTCTGAAATATAAAGGGAAAACATCCGCTTCTTTCACACGGATGATGATCAATATCGCGCTTTCCCTTTCTTCCTTTGCCCGCAGCGATGCTCCACTTACCCTGCTCGACCCGCTCTGCGGAAAGGGAACCGCCTGCTTCTGTGCCCTGCAGGCCGGCATGAATGCCGTCGGCATGGATCTGGACCAGAAAGCGGTCCGCGAGGCGGAGGATTATTTCGGCAAATACCTGAAGGTTCATATGCTCAAGCATTCGGTCCGTTCCTGGTCGGAAACCGCCGGAAAGTCTTCCCTTCCGGTGAAGGAATTCACCTTTGCCGATTCAAAGGAACACTATCAGCAGCAGGATACCCGTTTCCTCCGGCTTTCGGCGGGAGACACCGTCCTCGCCCCAATCCTCTGCCGGCGCCGGCCCGTCCATCTTCTGATTGCCGATCTCCCCTACGGCGTGCAGCATGCGCCCCAGTTCGGCCGCAGGCCGGAATCCTTCGGCGCCCTGCTCTCCCGCGCCCTTCCCGCGTGGAAAAAGGCGCTGATCCCCGGCGGCGTCGCGGCCGTCAGTTTCAACACGTTAACCCTCCCGACGCAGCAGGTCATCGATCTGGCTGTCACGTCGGGATGGACGCCCTTTACGGGCGGCATCTTTTCCTCCCTGCGCCATGAAGTGGAGCAGGCGGTGGTCCGTGATGTTGTTTTTATGCAGAATGAAACCCTTTGAAGGAGGTACCTGATCCATGACTGAAAAAGAATTATCCGCAATGACAGTCATGCAGCTTCGCAAACTCGCCAAAGACCGGAGAATCACCCTCGGTGCCGGGATTGATAAGGCCGGAATCGTCCGGAAGATTCTGGAGAACGAATCCGCCTTCCCCGTCCGCCTGGATGCGCCGGTGGATGAGAATAGCGGCGCGGTGCAATCCGAACCGGTCGCCCCGCCCGTCAGGGAAAGCGTCGCGGCACAAAGCCACGTTCCCGTCCGGGAGTCTGTTGTTCCCGACAGGGTCGCCGGACAGGCTGCCGCACCGGCACAGGAAAGTGCCGGCGACCAGGGGGGCAATCCCCGTTTCCAGGCCGCGTGGCACAATTCCGACACGCCGCGTTTTAATGTGCGTCCGGCCTATCAGGCTCCGGGCGCCGCTCTGCGCCCCGCGTGGCAGAACACCACGCCCTCCGGCCACCAGCTTCCGCAGCAATCCCGGGTGCAGCCGACCCGTCCCGGAAGCTTCACGCCCCGTTTCGGTCCCGCCGCCGCGGCGCCCGCACCCGCTCCCGCCGAGCCGGCGCCCGAGCGCAGGGAACCTGCCGCGCCTTCCGTCAATCCGCTGCCCGAGCGGCGTTTCAACGACGCTCCGTCCTATACTCACCGGATCTCTGCCAACTATACCCCGGCCTACACCGCGTCCCGGCCCCAGGAAGCTTTCACGCCTCCCCAGGCCCAGGATGCCGGCGGAGCGCCGACCCTGGAAGAACTGCTGGAATCCGGCAATTATGAAGAAGGCAGCGGTATCCTGGAGCTGCATCCCGACGGATACGGTTTCCTTCGGGCGCCTTCTTTCCTCCCCTCCACCCGGGATATCTATGTTTCCATGGCCCAGATCCGCCGCTTCGGTCTTCGCACCGGCGATTTGATCGAGGGTAAAGTCCGTCCCCAGCGGGAAGGCGACAAGTATGCCGCCCTTCTCTATATCTCGACGGTGAACGGCGTTCCCGAAGAAAATGCCTTCACCCGTCCGGCCTTCGATGAACTCACGCCTGTCTATCCGGATCGCAGAATTTCCCTGGAAACCCCGGGAGACGCGTCCCTTCCCGATATGCGCCTGATTGATCTCATCGCGCCCATCGGTTTCGGCCAGCGCGGTCTGATTCTCAGCCCGCCCAACACCGGGAAAACGCAGCTTATGCGGAATATTGCCCGCGTGATCTCCCGGAACTATCCGGAATCGCAGGTTCTGATGCTCCTGATCGACGTCAATCCCGAGGATGCGACCCTGATGCGCGAATCCGTTCCCTGTCAGGTTCTTTCCTCCAGCTTCGATCAGGCTCCCGAATCCCATCTTCGTCTGTCGGAAATCGTTCTGGAGCGGGCCATGCGCCTTGTCGAGCAGAAAAAAGATGTGGTTCTCCTGGTCGACAGTCTGACCCGTCTGGCCAAGATCTACACATCCGCCGCCGTACAGCAGGGCCGCAGCCTGCCCGGCATGGTCAACCCTGCCAGTCTTTTCCGTGCGAAGAGAATGTTCGGCGCCGCCCGTTCCTGCAAGGAAGGCGGCAGCCTGACCGTTATCGCCGCCATGGACATCGCCACCGGCTCCAAGGTGGATGATTCCGTTGTGGAAGAATTCAAGGGAACCGCCAACATGGAACTGACCCTGGATCTGAGTGTCGCCCGGGCCGGTGTTTCACCCGCCCTGAACCTGCAGCACAGCTACACCAAAAATGCCGATATTCTCCTGAATGACCAGCAGAAGGAAGGGCTCACCCTGATCCGGACCATGCTGGGTACCACTTCCTCCGCGGTAGCCATTCCCCAGCTGATTTCCATGATGGAAAAAACAGAAACAAATGAACAGCTGCTGATCAAGATGAAGGACTGGTTCGCGCTGATGAACCGGTAACCCGGCCTCGCACGTCTCGAAAAGACGCCTGATCCTAATAAGGATCAGGCGTCTTTTCATCTGTCTGTTTACTGTTCGTTTTTCTGGTTGCGAACGGAGATCAGCTGTCCGTTGCTGTCCAGCGTCACCAGCTTGTATCCGTCCGTCATGCCGCTTTCATATTTCACAAGGATCGCGTCGTTGTCGACCGTGATTTCATAGGGACCGTACACATCGGGATTGTTGACGTCGGACCGCCACAGAACGACACCGTCCTGGGTGATGGCCACCGGGTCCGGTCCGTCCGTTCCGGCGACATACACCGTTCCGTCTTTGCCTACGGCCGTCGCCGCGGCATTCCCAAGCGAACAGTTTCCCGTTGTCACGCACCAGCGTTCCTTCCCGCTCAGCAGGTCCAGCATGGAAAGCCCCCAGGCCCCGTTGTAAACCATAACCTGCCAGTCGTCAGACACGCCGCCGATAAAGACCTTTAACTGGTCGTACTGTCCGAATTCCTCTGCCCGTTCCTCATGTCCCCAGATCGGTGAATCGTTGATGAAACAGCCGATCCGAAGCACTTCCCATCTTTTTTTATTCTCTTCCACCCATTCATGGGCCGCTACAACGGACATGTTATAGTCTTTCCAGTCGAGCACGACCTCGCCCGTTCCGATCACCTCTTCCATGGTCATCTTTTTGGTTACGGAACTGGAAAGCGGTGGTTCGCACTCCGGGGCAGGCCACAGATAGCCGATCAGCGCATATCCTTTCTGGCCTTCATATTCACATTCATAGAACCTCGGATTCCCGATGTCCACACAGTTATAAACGATCGCGCCCAGGGGGATTTCCGCCAGTCGGTTGGATGTCTTATTTGGTTCTTCCCGCAAAGAAATCCATTCCTTGCACCAGACGACGCGCATGGCCCCGATGTAGTTCTTCGGTTTCTCCTGGGGAACCCGGTCCGCCCCGGCGGTTACGTTTATGGCGAGGACACACAAAAGAAGGAGGACAAAGAGCCGTATTTTCCGTTTTTTCATTGACATCCCTCCTTTTGTATACACCATATTGTATTATACTTCCTTTCCGCTTTTCCCGCAAGCATGTTTTTCGGCATAAAAGGCATAAAAAGAGAAGGCCGCACTGCTGTACGCCCTTCGTCTTTTTATTCCATATTGAAACGCTTCTTGAAGCGATCAACACGTCCGCCAGTATCTACGAGCTTCTGCTTACCGGTGTAGAAAGGATGGCACTTGGAGCAGATATCAACCTTCATCTCTTTCTTCGTGGAGCCGGTCTCAAATGTTTCACCGCATACGCAGCGAACGATGCATTTGCCGTACTGGGGATGGATGTTTTCCTTCATTGCTGTTTCACCTCTTTCGCGTATGCAATGGCGTTAAACGCAAAAAGTATAATATCATATCGAAACGGGTTTTGCAACATTTTTTTTGCAATCTTTCGCCGTTTGTTGTACAATGATGCCCGTGGCAGGCTGCCGATTCCGTTGTTTTCCGGGTTTTCCGCCCGGTTCTGTCTGCCCGTTCAATCCAGATTGCCGGAGGTTTCTGTTTTATGATCCATACATCTGCACAGCAGGAAAAAAAGTTTGATGTCGGCGGTCAGGCCGTGATGGAAGGCGTCATGATGCGCTCGCCGAATGCCACCGCCGTTACCGTCCGCCGCCCAGACGGAACCATGGTCACCAAGCTCTCCCCCTTCGTCCCGCTGAAGGAAAAATATCCCTGGATGGGTAAGCCCTTCATCCGCGGCGTGGTCAATATGTGTACCATGCTCTATTATGGAATGAACACCCTCAGCGATTCCACCAAAATGCTCGGGATCCTCGACGAGGAGCCCACGAAGTTTGAAATCTGGCTGTCCAAAAAGCTCGGCAAGGGCGTCGATAAAATCGTGATGGGCGTCGCCATTGTCCTGGCCGTGGCCCTGTCCCTCGGCATCTTTATGGCCCTGCCCGCCGGTCTGGAATCCATCCTGAAAAATGCCGGCATGGGTCCCGTGGGCTATACGCTCCTGGGTGGTCTGCTGAAAGTGGTGCTGCTGCTGGGCTACATGTTCCTGGTGGGCTTTATTCCCGATATCCGCCGCACCTTCCAGTATCACGGCGCGGAGCACAAATCCGTCCACTGCCAGGAGTCCGGTCTTCCGCTGACGCCCGAAAACGCTCAGACTTTTTCGCGCCTGCATCCCCGCTGCGGAACGGCGTTTCTCCTGATCGTCTTTGTCATCAGCATTCTGCTCTTCCTCGTGCTGAACATCCTGCTTCCGATCAACAATTTCTTCCTGCGCTTCCTTTTCCATCTGGCCATGCTGCCCATCGTTGCCGGCGTCAGCTATGAAGTGCTCATGGGCCTGGCCCATTCCAAATCACGCGCGGCCTGTATCCTGCGCGCCCCCGGCATGCAGATGCAGCGTCTCACCACCCGCGAGCCGGATGCTTCCATGCTGGAATGCGCCATCGTTTC
Organism: uncultured Eubacteriales bacterium; assembly: GCA_902764875.1. Classification (GTDB taxonomy): domain Bacteria; phylum Bacillota; class Clostridia; order Christensenellales; family Aristaeellaceae; genus Aristaeella. The sequence continues at coordinate 43,795 of CACWXP010000014.1, forward strand.
CGTCAATGTGGTGCTGAACGGCTTCCCGGAGGGAACTCCGAAAACGCCGGAAGGCTGGGGCATTTTCCGCACCTACGACGAGTCCGAGCCCGGCCATGTGTTCCCCGCGCCGGAAGCGCCTGCCGATGCGAATCCCGAAACGCAGGAACCTCGGGCATGACGCCCTGCGCCCTGCTGCGTGAAACCACCCGCAGGTTCCGGGAGGCGGGCATTCCCGATCCCGAAACCGACGGCGCTTTGCTGCTTTCCTTTCTTCTTGGAAAGCCGCCCCTTTCGCTCCGCCTGGACACGGAGACGGAGCTGTCTCCCGATATGCTGGATTCATTTGATACCCTGGTACGGCGCCGGCTTGACCGTGAGCCTCTCCAGTATATCACCGGCGAAGCCCCTTTCTGCGGGCGAATGTTCTTTGTGGACCGTCGTGTGCTGATCCCCCGCCCGGAAACGGAGGAGCTCTGTGCCTGGGCGCTGGAAAACCTGCCGGCGTCGGATTCCTGCCGCGTGCTGGATCTGTGCTGCGGCAGCGGCTGCATCGGTCTGACCCTGGCGGCGGAGCGCCCTCATTGGGATGTGGTTCTTGCGGACTGTTCGCCCGACGCCCTGGAGGTTTCCGCGCTGAATGCATCCCGTTTGGATCTCAGCGTTTCCTTTCATCAGGGCGATCTGACGGAAGGCCTCGCCAACAATTCCTTTGACTGTATTGTTTCCAATCCGCCCTATATTCCCTCTGCCGAATGCGCCGCCCTGCAGCCGGAGGTGCTGCGGGAACCCTCCCTCGCCCTGGACGGAGGCACGGACGGACTGGATTTTTACCGGCGTATTGCTGACGAAGCCGCAAAAGTGCTGAAACCCGAAGGGCTCCTGATGCTTGAACTGGGCTTTGGAGAAGCGGAGCCTGTTTCCGCCCTGCTCGCCGCCGAGGGTTTCACAGAGATCGCCGTCCGCAACGATTTTTCCGGAATCCCCCGGATGCTTTCAGCCCGCAGCCCCGCACGGAGGAATTATGTTTGAGAAACTGGATGCCGTTCTGGACCGTTTCCGGGAACTGGACGAGGAAATCGCCCAGCCGGAGGTCATTCAGAACTATGAAAAATATCAGGCCTGCCTGAAAGAGCGCGCTTCGCTCCAGCCCCTGGTTGAAAAATATCAGCAGTATCTGTCCGTTTCCCGCCAGCTTTCAGAAGCCAAAGAGCTGTTGTCGGATCCGGACTTCGCCGCCGAGGCCGAAGCGGAAATCGATCAGCTTTCTGAAGAGCAGGCAAATCTGACGGAAGAGCTGAAAATTATGCTGGTTCCGGCGGATCCGATGGATTCCAGGAATGTGATTCTGGAAATCCGGGCCGGTGTCGGCGGCGAGGAAGCCGCTCTTTTTGCCGGGGATCTGCTGCGCATGTACCAGAAATACGCGGACCGCAACGGTCTTTCTTCCGAAATTCTCTCCCTCAGCGATACGGACCTGGGCGGCGCCAACGAAGCGCTTTTGATGTTCACCGGCCCGGACGCCTTCGCCCGCCTGAAGTTTGAAAGCGGCGTCCACTGCGTCAAGCGCGTTCCGGTCACGGAAAGCGGCGGCCGGATCCACACCTCCACGGTCACCGTGGCCGTCTTCCCGGAGGCGGAAGAAATTGAACTGGACATCAACCCTTCCGATCTGCGGATCGACGTGTTTCATGCCTCCGGCCACGGCGGCCAGGGCGTCAATACCACCGACAGTGCCGTCCGGATCACCCATCTGCCCACAGGTACCGTCGTCACCTGCCAGGATGAGCGCAGCCAGCTGGAAAACAAAGCGAAGGCCCTGAAAGTGCTCCGCTCCCGCCTGCTGGATGAGAAGGTCCGTACGGAAACCGAATCCCGCGCGCAGGACCGGAAAAGTCAGATCCGCTGGGGCGACCGCAGCGACCGGATCCGCACCTATTATTTCAACCATGATTACGTGGTGGATCACCGGCTGTCCATGACCGTGAACCGGGTCTCGAACGTCATGAACGGCGAAATCAGCCCCTTTATTGAAGCCCTCCGTCTCGCGGAGAAAACGGAAAAGCTCGCTGCCGTCAAAAGCTGACCGGCCGCTCCGGAACCGTTGTGCTTCATATTCCTGCTTTTCCGCCGCAAACTGACCTTTATTGATCTGAAAGAATGTGACTTACCTTGAAAACGCTTCTGCTCCCCTCTTCTGAGGAATCCCTGTCCCTGGCGGCGGATCTGCTCCGCGCAGGCGAACTGGTTGCCTTTCCGACGGAAACCGTCTATGGTCTCGGGGCCGATGCCCTGAACGCAAAAGCGGTTCTGTCGATTTTTGCCGCCAAGGGCCGGCCCGCCGACAATCCGCTGATCGTTCATATCCATGACCGCGCCCAGCTTCCGGACCTCTGCACCGTCCCGGAGGCAGCCATTCCGCTGATGGACGCTTTCTGGCCGGGACCCCTGACCATTCTGTTTAACAGGAAGCCCGCCGTTCCCTCTGAGGTAACCGCCGGGCTCCCGACGGTGGCCGTGCGGATGCCTTCCCATCCGGTGGCCGCGGCCATGCTGAAAGCCTGCGGACTGCCGATCGCGGCGCCGTCCGCCAATTCCTCCGGCCGGCCGAGCCCCACCCTGGCTGCCCATGTGCTGGAGGATCTGCAGGGTAAAATCCCCCTGATTCTGGACGGCGGCCCCTGTGAGGTCGGCGTGGAATCCACGGTGCTGGATCTCTGCCACGGCGTCCCCACAATTCTCCGGCCCGGCGGCGTCACAAAGGAAATGCTGGAGTCCGTCCTGCATACGGAAGTAGCCCTGGCCGGCAGCATTCTCCGGCCCCTGAAGCCGGATGAAAAGGCTCTTTCCCCCGGCATGCGCTATAAGCACTACGCCCCGAAGGCAGCTGTCACTCTGGTGGAAGGCGAAGAGGAAGCCGTCCTTGCCCGTCTGCAGGACCTGTACCGACGCGAAGCCGAAGCCGGCCGCAAATCCTGCGTCCTCTGCTTCTCCGAGCATATGGATCAGCTCCGCGATTGCCGTCCCCATGACATCGGTTCAAAAGATCATGCGGAAGAGATCGCCCATCGGCTCTTTGATACCCTCCGCCGCCTGGATGAGGAAGGCATGGAAACCGTCTTCAGTGAAGTGGTTCCGCCGGAAGGTGTGGGCCTGGCGGTCATGAACCGCCTCGGCCGCGCCGCGGCATTCCGTACAATCAAAGCATAAATCCTGTTATCCTATAACCGTCAGATTCCCAGCAAATCACTGAAAGCCTTCAGCGCGCCGTCCGTTTCATGGGCCAGCACGCGTTTCGCCAGCACCTTGCCCAGCTGTACGCCTTCCTGGTCAAAGCTGTTCAGGTTCCAGAGGAATCCCTGGAACATCACCTTGTTCTCGAAGTGGGAAAGCAGCGCGCCCAGCGCTTCCGGCGTCAGTTTCTCGCCGATAATGATGCTGGAGGGGCGGTTCCCGGCGAAGTACTTGTTCCGGTTTTCGTCCTCCTTGCCGCAGGCAAAAGCCATGATCTGGGCCGCCACGTTGGCGCCCAGCTTCTGCTGGCTGGTGCTGCCCTGAATCACAACGTCCGTTTCCGCCTGGCTCTTCTTCAAGCCGATGAACTGCAGCGGGATGATATCCGTTCCCTGGTGAAGCAGCTGATAGAAGGAATGCTGTCCGTTGGTGCCGGGTTCGCCGAAGATCACCGGCCCTGTCACATAAACCACCGGCTCGCCGAAGCGGTTCACGCTCTTGCCGTTGGATTCCATGTCAAGCTGCTGCAGATGGGCCGGGAACCGGCTCAGCGCCTGGCTGTAGGGCAGCACCGCCGTGCAGGGATAGCCCAGAACGTTCCGCTCGTAAACGCCGATCAGCGCGTCCAGCATCGCCGGGTTTTTCAGCGGATCCTTTTCCGTTGCCAGTTTGTCTTCCTCCGCGGCGCCCTGCAGGAACCGGTCAAAGATTTCCGGTCCGAAGGCCAGGGACAGCACTGCGCCGCCCACGGCGGATGTGGAAGAATAGCGACCGCCGATATAGTCATCCATGAAGAAGGCCGCCAGATAGTCGCTGCTCTTCGCCAGGGGTGAAGTCTCGCTCGTCACGGCAATCATGTGCTTCGAGGCGTCCAGCCCCTGCTTCGCCAGCGCGTCCTTGACGAAGGCTTCGTTCGTCAGGGTTTCCAGCGTGGTTCCGCTCTTGGAAACCAGCACGAAGATCGCGTGGGCCGCGTCGGTCTCGCAAAGCACGCCGGCCGCGTCGTCCGGATCCACGTTGCTGATGAACTTCGCCGTCATTTTAAAGCAGCCGTTCTTTTTAGCCCAGTTTTCCAGCGCCAGATACATGGCCCGGGGCCCCAGGTCGCTTCCGCCGATACCGATTTGCACGACCGTGGTAAATTTCTCGCCTTTTTCGTTGAGAATCTCGCCCCGGTGCACTTTCCCGGCGAATTCCGCAATCTTTTTCTGCTGCTCCGTATAGAAGGCGCGCTTGTCGACGCCGTCGGCGATCACCGCCTTGCCCAGCTGCCCCCGGGTCAGCTGGTGCAGCACCCTGCGCTTCTCGCCGGTGTTGATCACTTCGCCGCTGTACAGCTCCTCAAACTTCTCCGCCAGGCCGCATTCCTCCGCCAGCGCTTTCAGCTGCGCAAGAATTCCATCGTCCACCTGTTTCGCGGCATAATAATAGGAAAGTCCGGCAGCCATCGGAACCCGGTACTTCGCCACCCGGGCCGCTCCCGCGTCCCCGGCAAGCGCTTTTGTCAGGTCAACCTTCCGGCTGTCAGCAAGATCCTTAAATGATTTTAATGTATCGAGATTTTTCCACTGTGCCATTTTTCCGCCCTCCGCATCCTGTTTATTTGGGATTCAACAGGAGTATTATACCGCGCCGGGCGTTCTCTTTCAAGCTGTTCGGGAATTCAGGATCCGTCTGTTCATGTATTCAGAATCCGTTTCAGGAATTCCCGGGTCCTCGGGCTCTCCGGATCGGAGAAGATTTTGGAAGGTTTCCCTTCTTCTTCAATCACCCCGTCCGCCATGTAAACCACATGGGTGCTCACATCCCGGGCGAAAGCCATTTCATGGGTTACCACCAGCATTGTCATCCGGTCCTTCGCCAGCGATTTCATTACGTCCAGCACCTCGCCCACCATTTCCGGGTCCAGGGCCGAAGTCGGTTCGTCAAACAGCAGCACTTCCGGCTCCATGGCCAGGGCGCGGGCGATGGCGACGCGCTGTTTCTGACCGCCGGAAATCTGGTCCGGCCGCGCGTTGATATACGGCGCCATGCCCACCTTGTTCAGATAGTAAAGCGCCCGGTTCTTCGCTTCCTCCTTCGGAATTTTGGAAACCTTCTGCTGGCCGATCATGCAGTTGCCCAGCACCGTCAGGTTGCTGAAAAGGTTGAAGTTCTGGAAAACCATACCCACCTTAGCCCGGTAGGCGGAAGGATTGATCTTCCCCGCCGTCACGTCCTGCCCGTGGAAAAGGATTTCGCCGGTGGTCAGCGTTTCCAGCAGGTTGATGCAGCGCAGCAGCGTGGATTTTCCGCTGCCGCTGGCGCCGATTATGGAGGTCACGTCTCCTTTGTCCACGGTGAAATCAATGTCCTTCAGCACAGCATGGGTTCCGAACGTTTTGGAGAGATGACGGATTTCAAGAATATGCTCGCTCATGCTTTCTCTCCTTTATAGTCCTTGCTGGTCTCGTCAAAGGGCGAAGCCGCGTCCCTCGGATAGCTGTATGTTCCGGCGCTCATCGTCAGCGTGTCCGTGTTCACCAGTTCATAGTTGGATTTCCCTGCCAGTCTCTTTTCCATTTTCCGCAGCAGGAAGGAAGCCACCAGCGTCAGGATCAGGTATCCGCCCATTTCCAGAAACGCGGAGGGGAAATATTTGAACACCGCGCCGGAAACCATCTTGTGAACAGCGAAGAAATCGTTGAACCCGATGATGAACATGACGGAAGTATCCTTCACGTTGATGATGTAGTTATTGCCGATCTGGGGCATAATGTTGCGCAGCGTCTGGGGCAGAACGATGTACAGCATGGTCTGCAGGTGGTTCATGCCGATGGCCCGGGCGCCTTCAAACTGGCCCGGATCAATGCTCATAATGCCGCCGCGCACGGATTCCGCCATATAGGCGCCGGTGTTGACGGAAACGACGATGATACTCACCGTCCAGATGTCCTTGAACGACACGCCGAAGAAGTACGGCATGCCGTAGTAAATGAACACCGCCTGCAGGATCATCGGGGTTCCGCGGAAAACTTCCACGTAGATCCGGATGATGATCCTGATGATCTTCAGCAGGACCCGCTTAACAATATTGTCCTTTGGACCGCAGGGAATCGTCTGGAGGATTCCGCAGATGAACCCGATGACACAGCCGATCAGCGTTGCGACCACAGCCAGGATCAACGTGTTAAGAATCCCCGTCAGATACATGGTATGGTATTTCGCCCAAAGACTGGCAATATCGGTAAACAATTGTGCAAACATATGATTCTCCATAAACCGCACCTGCCACCGGAATCATTTACCGGTGGCAAGTGCACAGATCTTTGTCGAAAAGCGATTCAACATCCATTCATTCGATAGGTTGAATCTTGATAGCTTCCGCCATCAGAGCATTGAAATCATCGGCAGTCTTGTCTTTCAGATAGCTGTTGATGGCGTCCACCAGCGCGGTGTTGCCCTTATTGACGGAAATACCGATGTTGACTTCTTCCTCGGAAACCTCAAAGTCGTCACCGCTGCCGGAAAAGTCCAGGATCTTCCAGTCCGGATGAACAATCAGTGCACCCTGGGCCGTGGGCATATCGGTGCAGACGAAGTCAACCGTATCGGATTCCAGCGCCATCAGCATGGCGGGAGCGGATTCCTGAGGAGTCAGGATTTCAGCATCTTTGATCTGCGGCAGGCAGGAGTCATACCAGATGGTGCCGCTTTGGCTCGTGCACCGTCCGCCGGCCAGGTCAGACTTGCCCTTGGCGTCGGCAAACTTGCTGTCCTGCTTCACCAGGCAAACGATCGTCGCGTAAAGATACGGTCCGGCGAAATCAACGGTTTCCATGCGTTCGGAGGTCATGCTCTGTCCGGCGATGACGGCATCACACTGTCCGCTGATCACCGCGGGAATCAGGGAATCCCATTCCAGCTGCATCACTTCCAGCTGCCAGCCGTTGGCTTCGCAGATGGCCTTGGCCGTCATCACGTCGTAGCCGTTGGCATAAAATGCAGAATCCTTAATCGGCACGGCGCCGTTGGAATCATCCGGCTGCGCCCAGTTGTACGGCGCGTAGGCGCATTCCATGGCCACCGTCAGCACGCCGTCTTCCACGCCGGGAATCGCGCTTTCCGCGCAGGCCGCGGAAGCAAGCAGCATCATCAGAACCAGTACTGCAGAAAGAATCTTCTTCATGATTGAACCCTCCCAATTCGTTTTGTTCTTCTGAACTCTTTTATTTTATGTTTCCGCCCGACAGGATACAAGTTTTTTTCCTGTACTCTTATGAAATACTCTTCCACAGAAAAATCCCACATCGCGTGGATGTGGGAATAAAACTCCTGGTATAAATCAGCGCTTGCTGAACTGCGGAGCCCGGCGGGCAGCCTTGAGACCGTACTTTTTCCGTTCCTTCATACGAGGATCGCGGGTCAGCAGGCCTGCTTTCTTCAGCGTGTCGCGCAGTTCCGGATCAGCCTTGCACAGGGCGCGGCTGATGCCGTGACGGATCGCACCGGCCTGGCCGCTCAGACCGCCGCCGCGAACGTTGACCATCACGTCGTAGTTGCCGACGTTGGTCAGGTTCATGGGCTGACGAACGGTCATCTTCAGGGTTTCAAGTCCGAAATAATTGTCGATATCGCGCTTGTTGATCACGATTTTGCCATCGCCGGACACCAGACGTACGCGGGCAACGGCTTTTTTACGACGGCCAACAGCGTTGAATTCTCCCTTAGCCATTCTCTCTTAACTCCTTTCCGCGTCTTACTTCAGGTCCAGCACTTCAGGCTTCTGAGCGGCCTGTTCATGCTCGGCTCCGGCGTAAACTTTCAGTTTCTTGGCCATCTGGCGTCCCAGAGGTCCCTTGGGCAGCATGCCGACAACGGCGTGACGCACGGCAAACTCGGGCTTTTCGGCCATCAGCTTGCGATACTTGGTCTCTTTCAGTCCGCCGGCATATCCGCTGTGGTGGTAGTAAATCTTCTGATCCAGCTTTTTGCCGGTCAGCACGGCTTTGGACGCGTTGACGATGATCACATAGTCACCGGTGTCCATATTGGGGGTGTAGATGGGCTTGTTTTTGCCGCGCAGGATGTTCGCAACCTGGCTGGCCAGACGCCCGAGCACCATTCCCTCTGCATCAACGACATACCATTTCCGGTCAATGTCTGCAGTCTTCGGAATATAAGTCTTCAACGGATTTTCCTCCCTGGTATTGTGGTCGTTTCCTTCATGATGGTCGCATGTCGGAAACCTGTTTCAAGAGCTACCGGGGCTAGCGGAGCTTTTGATGCCAACGAAGATAATAACAAAATTCAACCCTCAAGTCAAGAAAAATCTTTGCTTTTCGGCCGGATTTTCTTTATTTTCCGGCATTTTTCCCGTTTCATATTCCCGGATCCGCCGTAGTCCGGATTCGTTCTTTTCGCAGACCCTTCGGATAATGGTTTTTGATCACGCCGCCGCTGCCTTTTCCCCAGCCGAGGTTCAGGCCCCGGAAGCAGACCTGCGTCCATCCCTTCGCGTCTCCCGGGATCTCCGCCCCGGCCATGTATGCCGCCGCGCCCGCCGCGTCCGTTACGGTCCGCAGCACTCCGCCGGTTTGCAGGAAACACAGTGCCAGAGCGTGATCCGGAACAAGGATTCTTCCGCGGTTTTCCGCGATCTGCAGTCCGGCCCGCAGCACCCGGATCCCTTTCATTTCCGGGCATTCCGGAATCCGGATCAGCGTGTTTCCGAAGGTCGCGTTCGGCTCCTGCAGTCCCGGAACGGTTTCCCGCAGCACCCGGGCCGCCTCCCGGTCCGGCGGCGCAAAGGGGATCCCGAAACGCGCTTTCTCTCCGCTGCCCTTTTTCCGCAGCAGCGCCGCGAACTGCCCTTCGCCCCGCATCCGGTGCGGCAGGCACAGCAGCGTTCCGTCCTTTCCCTCCGCCCCCGGCAGGCGAAAAGCCTCCGTTTCAAACTCCGGATGCTTTTCGAGAAAACGGTTCACAACCCCTTCGTTCTCCGCAGGGTTGTAGGTGCAGGTTGAATAGACCAGTCTTCCCCCGGGCCGTACCAGCCGGGCCGCTTCCTCAAGGATTTCTTCCTGCCGCTTCGCGCATCCTGCGGCTGCCTCTTCGCTCCATTCCCTCCGGGTTTCCGGATCCCGCCGGAACATGCCCTCACCGCTGCAGGGCGCGTCTGCCAGCACCCCGTCAAAGCATTCGTCCCAGGCGTGCGGAAGGTCCGCCGGAACCATGCAGGTCACAACGCTGTTGGGAATGCCCATACGTTCGATATTCCGGCTCAGGATTTGCGCCCGCTTCGGCACCGGTTCGTTGCAGACCAGCAGGCCCTCCCCCTTCATTTTGATGCCGATCTGGGTGGATTTCCCGCCCGGCGCGGCGCAAAGATCCAGGATCCGTTCCCCTGGCTGCGGATCCAGCACTTCCGCCGGCAGCATGGCCGCGGGCTCCTGCAGATAAAAAGCCCCGGCTTCGTGGAAAACCGTAGCCCCGGCCGTGCTTTCCCCTGCCAGGAAGAATCCGTCTTCCGTCCATGGAATCTTTCCGCCGGCTGTAAAGGCTTCCATGCCTTCGAAAGGTTTCAGGGGGTTCATCCGGATCCCGCGCAGAGGCGCTTCTTCCATCGCATGCAAAAAATCCGGCAGCTCGTTTCCCAGCTGTCGGCTCATCCGTTCAACAAATGCTTTCGGCAGGTTCGTCATTCCGCCTCCACCATCCATTCCGGAACCATATACCGTTCGATGTCCATCGTCTCCGTCTTCAGCCGGCAGTTTTCCAGCACATTCCTTTTTCCCGCCGTGATCACCCGGCCGATCCCCATGCGCGCCGCGCAGGCGAGGACGGTTTTCTCCCCCCGCTCCACCATTTCCGCCGTGGTCCGGTCTGCCAGGTTCGTGTTGTTGATCATCAGGTCGATCTTCAGCCGGCCCCGGGCCTCAATCCGCTGCGCCAGATCGATGATATCGTCCTCTTCCATGGTCAGGGGACGCATGCAGTTGACCGCCAGGGCCACCAGGGTCTGCTCCCGCCGGGCCATAAAGGAAGGATAGTACCGGCCCAGTGCCGCCGCGCCCGTGTCGTCTCCGCCCACGTCGAAAATGACCCGGTCGGAAGGCACTTCAAAAACGCTCTGGATCTCTGCGGGCAGCGCCGGAATGTCCACCGTCGTCATCGCGTAGGTGGGCATCAGCACGCGAACGCCCGCCGCTTTCAGTTCTTCCGCTTTTTCGCCGGTCCGAAAATAGGGATTCACAATGTCCAGATCCACCAGCGTGGTCTTTTCTTCCCGTGCGGCGTCAAAAGCAAGATTCAGCGATATTTCCGTCTTTCCGCTGCCGTAGTTCCCCGTAATCACGAGGAACCGCGCGTTCCCGAAGCATTCCTTCATGAGTTCTGCTCTCCGTTTTTCTTCCATCCTTCAGGATAAACCGGCGCGTGATAGGCTTCCCTGTGGTCGACGATGGGCCGGGGCGCATAATAATGAATTTCACGCTCCTCGTCGGCGTCACCCAGCAGGTTCACCCGCAGCCTGCGCCTTCCCGGTCTGCTTCCCGGCTTCCGGTAAGGACTGTCCAGCGGAACGGTGTAGCCGGCCTTCGTAATCTCGGCCTCGGGTTCCGCCTCCGGCATTTCCTTTTCCGAAACTTTCCATCTGCTCAGGTCGTCGTCCGTGTCAGGCTCCGCCTGCCGCCGGGGTGAAAGCTCCCGTTCCTCCGGTTCGTCCGCCCGCAGGCTCTCCGGAAAATAGTACTGTGCCGGGTCCGCCCCGTCGTTTTTCCATTCTTCCTGCGGCACGTTGTCCGCTTCGACCGGGGTCTCTCCTTTGTTTTTCAGCCTGCGCCAGAAGGACCGCCACACCTTGTAGGGCTGCCACCTGAAAAAGTAGACCGAAAAATCCACGATCGCCCCGACAGCGCAGAGAATGACCGCGATTTTAATCCAGTTGTTCCAGATGAACTGAAAAAAGGATTTTCCTTCTTTTCCCGTAAACGCGGACCAGATGGCCGAGACCAGTCCCTGCATCCATCCCAGCAAAATACTGAAAACGGTATTTGCAAAGCTTCCCATTTTGTCGTCCTCTTATTCCGCGTTCTCCGCGTCCGGCACGATTTCAACCGTCACCGTCACGGTGTCGTTGGAAAGCACCGCGTCTTCGGAGGGTTTCTGAACCTTGATCTGGAAAACGGTGGTCTCGCTCAGATCCTGAACGTTCACAACCCGGTCCAGCGCCGGTTTGTTCATCTGTTCCATCACTTCGTTCCGCGCCGCCACGGTGATGTTTTCCGGGCTCACCTTCGTGGAAACAACTTTGTATCCTTTGGCCGGCGTTCCCTGGGTTTCAATCAGGTCGCTGACGCTGAAGGATTTGGTGGGCATCACGGTTCCCTCAATCAGCACGGTATCAATGGTTGTGCCCTCGGTGGTGATACTGAGCAGCGGGCTGTTCACTTCTTCGCCGGCGCGGTTGAACAGGCGGATCTCACCCGTGGCCAGCAGCGTTCCTTCCGTCCATTCCAGATCCTCCGGATCCACAAACACCCGGGCAATGGAGATGGACTGCACCAGGGTGCGCGGTCCGTTCACGGCAATCAGTTTCGGGTCCACCGAAGGGTTAGTCATATACCATTCGTGGTACCAGCCGTTCTGATAGTCCCCGCCGATGCTCACGGAGATGGGAATCCGCTGACGCACCATGTATTCGTCCACTTCAACGCTGATGGAAGAGGGCGTCGTGCCCGTCACCTTTCCGAAGGTGGCGTTGGCCGTGCTTTGGATTTTCAGTTCCTGCGTACCGATACCGTTGATTTTGGAAAGATCCACCCGCAGGTTATACGCGGAAGCTTCCGCGGTGTCATACTGCTTCTGGGGAACCGCCGCCGTTGCCGAGACGCCGGACAGCGCTTCCTCCAGGGAGCTGACGACAATATAGCCGTTTCGCTTCATGGTTTCCTCGCCCGTGATCGAAACGCTCACGTTCTGCCACGTTTTGTCCCGGGTCAGCGAGTCGTCCTGGGAAATCAGTCCGGCCCACAGTACCAGGGAGATCAGCAGCGCAATCAGTTTCACCCATCCGTTGTGAAACAGCACATGCTTGATCGCTTTCAGGATCTGCTTTCCGCTTTCTCCCGCCCGGTTCGCAAAGGACGTATTACTCATCTGTTTCGCCCTCCGCATCTTCTTTCATATTTTTAAAGAAGGAAAGCACCCTGGATTGCCTCGATGTATAGATTTCGCCCAGCACTTCCTCCAGGTTCTTAACTGTCAGCGGCCGGGTCAGGTGACCGTCCCGGGCCATGGAAACAATCCCGGTTTCTTCGGAAACGACCAGCACAATCGCATCGGTATTCTCGCTGATCCCCACCGCCGCCCGGTGTCGTGTACCCAGTTCCCGGCTCACGCCGCTGGCCTCCGCCAGCGGAAGAATGCAGGCGGCTGCCATAATTTCATTGTCCCGGATCACAACCGCACCGTCGTGCAGCGGTGTGTTCGGCTCGAATATATTTTCCAGCAGCGGCGCGGAAATCTCCGCGTTCAGCCGGGTTCCGGTTTCGATCACGTCTTCCAGGCCGGTTTGCTGTTCGAAAACGATCAGCGCCCCGACTCTCCGCTTGCTCAGGTCCATGATCGTCTGGATGATTTCGGAAATGATCAGGTCCCTTTCCTCGTTCAGGGGTTTGTGGCCACTCTTCTGGAACACGCGGCTGCGTCCCATCCGCTCCAGCGCCTTGCGGAATTCCGGCTGAAACAGAACCACCAGCACGATGGCCCCGTTCTGCAAAATGGCGTTCAGCAGCCAGTTCAGGCTCACCAGCCCCAGTAGGTTGCTCAGAAACGCAATAATCAGCAGCAGGAAAAGCCCCTTCAGCAGCGCGCTGCCGCGGGTGTGCCGGGTCAGCAGCAGAAGCTCGTAGATAATGATCGCGACGATCAGGATGTCGATCACGTCAACCACCCGGATCCGGTGAGTCAGATTCCAGACCATGTTCCGAATCGTTCCCATCACATCGTTCATCCGCTCACCCTCCTTCCGGCCTGACCGAAACCTTATTATACACGAACCCGGTTCAAAATGAAAGACGGACTTTCATATTTTTTTCATATTTCTGAAACAATTTGAAAGTCCGCCCTGTGGTTCTATTTCGTAATGATAAACTGCGCCATCATGTAGCCGTATTCCGTCCCGATCTTGACAAAATGCCAGTTCGTTCCGGGGGTCAGAATGGTCACCGGCGTTCCGGGAGCGATGGAATCAATGGCAGTACTGGTAATGCGCGGCTCGCTTCTGAGGTTGACATTCTTTCCGTTGCTGCTCCATACATAAGTGCCATGCAGCGGATAGTAAGGCGACGGTTCCGTTTTGGACAGGTACATCGTCATCATATACCCGACCTTGCCGTCTACATTGATCTTGCTCCAGGTCGTGCCCAGCTCGATCATCCCCGCCTTGGTCCCAACGTCGTAGAAACCGATGGACCGGCTGCTCCTGGAAGGCCCTGACCGCAGGTTCACCCCGGCGCCGTTGGCGCTGACCACCCAAACGTCGTAAAGAATGGTTTCTCCGCCGGTTCCCGGGTCGGTTCCCGTCAGGAATTCGGTCATCATGTATCCGATCATGCTGCCGATCTGAATCTGGGTAAAGTTGCCGTATTTCCCGAGCACCATGCACTTCGTCCCCGGCGGATAGGAAGCCACCGCGCCGTATTTGGTTCCCGGGCCGCTGCGCAGCTTCACGTTCAGGCCGTTCCTGCTGGTCACCCAGGCGTTCTGGCCCACCACCAGGTCGTCCCCGCTCACCACCAGATAGCTGCCCAGCATGTATCCGTTGATGCCGTCCGGGGCCGTCACCGCGTACCATTTTCCGCTCTGCCCGGTGATGGTCACGACCGTTCCCGTCGGATAGCTGGAGATTTTTCTTCCGCTGTAGGAAGGCGCGTCCCGCAGGATCAGCCAGCCCCCGCGCACCGTCCCGGTTTTTTCCGCAAAGGCCGCAACAGGCATGAAGCTGCAGAGAAAGATCACTGCTGAAACCAGCGCGGCAGCAAACCGTTTCTTTCCATGCTTCACGGCCTTCAGCTCCTTTCAGAAGAAATCCCGGGAAATTATAAACCTATTGTACACTCTTTTGGGAAAAAGAAAAACCCCTTTTGCTTAAAAAAGGAGTTTATCACACGCGAACTTTCTTCGCTCAGACGGCAGCGGCCTTGTTCAGCTGCTTTGCCAGACGGGCCTTTTTGCGGTTGGCGGCATTCTTGTGAATAACGCCCTTGGCTGCGGCCTTGTCAATCACGGCGGACGTCGCGGACAACAGCTCTTTGGCGTTGGTCGGGTCGGCGGCAACAGCAGCATCGAACTTACGAATGGAAGTACGCATGCCGCTCTTCACGATGCGATTCTGCAGGTTTTTCTTCTCGCTGACCTTCACGCGTTTCTTCGCGGACTGGATATTCGGCAACTCGGTTCACCTCCCCTTAGGTTCCTTAAAAAACCATCGTATGGCATAATATCATGTTTGAAAGGAAAAAGCAACCCTTTCCGGCAGAAAAACTTTCTTTTTTTCTTTTCGCCGTTTTCATGGCGAAAACAAATCAAATACAGGCGGATTCCGAATTCTCCTCTTCCAATGAAAGGAGTTTTGGTTTATAATGGTTCCAGATTTTGATTTGCTTTGAATATGGAGGTCTTCCCCATTTGCATCAGCGCTTCCGGCGATTCCCCTGTTCTGTTCCGGCCCCCGAAGACAGATCGTGAATATCATGATCTGAAAGCTCTTTACTGCGTTTCCACCCGTCTGGATACCGCCGGTCCCTGGCTCGACAGGCTGTACAAAACCCTCAATCCGAAACGCTTTGCCCATTCCCTTTCCGTGGCACGGACTTCCGTGCGTCTGGCGGAAAAATACGGTCTGGACGTGATCCGTGCGGAGCAGGCCGGCCTGCTGCACGACTGTGCCAAATGCCTCCGCCTGGAGGAAATGCAGAAAATCGCCGTTAGACACAATTTGACCGACGATCCTGCCTTTCTCGAGTCCCCGGCCCTGCTCCATTCCGTGGTCGGTGCCTGGGTGGCCCGGAAAAAATACGGCATGGAGGACCCGGAGGTCCTGAAAGCCATCGAGTATCACAACACCGGCTGCGCCGGCATGTCTCCCCTGGCTATGGACATCTGCCTCTCCGATTTTATCGAGCCGAACCGTGAGCCCTTCCCCGGGCTGGAAGAGGTTCGTGCCCTGGCAGAAGTATCCCTGGAAAAAGCGCTCCTGCTTTCCCTGGAGGATGTGGTGGCCCATGTTTCCTCCAAGGGCAGAGCCCTTCATCCCCGAACTCTCGGAACCATTGAATGGCTGAAAACACTCCCTGCCGTAAATGCCGACCCAACCCCCGAACCCATTAAACCGTAAACCTTAAATCTACTATCCACTAACCACTCATCACTATCCACTGCCGCGCAGCAGCGCGGTCTCAAGGAGGTACTTCATGCAGGATCAGGAACTGGTGCTCAACCTGGCGTCCTTTCTCTACGAAAAGAAAGCACAGGACATTGTTGTCCTGCGCGTCTCCCATCTCACGGTACTCTGCGATTATCTGGTCATCGCCAGCGGCCGGACTGCCAGCCAGGTTTCTTCTCTGGCCGACCTGGCCGATGAATTCATGGCCAAAGCCGCCCTGCCCCTCCGGCGCACCGAAGGCCAGCGGGAAGGCCGCTGGGTCGTTCTCGACTACGGAAGCATCATGGTCCATCTCTTCCATCGCGAAGAGCGCGCCTATTACGGGCTCGACCGGCTCTGGAACGACGGAACCAACGCCCTGGACCTGCCCTTCGATCAGACGGTGCCCGACTGACCCCGTTTCCAAAGCCTTTGAGATCCAACAACGTTCCTGAAGGAACTTTGGAAACAGCGATCGCAAAATCCTAAATCCTCAATCCTAACACTTCATCCAGAATCACATCCGCCAGCTGCCGCTTGCTCATGATCGGCAGCTCTTTTTTCGCCTCTTTCGTGATCAGCGTGGCAATGTTCGTGTCCGTATTGAATCCGGCGCCGGGTTTCGTCACATCGTTGGCCACGATCATGTCCAGGTTCTTCGCCGCCAGTTTCTCTTCCGCGTGGCGGATCACATGATCCGTTTCCGCCGCGAACCCGACGAAGGTCTGTCCCTGTTTTTTTGTTTTTCCGATCGTTTTGGCAATGTCCGGGTTTTCCTCCAGCACGATCGTCAGCGGCTCCCCGGCCTTCTTCTTGATCTTTGTTTTCGATGCTGCTGCCGGCCGGTAATCCGCCACAGCCGCTGCCTGAATCACGATATCCTGCTTCGGCGTTTCCTTCTTCATGGCCGCCAGCAGATCCGCCGCCGATTCGATTGCAACGATCCGCACGTTCTCCGGTACCGGCGCCGTGGTGCTTCCCTTCACAAGCGTCACCTCCGCGCCCCGGTCCCGGGCCGCTTCCGCCAGTGCAAAGCCCATTTTCCCGCTGGAATCATTGGTCAGAAAGCGCACGGGGTCCAGCCGCTCCCGGGTGGCTCCGGCAGTGACGAGCACCTTCAGCCCCGCCAGATCGTTTTCCCCCGCAAGGATCTCCCCGATCTTTTCCACAATCTCCGCCGGTTCGCTCATCCGCCCGGCGCCCTCGTCGCCGCAGGCCAGGATGCCCGTTCCCGGGCCGACGAACCGCACGCCCCGCTTCCGCAGGGTTTCCACGTTCTGCCGCGTGGCCTCCGCGGTCCACATGCCGGTGTTCATGGCCGGGGCCACCAGCACCGGCGCCTTCGTCGCCAGCACGGTGGTGCTCAGCATGTCGTCCGCGATACCGCAGGCCATCTTGGCCAGGATATTCGCCGTCGCCGGCGCGATTACAAACACGTCCGCCACTTTGGCCAGCGCCACGTGCTCCACGTTCCAGTATTCCGGCGCGGAAAAAGTGTCCGTAACCACCGCGTTCGCGCTCAGGGTCTGAAACGTCAGCGGTGCCACAAACTCCGTCGCGTTTTTCGTCATGATCACATGGACGCAGGCGCCCAGATGACGCAAACGGGAGACAACCTCGGCGCTTTTATACGCCGCGATGCCTCCCGTAACGCCCAGCACAATGTTTTTGCCGGTCCAGTTCATTTTATGCCTGTTCCTCCGGATCCGCGGGGTTGTCGTAGGTCAGCAGCCCGCGGTTGATTTCTTCCACGGCGATCTTCAGAGGCTTCATGCCGTCGGCGTCAATCATCGGCAGCGCGCCGTTGACGATTTCGCGGCCCCGCTTGCTGGCCTCCACCACCAGGGTGTAGCGGCTTTCCGCGTGGTTCAGCAGTTCCAGTACGCTCGGATCTACAATGGACATTTCTTTGTTTCCTCCTGCCTTATTCTTCTTCGATTTCCGGGAAATAGCGGACGGAATTCTGTTTTTCCGCCCTCACAATGGCAGCCAGCTGATCAAAAGCCAGCTCCAGGTCGTCGTTCACAACCAGGTAGCGGTAGCGGCTCATCTGTTCGATCTCGCCCCTGGCGTTGTTCAGCCGGCGCTGAATTTCTTCCTCGCCCTCGGTGTTCCGGGTGTGCAGCCGAACCTTCAGGTCGCGATAGGTCGGCGGAAGAATGAACACGCTCACGCAGTCCTTTTCCTTTTCCATCACGGCCCGGGCGCCCTGGGGATCAATGTCCAGCAGGACGTTCTGCCCCTTCTCCATCCGCTCGTAGACTTCGCTTTTCAGCGTGCCGTAGCGGTGCCCGTGAACACTGGCGTGCTCGAGGAACGCGTCCTCGCTGAGCAGTTTATCATATTCCGCTTCGGAAATAAAGTGGTAATGCACATCTTCTATTTCATTTTCCCGCCGTCCCCGCGTTGTCACGCTCACGGAGAAGGCAAAGGAAGGATCCTTGTCCAGAAGTTTTGAAACCAGCGTTCCCTTTCCGGCGCCGGAGGGCCCGGAGATCACCAGCAGCATTCCCTTGCGGATTTCTTTCATGCTCTAATCCTCCGTTTTTCCGTCGATCCTCGCCGCGATGGTCTCGGGCATCAGCGGCGAAAGAATCACATGCTCCGAATCCGTCACCAGCACGGCCCGCGTCTTGTGTCCGCAGGTGGCGTCGATGACGTGTCCGGCGTCCCTGGCGTCCTGCACCATCCGGCGCACCGGCGCCGCGTCCGGCGAAACGATGGCGATCAGCCGGTGGGCCGCCGTCATGTTTCCGTATCCGACGTTGATAAACTTCATTTCCTTTCACTCCACATTCTGAATCTGTTCCCGAAGCTTCTCAATCTCGCTCTTCAGGTCCACCACCCACCGGGCGATCTCCGCGTCCTGTGCTTTGGAGCCGATGGTGTTGGCCTCCCGGTTCATTTCCTGAATCAGGAAGTCCATTTTCTTTCCGATCTCGCCCTCCGCCTCCAGATAGGCGCCCATCTGCCGCAGGTGGCTTTCCAGCCGGGCCAGCTCCTCGTCGATGGCGCACCGGTCTGCCATGATGGCAACTTCCTGCGCCAGCCGCTGGGGATCCACCCCGTCGGAAATCATGGATTTCAGCCGGTTCTCCAGCTTCTCCCGGTATTCGGAAACCACGTTCGGCGCCCGGCCCAGAATCTTTTCGCGCAAATCTGCCGCCTGATCCAGATGGAACCGCAGGTCCTCCTTCAGGTGCGTCCCTTCCTTTTCGCGCATGGCCGTAACCTGTTCAACCGCCTGTTCCACCGCCTCGGCACAAAGGGCGCTCACCAGTTCCTGGTCCATTTCCTTTTCGGTCAGCGTGGTCACGCCTTCCATGGCCAGCAGCCGGCTGACGGTCAGGTCGTTTTCTGTCCCGATGGCCTCGAACATGGCTTTTCCGGCTTCCCAGTACTGCCGGGCCAGTTCCCCGTCCACCGAGATCGAAACCGCGGAGCTCTCCGTGTTCCGCACGGTCACGAAAACATCCACGTGTCCGCGCTTCAGTCCTTTCCCGGCCGTTTCGCGGATCACGGGCTCCAGGAAGGAAATGTTCCGGGGCAGCCGCATGCTCAGGTCCAGAAAACGGTGGTTCACGGTTTTCAGTTCCGCCGTTACTTCCCATCCGTCCCGCAAAGCCCGTCCGGCTCCGCATCCTGTCATGCTCCGCATCGTTTCCCGCATCTCCTTTACCCGGAAAAAACCGGATTCATTCCGTATCAAGATATTATATCATCAGTTTCCCTGAAAAATCAACAAAACCCTTCCCGCTTATGCCCATTTGTCCCATTCTTCCGGCGCGTATCCCTGGGTGATCCAGTTTCCGTTGCGCACAATGGGCGTCTTCAGCAGCCACGGGTTTTCCTGAATCGCGGGAATCAGCATCTCCGCCCGGTCAAAGTAGCAGGCCGGGTGTTCCTTCACCTTTTTGTCCTCCCGGTCGATCAGCTTTTCCATGCCGACGGCGTCCAGCATCAGGCGGATCTCCCGCTCCCCAAGCCGGTGTTTCTTCAGGTCCAGGCTCTGGAAGGGAATCCGGCGCTCCTTGAAATACCGCTCCGCCTTCTGGGTGTCGAAATTCTTTTTCCCCGCGTAAATCTGAATGTTCATGGATATTTATTTCCTCACTATTTTTCTCAGGTCCTGCCCTTCCAGAGTTAATACAATACAGTTATTTTTGTCTGTCAATCGAGACACAATTCGTTCTGTATACCTGTCTTGTAGATTTGGAATCGGCAAATTTGTACTTATTATAGTAGAAAGTCCTCGTGCCTGCCGTTCATTAATTAAATGAAATAATTGCTCTACTGTTATATTTTGCATCAACGGTTCACTGCCTAGGTCGTCCAACATCAATACAGGGACTTCCAGCAACTCTTTTATACCATTTTCTGCGTCAAAATAGCTTTTTCGCGCTGTCTGTAAAAAAGTATAGGCACTGACCATTAATACATTGATTCCTCGTTCTATCAATCTTTCAGTCATAGCATTCATCAGGAAAGTTTTCCCGAGCCCACTTCCACCAGACAGCAAAATATCACGTTTCTGAACATTTGGATACAGATTAGCCCAGTTTTCGCACTCATTCCGTGCATGTAACGAAAAATCGCGCTGCGTCAATCCAGATTTTCCAATAATCTCATTCGGAATACAGTCAACATCGAAAGATTCGAAAGTTTGTTTCTGTGCAACCCCAAGTCCTATCTTTTCCCTAATCTTCACCTGATACGCATTTTTCAGGCATTCGCAAGGCTCCTTGATCAGTTCACCCGCGTATCCGGTGTCCCGGCACTTTGGGCACCTGTAAACCGGGGCCAGGTAGTCCTCCGGAAGGCCCGCTTCCAGAAGCATCTGACCGATCTCCCCGTTCAGCTTCTCCATCTTCGCGGTCAGGTCCTCGGCCTTTGCCTCCCCGTCCAGAATCCGGTGGATCGTCCCGAAGATCAGTTCTTCCCGCTCCGAGGCCTTCTTCTCAATGTCCGGACATTCCCGGCGGATCTTTTCCCGTCGGGCGGCTTCCTCCCGTTCGTTCCGGGCCCGCTGCGCCTCGTATTCTGCCATCAGTTCGTTCAGCAGATCTTCACGCATGATCATTGCCTCCGTTCTCATTTGCTACTTTTTCCTTTTCTGCTTTTATTGCAGCGATCATGCTTTGCATTGCAGCTTCTTGTTCACCAGTATAATCTCTTTGTGGGTACTGCTGGGCCGTCACGCTCTTTCCGCCCGGTTTTCTCGCCGCCGGCGGGGCTTCCGCCCGTTTTTTCTTTTCTTCCAGCGCTGCCTCAGGCGTCGTGATTCCCTTTCCGGCCCAGTCCATCAGCACTTTGTCCATGTAGGCAATCGGCCGTTTCGCCTCGAAAGCTTCGTCTGCGGCCAGGGTAATCATCTCCCGGCTGAAGCCCATCCCGCTTTCCCATTTGTCCAGCATCGCCAGGGTCTTCTGTCCGACGTCCGTGTCCCGCCCGGCCCATTTCTGCCGCAGCGTCTTCAGGAACTCTTCCTTTCCGTGGAAAGCCGCGATGTGCTCCCGGATCTGTTTTTCGTCCGTGAATCCCCGTTCCTGCCAGCTGTCCAGCAGTTTCACAACGCTGTCGAAGTGCTTCTGCTTCGCCGCGCATTCCTTCGCCGCCAGCAGGATCACTTCCTTCGGGTAAATCTCCGCAAGCCGGGCATACTGCTTCTGCTGGGCCGGCGTGGCCGCGCCGTACTGTCCGACCTCCTTCAGAACTTCCTTCAGGTTTCTGCGCTTCGTCTCCGCGGCGTCCAGGTCTTCTTTCCCAAGTTCCCTTCCGTCCCCGGCGTCCTGCCGCGCCCCGTCCAGAATGGCGTCCACCAGCGCCAGGCTCGGCGTACTTGTTCCTGTCCGGTCGCAGGCGTCCTCAATGGCCGCCTGCGTGAAATGCCATTCCTCCGTCCATTTCCGGTATAAGGCCAGGTTCGCGTCGGAGGGATTGAAGCGCATGCCGAGTTTGCGCAGCACTTTGCGCAGGCCGGAGGTCATCGCCTCGTCCCGGCCCAGCACCTGCTCCGCGTCCTCCGCGCTGTAGGCTTCTTCTTCGGAAAGGCGGATCGCCAGTTTTTCGGCGTCCTTGATCTTAAAGCTTTTTCCCCGGGTCCGCGCCATGTATTTCAGAAGCATGATGACCGTTTCCGTGCTCAGTCCCATGTCTTCCTTCCATTCATAGCACGCCGCGATCTCGCTGCCGTGGAAATCCCGTTCGCCCTCAAAAGCGTTTTCAATATCCCGGCTGAAGCGGGCATATTCCGGCTCCGGCCCCTCCGCGCCGGCGGAAAGGTTCATTTGTTTGATATTGATGTACTGCCAGCTCGGCGGGTTGTCGCTGATCCGGCGCACCAGGCGCTGACGCTCCCAGTAGCGGAAAGCCGCCAGGATCACGTCCTCCGCCAGGTTCAGCTCCCGGCTCATGGCCGCAATGTCCATTTCCTTTTTCGGGTGATAGCAGCAAAGCAGGCCGTAGAGGTAAACTTTGACATAGTCGCCCTTCGCGCCGGCGAGGTATTCCAGGATAAACTGGTTTTCCACCGGCGTCACGTCAAACATTGCGTATCGTTCATCAAAGGCGAAAGTCATGGTTTCCTCTGTTCCTCCCGTCAGTCCGGATGATCCTCCAGAATAGCCGTCGCGGCCTTCTTGCCCGCGCCCATGGCCAGGATCACCGTTGCGGCGCCGGTCACGGCGTCTCCGCCCGCGTATACGTTCTTTTTGCCTGTCCGCCCGTTCTCGTCCGTCTCGATGCCGCCCTTCGCGTTCACGGGCAGGTCCGGCGTCGTTTTCTTGATCAGGGGGTTCGGGCTGTTGCCGATGGCGACGATCACCGTTTCAACCGGCAGTTCAAATTCGCTCCCGGCTACCGGCACCGGCCGTCTGCGGCCCCGCTCGTCCGGCTCGTCCAGCTGCATTTCGATGCACTTCATGGCCTTCACGAAGCCGGTTTCATCGCCTTCGATGGCCGTCGGCGCCGTCAGCATCCGGAAGATGATGCCTTCCTCTTTGGCGTGGTGCACTTCCTCCGCCCGGGCCGGCATTTCCTGTTCGCTCCGGCGGTAAACAATCGTCACCTCCGCGCCCAGCCGCTTGGCGCATCGGGCCGCGTCCATGGCCACGTTGCCGCCGCCGATGACAGCGACGCGCTGACCGATCTTGACGGGCGTGTCGTGTTCCGGGAAGGTGTAGGCTTTCATCAGGTTCAGCCGGGTCAGGAACTCGTTGGCGGAATACACGCCGCAGAGGTTCTCCCCGGGGATCTTCTGGAAGTTGGGCAATCCCGCGCCGCTGCCGATGAACACGGCGTCGTTGCCTTCCGCCAGCAGTTCGTCCACCGTCAGGGCTTTGCCGGCCACCGCGTTGGTGATGATCTTCACGCCCATCTGCTTCAGCGTTTCAATCTCCCGGGCCACCAAAGCCTTCGGAAGCCGGAATTCCGGAATCCCGTACATCAGCACGCCGCCGGCGGTGTGCAGCGCTTCGTAAATCGTTACGTCCCATCCGGCCTTCGCCAGTTCCCCGGCGCAGGTCAGTCCCGCGGGGCCGCTGCCGATCACGGCAGCCTTCTTTCCGCAGGGGGCTTTCTTTTCGCTGCTGGCTGCGCCTTCGGCCATGGCGGTGTCCGCCGCGAAGCGTTCCAGCCGCCCGATGGCGACGGGTTCGCCCTTGATCCCGCGCACGCACTTGCTTTCGCACTGGCTTTCCTGCGGGCAAACCCGGCCGCAGATGGCCGGCAGGGCGTTCTGGCTGCGGATCACGGCATAGGCGCCCACCGGGTCGCCTTCCCTAATTTTCGCGATGAAGTCCGGAATCGGGACGTTCACCGGGCATCCGGTCACGCAGGGGCTGTTTTTGCAGCGGAGGCAGCGATCCGCTTCCTCCATGGCGATCTCCCGGGTATAGCCGAGAGCGACCTCTTTGAAGTTGGTGGCCCGCACTGCGGGCTCCTGTTCGGGCATGGGATTCTTCACAAGCGACATGTTCGGCATTTTTTATCTCGCCTCCCCGGTCAGTCTGCAGATATGCTTTTCTTTGGCCTTCGCCTCTTCCGGGCGGAACATCCGGCCCCGGGCCATGGCCTCGTCAAAGTCCACCAGGTGTCCGTCGAAGTCCGGTCCGTCCACGCAGGCAAACTTCGTTTCCCCGCCGACGGTCAGCCGGCATCCGCCGCACATCCCCGTTCCGTCGATCATGATCGGGTTCATGCTCACGATCGTTTTGATCTTCAGCGGCCGCGTCATCTCGCTCACGGCCTTCATCATCGGCAGGGGGCCGATGGCGATCACGGTGTCGTATGCCCGCCCGGCCGCAAGCTGTTTTTCCAGTGCCTGGGTCACGAAGCCCTTGTTGCCGTTGCTGCCGTCGTCCGTCATGATGATCAGGTTCGTGCAGGCGTTCTCAAGCTCGTCCTTCAGGATAATCAGGTGTTCGTTCCGGAAGCCGACGATCAGGTCCACTTCGGCGCCGGCTTCGTGCAGCGCCTTGGCCTGGGGATAGGCGATCGCCACGCCCAGGCCGCCGCCGATCACGGCCGCCCGCTGGATGCCCTCGGTTTCGCTGGGCTCGCCCAGGGGCCCCACGAAATCCAGCAGCGCGTCGCCCTCGTTGAGGGTGTTCAGCTTTTCCGTCGTATAGCCGACCCGCTGGAAGATGATGGTCACGGTGCCCTTCTCCCGGTCGTATCCGGCGATCGTCAGCGGAACCCGTTCACCTTCCTCGTCAATGCGGAAAATGATAAACTGGCCGGGCTTGGCCTTCCGGGCCACCAGCGGCGCTTCCACGTCCATCAGCGTGGTGGTTTCGTTCAGTTCTTCCTTTCGAACAATGGGATACACGTCCGATCCCTCCTGCTTTCTTCAGAATAGGTCTATTTTACTCTTTTCCGGCCCTTTAGGCAACTGCTTCCCTGTCTTCTTTAGATTTTATTTCTCTTCCCTTTTCCCGGCCAATGTGTTATACTGTCTGTACTTTGTTAAAGGAGGTCTGTCCTATGCCACTCGTAACAACAACCGAAATGTTTAAAAAGGCCTATGACGGCGGATACGCGGTCGGCGCGTTCAACGTCAACAACATGGAAATCATCCAGGGCATCACCGAAGCCGCCGGCGAGCTGAAGGCTCCCGTCATCCTGCAGGTGTCCAAGGGCGCCCGCGCCTATGCCAACCACACCTATCTGGTCAAGCTGGTGGAAGCGGCTGTACAGCTGAACCCCGAAATCCCGATCTGCCTGCATCTGGACCATGGCGACACTTTCGAGCTGTGCAAGAGCTGCATCGACGGCGGCTTCACCTCCGTCATGATCGACGCATCCTCCAAGCCCTTCGAAGAGAACATCGCCCTCACCCGTCAGGTCGTTGAATACGCCCATGATCACGGCGTCGTGGTCGAGGCCGAACTCGGAACCCTGGCCGGCGTGGAAGACGAAGTGTCCGTCGAGGCCGACAAAGCCATGTACACCCATCCCGAAGAAGTGGTCGAGTTCGCGACCCGCACCGGCTGCGACTCCCTGGCCATCGCCATCGGCACCAGCCACGGCGCCTACAAGTTCAAGCCCGGCACCAAGCCCCAGCTCCGGTTCGACGTGCTGGAAGAGTGCTCCAAGCAGCTGCCCGGCTTCCCGATCGTTCTGCACGGCTCTTCCTCCGTTCCGCAGGAATTCGTGAAGATCATCAATGAAAACGGCGGCAACATGCCCGGCGCCATCGGCATTCCGGAAGAGCAGCTCCGTCAGGCGGCCCGCAGCGCGGTCTGCAAGATCAATATCGACTCCGATATCCGTCTGGCCATGACTGCTGTCATCCGCAAGTACTTCAACGATCATCCGGATCATTTCGATCCCCGCCAGTATCTCAAGCCCGCCCGTCAGGCGGTCCATGACATGGTGGCGCACAAGATCGTCAACGTGCTCGGCTGCGACGGCAAAGCCTGATCGATCCCCCAAAACATCAGCGCACCGGAGAATCTTCTCCGGTGCGTTTTTCTATCTGATCATCCTTAATCCGCCCCGGTTGCGCGGCGTTTCCGTCCCGGGGTCGCATATCGTCATTCTCCGCCCGTACTGTGAACAGTCCGGGGCTCGCGTATTGTCATTCACCACTTGGACTGTAAATCTTCTGGGGCTTCGGGTTATAAGTATCCTTGAACAGGAATTCCCGGTTCGTCAGAATGCCGTCCACATAGGTCATCCGGTAGCTGTCCACAATGCAGCCGTCCTTGGCGTTTTGCTCCAGTTCCTTGTCGTTCACGTAAACCGGTTCCATAATGCTCGGCAGCGTCTCCACAACCTGGGTTTCCAGTGTATACTTCACGTTCCCGAGGTCCGTCCCGTAGATGCAGACCTTCGTCATCAGGCGGTTCTTGTTGTCCGGGTCCGTCAGCACTTCCGCCGTGATGTAGATCGGTTCCTCCGTGTTGTTTTTAAACTGCAGGTCGATCTGCTTGCCGCCCATGTAAACCGTCGCGTCCATCCCGTATTCGGAATAGGATACGCTGTCGGAATGAGGTCTGCGGGAAACGATCTCCAGCCCGGCGCATACCGCCGCCTGGTAAACCGTCGTGCTGGCCTGGCAGGCGCCGCCGCCGATGCCTTCCACGTGTTCGTCGTTGATGTACTCGATCGCCGGATAGAATCCGTTCTCCATCGTCCGGGGACCCACCGTCTTGTTGAAGCTGAAGGTTTTCCCGGGCTGAATCACCGTTCCGCTGATCAGCTGGAAGCAGCGGCGGATGTTGTTGTTCCGGTTCTCGGTGGAGTGCTTGTCGATGGGCGTGGTGGCCATGGCCCGCAGGGCGTAGTGCTTCTCCAGCTCCGCCACCGTTTTCCCCGGTTGAATCACTTCCGGCACCAGCTCCAGCGATCCGCTCTGCATCGTGCTCACCATCTGGTAAAGCTGCTGCTTCAGCGGTTCAATGTCCAGGTTCAGGCCCGTCTGCTCCTCGCTGAAAAGGAAGGGATAGGCCCGTGTGGTGTCAAAGGTCAGCACCTGGGCGTCCACCGCCGGCTTGTCAATCTGCAGCTTCAGGCTCGTCAGCAGCGTGTCGATCTGACTGGTGTCGCTGCTGGGTTTCGCCGTGTAGGCCTGATAGGGCTTCTTTTCCAGCGCTTCCATCTGGGCATAGCGTTCCGCCTCGGTGCCGGTGTGTCCCTGCGCCCACGCCTCGTTCATCAGCGCGTTCAGTTCGTTCTGGTCCACGTTCATGTTCAGCAGTTCGCTGTTCACCGTCGCGACCCGTTCGCCCTCATAGGTCAGCTGTACCGACCACGCGTCGTGCCGCTGATTGATCAGGCTCTGAACCGAGTTCATCGCCTGCTCCGGCGTCATGCCGCTCAGGTCGATCCCGTCCACGTAAACCCCCGGGCAGTACAGGTTGTTGTAGGGCACGACCTTGTCGCTGATCTTCTGCTTCTCGGCCATGTCTTTGGAAATCTGAATGCCCGCGTAGGCGCCGCCGCCGATCACGCCGATCACCAGCAGCGCGATCAGGATTCCGAGCCAGGTCTTCCGCTTTTTCTTCGGCGGCTCCTGCATCGCAGGCATCCCGAATCCCCGCTGTCCGCCGCCGTTCTGGGGCATAGCATAATATGCCGACTGCCTGCCCGTCTGCTGGGGAACGCCCTGTCCGTTATAGGGCACGCCGCCCGGCTGGCCGGGATTTCTGCCCCGGACGGGCGGCTGCTGTCCCGTCTGCTGGGGAACATATCCCCGGAAGTTTCCGTTGGAGGAAGTATTGTACATCTGTTCCGCGGCGTTTGTAACCCGCTGCGGTGTTTCCGGTGCGCGGCCGGAACGGCGGTTATTCTTCTGTGTCATTCCGGCCACCTGCCTATTGAAATCAAATTACTCACTTTATATGTCTCAAATCCTTTAACTTCAAACCTGAAACCCAAACCACTATTCACTATCCACTATTCACTATCCACTAAAAAACCTTAATTCAGCTGTTCCGGTTCATCCGCGTTCGGATGCTCGGCCTTTTCCTTCGCTTCCGCCGCTTCCCGGGCCTTCTTTTCCGCCCGTTCCTTTTCCTCGGCTTCCAGCACGTCCTTCGCCTCTTCCAGCACTTCCGCGGTGGTTCTGGGTTTGTCGTCGCCCAGTCCCTCGGCAACCTTGCCGGTCTCCATCACGGAAAGGAACTCCGCCCGGTTCAGCGTTTCGTGCTCAAGCAGCGCGTCCACCAGGGCGTCCAGCTTGTCCTTCTGCTCCCGCAGAATACTCTTCGCCTGGTCGTACAGCCGGGCCAGAATCGCGGCGACTTCCCGGTCGATCTTTGCGGCGGTCTCTTCGCTGTATTCGCGGCTCTGGCCGAATTCCATGCCGACGAAAACTTCCTGGTCGCTGCCCAGGTAGATCGTGCCGACGTTGTCGCTCATGCCGAACTGCGTCACCATCTTCCGGGTGATTTCCGTCGCCCGCTTCAGGTCGCTGCTGGATCCGGTGTAGATCTCGCCCAGGGCGACCTCTTCCGCCGCGTGTCCGCCCAGCATCATCGTCACCTGGTCAAGCAGCTGCGTGCGGCTCATGTTGTCGTGTTCCTTCTCCGGCAGGGCCAGCGTGTGTCCGGCTGCCTGTCCCCGGGGGACGATGGTAATCAGGTGCACTTCGTCGCAGCCCTTCAGCAGATGGCCCACGATGGCGTGTCCGCCTTCGTGATAGGCCACCATCCGCTTGTCGTCCTCGCTCACCTTGTGGCTCTTCTTTTCCGGGCCCATCTGCACCCGGGCAATCGCGTCGATCAGCAGCTGCTGGTCGATTTCCTTCTTCCGGGTCCGGGCGCACAGAATCGCCGCTTCGTTCATCACGTTTTCCAGGTCCGCGCCGGTGGCAAAGGGCATCCGCTTCGCAATGTTGTCCAGATCCACGTCCGCCGCCAGCTTCTTGCCGCGGCTGTGCACCTTCAGAATCGCGACCCGCCCGCCCTGGTCGGGATAGTTCACCGTCACCTGCCGGTCAAACCGGCCCGGACGCAGCAGCGCGGGGTCCAGAATATCCCGCCGGTTCGTGGCCGCCATCACGATGATGCCTTCGTTCACCGCGAAACCGTCCATTTCAACCAGCAGCTGGTTCAGCGTCTGCTCCCGTTCGTCGTGGCCGCCGCCGAGGCCCGCGCCGCGGTGACGTCCGACGGCGTCGATTTCGTCGATGAAAACAATCGCCGGGGCTACTTTCTTCGCCTGTTCAAAAAGGTCGCGCACGCGGCTGGCGCCGACGCCGACAAACATTTCAACAAAGTCGCTGCCGCTGATGGAGAAGAAGGGCACGCCCGCCTCTCCGGCAACCGCCTTGGCCAGCAGGGTTTTGCCCGTTCCGGGAGGGCCCACCAGCAGCACGCCCTTGGGAATCCGCGCGCCGACTTCCGAATAGTTCTTCGGGTTCTTCAGGAAGTCGACCATTTCCTGAAGTTCTTCCTTCTCCTCGTCCGCGCCTGCCACGTCGGCAAAGGTCACCTTGTTCTTGGAAGGATCCTGCATCCTGGCCCGGCTGCGGCCGAAGGACATGACCCGTCCGTTGCCGCCGCCCTGGGCGCGCATCATCAGGAACCAGACCACCGCCATGACGCCCAGCATGATCAGGTACGGAATAAACTCGTACCACCAGGGAATCGTCACCGGCGCCCGGTATTCAATGGAAAAGTCCAGGTCGTTGACCGTAATGTCGGACAGCTGTTTCCCGACCTTGTTGGCTTTCATCTGGCGAACGGTTTCGATAAAGTCGTCCCCGATCGTCGTCTCAAAGTCATAGCTCCTCTCCGGGAAATCGGCGTCCGCCGTCATGGTAACGCGGTTTTTCCCGTCAAAGACGCCGACCAGTGAGCTTCCGCGGATCGCAACCCGGCCGACTTCGCCCTTGTCGATGGCATTCAGCAGCTGGGGATATTCAATCCGCTTGCTCACGGTGCGGTTCAGTCCGCCGTTCAGCAGAATCGCGATCAGCAGCAGCGTGCCGATCAGTGCAAAGTATCCGAGAATCCCTCTCGATGGTTTTTTGTTCATCCCGTTCAACCTGTTTTTTCCTCCTGAGCCGAAGCTCATCAAATATTGTTTGGATCCTTAGCCTTGTTTGCGTCCCGCAAATTCTGCAGGATAATAACCAGCTCGTCTATGGCAGCCCTCAGGTGTCCCCATAGATCCGCGGACTCAGCACTCCGATATCCGGCAGATTCCGGTAAACCTGGTCGTAGTCCAGTCCGTATCCCACCACGAAAGCATCCGGAATGTTGAAACACATGTAGTCCACGTGCAGGTCCTGAACCTTCCGCCGCGCCGGCTTGTCCAGCAGCGTCGCGATCCGCAGGCTTTTCGCCCCCCGCTGCATCAGGGTTTTCGTCAGATAGCTCAGCGTGATCCCGGTGTCCACGATATCCTCAACCACAATCACGTCTTTCCCCAGGATGTCGTTGTCCAGATCCTTCAGAATCCGAACCACGCCGCTGGTCTTCGTCGCGCTGCCGTAGCTGGAAATCGCCATGAAGTCCAGCGTCAGCGGAAGATCTATCTCCCGGATCAGATCGGTAAAGAAAACCGACGCGCCTTTCAGGATGCACACCAGCACCGGCTGTTTCCCCGCGTAGTCCCGGGTAATCTGCTGTCCCAGTTCGCGAACCTTCGCCGCGATTTCATCCTTTGTAATCAGCACTCGGTCCAGATCCTTGTAAAGTTCAGAATTCTGTTCCATCGTCCGTTTTCTTCCTTTCCTTCAGGTTCCAGATCATCCGCCCCGTCCATTGCAGGCGGATGTTCCTTTCGTTTCCGTTCCATCGGGGCACGGCGCCTGCGCCGACCCCCGCCGCCAGGAGCACCTCGTCCCCCCGGCAAAGGAGCGGAATCCGGTCCCGCGCCGGTTCGTCAATACCCCGGTCGGTAAAATAGTCCTGCAGTTTCCGGCTGCCCTCCATGCCGAAGGGCCGGATCCGGTCGCCGTTTCGTCTCCGCCGGATCACGCATCCCCTTAAAAAATCTTCAGGCACTTCCTGAGTTCGGATGCCGTCTCCGGGGTTTCCTTCCGAAGGCCCCGTCTCCAGCCGGATCCCTCCGCCGCAGTCGGTCTGCCCCGGTGTAAAGGGAATCTCCTCCGCCGGCTCCTCTGCAAATCCCGTCAGATAAAGCCCGTGCGCGGCCTTCACCGCGTGCAGCCCTCCGGGAAGGTTCATCTTCCCTCTCGCCGCCTTCGCCAGCGCCGCCAGTTCCCCGGTCTGCCGGGCGTTCAGCGCGTGTTCCTCCGTCTCCGGCGCGTTCCGCTTCCA
This sequence comes from uncultured Eubacteriales bacterium, assembly GCA_902764875.1. GTDB lineage: Bacteria > Bacillota > Clostridia > Christensenellales > Aristaeellaceae > Aristaeella. Next base: position 74,647 of record CACWXP010000014.1, read on the forward strand.
CCAGGTTCGCAGAATTCTTTTCGCCAGTGCTTCCGGCGTTCCGGAAAGCGCTGCCGGGTCCAGCCACCGTTCGAACGAATGGCCGTCCAGAAACTGTTCTGCCATTCCCTGCAGCAGACGGTTTTCCTCCCCGGCGATCTCCGCCGTCCGGGCGATCCGCTCCGCCGCCCCCGGGTTCAGCGCATCCATCAGGGGCATCACTTCCCCGCGGATCCGGTTCCGAAGGTAGGCCCCGCTTTGGTTCAGCGAGTCTTCGCGCCATCTGATCCCGTCCGCCGCAAGGGCGTCCCGGATTTCTTCCCGCCCGGCCTTCAGCAGCGGCCGGTAAACCGTAAATCCCGCGTGTTCGTCCCGCCCGCTCATGCAGGCAAGCCCTTCGCCGCCGGCCCCGCGGATCAGGCGCATCAGGAAGGTTTCCGCCAGGTCGTCCCGGTTGTGCGCCAGCACAAGGGCACGGATTCCGGTTTCTTCCATCACCTTCCGGAAGCAGCGGAACCGCTCTTCCCGGCAGGCGTTCTCGTCCGTCCGTCCGTCCAGCCCGGCCCGTTCAATATGAAGCGGAATGCCGAGCTCCCGGCAGAATCCGGCGCAGAAAGCTTCGTCGCCGTCGCTTTCCGCCCCCCGCAGCCCGTGGTTCACGTGGACCGCCTCCGGCTGAATCCTCCCGTTGTCCCGGGCCGCGGCCAGCAGGAACATCAGCGCCGTGCTGTCCGCCCCGCCGCTGAATCCGGCCAGCACCCGGCCTTCCGGCAGTTCCCCGAGCTTTTTCGAAAGCTCCTCCATCGCTGTCATGTGTATTATTCCGGCGGCAGCGGCGCTCCGCATACGTTGCAGGGTTTCAGCTTGCTGTAGGGTTCGTTCCCGATCTCGCCGTAGGTGAACTGTCCGCCCAGGGGCAGGAACTTCGGGTTGATAATCTTGCAGTACTGGTCCAGGTGATAGTATTCGCCGCCGCTCGGATTATAGTAAAGCACCGTGCTGGCGAAGACTGTGGGCGTCTCGGTGGGCCCTGGCGTCGGCGTGACGTTCGGATCCGGCGTTTCCATGGATTCATAGGTCTGCAGGCTTTGCGGATCGATGTACCAGTCGCCGCCTTCCTTCACCATCATAATGGTCATCCGGTATTTCTCGTCCGGTTTCCCGTTGTTTCGGTTCATCGTGGAGGTTACCGTCACCTTGCGGGTGGTGTCCGCCGTTGTGCCGGAAATGCTCTCCGGCGTGCAGTCCTTCGGCGTCCGGTTGGCCAAAAGGGCAAACAGGCTCGTCCGCGGGTTCTCCTCTTTCGCCTGCCAGCTCGGCAGGCAGAGGGCCAGCATTTCGTCCTGCCGGTTTCCGGCCCAGTAGGTAAAGAAGGAAACCAGCCGTTCCATCAGCGAACTGTCCACGCTGTTTTCCGGTTCCGGCGTTGTTTCCAGCGCCGTGGTAAAGCCGCTCTCGGGAATCTCCGGTACGCCGCTTTCCCCGCCCGTGCCGTTCAGGGTGTCGTCGTCTGAAACCACGGCCGGGTCCGTTCCGTTTTTGGTCGTATCCGCGTTCGGGTTGATCAGGAAGCTCACCGCCGTCAGCACGCATAAAGCCAGCGCAAGAATGGAATAGGTCAGCCGCCTGTTCTCCGCCGTCAGGGGTTTGATCCAAAGCAGCCCGGCGCTGCCCGCGGCAAGAATCATCAGCGCAATCTTCAGCGGCACGCTTTTCAGAATCAGCACCGCCGCGACAAACAGCCCGATCAGCACCGCTCCGGCCGCGATCAGGTACCAGTCCCGGAATTCAAATCCACGTTTTTTAACGGGAACCCGCTGCGGAACGTATCCGCCCCCGTTCAGGGGGATCTCGTTCTGAACCGGTCCCTGAGGCGGCCGGCCCATCTGGCTGTAGGGGTTATATCCGCCCATGTAGCCGCCCGGCTGCTGTCCGCCGCCCTGGGGCGCGTATCCGCCCAGGGATGTTCCCTGGGGAATCTGGTATCCCCCCGGCATGCTCTGCGTGCCGCCCGGATAGTAGCCCCCCGCCGGATTCTGATAGTTTCCCATCGGGGGCTGATAGCCGCCCTGCGGGGCAAATCCGCTCTGGGAAGGAACGTTTCCCGTCGGCATGGTGTATCCGTTCTGGGGTCCGAAGCTGCCCTGCCCCGTGTATCCCGTCTGCTGCGGCGTGTATCCGGTCGGCTGGGGCGGCTGATAATCCGGGCTCTGGTATCCCGGGCTGTAGGGGGTCTGGGGAATATAGCTCCCGGTGCCCGCCTGCCGCGGCTGATAGTCCGGCCCCGCGTATCCCGGGTAGTATCCGCCCTGCGGCGCCGTGTATCCGGGAACGCCCTGTCCCTGTCCGCCCTGCGGCGCCGTGTATCCGGGAACGCCCTGTCCCTGTCCGCTCTGCGGCATCGTATATCCGGTCTTTCCCGGTCCGTATCCTTGCATGCTCACTTTCCCTTTCCGCCGTCTCCGGCGTGGTCCCTTGCCCACCCGAAAGATGGGGCAGGCTAATGATAAATTTTATCATTTTATGACAATTTTGTAAACCTTTTTGTTTCTATGTCCGCAGCTTTCCCTTCATTGACGATTTCTCCGCAATATGCTAAAATTTGCCTGAATCTTAACATCCGAAGGAGACTGATTTTTCGATGAATACAACGCTTCTGATCATGGCAGCCGGACTGGGATCCCGCTACGGCGGAAATAAACAGGTGGACCGCATCGGCCCCAACGGTGAAATCTTAATGGAGTATTCCATCCACGACGCTGTCGAAGCCGGTTTCGACAAGGTGGTTTTCGTCATCCGCAAGAGTATGGACGCCATGTTCCGCGAGGTCATCGGCGACAAGATCGCCAAAAAGGTCGAGGTCGCCTATGCCTATCAGGAATATGATTCCCTGCCCGGCGGTTTCGTTCCCCCGCCCGAGCGTACAAAGCCCTACGGAACGGTCCACGCCGTCATGTGCGCAAAGGATCTCATCCACGAGCCCTTTGCCGTCATCAATGCCGACGATTATTACGGCAAGGATGCCTTCCGCGCCATGGCCGAATCCCTGAAGCGCCTGCGGACTGCGGAGAACAGCGCTTCCATGGTGGCCTATTATCTGAAAAACACGGTTTCCAAAAACGGCCATGTCACCCGCGGCGTCTGCACAACGGATGAATCCGGCCATCTCGTCAAAGTGACGGAGACCTTCAGCATCCTTCCTTTCCCGGACGGAACGATCCGCGATATCCACGACAATCCCGACGGCGTCATTCTCGATCCCGACGCCCTGGTTTCCATGAATCTGTGGGGCTTCGCGCCCTCCTTCTTCGATGCCGGCACAGCCTATCTGGATGCCTTCCTGAAGGATCCCTCCGGTGATCCTCTCAAGAAGGAATGCCTCCTGCCTGCCCTGGTGGATCATCTGATGCACACCGCCGGGCTCAAGGTCGAGGTGCTTTCCACAAAAGCCGTCTGGTTCGGCGTCACCTACAAGGAGGACAAGGACTATGTTGCCGGAGAGCTCAGAAAACTCCATGAAAACGGGAGTTACCCCCCTGCCCTGTAATCTCCTTGCCGTCGGCGATGCCGCCGCCCGTTCGCTGCCTCTCGTTTTAACGGCTCTTTCCTGCGGCGCGGCGCGGCCGGTGTCTTCCCTGTCCGTCTTTGCGCTTTGCCCGGGGTCTTCCGTTTCCAGCCGACCGGATTTTTCGGAAATCGAAAGCCTTGCTTCCTCTTTTTCCGCTGCTTCCCGTCTGCTGAAGGGTTCCGGATCCCCGGCGCTGTTTCCGGCTGAAATCTCTTTTCAGTCCGCCGTTCCCGTCTTTCGCGATCTCAGGTCCGCTTCGGCGGATGCAAATACCTCTCTGCTCTTTGACGCGCTGCGCGGCAAAGGGCTTCCTTTTTCTTTCCGGTCCGATCCGGAGGTGGTGCAGTGGTCTTTCGCCGATCTGCTGTCCCGCCCGGAGGATCCTTCCGTGGCCCCGCTGTTCTCCTGGCTTTCCGGCCTTGAAAACGCCGAAATTTCCGAAGGCGGAAAACCGCGCCTCGCGGTCCTGGCGGATCCGGCCGATCCCTTTGCCGCCGGCTGCCTGCTGGCCCTTCTGCCCATCCTTCAATCCTTTTCTTTTGATGTTTCGCTCCTCGCCCTGGCCGAAACTGCCTCCCCCCTGCCGGATTTGTTTTTCCCGACGCTGTCCGCGTCTCTCCGTTTCCTGGAGGATCTTCCGCTCCCTGTGTGGCTGCTTTCCCTGCCTTCCTCCATGGCAACCGATCCCTCGGCCCACGGGGTAACCTTCCTTGCCCTGGCAAGGGTGCTGCCAACCCTCTCCGAAAAATCAGACCCCGGTCTGTATACGCTGGAAACCGACGGCACCCTGTCCCTGGCCTCCCTCCGGGAGCAGGCGACCTCTTTTGCCGCTTTTTTGCGCGCCGCCGCCTGGATGGTGTCGGATCTGATTCCTTCCATCCGCCAGTACCTTTCTCATCCTGCCCGCCTCCGGTCCCTGACCGTCAATCCCCGCACCGGTCTTTTCCGTATGCTTTTCCCCTCCGGCCGAACGGATCAGGCGGCCGACCTTGAGGATCTGTCAACCCTCGATTCCGCGCTGCGCGCCGTCATTGCTCAGGTGCTTTCCTTCCTGCGCGGCGTGCCCTCCGCCCTCCGCCCTTCCGGTGAAAACGCCTCTCTCTGGCAGCAGGCGGTCAACGCCTGCGGCCGGTATATCACCGTGGCTTCCGAATATGACACTTCCGCGGCCGAGGCAGCGGAATCCGGTCTGGATTCCGTTCGCCCCGTCCACCGCGTTTCCATGGCGGATACGGAAGAGGAGCAGCTCGTCCGCCGCCTGCAGGAGATGAAGGCCCAGCTGGAGTCCGAGTCCGCCGCCCTGGAGGGGACGCTCTCCTCCCTCGGCGGTTACCGCGCCCTCCAGGTGCGCCTGGACTGCTATTTCCGCTGCCGCGATGCCCTGGTAAAGGCCCGGGAGGATGCCGCCGCCCCGCGGGACGGCCTGGACAATCTGTCCATTCTCCGGCGGGAGCGCCGGGTCCGCCTGCTGGAGGCGGCCGTCGCCCGCTGCCGCGAGGATCTCCATTCCTCCTCGGTCCAGGCGGCGCTTTCCCTTCCGCCCTCCGGCGCTTCCGCTCCCGGGGATCCGTACGCCTTCTCCGTGCTCTCGCCGGAAGCCTGCCGCGCGCTGGAATCGCTGCTGGCCGCCTCCGGTGAAGAAACCGGCCTGAAAATACCGCCCCTCTTCTCGAATCTCACCGAGCCGGATCCCAAGGTCCGTGCCAAAGCACTGGCGGCTGCCTGCGGCTCCGAAAACGCATCCGTCGGCGCCCTTCGCCCGGTGCCCTTCCTTTTTGCCCGTGCCTTCAGTGTCTGCCTGGAAGAGCTGGCCGCCGTGCGTTTCCTGCCGTCGTCCCTGATGCCCGCCGTTCCCCTCCTGCCGGATCTGATTGCGGACGAGCCCCTGCGCTCTGTCGGGGATGTGCTTTCCCGCCTTCCCGTTCCGGCCCTGACCGGCCGGGAAACCGCGGAGCAGCGCGGCCTGCTGGCCCTGCTCCTTCTCCGCCCCTATCGCCGGCGCCTATCCGCCGAGGCGTCCCTTTCCTCCGTCTGCTGCCTTCCCGCCGATTCACCGGCAATGGCCTGCTGGCTTTCTTCCCGCCGGGCTGAAAAGGCTTATATTCTTTCTCTTGAAAAGGAAGATCTCTCCCTGCCCTTCGCCCTGGTGCTTCCCGGCCGGCTTTTCCTGCCGGCCCGGCGTGTCGCTGCCCACAGGGATCTGGTGCCCGCCTTCGCCTCCTGGTATGACCCGGAGACCGATGCTTTCAAGGACCCGACCCCGTATCTCGGCGAAAGCGACCGCAAGCTCCTGACGGAGCGCCTGACTGTGCTCCGAAAGGAACTGAACCCGAACGAGCAAAACGACGACCCCGAAACCAAACTCAATAGCCCGGAGGAGCAAAGCGACGACCCGAATTCCCTGACCCCTGAAGCCGATCCCCTGAACCCTCTCCAAAGCCTCATCGAAGGCTTCCTGAAAGACCTGACCTCATCCGCGGACGACGACGAGCCCCCCGCAGATCCCTCTCTGGAAACCCGTCTCCGGGCCGTCTTCGGTCTCTCCGCCCTTTCTGCCTACGAACCGTATCTGGCGAAGGAAACCTGTTTCTTCGAGCGTGTTCTTTCCTCCGATCCGGTGGCCGCCTGCCTCCTGGGACGTGAGTCTTTCCCGGCCTCCTCCTGTTCGGACATCCCGGAAGACGTTCTCTGGTTCTATCGCGGTGTTCCCTTCGCCCGGGAGGATTCCCGTCTTCTGCTTTCGTCCCCCCTCTCTCCCGGCGAGGATTTTGCCCTCTCCCGGCTCCGGGCGGAGTGCGACGTCCTTTCGGAGTCCTCCGATGATTTCCGCGATGCCCTGCTGAAAAACCTCGGCTCCCTGCCGGAGCGGTTCCCCGCTGCCCTGCCCCTCCCGCTGAAGGCGGTCTCTTCGCTGCTGAAGGATGCCTCCCGGCCCCTGGAGGGAAAGGAGCCTGTCTTCCTCTGGCCCTGGGATGAAAAATCCCCCTCGGTCCATACTGTTCTGCATGAAAGCCTGGGTTCCGCGCTTTCCGCCGCCGCCCTGCATCCCTTCTCCGAATGTCTCACGGTTTTCCCCGCCCGCGGGCGTGAAATCATCGGGGATTCCCTCCTCTCCGAAATGTGCACCGTTCTCCCTTGTCAGGAAGCTCCCGAAGGGGCCGAAATCGTTCCGGACGCGGTGCTGCCGCCCCTCTCTCCTGCCTTTGGCGAAGCCCTGTGCCTCCTGCCCGAGGGGCGCACCCTGCTGAAGGCCGGTCTGCTGTCCTTCGAGCGTTTTCGCGAGGAAACCTCCGGCTTTGCGCGTGATGTTTCGGATTCCTTCCGCGTCACCCTGACCCTCGACGGCGCCTTCCCCGTGCATCTTGTCCGGGTTTACGCCGCTGAAGAAGTTTTCCATCTCTATGCCCACGATATCCCGACGCTGGCCCTTTGGCCCTCCGTACCCTTCCGGCCCGAAGACTGGCACGCCTATTATCTCTATGCCCATCTTTCGTCTTCCTGGTCCGCCTCCGCCCTCTCGGTAAACGGTGCCTGGACCGGTCTTTCCGAAACCTCCGAAAGCCGCTGCGTCGCGGCCCTGGAATCCTATCCGGCCGCCGTCTCCCTCCTTGCGGATGGAAAAACCGCCGGCTTCCTGCCCAATGTCCTGCCCCCGCCGCTCATCGCGCCTTCGGATCCCGTGCGGGTCTGCGTGGACTTCGGCTCTTCCGGAACGTCGGTCATATTTTCTTCCGGCGCTGCCCGCCGTCCCATGCACGGTCCCGTCATGGTGCGCACACTGCTGAACAATCCCGCCGCTTCCCGTGATCTGCTCCGGCGGGAGTTCCTTCCGGCCGTGCCGGTGTCAGCCCTGCTGCCGACGGTATCCCGACTTTTCCGGAATGTACCCGGCGCCTCGCCGGTTCCCTTTGCCGACGGCATCGTCCTCATGTCCGCGGATCTCGAGGATCTGCTTTCAACGCCCTCCGACGCGATTTATACCTCCCTCCGCTGGGAGGAGGAAAAAGGCCGCTCCGGCTTCCTCTGTCTTCATCAGGTGCTTCTCATGGCCGCGCTCCAGGCCCGCTTTGAAGGTGCTTCCGCCCTCTCCTGGCGGTTCTCCCTTCCGGATGAAATGGCGAAGGACGGCCGCGAATCCCTCATGAATCTCTTCCTCTCCCTTTCCGACGCGGTTCTCCGGGAAAGCGGTTATCCTCTCTCTGTCGGCGATCCTCCCGTTCCGCCCGTCTCCTTTGCTTCCGATTCTGCGGCCCTCGGGGCTTATTTCCGCTTCTGTGCCGCGGAGGATACCCGCGGAGGCTTTATGGTGCTGGATCTCGGCTCCTGCACGGCGGATATCTCCCTTTTCCTCCGCGGCCGGGAGCAGGCTGTCCGAACCTGCCAGCTCCCCCTGGGCGTCCATTATATGCTCCTGCCCGCCCTCCTGCGGGATCCGGAGCTTCTCGCCCGTGATTTCGGTTTCTGTCCGGATGAACGCTTTCTCCGGGATCTCTCCCTGCTTTCCCGGGCCCTTTCCGATGCCCGAACCGACCCCGTGGCCCTGCGCCGTGCCCGCGTCGCGCTGGATTTCTTTGTTGCGGATTATCTTCCCCTCCTTGTATCCCTCGCGTGCCAGCTGGCCTCCGGCGGCTGGGCCTCCCGTTCCGGGGCGCTCATCCTGCTGCATCTCGCTTTCCTGCTGATGCTTTCAGGCCTCGTTCTGCTCCAGATCGCCGCCGATCCCTCCCGCAACGATTTCCTTCCCGATCGCATGTCCCTCTGCCTGTCCGGCCGCGGCGCGTCGATTCTGGAGTCCCTGCCCCCGCCCCTCCGCAATGCCCTCTGGCATTTTCTCACCATGTTCCGCAATCGTCGGGTCGCTTCCCTGTCTCTCCTTTTCTCTGCCGAAAAGAAGATGGAAATCCCCGTCGGCCTCTCTCTTTTGAATGAAGTTTCCGCCGCTTTGCCTCCTGCCTCTGCCGTGCCGGCGTCCATCGCCGTGCGGCCCGCGGATCTTCTGCCGGAGTTTCTGCTCCGCTTCCGTTCCGCCTTCCCCGCTTCCGCGGAGCTGCTTTTCCCCGGTTTCTTCACCGGCATCCCCGCCTACCCCTTCTCGGATCGCGGTCGTGCCCTCCTCGCCGCTTCCATTGACCAGTCCTTCCCCGCGGGCCGCACCGATCTGTCGGAGGGAACCTCCCCCCGACCCTACGATTCCCTGGCCGCCTGGCTCGGCAATATCCTCGACCTGAACCTATAGGGACGGTTCTTTTCGGTTCATTTTGAATCAGGACCTATAGGTGAAGGAGCAGGTGGCTCCATTCGTTGGCTCCGGATTTCCCAAAAAAGTTTTCTGAAGCCGAACAATCAAGTAAAAAAGGAGCTCCAAGAAATCATGGAAACCATAACCTCGCCTAAGAACCCGAAAGTCCTCGCCTGGCGCGCCCTCCAGACCCATAAAGGCCGCGAAGAACAGCAGGCCTTTCTGGTGGAAGGTCTGCGGATGGTCCGCGAAGCCCTGGACTCTGATTTCGCGCTCCGGGCGATTCTCCTGCGGGAGGGGGTTGAACCTGCCTTCGCTCTGCCGGCCGGCGTCCCCGTCTTCGTCCTCTCTGACCGGGTTTTCGCCGCCGTTTCGGAAACGAAAACGCCCCAGGGCGTTGCCGCCGTGCTTTCCCGCCGCATCCGCCCCCTTTCCGGTTCCCGCTTTGTCGCCCTCGACGCCGTGCAGGATCCCGGCAATGTCGGAACGATCATCCGCACCGCGGATGCCGCCGGTTTTGACGGTGTCCTCCTGGGCCCGGAGTGTGCCGATCTTTTTTCTTCGAAAGTACTCCGTTCAACCATGGGCAGCATTTTCCGTCTGTCCTTCGCCTTTCCGGAAGATCTTTCCGCCGACCTGAGAACGCTCCGTTCCCGCGGTTTCTCCGTTCTCTCTTCCCAGCTCGACGGAGAGCCCTTCTACAGCCGCGAAGAAATCCCCGCGCCCTTCGTACTGATCGTCGGCAATGAGGGCAACGGCATCTCCGCTCCCGTAAAGGCCGAAGCCACCCACCGCTTCCGTCTTCCCATGCGCGGCGGCGCCGAATCCCTGAATGCGGCCGTGGCCGCGGGGATCATGATGTATGACCTGATGAAGCATCCGGATCAATCCCGCTGTACGCCGCATACTTCTCCCCGACGGTCTTCAGTTCCGACCGTGCTTCCTCATACGTAAGCAGTCCCGCCGAATACAGCTTTTCCACGCGGTCGGAAAGCTTCCCCGCCAGCTCCTCCGCCTGCTCCGCCGTCACCGTCGCCAGCGGATTGAACACGAAATCGAGATTCTCCGGCAGGTACCCGAAACAGGAAATCGCCATCACCGGCAGCAGCCGCTCCAGCGCCGGCCGCAGATCCCGCTCCTGCAGCCCCGCGATCATCTCATAGTAATTCCGCATCTCCGCTTCGCCGGTACTCTGGAAACCCTGCGGCGACCGCCCGAACAGTTTCGAAGCCGGAATCTCCGCCGCGCCGGAAATATCCATCATAAAGGACTCATAAATGTCGTTGAGCCCCGCGAAGGAATAGCTGTGATTCTCATAGGAATCGTCCTTGTTCAACAGCTGGATCCCGAAGGACGTCCGGAACCGGTTCTCTTCGGAAATCAGATTCCGCAGGTTCTTCCGCGCGTCGTCCGTCCCCATGGCCACCGAATCTCCGAAGTCGCTCATCTTCAGCGTCGTGATGTTCGCCTGGAATACAAGCTGCGCAATATTGGCCGAAGTTGCCGACCGCTTCTGCAGTTCGTCCCAGATGTGCTCCAGCTCCGACGCGCCCCAGTAGTTTTCGGAGATCGCCTCGTTGCGCGGCAGCGGCCGTCCGGTAAACCGCAGCAACCTGGAATGATGAATCGTCAGCGTGCCGTTTTCCCCGTCGTCCACGTTGATCGTAAAATACATCGGCAACCCGTAATCCGGATCGTTCAGATTTGTTTCCAGTTCAATGGACGGTGAAATGCCCATCGACTGATCCAGTACCAGCAGCCCCCGAAAGCATTCCGGCGGAAGCAGTTCCAGGTCCAGCGGCTCGTCCAGCCGGTCGCCTTCCCCGTCGATCACCATCAGGGCCAAAGACCCGCCGTAGAGCCTTGCCCACCGGATCGCGTCGGTAAGCTCCCGTTTCACGCTGTGCCTGGCTTCCAGCCGCCGGAGATCCGCCAGGTCGTCCGGATCAAACTTCCCGGTCAGCGTATACCAGCTGCGCGTCATGTCTTCCGCCGGTGTGTCGATGATCCTTGTCGCCAGCCAGCATTCGCGGTAAGTCGTCGTCAGCAGCTGCGTATTCGCCGTCAGCCCGGAGCGCAGGAACGTGCCCGAAGCTATCAGCGGGGAATACTCCCCCAGGAACGCCGCGGCGTTGGAATAACCGTCCGTCGCTTTTCCGCCCAGGCCGTGCAGAATGGCCACCTGCTCCGCCGGGTCAATGTGCCGGGTCTTCTTCTTCACATATACCACCTCGGATCCCAGTACCGGCAGCAGCACGCCGCGCTGTCCGGTGCGTCGTCGTGCTCCGCCTGCTCGGTGTAGTCCATAATCTGGTCGATGTATTCCGGATCCGTCCCCCGGAGGAAAATGATGTTCGGCCACCATTTCCGCAGATACGTGGAGATCTTGATCACCTTGTTCTGGTTCTCCGAATAACCTTTGGCCCATTTTCCCCGCCGGCGGATTTCCTTGTAAAGGAACCCCTTGTCGCCGTTCTCTTCACAATGAAGCGGCCAGCATTTCAGCCGCTCCGCTTCCGCCAGACATTCATCCAGCACCTTCTCCACGTGCTTGTGCCAGATCCGCCCGTACATGTAGATCTTGTCCCCCGTCCGCTTCGCGCAGGTGAAGGCCGTAAAGTCGCTCCCGCCGTAGGCCGCGTCGATGTGGGAAATACCGTTCCGAAGGGTCTCCGGATCGTCTGTGAAAACCGGCGGTGTATCGAAGAAAGCTTCTTCCGAAGCAATGTGCTTCAGCTCATAGTTCGCCGCGAACAGTGAAGGCGACATCGACTGCCGGATCTCGTCCAGCTTTTCGGTGGAAATCAGTCCCGTCTGGTAACAGTCGTACCGGCGGATGTTCGGCATCTTGCTGAAAACGTCGTCCTTGTGCCAGGGCGTCCCCAGGTTGATGATCCTTCCGCCCCGGTTCCGGATGTTCTGCAGCTCGTCGTACTGAAGCTTCGTCCGCTCCCGTTCGGCCCGGGAAATCCGGTCACTAAGGTTGCAGATGTCGTCCGTGATCACGTAGTAAGCATGTTTGCCTGTAATGCTCGTCCGGATCCCAAGGCCCAGCAGCTGCTGGGCCCCCATCGGCGACTGCCACAGGTTCGTGGAAAGGTGATCCATTCCCTCCGACTCGATGCGAAGATCCGTTCCGTATTTCACCGTAACGATATCCCGCATAATGTCCGACCGCAGGATCTTCACCACCATGCCCATCATCTCGCTCACGTCGTTGTCCGTCTTCCGGATAAAGATGATGTTCCGCTCCGGAAACGAAATCAGAATCAAAGCGATAGCC